>DASZAZ010000001.1:0-10620 GCA_035944635.1 Microvirga sp.
ATCGAGAACATGTTCGCTCGCCTGAAGGACTGGCGGCGTGTCGCTACCCGCTACGACCGCTGCGCCCACACCTTCTTCTCAGCCATCTGCATCGCAGCAGCCGTCACCTTCTACCTCAATCAATGAGTCCTGAGCCTAGGCCGAGTAGGTCGAAGGCTACGCCTCTTCGACCGAGCTGGATTTTTAGCGCGGCCGGTACCTTCGTCTCTCATAGCTGTAGCCGAGCTTTCTGAAAGCGGACGCTCAACCCTGTTGGAGGGGAAGCTTTTTCTGCCGGCGACACCGCGGCCTTACAAGACCTCTTCGTGTGGGGCTGGCGGCCCGCAACGCGCTGCTTGTCATTGGCCGCTGGTGAGTTGCGCAAGGCTCGACGCGAGCTCGTCTTTGCGAAAAGGCTTCGTCAGCCGTGGCAGGTCCGGATCGACACCCTCGCGCTCGGCGTAGCCCGAGACGAGGAGGATGGGCACGCCTGGCCTGGCGCTGCGAACAGCTCGTGCGAGGTCCGTGCCGTTGATGCCCGGCATCAGGTGATCGGTCACGAGGAGATCGAATTTCTCGCCCTTGCTGACCAGCCGCAGCGCCTCCTCGCCGGACGCTGCCTCCACCACCTCATAACCAAGGTCGCCCAGCATGTCGGCCGTGCTCATGCGCACCAGCTCCTCGTCATCAACAAGGAGCGCCGTCCTGCGGGTCGCCGGGGGTTCCGCCAGCTCAACCGCGCCTGCGGTCGCCTCCGGCACCATCGTGCTCCGGGGCAGCCACAGCTCAACGTTGGTGCCCATCCCTGGTCGACTCTGGATGGTGAGTGCGCCGCCGAGCTGCGAAGTCAGCCCATGCACCATGGAGAGACCGAGCCCTGTTCCTTTGCCGATGCCCTTCGTCGAGAAAAACGGCTCTGTCGCCCGAGCGAGCGTCGCCTCGTCCATGCCGGCCCCAGTGTCCGCGACGGAAAGACTGATGTAGGTGTCCGGCCGGAGGCCTGAGCGGTGCTTGGGGCCGACCTTCTCCGCATTGGCCGAGATGCGGAGCGTCCCGCCCTCCGGCATGGCGTCGCGGGCATTCACGGCGAGGTTCAGGAGCGCCATCTCAAGCTGGTTCGGGTCCGCCTGGGCTGGCGGCAGGTCGTCTTGCGCTTCCACAACGACCCTGATCTGCGGTCCTGTCGTGCTCGACACGAGGTCGCCCATCCCCGCCACAAGTTGACCGACGTCGACTGCAACCGATTGGAGCGGCTGGCGACGTGCGAAGGCGAGCAGGCGTTGGACAAGCGTTTTAGCGCGCTCCGCCGACTGCATCGCACCTGCGACGAGACGCTGCTCACGGTCGCCGCCGAGTCCCTTGCGCTGAAGCATGTCGAGGGTGCCGACGATTGGGGTGAGCAGGTTGTTGAAGTCGTGCGCGACACCCCCGGTGAGCTGGCCCATCGCCTCCATCTTCTGGCTCTGACGCAGCGCCTCCTGTGCAGCGGCGAGTTTGGCCTCCCGAGCCTTTGTGAGGCTGAGGTCCCGCCCGACGGCAATGAAGTTCAGACCGTCCGGCTCCGGAGCGACTGTCCATTCGATGGGCTTCCAGCCACCGTCGCTGGTGGCGATGCGGTTCTCGAAGCGGGTCGGCTGACGCGTCTCCGCCATGCGCCTGATTGCTTCGAGCGTGAGCGGCATGTCGTCCGGATGCATGAAGCTGGCGTAGCCACGGGTGAGCAACTCGTCCTCGCTCCAGCCCAGGACCTGCGTCCATGCGGGGCTGACGGCGGACATCATGCCGCTGTAGTCAGCGCGGGCGAGCATGTCCTGCGAGAGATTCCAGAGGCGGTCGCGCTCTGCTGCGCGCGCAGCAACCCGCGCTTCGAGTGTCTCGTTAATCTCGCGCAGGCGCTCCTCAGCCGCTTTGCGTTCGGTGATGTCGATCGTCACGCATACCGTGTTCGCCACGCGCCCCTCAGGATCGCGCAGCGCCGTCACACTGTTGTGCACCCACACGAGGGACCCGTCCGGGCGCACGTATCGCTTCACGATCTCGAACGCGTCGCCGCCGCTCGCCGCCCGCTCGAACATCGGGACATTGCCGACGAGGTCGTCTGGATGCGTGAGTTCGTGCATGCGGAGCCCGAGCAACTCCTCACGTGGACGCCCGACGATCTCGCAGTAGCGGTCGTTTACCCGGGTGAAGCGGCCCGTCGGATCGACCTCCGACAGGCCCGCTGCGGACTGGTCGAAGATTGCGGAGAGGTGCGCCTCACTCGCGCGCAGCGCCTCTTCGGCCTCCTTGCGCTTGGTGACGTCGCGCCAGAACACGGCCAGCGCACCCTCGGGCGCGGGATAGGCTCGCATCTCCAGCCACAGCGTACGGCCGTTCTGGAAGTTGTAGCGGTGCTCGAGCGCCACCAGCTGCCGGTTGGCCATAGCGTGCTTCAGGACGCGGCCAAGCTCTGAATTCTCGCTGCCGGGGTAAGCTTCCCAGTGCGTGCGCCCTATGACCTCTTCGCGTTGGCGCCCGTCGAGGCGCGACGCCTCTAGATTGTGCTCGAGAATGGTAAAGTCGGGAGCAAGCAGGCCGAAACCTTCAGCCATGCCGTCGAGGACGCCGCGAAGCCGTTCGTCACGTTTGCGCAGCGCGACGTCCGCGCGCACCTTCTCCGTAACCTCGGTGAGCGGGTGGAAGATACCCTCCACATCCCCGCTCTCGTCGCGCACGGGCTGGAAGCTGCCTGTGAAGAAGCGCTCCTCGACCTCGCCGGATCGCCTGTGGAGTTGCACGGCGTGCTCGGCGATCTCGACCGTCTCACCCGCGAACACGCGGTCGAAGATTGGGCGAAGAAAGGTCTCGTAAGCCTCGCTCCAGTTCTGGGCGGCCGGTCGACCCAGCGCCTCCGGGTGCCGCTCGGCCGCGATCGGGATGTAGGCGTCGTTATAGAGTTGGATGCGCTCGGGGCCCCAGATGATTGAGATCGGGCTGGGTGACGCCAGCATGATGTTGACCGCTGTTCTGAGGTTCTGCGGCCAGTCCTCAATCAGCCCAAGGGGAGTCGCAGACCAATCGTGTGCACGCATGAGCGCACCAATTTCGCCCCCATCGGCGAGGAAGGCATGCTTAGCGTTAGGTGCCAGAACGGAGGTCACGATAACCCTCTCCGCGGTTGGTTCCTGAACAACAGCGATGGACCAGTCCGTCATCTAAAGCACAATGTCGGCTTCGTCATGAGTGGACTTTTCGGCCAAGCTTGCCTTGCGCCCCTCGAGGAAGCGCCTGGTTGCTATCACTAAGGTGGTCAAGCCTTACGGCTGCTTTAGCCGCGCCCTAGCTCAAAAGCGGACAGGCTCCTCTCGGCCATTTCCGGCCGTCCGGCTGCTTTGCGCCCATCCCCGTCCCTCAAGGCGAAAGACGCCGCACTCGAAAGCGGACACTAAAGGCACCAAGTCGTAGGTGGCCACTGTGCAGAGACGGAGATCCTGACGGAGCTGCAAAGGCCAGGTGCGAACCGGCGGCAGGCATATAGGTGCCGCTTCTCCACCTTCGCTGGTGCTCCAGAGCCAGATACCCCTTAAGCGGCTTGACTGCCCGAAACGTTTTGGATCTCCTAGCGAGTAGGAGACCACGTCGGCAATGTCCCAACTGAGGCAATTGGCGAGTTCACTCGGACTGTCGATCACGACAGTGTCACGCGCTCTTGACGGCTACCCCGATGTCGCGGCCAAAACCCGCGAGCGTGTTCAGAGAGCGGCTCGCGCTGTTGGCTATAGGCCCAACACTGCAGCGCGTAGCCTTCGCCGCCAGCGTGCAGAGGCTATTGCAGTCGTCCTGCCGAGCGAGCCTGGTCGGGTCGGGCCCCCAGTCTTCCTCGACATGCTCGCGGGCTGCGGCACCCGGTTGGCGGAAGTGGGGTTCGATCTCATGCTGCTGCCGAGCGTGGGCCGCCTGAGCGAGATCGACACGTATAGCCGTCTCGTAGATGGTCGCCGCGCCGACGCCTTCATCGTGCTGCGCACACGACTAGAGGATGAGCGGGTCGCCTATCTTCAGCAGCGTGGCGTTCCATTCGTGACGCATGGGCGCACTCGACGACCGGACGACCACTCGTTTATCGACGGCGACGGTGCGGCGGGGTTTGCGGCAGCAACAGGCCTACTTGCGGATCTGGGACACCGCCGGATCGCACATGTCGCGGCGCCGCAGCATCTCACCTTCGCGCATCTGCGCCGCTGCGGCTGGGCTGCGGCCTTGGCGCAGCACGGCCTACCCGCCCTTTGGGAGGCCGAAGCCTCACCCACTGAACAGGGCGGCTACGAAGCGACCCGTGCGTTGCTCCAGGCGTCCGAGACCCCGACGGCATTCCTTTGCGCCACGGATAGCATCGCGATCGGGGCCCTGCGAGCCCTGAAGGAAAGGGGGCTTCGGGCTGGTCGAGACGTTGCTGTCATTGGCCACGACAACCTGCCTTCTACAGCTTTTCTGGACCCGGCACTGTCAACAATGGAGATTGATGCTCCGGATATCGGGCGCGAACTCGCTGACCTCCTGATCGCGCGCCTCGGCGGCGCCTCCCCGCGAGACCTCCAAACCATCTTGCCGATCCGGCAGGTTCCACGCGCGACCCACGGGCCGCGATCTTAAGGCTTGAGCCGCGCAGCCTCCTGGGTCGGGCTGAGCGGCGCCACAAGAATGGGCCCAAGGAGGAGAACCATGACACGCCCCCTGCCTCTTCGCGCCGCGTTGGTTGCGGCAACCACCCTAATCGCCGGGTTCTCTGCAGCCCAAGCCCAGGAGACGATCTTCTATTCAACGCAGCTGCGCCCCATCGAGGAAGCTAGTAAGGTTCGCGACGTGCTGCTCAAGGGTGTGTCTGGCAAGGTGACCTATGTGGTCGACGAGCCTTCGCCTTTCGCTGTGCGCATGAAAGCCGAGACACAGGCCGGCAAGCGCACGATTGGCGTTGTCGGCGCTCTACACGGTGAGCTGCAGCCCCATGTGGGAGCCGACCTGCAGCCGATCGACGATGTGGCTCAGAAGCTTGCCGACCGCGGCATCCCGGCTAACCTAATGGAGCTCGGCAAGCTCGGAACCGGCCAGCAGCAATACATCCCTTGGATGCAGGCCACCTACATCATGGTAGCCAACAAGCAGGCGCTGCAATACCTGCCGCAAGGGGCGGACGTAAACACGCTCACCTATGCGCAGCTCCAGCAGTGGGGCAAGAACATCGTGGACAAGACGGGTCAGCGCCGGCTCGGCTTCCCTGCCGGCCCCACGGGGCTTCTGGCGCGGTTCTTCCAAGGCTACTTCTATCCTTCGTTCACGGGCGGCGTGGTTTCCACCTTCAAATCTGCCGACGCAGAAGCCGGTTGGAACACCATGAAGGAGCTCTGGGCCGTGTCGAGCCCGAACTCCACCAACTACAACTTCATGCAGGAGCCGCTGCTCGCCGGCGAGGTATGGGTGGCGTGGGATCACATCGCGCGCGTCAAGGAAGCTCTAACCGCTCAGCCCGACCAGTTCGTCACCTTCCCGGCTCCCGCGGGTCCGAAGGGCCGCGGCTACATGCCGGTAGTCGCCGGCCTCGCGATCCCGAAGGACGCGCCAAACCGCGCAGGCGCGGTAGCCGTGATCGAGCACATGACGAAGCCGGAAACTCAGCTCGCCACTGCCGCCGAAGTGGGCTTCTTCCCCGTCGTCAAGGCGGACCTCCCGCCGAACTTGGCACCGGGCATCAAGCTCCTCGCCAGCGCGGTCGCGGCCACGCAGAGCTCCAAGGATGCGCTCGTGTCGCTTCTGCCCGTCGGCCTCGGTGCCAAGGGTGGCGAATTCAACAAGGTCTACGTCGACACTTTCCAGCGCATCGTGCTCCGCAACGAGCCCGTTAAGGCTGTGCTGGAAAGCCAGGCCAAGGTGCTAGAAGGCCTCATGAACGAGACCAAGGCCCCGTGTTGGTCGCCTGACAAGCCGAGCCAGGGCGCTTGCCCGGTGCAGTAGGTCCGCCACTGGATCCGGCGGCACGACGCCCGCCGGATCCGCTCCTCTCGCCTGGAGCGGCCCCATGCCCACCCGCGCCTCCTTCGCGCCTTATGCGCTCATCGCGCCCTCCGTGCTGTTCCTGGCAGCCCTGTTCCTGTGGCCGCTAGTTCAGACGATCTGGCTCTCCATTGCAGATGGCGAAGGGACATCGCTCGCCAACTACGAGCGCATGGCTGCCGACCTCAACTTCTCGCTCGCCATCCGCAACACCTTCCTACTCACCGCCGTGGTGGTGCCGATCCAGATTGCGCTGGCGCTCGGCATGGCGGTAATGGTGTCGAAGCTGGAGAAGGGGCGCGATCTTGCTCTCTGGGTTCTGACAATACCGCTTGGCATCTCCGATCTCGCCGCAGGCTTAGCCTGGCTCTCCCTGCTGCAAAATTCCGGCTACCTCAATTCGGCGCTCTACGGGCTTGGTCTGATCCCCGGCCCGACGGGATGGCTCTCTCAGGAAACGCCGTTCACCCTTTTTCTCGGCATTGCGCTTGCGGAGGTCTGGCGGGCGACCGCGATCGTTCTCGTGATCCTCATTGCGGGACTTCAGCTCATTCCTAAAGAATTCGCGGAGGCCGCGGAAGTCTTCGGGGCCAAACCCTGGACGCGCTTTCGCCAGATCACTCTGCCGCTCCTCAGGCCAAGCCTGCAATCAGCCCTAATCTTGCGTACGGTGCTGGCTTTTGAGGTCTTCGCCGTGGTCTACGCTCTTGGCGGGCGCAACTTCCCGGTTCTCGTCGGTGAGGCTTATACCTGGCAGAACGACAATCAGAACTACGGCGTCGCGGCGGCCTACGCGGTGCTCATCATGGTGATCTCGCTGGCGGCGACAGCAGTCTATCTCCGCCTCCTGCGCGTCAACCCGGAGCAGCTGCCATGACGGTTATGGTCTCCGAGACCGCAGCGCCGGTGCGCCCGCGCGCTATGGCTCTGCCCTCAGCCCGGCGCCTCCTGCTGTGGACCGGGCTTGCGGTCCTCATCGCCTGGGTGCTGGTGCCGATCTACTTCGTGGCGCTTGGAGCATTCGGGGGGCGGATGGGGGTGTTCCGCTGGCCGAAGTCAATTTGGCCCAGCGATGTCTCGATTGCACCAATGCAGCAGTTCCTCGCGATCGAGGGCGTGTTCAACGCCCTGGTCAATTCCTGCATTGCAGCCGGCTTCACCGTGCTGTTCTCCCTCCTCCTCGGCGCGCCAGCGGGTTACGCGCTCGCGCGTTATTCCTTTCGAGGCCAGAACGCCTTCCGACTGCTCGTCCTCCTCACCCGTGCCTTCCCGCTCGCAATCCTCGCGCTGCCGCTCACCGTGTCATTCATCCGCCTCGGCCTCTACGACACGCCATTCGGCGTCTCGCTCATTCATACGGTGCTGGCGTTGCCCTTCGCGGCTCTCGTCACGCAAAGCCTGTTCATGGGCGTCCCCCGAGAATACGAGGAAGCCGCTTGGGTGTTCGGCTGCACGCGCTTCCAGGCTTTTGTGAAGGTCGTGCTTCCGCTCGCGCTTCCAGGTCTCGCCGCGGCGGCGATCTTCGCCTTTGTGATCTCGTGGAACGAGGTCTTCGCGGCCTCCATTCTCACGGTGCGGGAGCGGACGCTGACGGCCTATCTCCTCAAGATCCTGTCCGAGAGCCCACTCCACTATCGCTTCGCGGGCGGCTTTATCCTCATCGTCCCATCCGTGCTCTTCATCTTCGCGGTCAGGCGCTACCTGTTCGCGGTATGGGGCATCGCAAGCAAGTAGCGAGGCACACTCATGGCCGACATCGTGGTCGATCAGGTCGTCAAGGAGTTCGGGAGCCACCAGGCCCTCAAGCGCGTCTCGCTCACTGTGAACGACGGCGAACTCGTTGCTCTGCTTGGTCCCTCGGGCTGTGGCAAGACCACTCTGTTGCGCATCATCGCCGGGCTGGAGACGCAAACTGATGGGCGCGTTCTCATCGCGGGACGTGACGTCAGCCGCCTCGCCCCGCGTAAGCGTGGGATCGCGATGGTATTCCAGAACTACGCCGTTTTCCCGCACATGACTGTGTTTGAGAATGTTGCCTTCGGGCTGCGGATGAAGAAAGCCAGCGGCGCAGATGTGAAGCGCAAAGTCGAGCGCGCAGCCGCGCTCCTTCACATTGAGCCTTATCTCGACCGTTACCCTGGGAAGCTCTCCGGCGGGCAACGTCAGCGCGTAGCAGTCGCGCGGGCGCTCGCCGTCGAGCCCGCGGTTCTCCTCATGGATGAGCCGCTGTCCAACCTCGATGCCCTGCTCCGGCTAGAGATGCGCACGGAGCTGAAGGCCGTCCTGCGGGAGGCCGGCACCACCACGATCTACGTCACCCATGATCAAACCGAAGCCATGGGGCTCGCGGACCGCATTGCAGTGATGTACGGCGGCAAAATCGATCAGATCGGTGCGCCACTGGAAGTCTATGCCACTCCCGCAACACGTTTCGTGGGTGGCTTCCTCGGCAGCCCCCCGATGAACTTCATCAAGCTGCGCTCGAAGGAGGGAACGGTGCAGCTCGGCTCCACTTCGTTGCACGCACCTGCGAACGGAGATGTGGAGCTCGGATTGCGTGGCGAGGATGCGGGCCTCGCCCCAGAAGGCACCGGCCTGCCCTTCCAGGTGCGCGTCGTCGAGCCGATGGGCTCACACATCCTGCTCACTGGCGCCATCGAAGGGCAACTCGCCCGCATCGTTGCCCCACCAACCGCGCAGGTGAGGCCGGGTGAGCGCCTCGGACTTACCGTTGATCCCGCGCGCCTGACCTGGATCGACGCGGAGACCGGCCGCGCCATCGGTCGCGGCTGACGCCATATCATTCGCGAGGAACCACGATGGACGACCCGAGGACTCCTGACCTACACGAGGCCGCCCGCGCGATCCTCGCTCGTAACGATCGCGGCGGCTACACGGTACCGACCGACCGCCTCTATCCCTTTCAGTGGAACTGGGACTCCGCTTTCGTGGCCATGGGTTTTGCGACCTTTGACGTGGATCGCGCGTATCGCGAGCTCGAGCGGCTCGTGGAGGGGCAGTGGGATGACGGGATGATCCCGCACATCGTCTTCCATGCTCCGAGCGACACCTACTTCCCGGGTCCTGAGGTGTGGGGCACGAGCCACGGAGTGCCGACATCCGGCATCACGCAGCCGCCCGTTTTTGGCATGGCGCTGAAGCAGATCCATGAGGCTGCACGGGTAGCAGGGCGGCCGGACGCGAATGATCGCACCCGTGTGCTCTATCGAGCCGCCTTGCGCTCCCACCGTTGGTGGCTCACGGCACGCGACCCTGAAGGTCTCGGCCTTGCCGCTATTCTGCACCCTTGGGAAAGCGGTAGCGACAATTCCCCGGCATGGGACGAGGCGATGGCGCGGGTGCCGACCACCACCACGACGGTGATCCGCCGCAAGGACACTGGCCATGTTGATGCCGCCATGCGCCCGCGCGACGTCGACTACCAACGCTTCATTCATCTTGTGGACACTTACCGCGGGTGCGGCTGGGCCCCGGCGCGACAATGGCAGAGTGCACCCTTCAAGATCGCTGACGTGCAGATGACCGGCATTCTCGCGCGAGCGACCGCGGATCTTGCGGATCTTGCCGAGGAACTTGGCACTGAAGAAGAGCAGACGGAACTCGCCGCCTTGCTCCAGCGGCTTCGCGACGGCCTCGCCCGACGCTGGCGGCCGGATCTCGGCCGCTTCGTGTCACTGGATCTGATCTCGGGTCAGGACATCACGGCTCCCACTCAAGCCGGCTTCATGCCTCTCCTAGCGCTCAACCTTGATGCCGGACAACGGCAGGCAGTCGCGGCGGAGATCGGCCGCTGGTGTGCCGGCATGGTGGTGGGCCTACCCTCGACCGCGCCGTCCTCCCCGGCCTTCGAGCCGAAGCGCTACTGGCGCGGGCCCGTCTGGGCCGTGGTGAATTGGCTTATCGCCAAAGGCCTGCGGGCAAACGGCCTCGACGATCTTGCCCGGGGCCTCGAACGGGGCACAGTGGCAGCCATCGAACGAGTTGGCTTCTGTGAGTATTTCGACCCTACGACGGGAGAAGGCCTCGGCGGAGACGCCTTCTCCTGGACAGCGGCGTCCTATCTTGTTTTAGGCCGATAGGCCGGCACACCGCGGCTGAACGATCGGCGGCTGCGGCTGTCTCTCGCACCGATACCTTTCACTAGAGAGATCCTCTGAGGCGGGTCGGTTTTTAGAACCGTATTCCACGAATAGGGCAACACTAGCTTCAGCACCCGGTCTGCCGGCCCGGGGCGGAGCTCGCGTCTGCATCTTGGAAAAGTTTTCTGGGCCAGAACGCCAACTGTCGTGTGTATACTTCACGCTAATTGTGCTGAACGTCCGACTTCCCAGTGCAGATGCCAAAAGCAGCCGTTCTGCTTTCGGCCAACTCAAGCCGAACCGGCGGCTTTGCACCCTTGTCGGTCGCGAAGGCTGAGGCCGCCGCTCCTCAAAAGCAGACATTGCGAGCACCAGTGAGACTACACTCGAGTGAACAGCTAAGCTTTCTGAAGTCTGACTGCCGTTAGACGGTACGGGGTTGTCCCGCTGTTCAACAGCTCCAGTTCAAGTTCGTGCTGCGCCACTGCGTTGCAAAGCTGCATGTTAGCTTTCA
>DASZAZ010000002.1:0-36488 GCA_035944635.1 Microvirga sp.
CGAGAACCACGAGCTGGAGCAGGGACGGGGGTCCGGCAGCCTGGAGCTCGTGGGGTGAGCTGACCAGTGGACGTACGCGGTGCTGATCAGCTGGGTTCCCCCTGCGTGGGCCCGTGGGGGGACACAGGCGATGTGACGGGGCGACCGCGGATGTACCGGCGCCCCCGTTGGCTTTTGGCCAAGGGGGATCGTGGCGAGGGCTTGAACCAGGAGGAGCGCGACGCGCTGCGCAAGATCTTGGAGCGCCGGCTCAGGCAAATTGCCCGCGGCGGGCCTGTCCCATCGTAGGAATGTAGCTGATCAGGTGAGTTGATCAGGATCGATCGTGAGAACCTGCGCTTGTCGCGTTAGCTGATCACCACTGAGCCGCCTGAGGATCACCTTGGTGATGTCCGGGCGCTGATTCTCGGCATACGAGTGAACCAGATCTTCCCGGATGCTTCTCAGCGTGTCCGAGTAGAGCTGGATGCGCTTCTCATCCCCGCTACCCCCGACGACACCAGCTCTGATCGTGATGTCTAGATTTGAGACAACCGGTTCACCCAGCATTGCTGCGATGCCGAGCAGCCGGATTTGCGTGCCTGGCGGGAAGCGCATGCGACCTTCTAGCGTTGCTGCAACCCAGCGCTCCCTAGTGCTGGGAAGATCTTGCCACATGCCAGCAACCCAGTCAGGCTGGTAGGCGATCCATTTCGCATCTTTAGCGTCGACGCTGAGGTACAGTTCACGCCCCATGCCACGACCTATGTTGTGAGCAGACACGTCAAACGAAATCACAGCTGTTCTTGCGCCCGGTGCAAAATCAAACCGCGGGCGTATGACCAGATCGATTTGGGGGTTGGGCCGGCGCCCGAACATGCCCGCAAGGATGCCCGGCGTGACCTGATGAAACGACGAACCCGCTCGGAGGTAGAACCCTCTGGCGTTCACATGTGAGCTGAAGAAGGGGATGTCGTAGCCTGCCGGTACGTGGCTCACGACATAACCGGCGGGGCCTCCAGCGACCGGAAATGCGAAGTTCTCGACACCGCCATGCTGAGGCTCTGTAAGGCCAAGGATCGCGCCGTCCAGCAGCGTCTTAAAGGCGACTGCCTGCGCAATGTGGGCCGGGCCTGATGGTACGTCACCGTTGGGGCCCTGCTTGCACACGACGCCCCAAATGATGAGGCCGCCGTCGCCGTTTCCGAAGCCGGATATGGCCTTGCCGAAGTTTTTCCGATCATTCTGATCGAGCGCCCGCGACGGCATTTGAGTAGCTGCTTGCTTGTAGTCTAGGAACAGCTCCTCAGCGAACCCTGACGATATCATTTGATTGATTTCGGAGGATCCGTTCTCCTGGATGATCCTCAACAGTTCCGCTGCCCTGCTCATGCTCGTACTCCTGCGGGGTGTCTCGCCACCAGATCCTGCCAATGCAGGTCAGGGCTCAGAACGGCCCGTGATAATGCGGTGGCGAAACCGCCGTGTCTCTCGGAGCGCCTCTTGCACACGGGCGTCAAGCTCCGCGAGGAAATCGGCCTCTCTCCTGGCAGCTTTACCTGAGCTGATAATCGTGTCGGCAGAACGTTTGATCCGTATGGTGGCTGCGATCAGTTCTCTAGCGTTCTGATCATCATCACACGCCCGGGCATAGTGCCGGAGTGACTGCATCGCCAATACGATGTCGTCACGAGCCCGCTGGCCGGACGCTATGAAGTCCGTCACGAATTGGTCGGTATCGAGGTCCCGCACATGGGACTTCAGCACCGGAAGTAGGGCCTCATCATAGGTCTCAACGGTGCTCCAGTGTTGGAGGGCATGATTTACGAGCACGTCATCAGGCCCTGCCGTGGCAATGGCCTCCAGAGCTCCTGACAACATCCGCAATGCACTTTCATGATGCCGGATCACTGTAGAAAGGTGAGTCAAGGCAATGACGCGATCGTTCAAGATTGGCAGGGCCGCGGCTCCTGCCGCGGTTCTATACTGGCCAAAGGCAACAATAGCAGCGAAGGCAGCGAATGAAGCAGCTGCAGCTGTAGCGATGGCATTCAGCCAGTTCCGCGTACAGACAGCTTTGCTCTCATTACCGTCGCATAGGGCCTTGTGGTCCACTAGCGCGGCCACAGCGAAGGTGGCAGCCAGGATGATGATTGCGAGCAGAAAGCCCCGCAAAGCGCGGGCGTGAGTTCTTTCTCTGCTATCAGGAAAGAGCGTCATACCGCCTGAACCTTAAACCCCGACCGGCTCGCGCCCATTGGCCCTGCGCTGGCTTGTGTCTTCGATGACAGGTCGGCACACGGCCTCGATCTTCGCCACAGCCTCCTCTACGCGCTGGGCGATCTCGTCAGGCTTATTCCCGCCTGGCCAAGAGATCACACGCTTCATGGCCTTGATGTGATCCCATCCTGGCTCACCGTATTTCGTTTGCCCCCTTATCCCATACCAGGGATTCAACAGCGGCATTGATCTCATTGAGGACGCGATTGATTTCGTCGAAGGGCTTGGCCGCCTCTAGTCCGAAGACCGCAGCGAAGCGGTACCTTTGGACCCAAAACTCGCTGAGGAACGTCCGGTCGCGTTGGAGCCGCCGCAAGGGAGCATAGTGCGCGTTGGTGGCGATTTCATCGGGCACGCCTTCTTCGGGCTGCATTTCTCCGACCAAGACCAAGGGCGAGCGCGCCGCATGGATGATGTCCTTCACCTGGTAGAAGGCCGCTAGGACCTCCTCGGCGACCGCCACCTTGCGCTGCCCGATCGTCTCTGCGCGCCACGCATTGAGGCTTCGAATGCCGACAACCGCGGCGGCTATCGCTGCTGATCCGGTCATGAAGTCGCCTATGCCGGAGAGCCAGTCGGGGAGATCCATGAAAGTGGGCTCCGGGGAGGTTGAGACGGCGATCGCCAGCGCCAGCGTAGAGATTGCGCCGGTGAAGATCAGGCTGGGGGCGTTCTGGCGGATCATGCCGAAGGTCCGAGGGAACAGCCCGCGATTCCACGTGTCAAAGCGTGTCAGAAGAGCTGCGCCCTCTCGCACCGTTCTGCACCGACCGTGAACCTCGGCTAAGGGGCGATGCAGGTTCACAGGTTCACGTGAACCTCTGAACACTCCCTGCAAGGGCGGCTAAGTCATTGAAAAAGATGGTGCTGCGAGAGAGGATTGAACTCTCGACCTCTCCATTACCAAGGGAGTTCTTCACTTTTGGCAGCTTGAGGCGCGGAAGCTTGGCCAACTGAGGCCGCGTTTGCGGCTTCCGGATTGGTGTCGTCGGCAGCTGATCGGACCTGACGAGGATGAGCTTCATGACGACTCCGAGACTATCGCCGGATCATGGCTCGCGATGAGAACAAGTCAAGAACATAGACCGGACCCCGGTGGGGCAAAGGCGGTCAATCTACTGGGCTGGTTATTGGGCTGGTTTCCCCGGAACTGAAAGTGAACAAACGACCGTGCTCGGCGCTGTTTCCCAATGGTTTTCATCGCATTTCATCGCAGCGCCACCGTTCGGGACGTGGGGGTCGCAGGTTCAAATCCTGCCACTCCGACCATTCTTTCCCGGTTTTGCCACATCTCAACCGAGACGGCCCGCGAGGCTCGGCTTCCCCTAGGCGTATGACGCTGGGTGGTTCGCTGATTCCTCGCTCAGCGCCTCGATTTCCGCCACCATCGTGGTGTTGAGCACCGTTTCGAGCCGGCCGAGCACGCGGGCGATGACCGCACCGTCCACGACCCGGTGGTCGAAGGTGAGGCGCACATCCACGAGGCCCGTCTCGTCGAACACCCCGTAGGTCAGCAGCGTCGTGAACGGCGACAGCGCATGGTGCGATTGCGCGCCGAGCGAGGCGAAGATCGTGACCGCAAAGGTGCCGAGATAGCGCGAGCGGTAGGGCCCGAGATTCAACCCAAGCCACATCAGGAGGCGCCGGAGCGGACGGGGCAGGGCGCCGAGCCGGAGCGCGCGATCGAAGGCCTTCACCTCGCGCACGGGCGCCACCTGAGCGTGCCTGACCTGGTCGTTCAACGCGTGCAGCGGCGTGACCTCCGGGCGCTTCAGGAGGATGCCGAGGACGACGAGTTCGCCTTCGAGTTCGCGCTCGATGCCGATGGCCGCGATGCTCTCCCGGTCTTCGTAGAAATGCGGCCACGGGATCGTCACGTAGGAGCGCCGCAGCTCCGGGTATTCGGCGCAGACGATCGCATAGGCCTTGGTGAAAACCGTCACCCACGAGGGGCGGTTCGGGCAGGCCGCCATAGCGCTGCGGATGGGCGTCAGCTGCATGCGCTTCTGCACGGCCACCGACGGCACCCGACGCGAGAAATGCATCAGGTCGACCACCAGCCTTCGGGCTTTGGAAATTCGCAGGGCTCGTCCGCGCACGGCCTCATCCACCGGGTTCAAGGGCTCGGCGTAATGAGCAGAGATGGGTCGGACAGGCCAGCCCCTTGGTGAGCACCCGGCGCGACAAAAGGGCGGGGCGGTCGAACGGGTTCGGGATCGCTGATGGGGCGGGTCGCGTCGGATCCGAGCGGGCCTGACGTCAGTGCGCGCGTCCTGCCTCGATCTCGAACCGCACATGGCGCCCGCGAAGCGTCGGGTGGGTCGGTCGGCGCAAGGCCGGAAGGATCGAGGCCACGAGGGCCCCGGTGAGCGAGACGACGGCAGCGGCAGCAAGAGCGAGAGCCATGGCGAACACCTCCGATTCGTTCGGTGCTGCGATCATGGTGAACGGCCTTGGTAAACGGCCGCTTAATCCCCTTGCGTCACCTGTTCTCCTCGGGGGCCACCGTTGTCATGTGCCAACGAGAAAAGGCCCGGCATGAGCCGGGCCTTTCCTTCAGTGATGGCAACGTCGTTTAGCGGCGGTCACGGTCCTTGGAGGTGCCGGTCGTGCCGGTGATGCGGTTGCCGCGCTCGTCCTCGACTTCGACCTTGGTCGAGCGTACGGTGTCGGAGATCGTCTCGGTGCGCTGCTCGACGTCCTTCTTGACCACGAGCTCTTCCGTCACGCGCGCTTCCTTGGAGACCATAGCCTCCTCGGCGCGCTCTTCCATCTCGATGGTGCGCTCCTTGAAGAGGTCGCCGCCCGTGCCCACGGCGCCCGTGCGCATGCCGCCTTCCACGGGGCGGCGCTCCACATGGACGTGCTCCTCGCGCAGGGAGACCTGCTCGGTAACGGGGCGCTCGACCACGTGCGAGTGGATGCGCACGCGGCCGCGATTCACCTCGCGCTTGCCCACATGCAGCTCTTCCTCGGCGACCGGAATGACCTCGCTGCCTTCGCTCGCGGTACGGCCCGTCATGCCGGTCGAACCCGTCAAGCCGGTGGAGCCGGTTCCGCCCATGGCCATGCCGGTGTTCATGCTCGTGTTGCCGGTCGTGCCGGAGCCCATGAGGCCGGCCGCCGGGCTCTTCCAGCCCTCGGACTGCCAGGAGTTCTGGCGCTCGTCGAGGTCCACCGTGCCCTCGTCGTCGAGGATGTCGATGATGCGGTTGACCTCGGACTCGGAGGCCCGGACCGTCACGAGCGCGCCGCCGCGGCGCACGCCTTCGGCGTAGGCGTGAGCGTCGTGCTCCGGCACGCCGGCGCCCACCAGGCTGCCCACGAGACCGCCGAGCGCCGCGCCGGCGCCAGCGCCGACGAGGGTGGATACGAGCCAGCCGGCCGCGACCACGGGGCCGAGGCCCGGAATCGCCAGCATGCCGAGGCCCGCGAGGGCACCGGCGCCGCCGCCGGCCAGCGTGCCGACCGTGGCGCCTGTGCCGGCGCCGTCATCGGCATGGGTGTCGTCGTGATGGTTCGTGCCGTCGAAGGTGCGGGTGGCGTGCGAGGAGTAGCGATCGCCCTCGTTGTTTGCGACGAGGCTGATGTCCCGGTGCGGAATGCCCGCAGCCTCAAGCCGCCGGACGGCCTCGGAGGCGTCCTGGTAGTTTTCGAAGAATGCCGTGATGGTCTTGTTCATGAAATCCGTCCTCTTCTGGAAGGAAGGGATCGGGCCCGATGCCCGATCCGGTTATCGCTGCGGAGGAGAAGACGAGCCTTCAGGCCGGCCCCCTCGCAGAACGCGTGGGGCGCCGTTACTGGGCCTGGATGGTGCCCTTGTAGTCCAAAGCGACATTGGTCTGCTGGCCGTTGCGCATGGCCTTGCCGCGCCAGATGCCCTGATCGTCCTTGCGGAGTTCCATCACGTTCGAGAAGCCTTGGGCCTCGAGCCGCGAGCGGACCTGAGCTTCCGTGAAGCTGTTGGCGCCGGGCTCGACGGAGCCGGTGGTCTGGGGCGAATCGGCGGGCTTGTTGTTCACGGCGGCGTTGCCGGAGCCGGCCTGGTTCGAGACGTTCGAGCCCGCGTTGTTCATCGGCTGCATCGTCGTGGACGATCCGCCGGATGAGCCGGCGGGAGCCGTGTTGGTCTGTGCGAGAGCCGCCGTGCCAAGGGCCGTCACAGCCACGAGTGATGCGAGAACAAGGCGCATGAAAACCTCCGTGTCAGTTGGACGCATGACCTTTCAATCCCTTAGGACCGAGAGGGTTCCGTAACGGAAGGTAGGGGGCGGGGCTTATTTCTTCGCGCGCTGGGCGTCGGTGGTGCCCTCCGCCGGAATACGCTCCACCTCGACCCGCTCCTTGCGAAGTTCGACGGGAACCTCGACTTCTTCGGTGCGGTTCTGGCGCCGGATGTGCAGTTCTTCCTTCAAAACGAGGCGCTTCTCGACCACGAGAACCTCCTCGACCACGGGAACGATGGTAACGCCGTTCTCGGTACGGACCTCGGGCATCGCGGTGATGTCGCGGTTCACGGGCACCCGGGTCACCTCGACGGTTTCCTCCTGCAGGGAGGCGCGCACCGGCTCCTGGACGAGGTCCACGTGGGTTCGCACCCGCACCCGGCCCGTCACGGTCTCGCGCTTCTCGATCCGGGCCTCTTCCTCGACGATCGGGATGACCTGCTCGCGCTCGGAGCGAATGGCCTCGTCGAGGGTGGGAAGGCTCCCCGCGCCACCCTGAGCCGCAGTCGCGTGGGCTTCGCTCTCGTCCGTGAGCGGGGCATCCCCGCTCCGCAAGGTGCCGTGCGTCGAGCCGAAAGGTGTGCCTGGTTTGGTCATGAATGGTCCCGCCGTCCTTCGGCAGGAACGTGTGGCGAGGGGCGGGGTTCCCAGCGTCGCACCCGGGAACCCTGGCCGAGCGAGCCCTCAAGCGGCCTCGGCTGCAGCCCGGTTGACGCTGGGAAATCTAGCCATTCGGCTAGGTGGAGTGCGCGGAAAGCCCTGCATTAAGATGCGATGCCGTGCCGCCTCGCGATTGCCACGAGGCGGCATTAAGTGGCCATTAACCATAAGGGCTGTGGAATAGCGGCCAAAGAACTAGGGGCATCCATGCGTCACATCCATCTCACGGACGGGCTGCGGCTGCGCTTTCCGGGCCGCAACGAAGAATTCGATCAGGGCGTCGAGATCGGCATGCTCGCGGTGCTCATGGATCTCGGCACCCGGGAGTTCAGCCGCTGGATCTCGAGCGAGAACCTCGATCAGGCGCGCGCCCTCGCCAAGCAGCTCGGTTACCACGTGGTGGAAGGCCCCTCCGATACGCAGTGGACCGAGCTCGTGTTCCGCAGCGGCTCCGCCCGCCCGCAGCTGCGCCTCGTTCACTCCGCCGGCTGATCGAATCGGCCGCGCATGAAAAAGCCGCCCGTGGGCGGCTTTTTTGTTGGCTTGAGCTCAAGCCCTCTCAGCGGGCGCGCAGGGCGTTCCAGGCCACCTGCATCAGCGCGGCAGCCAGCGCGATCTTCACCGCCGTGCCGAGCAGGAACGGAGCAACGCCCACGGCCCAGGCCTTGGCGAAGGGCATCAGGGTGGCAAGCCAGGCAAAGCCGAAGGCGAGCAGCACCGTATGGGCCACCGCCATGGCGAGCACGGTCACGAGAAGCGAGCGGCTGCGCTCGGCCACGTAGCCCGTCATCATGGCCGCCACCACGAAGCCGATCAGGAACCCGCCCGTCGGGCCGGCCATGTAGGCGGGGCCCGCCGCGGCGCCGGCGAAGACCGGCAGCCCGAGGAGGCCTTCGACGAGGTAGAGGCCCACGGTGGCGCCGCCGAGACGCCAGCCATAGGCCGCGCCGATCACGAGCACCACGAGGGTCTGCATGGTCATGGGCACGGGGTAGAACGGCACCTGGATCTTGGCCGAGAGCGCGAGCAGGCCCGTGCCGAAGAGCATCAGCACGGCGGCGCGCAGGGCCGAGAGGCGGGCGTCGTCGCGGGCCGGCCACAGCGAGCCGGCGAGCGTGGAGGGGGAGGCAAGAGGCGCAGCGCCGCTCGACATGCGGTGATCTCCAGGGCTTGAGGGGTCCGCCGGATCTGGCGGTGGGCGAGACCGCCATCGACGGCGGCGTTCAGCGCTCTATAGGTTGGGCACGCGCCGGCCTCAAGAACGAAGCGCGCCGCCTCCTTCCCAAGCTCCTCACGTCCTCCCGGATTTCCATGGCCGACGACCTCGTCTTCGACACCGATCAGCCCCCCGCCGGCCGCTGCGAGCCGCTCACCCCCCTGGTGCGCCGCATCGTGGCGCCGAATTCGGGGCCTGTGACCTTCACGGGCACCTGCACCTACATCGTGGGGCGCGGCCAGGTGGCGGTGATCGACCCGGGCCCCGACAGCCCCGAGCACCTGGCGCTCATCCAGGAGGCGGTGCGCGGCGAGACCGTGACCCACATCCTCGTCTCGCACACCCACCGCGATCACTCCCCCGGCGCGCGGGTGCTTCAGGCCGCAACCGGGGGACGGATCGTCGGCTGCAGCGCGCATCGCGCCGCGCGCTCGCTCGGGGCCGGCGAGGTGAGCGTGCTGGAGGCGAGCACCGACCGCGATTACGCGCCGGACGAGGAGATGCGCGAGGACGATACGGTCGAGGGGCCGGGCTGGCGCCTGACCGCGGTGGAAACGCCGGGACACATGGCGAATCACCTGGCCTTCGCGCTGCCGCAGGAGAGCACGCTCTTCTCCGCCGATCACGTGATGGCCTGGAACACCACAGTGATCGCGCCGCCCGACGGCTCCATGGGCGCCTTCATGGCCTCCCTCGACAAGCTGCGCGGACGCGACGAAACCCTCTACTGGCCGGGCCACGGCGGGCCGGTGCGGGAGCCGCAGCGCATGGTGCGCGCGCTCATCCACCATCGGCGCCAGCGCGAAGCCTCGATCCTCAACCGCATTGCCGCCGGAGACCGGACGATCCCGGCGATCGTGGCGGCGATCTACGCTAACCTGAAGCCGGCGCTGGTGGGCGCCGCCGGCCTCTCGGTGTTCGCGCATCTGGAGGATCTCGTGGAGCGCGGTCTCGTGGCCACGGAGGGCACGCCGACGCTCCAGGGGGTCTATCGTCCCGCCTGACCGGCACTCAGCCGGGGTGCTCCGCTGAAGCTATCCCGCCTTGATGGCGAGTTCCGAGACCTCTTCGAGGAAGCGGCGGACGCGGGCCGCGTTGGCGCCGAAATCGTGGTTGCCCAGGCGCGAGGCGGAGCGGATGTCGATCCGCGTGCCGTCGGCGCGGGGGCGGATCCGCACCGTGATGTCGTCGGGAAGTTTCAGCAACAGCGTGCGGTCCACCGCTTCGAGGCGCCCAAGCCCCGAGCGGCCGCCGGGGCGCGAGCTTTCGACGATCTGCCAGCCCCGGTTCTGCGCCGCCTTGCGGACGATCTCGAAGGCTTCCTCCGGGGGCAGGTCGAGGGTGAGCGGGGCCACCTGGGGATAGGCCTCCCGCTGCTGCTCCCGCTGGGCCGGCGGCACATCCGGTGGGACCCGGCCCTCGCGGGCCTGGAGCGCCGCATGGGAGCGCGAGAAGGCGGGCGGGTTGTCGACGTCCGTCGAAACGTCGTTGATCCGCGGCAGGGTCACGAAACGCAGGGCGAAGTAGGACGGATAGGCGAGCACGATGGCGCCGATGAGCATGCCGCGCATGGCGCTGCCGAGGCCGCGCCGCCCCTCCTGCCAGATGCGCAAGAACGCCAGCCCCGAGAGCACGATGGCGAGCGCCGCGAGCGCGAGCCCGGCCGCCAGCACCACGAACCCGGCCGTGTAGTCCACGCGCCCGAGGCGGATCAGCACCACGGCCATCACGGTCACGATAAGCGCGAACGAGGCCACGTCGGGCGACCATTGCGCCGGGCGGGAGACGGGTTCTTCGAGGATGAGGCGGCGCATCGGCTCGCAATTCGGGCTGGGTGTCGCGGAAGAGGCGGGCGTCGGGCTGATTTATAGGGGTTTGCCGGGCCCTGCCTAGGTGCGACGCGTTCAATCCTATCGGGACTTGCCTCGGTGCGGCCTGTTCAATCCTGCCGGCAGATGCCCTTGAGCGCCCCCCATTCCTCGTCGGTGAGGAGGGGAGGGCCGGCCGTTTCGACGGGGCGGGCGCCCAGCGCCTGGAGCCGCTCCTCGGTCACCGGGTGGCTCGAGAGGAAGGGCGGGACGACGCCGCCCTTGGGCTCGATGCGGCGGAGCAGGAAGCCCATGGGCTGGGGCGAGCGCCCGAGCGCCAGCAGGGTGTCGGCCGCAAAGGCATCGGCGCGACGTTCTGCATCGCGCGAATAGGAGCCGTCGATCACCGTGCGGGCCGCGATGATGATGGCGGCGCCCCCCGTCACGTCGCCGAAGAGGAGGCCGAGCAGGAACGAGGTTCCGCCGGTCTGGAGCAGGCGCTTCAACCCATCGCGGTGGGCCACGTGGCCGAGTTCGTGAGCGAGAACCCCCGCGATCTCGTCCGGGTTCTCGGCCCGGCGCAGCAGGCCGTCGAAGAGGTAGACCCGTTGGCCCGGGAGCGCGATGGCGTTGGGGATCGCTGAGCGGAGAACCGCCACGTCGGCGCGAACGGTTTGCGGGCTCATCCGGACGAGTTCGCCGGTGAGTTTCGCGAGCGCCGCGTCCCCGGCCGGAGTGCTGCAGGTGGTGGCGCCGAAGATCGACCGCACCTGGTTGTCGACGGCAGCACCGAGTCGGCGTTCAAGCGGCATCGGCACGAGGCCGGCCAAGCGCTCGGCCGCGAGCGGCACCAGGAAGATGGCGGTGAGCACGAGGGACGTCGCCGCCGCCACGGACCAGCCCACGATCTTCCACGTGCCGCCGCGCCCCTCGCGATCCCGGTCGAGGTCGTGGCACTGGAGCGCGAGCTGCTGCTGGAGTTCGAGATCGGTGACGTCGAGGCGGGCGAGATCGGGCCCCGAGGTGACGCCAAGGCGCAGGACCCCGGGCGGCGCCTCGCGGCGGCGCATGGCCTCGTAGGGCCAGCGGGCGAGAACGGCCTCGCCGCTCACGATCTCCAACGCGTCGGCAAAGTGCAGGGATACGGGCCAGGCGCGCGCCGAGGCGCCGTCGTAGAAGGTCGCCTCGGTGCTCATGACGGACACTAGACTCCGCCGAGATCGAAGGCGTCGGCGAGGCCTTCGCCGAGCCCGCTCACCGGATTGCCCGCGGCCACGACTTCATCGAGAGCGGAGAGGTTCGTGACGATGAGGCTTTCCGCAAGGATCGCCCAGAGACCACGGCCCATGAAGTAGCGCTGCAGGATGCCAAGGCCGATGATGACACCAAGATAGGCGAGCACCGCGACGACGAAGAAGGCGCTGAGCTGCGACGTGAGCCCGGTCTGCTCGAAAGCTTGAAGATCGCCGACGACAGGGAAGGACAGCGCCGCGATGAAGGCCATGAAGCCGACGAGAAGCGCTATGTTGGACAAGACCAGCTTGATGAAGGTGCCGATGAAAGCGCCCTTTTTCAGGGTGCTGACCACGCCCACGGAGCCGAACCGCACGCCTTCCGCCTGCCAGCGCGCTTGGATCGCGAGGAACATCGGGAGGGTGAATGGGATCGCGAGAAGGAGCAGGATCACGAATATGCGCGCGCCCGGCTCGCGCCCGCTGTTTCCAAGGGTGACGGCCACCAGGGCAACGATGCCGACATTCAAGAACCAGATCCAAGCGGCCCGCTTGAAGAAAGCGCCGCCCGTGCCGACAAAGTTGCCACGAAGGCTGCCGAAAAGCGTGTGCTGCATCAGGTAGCGTTCAAGCGCCGCCTTGCGCCAGGGATAGGCGAGTCCGAGCGTCAGAGCGGTCGCGAGATCCCACAGAGCGGCCTTGCCGGCATAGGCCCAGCCCGAGCCGTCCATCCAGAAGCGCAGACCCCGGAATGTGGTGCGCGTGGCGCGATAGCTGCGGGCCCGGTAGGCGGCGTATTGGGCGAGCCCGTAGAGCACCAGCACGAGCGGAAGGCTCGCGAAGGCCTGCATCTCCTCGGCCAAGATGCCGAGCACGAAGTAGCCGATATAGATCGGCACCAGGATCGCGAGCGCGATCAGGAAGCCGATCAGGATTTCCTTGGCAGTGCCCGTGTATTCGAAGGCCTCGTCGCCGACGCGCGTACTGGCCCACAGATGCTGACGGACCTGCGTGATGAGCCAGAAGCGGTAGAAACCGAAGGTCGGGATCTGCAGCAGACCGCCCTTCACGAGCATCTTGAAGAACTCGCCGGCCCGTCCCGTGAACGACACGGGCACGCCTGAGGGTGGGACGAAGGAGTGCGTGACTCGCGGCGGAACGAAGGAATGCGCCGCAAGGCGAGCGGCGGAAACGGTGGCAGTGGTCATGGGACCCTCGGAGTCAATCGACAATTGCGCTATCCGATCTCATGGCAACGCAAGGTACCATGCCGGGATCGGTCAAGCACAAGCCGTAGGCGCGCCCTGTTTCGCCTCCGTTGCGCGGCCGCATGCGATCGACGACGTGCCGGTAACATTCCGGCACGTCCGCACCTCGGGAGCTTGAGGGCGCGGACGCCCTCAAGCCGGTTTTCGCTCACGCGCCGGGCAGGCGGTAGTCCCGGAACTGTTCGCGCAACGCCGTTTTCTGGATCTTGCCCGTGGCGGTGTGGGGGATGGCATCCACCAGCACCACGTCGTCCGGCATCCACCACTTGGCGATGCGGCCCTGCATGAAGGCGAGGAGATCGTCCTTGGAGGGCTGCTTTCCCTCCTTCGGGACCACGATGAGGAGCGGGCGCTCGTCCCATTTCGGGTGCTTGATGCCGATGACCGCCGCTTCCGCCACGTCGGGGTGGCCGACCGCGAGGTTCTCGAGATCGATGGAGGAGATCCACTCGCCGCCGGACTTGATCACGTCCTTGGCGCGATCGGTGATCTGCATGTTGCCATAGGGATCGATGGTCGCCACGTCGCCGGTGTCGAAGAAGCCGTCCTCGTCGAGCACGTTCTCGTCACGGCGAAAGTACGCCTTCGCGACCGCAGGGCCCTTCACCTTGAGGCGGCCGAAGGTGGTGCCGTCCCAGGGCAGCGACCGGTTCTCGTCGTCCACGATCTTCATCTCGACGCCGAACGGCGCCTGGCCGGCGCGCTCCTTCACGTCGAGCCAGGCCTCGCCGTCGAGATCGCCGTAATCGGGCTTCACGGTGCAGACGGTGCCGAGGGGCGACATCTCGGTCATGCCCCAGGCATGGAGCACCTCCACATCGTATTTGTCGCGGAAGGTTTTCGTCACCGCCCGCGGGCAGGCCGAGCCGCCGATCACCACCTTGCGGAGATCCGGGAGCATCGCGCCCGTGGCTTCGAGATGCTGCAGCAGGCCGAACCAGAGGGTCGGCACAGCCGCGGTGATCGTGACCTTCTGACTGTTGAGCAGTTCGAGCAGCGAGGCGCCGTCGAGCTTCGGGCCCGGCAGCACCATCTTGGCTCCGCACATGGGCGTGGAGAACGCGAAGGACCAACCGTTGGCATGAAACAGCGGCACCACCGGCATCGCCACGTCCCGGGCCGAGATGCCCAAGAAATCGGGGCTGAGGCCGATGAGCGAGTGGAGCACGTTGGAGCGGTGCGAATAGAGCACGCCCTTCGGATCGCCCGTGGTGCCCGAGGTGTAGCACATGCCCGCAGCCGTGTTCTCGTCGAACGAGGCCCAGCGGAAATCCTCGTCCACCTCCGCGATCCAGTCCTCGTAGGCGACCGCGTTCTTGAGCGAAGTCTGAGGCATGTGGGCGCCGTCGGTGTAGACGATGTAGCGCTCCACCGTGGGCAGCCGGTCCTGCAGCTTCTCCATCAACGGCACGAAGGTGAGATCGAGCATCAGCACGCGGTCTTCCGCGTGGTTCATGATGTAGACGATCTGGTCCGCGAAGAGCCGCGGGTTCACGGTGTGGTAGATCGCGCCGATGCCGGTGATGCCGTACCAGGATTCGAGATGCCGCCACGTGTTCCAGGCGAGCGTCGCGACGCGGTCGCCGAGCTTGACGCCGTCCTTCTGGAGCCGTTTCGCGACCCACAGCGAACGGCGGCGAACATCGGCATACGTGGTGCGGTGAATCGGTCCCTCGACCGAGCGGGTCACGACCTCGCGTCCGCCGTGCTGAATGGCGGCGTGGTCGATGATGCGGTGGATGAGCAAGGGCCAATCTTGCATCAGGCCGAGCATGGGCGTCCTCCGGTGCGACCGCTTTCAAGGCGGTTCAGCTTCTTCGAATCCGGAGAATAGGCGGCGAAAAGCGCCGGAGCCAAGGGGCTCGCGGCGCTTCGCTGGGTTTGGAAGGGTGTTCGAGGCTTAGAGCCGGGTGGCCCTGAAGGTGTCGCAGGCCTGCACCTGCCCACCTTTGAGGCCCGTCATGAACCAGCGCATGCGCTGCTCGGAGGAGCCGTGGGTGAAGGAGTCGGGCACCACGCGGCCGCCGCTCTGCTTTTGCAGGCGGTCGTCGCCGATGGCTTCCGCGGCGCGCATGGCTTCCTCCACGTCGCCGGGTTCGAGCGCCTTGTAGCGCTGCTCGGAATGGTGCGCCCACACGCCGGCGAGGCAATCCGCCATCAGCTCCACGCGCACGGAGAGCTGGTTGGCTTCCACCTGCCCGACCTCGCGCTGGCGCTGCTGCACCTTCCCGAGGATGCCGAGCTCGTTCTCGATGTGGTGGCCGACCTCGTGGGCGATCACATAGGCGTAGGCGAAGTCGCCCCCGGCGCGGAAGCGCTTCTGCATGTCGTTGAAGAACGACAGATCGATGTAAACCGTGCGGTCGAGGGGGCAGTAGAACGGGCCCATGGCGGAGGACGCCGAGCCGCAGCCCGAGCGCGTGCCGCCGGAAAACAGCACCATGCGGGGCGGGCGGTATTGCTGGTTCACCTGCGCGGGCAGAACCTGCTTCCACACATCCTCGGTGTTGCCGAGGATCTTGGCGGCGAAACGGCCGGCCTCGTCCTCCGGGGGCGCCTGCTGGCCCTGCGGACGCTGAACCTGCTCGTAGCCGCTGCCGCCGCCCGCGATCTGCTCCGCGCCGCTGATGAGCACGCGCGGATCGATGCCGAGCACCCAGCCCACCAGCGTGAGCAGGATCACGGCGCCGATGCCGAGACCGCCGCCTCCGCCCGGAATCCCGAAGCCACCGCCGCCGCGACGGTCTTCGATATTGGTGGAGGCTCTGAAATCGTCCCAGCGCATGGCACATCCTCAAGCGGCGCACCCCGCGCCAGCCCATCACCTAAAAGCGGTAACGGCAGGCGGGGTTCCGGTTCGGTGCCAGAACGCACCGCAAGGGTACGGTCAAGTTTCGCGGATGAACGGGAGCTTAAGCGCGGCTGAACGGAGTCGGACGCCGGCGCCTTACGCCTTGCCGTCAACCGCGCCGCAGGGCCTGGAAGTCGCGCCAGCACCTCATGCTTTGCCCTCCCAGGCGCCTTTGAACATCGGAGAGGCGCGCAACAGCGCCTTATGCTTTGCCGTCGAGGGCGCGACGCAGGGCTTGGAAGTCGCGCCAGCCGAGGCGCTTCTGCAGGGGTTGGCGCAGGAGATAGGCGGGGTGGAGCGTGGCCAGCGTGCGAACCTCGCGCCCGTCCTCGGTGCGGTAGGGGAACCAGCGCCCGCGGGTTTTCAGGACGCCCTCTTTGATGTTGAGGAGCGTCTGCGCCGCCGGACCGCCGAGGCAGACCAGGAACTCGGGTTTCGCGAGTTCGATCTGACGCTCAATGAAGGGGCGGCAGATGGCGATTTCCTGCGGGGTCGGCGTGCGGTTCCCCGGCGGGCGCCAGGGCACCACGTTGGCGATGTAGACATCCGAGCGGTCGAGGCCGATGCCGGCGAGCATACGGTCGAGGAGTTGGCCCGAGCGGCCCATGAAGGGCTTGCCGATGCGATCCTCGTCCGCGCCGGGCGCCTCGCCCACCAGCATGACGCGGCCTTCCGGATTGCCGTCCGCGAAGGCGAGGTTCTTGGCCGAGAACTTGAGCGCGCAGCCGTCGAAGGAGGCGAGGATCGCCTCGAGCTCAGCGAGGGACTGGGCTTGGCGCACCTGTTCGCGCGCGGCGGTGGCCGCATCCTCCGGCGCGCCCGCAGCGGCCCGGGGGAGAGGGCGTGCCGGGGCGACCTTCGGGGCTGGTGCCGGGCTTGGAGCCTCCTTCGGCTGCACCGCGGGTCGCGAAGCCTCGGCTTCCGCAAAGCGGTTGTGCGGCGTCTCGTCGAGGGCGAGGTCGACGCCCGCCTCGGCGTGGAAGTCGAGAAGCGCCTGAAGGGCAGCAGGATCGGGGCGTTCGTGCATACCTTTAGATAGGAATTCCGGGCCTTGCGGACAACGGAAAGGCCTGATCCCTGTGGGTTTTTCTTAGGCGCAGGCTTGGGCGCCTTGCATCCGCCCGACGGCCTCTCCACGGTGCGGCGAGACGCCTCAAGCTTGAGAATGCCGGCAGGATCGTTCATATGTGAACGATTGCGCTTGCCCCTGGGGCATGAGAAGGCGCTGCAGCCTACGGCAAGGAGGAATGGATGGATCTGCCCGAACGCGAATCGATGGACTTCGACGTGGTGGTCGTCGGAGCCGGTCCGGCGGGCCTCTCCACAGCCATCCGCCTCAAGCAGCTCGCGACGGAGCGGGGAGCCGACCTCTCCGTTGTGGTGGTCGAGAAGGGCTCCGAGGTCGGCGCCCACATCCTCTCGGGCGCGGTCATTGACCCGATCGGCCTCGATCGGCTGCTGCCCGAATGGCGCAACGATCCCGATCGCCCGCTGAAGACGGAAGTGGCCCGCGACGAGTTCATGTATCTGACCGCCCATAGCGGCGTTCGGCTGCCCAACCTGTTCATGCCGAAGCTCATGAACAACCACGGCAACTACATCGGCTCCCTCGGCAATCTGACCCGCTGGCTCGGTCAGCAGGCCGAGGGCCTCGGCGTCGAGATCTATCCTGGCTTCGCGGCGGCCGAGGTTCTGATCGACGAGGCCGGCCATGTGCTCGGCGTCGCGACGGGCGACATGGGCATCTCCAAGAACGGTGAGCCCAATGCAAACTACACCCGCGGCATGGAGCTGCGCGCCCGCTACACCGTGTTCGCTGAAGGCGTGCGCGGCAATCTGACGAAGCAGGTGATCGCCCGCTTCAACCTGGCGGACGGCCGCGACTACCAGAAATACGGCATCGGCATCAAAGAGCTCTGGCAGGTGTCTCCAGAGAACCACCAGCCCGGCCTCGTGCAGCATTCCATGGGCTGGCCGCTGCCGAACAATTCCGGCGGGGGCTCCTGGCTCTACCACTTCGACGAGAATCTCGTGTCCGTCGGCTTCGTGGTGCACCTCAACTACGAGAACCCCACTCTCTCGCCCTTCGACGAGCTGCAGCGCGTCAAGACGCACCCGATGATCCGCGACGTGTTCGAGGGGGCGAAGCGCATCGGCTACGGTGCCCGCGCCATCGTGGAAGGCGGCTGGCAATCGGTCCCAAAGCTCGCTTTCCCGGGCGGCTGCCTGGTGGGCGACGCGGCGGGCTTCGTGAACGTGCCGCGCATCAAGGGCTCGCACAACGCGGTGCTCTCCGGGATCCTCTGCGCCGAGCACCTCTTCGACGCCCTGCAGGCGGGCCGCAGCCACGACGCCGTCGATACCTACGAGGAGGCCTGGCGCGGCAGCGAGATCGGCTACGATCTGAAGCGCGTGCGCAACGTGAAGCCGCTCTGGTCCAAGTACGGAACGGCGGCAGGCGTGGTCCTCGGCGGCATCGACATGTGGACCACGGAGCTGACGGGGCTGTCGGTGTTCGGCACCATGAGTCACGGCAAGCCGGACCACGAGTGCCTGAAGCCCCTCGCGGAGGTGAAGCCGATCGCCTATCCGAAGCCCGACGGCGTGCTCACCTTCGACCGGCTCTCCTCGGTGTTCCTGTCGAACACCAACCACGAGGAGGACCAGCCCGCGCACCTGAAGGTGAAGGACATGGAGCTGCAGAAGCGCTCCGAGCACGACGTCTATGCGGGCCCCTCGCAGCGTTACTGCCCGGCGGGCGTTTACGAGTGGGTGGAGGAGCCCTCAGGCCCGCGTTTCCAGATCAACGCCCAGAACTGCGTCCACTGCAAAACCTGCGATATCAAGGACCCGAACCAGAATATCGTCTGGACCACGCCTGAGGGTGGTGGAGGACCGAACTACATTACCATGTAGGTGCGCCGGATCTTTGCGGAGGCACTCCTGACGTTGCGTCATCGTGTAACCTTAACGACCGGTTACACTTGTCTATTGTCTCACGATCCCGCATGTCGGGTGGGTTCCAAATCCCCGAGGCGACGACATGGACGCCCTGGGGATCGACGCGCTTGCCGCCCCTGGACAGTCGGCAAGCGCGTCACCCCTCCGGGTGCGCAGGGCGCAGGGCGCAGGGCGCCGGGCGCCGGGCATGGCGGGCCTAGAGCGTCACCCCTCCGGGCACCCTGGGCGCCGGCCAAGTCGAGCGCGTCAACCTTTCCCTTGCTGCCTGCGGCCTGAACGGCCATTCTCCGGCCTGATTTGGCGCGCCCCGTCGCCTCGACGGCTGCGTGAATGGGAGCCCCCTTGTGCCCACTCGACTGATGCTCGCCCGCGGCCTGTCCGCGCTTGTTCTCTCGGCTGCCTGCGCGACCGCCTCGCCCGCTTTCGCGGCCAGGGAGGAGACGGCCGCGACCGTGCTGCAGCCCGCCGACAGCATCGAGGGGAACTTCCTGGCCGCCTACATCGCCGGGGCGGCCCGCGACACGGCGGCGGCGGCCACATTCTACCGGGAAGCCATCAAGGGCGATCCGCGCAATCCCGAACTGCAGGAGCGGGCCTTCGTGGCCTTCCTCGCGGATGGGTCGATGCCGGAAGCGTTCCGCTCCGCCGAGCGGCTCGTGGCCCGCGACGGCACCAACGGCCTCGCCCACCTCGCGCTCGGCGTCCGCGCCATCAAGGCGCGCCAGTGGGCCGCGGCCCGCACCAGCCTTGCGAAGGGCGGTCGGGGTCGGCAGGCCGACATCACCTCGACGCTGCTGACGGCCTGGTCCTATGCCGGCGGCGCCGAGGGCAAGAAGGCGCTCGAAGCCGTGGATCGTCTCGGCGCCGAGCGCGCCTACTCGCTCTTCCGCGATTATCACGCCGGCCTGATCGCCGACGTCACGGGCAACACGGCGGAAGCCGAGCGGCGCCTGAAGGCTGCCTACGAGGCCGAGCGCAACACCTTGCGCGTGGTGGACGCCTATGCCCGCTTCGAATCGAAGCGGGGCAACAAGGCGCGCGCGATCGAACTCTACAAGGGGTTCGAAGCCGTGTATCCGCGCCATCCCGTGGTGCGCCAGGCGCTCGCCGATCTCGAGGCCGGCAAGACACTCCAGCCCTTCGTGACGAACGCCCAGGAGGGCGCCGCCGAAGTGCTCTACGGGCTCGGCTCCGCGGGCAATTCCCAGGGCGACGAGCTGCCGGCCATCATCTATCTGCGCCTCGCGCTGCACCTCCATGGGGACCAGCCCATGGCGCTGATCACCCTGGCGGACGCCTATGAGCGCCTGAAGCAGCTCGACCGCGCCAACGAGATCTTCGCTCGGGTGCCGAAGGACTCGCCCCTGCGGCCAAGCGCCGACATCTCCATCGGCACCAACCTGGAGCAGCTGAAGCGCGGGGCCGAGGCCGTCGCCCATCTCGAGGCGCTCATGAAGGAGCGCCCCGACGACGTCGAAGTCATCATGGCGCTCGGCAACGTGCTGCGCTCCCGCAAGGAATTCGCCCAGGCCGCGGAGGTCTACACCCGCGCGGTCGAGCGCATCGGCACCCCCGACCGGGGCCATTGGGCACTCTTCTTCTACCGTGGCACGTCCTACGAGCGCGCCAAGCAGTGGGACAAGGCCGAGGCCGATCTCAAGAAGTCCCTCGAGCTCGTGCCCGACACCCTGCCGACCGCCAAGGCGCAGGTGCTGAACTACCTCGCCTATTCCTGGGTCGATATGGGCCGGAACATCGACGAGGCCTTCAAGATGCTCCAGCGCGCCGTGGAGCTGGCGCCCCGCGACGGCATGATCATCGACTCGCTCGGCTGGGCCTATTACCGCCTCGGCCGCTACGAGGACGCCGTGCGCGAACTGGAGCGCGCGGTCGAGCTGAAGCCGGGCGATCCGGTCATCAACGACCATCTGGGCGACGCCTACTGGCGCGTCGGCCGGCGGCTCGAGGCCCGCTTCCAGTGGGACCACGCCAAGGCCTCGGACCCGGAGCACGAGGACCTGGTGAAGATCCTCAAGAAGATCGACAACGGCCTCGAGGACGAGCCGAAGCCTGCGGCGGCCGAGAACACGGTCCCGACCGGCCAGCCCGCGGACGCGCCGAAGAACGGCGGCTAAATCCTTCCCTCCCCGCCAGGGGAGGGTGCCCTGAAAGGGCGGGTGGGGTGGAAGCATCCACCTCCCGGCCTCGAGCTCTCATCCCACCCGTCACCGACGCTCCCGCGTCGGCGCCACCCTCCCTTGGCAGGGAGGGATGACCGCTTCCCCTCGGCGTGAAGCTGGGGCATGGAGGCGCCATGCCGTTGCCTCTCACGACCCGCGCCCCCGCGAAGATCAATCTCACGCTGCATGTGCTCGGGCGCCGGGCGGACGGCTATCACGAACTCGAAAGCCTCGTGGCGTTCGCGGGCACGGGCGACACGCTCTCGCTCGCGCCGGCCCCTGCCTTGGACCTCACGGTCGAGGGGCCGACGGCGGGCCTCGCCGGCAGCCATGCCGACAACCTCGTGCTGAAAGCCGTCCGCCTCCTGGCCGAGCGCGTGCCAGGGCTGCGCATGGGGGCCTTCCACCTCGTGAAGCGCCTGCCGGTGGCGGCCGGCATCGGCGGCGGGTCGTCGGATGCGGCGGGCGCCCTTCGCCTTCTCGCGCGGCTCAACGGGTTGCCGCTCGCGCATCCGGCGGTGTTCGAAGCCGCACGCCTCACCGGCGCCGATGTGCCCGTCTGCCTCGACCCCCGCGCCCGCATGATGCGCGGCATCGGCGAGGTGTTGGGGGAGCCGCTCGGGTTGCCGCGTCTGTTCGCGGTCCTCGTCAACCCGCGCGTGCCGGTGGAAACGCCCGCAGTGTTCAAGGCGCTGGGCCTGAAGCCGGGGGAGAGTTTGGGCGGCGCAGCGCATCCAGCGTTTGCCGGCGCGGACCTGATGGGCGCGTTGGGTGCTGCCCGCAACGACCTCGAACCGCCTGCCCGTGCCGTGCAGCCCCTCGTCGGCGAAGCGCTCGGGCTTCTCGGCGAAACCGGGGGCTGCCGGCTGGCACGCATGTCCGGATCCGGCGCGACCGTGTTCGCGCTCTACGACGATTGCGAAGCCTCCGCCGCCGCCGCGAAGGCGGTGCAGCGCGCGCGGCCCGAATGGTGGGTGAAAGCGACGAGTTTGCGGTAGTCATCCCACCCCGCTCAGGGGAGGGTGGCGTCCGGAGGACGACGGGTGGGGTGGAAGCGCTCACCTTTCCACGTTGAGCTCTCATCCCACCCGCCCCTGACGGGGCACCCTCCCTTGGCAGGGAGGGATGAGATCAATGCGCCCGCGCGATGCAGAAATCGACCGTTTCGAGGAGCGCCTGCTTCATGGGGCTCTTCGGGAAGAGGGCGAGCGCATCGCGGGCCATGGCGCCGTAGTGGCGCGCCCGCTCGATGGTGTCCTCCAGGGCCCGATGCCGCCGCATGATGGCGCGGGCCTGCTCCAGATCGCCGTCCTCAACCTCGCCCCGTTCGAGCACGCGGCGCCAGAAGGCGCGCTCCTCGTCCGAGCCGCGCCGGAACGAGAGCACCACGGGCAACGTGATCTTGCCCTCGCGGAAATCGTCGCCCACGTTCTTGCCGAGCTTTGCGCTGGTGCCGCCGTAATCGAGGGCGTCGTCCACGAGCTGGAAGGCGATGCCGAGATTCATACCGTAGGAACGGCAGGCCGCGGCCTCCGCTTTGGGGCGCCCGGCGATCACGGGACCGACCTCGCAGGCGGCGGCGAAGAGTTCGGCGGTCTTGCCGCGGATGATGGCGAGGTACTCGTCCTCGTTGGTTTCGGTGTTCTTGGCGGCGGCGAGCTGCATGACCTCGCCTTCGGCGATCACCACCGCCGCGGCCGAGAGGATGTCGAGGGCGCGCAACGATCCCACCTCCACCATCATGCGGAAGGCCTGGCCGAGCAGGAAGTCGCCGACGAGCACGCTCGCCTCGTTGCCCCAGCGCACCCGCGCCGCGACGCGCCCGCGGCGCATGTCGCTTTCGTCCACCACGTCGTCGTGGAGCAGGGTGGCGGTGTGCATGAACTCGACGCTGGCTGCGAGCTTCACATGCCCGTCGCCCTCGTAGCCGGAGAGCGCAGCAGTCGCCAGCGTCAGCATGGGCCGCAGGCGTTTGCCCCCCGAGGAGATCAGGTGGTTGGCGACCTCCGGGATCATGGTGACTTCGGAGCCGGTGCGCGAGAGGATCATCGCGTTCACCCGGTCCATATCGGCGGCTGTGAGGCCCACGAGTCCATCGATGCTCGCAGCCGGATGCTTGTCCTCGAAGGGAACGACGACGCCCAAAGCTCAAATCCCGATTGATCGGCTACCGTGTGCCGAGTGATGTAGGGTCGGCCCCAAGGGCATCAGCCGCGATGCGTTGGCGCAGGCAGAGCTCCGGAGGCCGGCCCGCAATGCTGCAGGCATCGACGGCGGGCACCCTGGCATGCGATCCTGAAGGCCGCAACAGCTTGAGAGGCACCATCCGTCGATGGTCGAAATCGTCCGTACCAACGACATCGTCCTGGTGGGCTTCCTACAATCGCTTCTGGAGCAAGCCAACATCCCCGTGCTCGTGGCCGACAGCCATATGAGCGCCATGGAGGGCATGATCGGCGTTTTTCCCCGTCGGCTTCTGGTGCCGGACGACCACGCCGCCCAGGCCCGGCGCCTGATCCGCGATGCGGGCCTGAGCACGGAGCTGCGCCCGAGCGATGCCTGACGACCTCGGTGAGGACGCCTTCCTGGACGGGCGCTCGATGCCCGAGGGCTTCGGCGAGGACGCCCTGCTCGACGGGCGCGTCCGGCTTCTGCAACGCGCTGGCGGGCACCGGGCCGGCACCGATGCGGTGCTGCTGGCCGCGGCGTCTCCCGTGAGGGCGGGGGATCGGGTGCTCGATGTGGGCGCGGCGACGGGGGCGGTCGGGCTCATGATCGCGGCCCGGCAGCCCGCGGCCTTCTTCGTCTTCGTGGAGCGCGACCCCGTTCAGGCGGCGCTCTGCTGGCGTAACCTTGCCCTCAACGGCGTCGCGGGAGAGGTCGCGGAACTCGATCTCCTGGAGCGGCGCTCGTGGGGCCCCGCTGGCCTCGTGCCTGAGGCCGCCGATCTCGTGGTCACCAACCCGCCCTATCTGGACGCCGCCCAGGCCCGCGTGTCCCCCGACCCCGGGCGGGCCAATGCGCATGTGCTGCCGGAAGGGGGAATCGAGGTCTGGCTCCGGGCCTGCGCGACCCTGCTGAAGCCGAAGGGCCGCCTCGTGCTCGTGCACCGGGCCGACGCCCTGGCGCCGATCTTAAGCGCGCTGGGCAAGGGATTCGGGGGGGTGAGCCTGCGCTTCGTGCACCCGAGCGCCGAACGACCGGCGGTGCGGCTGCTGCTCGCGGCCACCAAGGGCAGCCGGGGGCCGCTTGGGGTCGAACCGCCCCTCGTGCTCCACCGGGCGGACGGGCGGTTCACCCCGCAGGCCGCGGCCCTGCACCGGGGCGAGGCCACGCTCGCATGAAAACGGGCGCCGAGGCGCCCGTTCTGCCTCCCTGATCGGAAGACCTTAGCGGCAGATCTGCCGGCGCTTGGTCACGTAGCCCCAGCCGTCCCACACCTGGGTCACGCGGGTGACGCAGCGCGGGCCGTAATAGACAGGGTACGGACGGTAGCCGCCGTAATAGACCGGACGCGGGCGGTACTGACGGTAATAGGGGTAGGGGCGATAGCCGCCGTAGCCGCCGTGGCCGAAGCTGATCGAGAAGCCCTGAGCCTGGGCGGGCGCGGCGGCGGTCACGGCACCGAGGCCGAGGGCCGCGACGCCGGCGAGAGCGAGAAGAAAACGACGCATGGTCATCCATCCGGTTTGGGTGGGCTCGCGCGGGCTGTCGGCCTGTGCAAACCCGGTCTGAAGAAGCCGTCTCGGGGGCTTTAAGTCGACGACACGGCTCCCGATTCAGGAGGGACCTTAAACGGCCAAGCCTGAACGCTGCTGTTCAGCTTCGTTCATCTGGCCTTCATCTTGGCCGCCGGCCAAGCTGGGGGCGCGGCAAGGCGTCGAGCTTGAGCGGGGCAGGGGGGCTGCTTATCTCCCACCCATGGCACGCTCCCTCCTGAACCGCCTTCCCAAACCCATCCTCCGCCTCCTCCCCCGCCGCTGGCGACGGCAGGACCCTGCCGTCGCGGTGGTGCGCCTCTCCGGCGCCATCGGGGCCGTGATGCCCTTCCGCACCGGGTTGTCCATGGCCTCGGCCGCGCCGGTGCTGGAGCGGGCTTTCGCCATGCGCGGCACCAAGGCCGTGGCGATCGTGGTAAATTCGCCGGGCGGTTCGCCGGTGCAATCGCACCTCATCTACAAGCGCATCCGGGCCCTCAGCGCCGAGAAGAAGAAGCCCGTCTTCGTGTTCGTCGAGGATGTGGCGGCGTCGGGCGGCTACATGCTGGCCTGCGCGGGCGACGAGATCTTCGCCGATCCGTCTTCGCTCGTCGGCTCCATCGGCGTGGTCTCCGCGAGCTTCGGCTTCACGGGACTGATCGAGCGCCTCGGCATCGAGCGGCGCGTTCACACCGCGGGCGAGAACAAATCCATGCTCGACCCCTTCCGTCCCGAGGACCCGAAGGACATCGAGCGCCTGAAAGGCATCCAGGCGGAGGTCCACCGCATGTTCGTGGACCTCGTGCGGGCGAGCCGGGGCGAGAAGCTGAAGGAAGCCGAAGCCCCGGACCTCTTCACCGGCGCCGTCTGGGTCGGCGAGGAAGCGCTGCGCATCGGCCTCATCGACGGCATCGGCGATTTGCGGGGCGTCATGCGCGCGCGCTTCGGCGACAAGGTGCAACTGCGCCTCATCCCCGCAACCCGCCCCTCGGTGATCGCCCGATGGCTCGGCCGCCCCGGCTTCGTGCCGGATTCCCTCGTCGATCCGGGCGCGGTAATCGGCGCCATGGAGGAGCGGGCCCTGTGGGCGCGCTGGGGGCTCTGACCCTGGGAAGCCACAGAGGGATCGAAGCGTCGCGCTTTATTCCCGGCCCCGGCGCTGGTACAAGGCGCCCCATGTTCGACTGCGCTCACGGCCTGCGCGCGCTGATCCGGCGCGCCCTGCGAATTATAGGCCCGGCCTTCGCTTAAACCCGCGAAGGTCCGGGATCGCCGCCGTTCGCCCTGACGCCTCTCGATGCGCCGTTTGGCCATCCAGCCCGTGAAGCCACGCCATGAACGATCAAGTGAAGGCCCCGCAGAAGGACTCTTCGGGCCGCGACTATTCCGAAACCCTGTTCCTGCCCCAGACCGAGTTCCCCATGCGGGCCGGCCTGCCGCAGCGGGAACCGCTGTTGTTGCAGCGCTGGACCGAGGGGCGCCTCTACGAGCGCCAGCGCGAAGCCCAAAAAGGGCGCCCGCGCTTCATCCTCCACGACGGCCCCCCTTACGCCAACGGTCACATCCATATCGGCCATGCGCTCAACAAGATCCTCAAGGATCTCGTGGTGCGCTCGCAAGGCATGCTCGGTTTCGACTCGAACTACGTGCCCGGCTGGGACTGCCACGGCCTGCCGATCGAATGGAAGATCGAGGAGCAGTACCGGGCCCAAGGCAAGGACAAGGACCAGGTGCCCGTGGTGGAGTTCCGCCGCGAATGCCGGGCCTTCGCCGAGAAGTGGATCGACGTGCAGCGCGAGGAGTTCAAGCGCCTCGGCGTCGAGGGCGATTGGGCGAATCCCTATTCCACCATGGCCTATGACGCGGAGGCGCAGATCGCCCGCGAGATCATGAGCTTCGCCATGAGCGACCAGCTCTATCGCGGCTCGAAGCCCGTGATGTGGTCGTCCGTGGAAAAGACCGCGCTCGCCGAGGCCGAGGTCGAGTACCACGAGAAGACATCCACCACGATCTGGGTGCGGTTCAAGATCACGGACACCCTCGACGGCGATCTCGCAGGCGCCTCGGTGCTGATCTGGACCACCACGCCCTGGACGATCCCGGCGAACCGCGCCATCGCGTTCGGCTCCGAGATCAGTTATGGCCTCTACCGCGTCACCGAGGCGGCCGCCGACAACTGGGCCAAGGTGGGCGACACCTATGTGATCGCCGACAAGCTCGCCGCGGAGGTGTTCGCCGCCGCGCGCGTCGCGGGCCATGAGCGCGTCAAGGACGTGCTGCCCGTGATGATCGCGCGCTGCGCCCATCCGTTCCGCGGGCTCGAGGGCGCCAACGGCTACTGGGATTTCCAGGTGCCGCTGCTGCCGGCCGATTACGTGACGGACGATGCCGGTACGGGATTCGTCCACACAGCCCCGGGCCACGGTGCGGACGACTACAATACTTACGTGAAGCACCGCGCCGTTTTCGAAGCCTGCGGCACGCGCGAGGTGCCCCACACGGTGTCGGAGGACTCGTCCTACTTCCCCGACGTGCCCTTCTTTGCGGGCGAGCGCATCTACGACGACAAGGGCAAGGATGCGGGCGCGAACGAGGCCGTGATCAAGAAGCTCGTGGAAGCCGGTGCGCTCGTCGCGCGCGGGCGGCTCAAGCACCAATACCCGCATTCCTGGCGCTCCAAGGCGCCGCTCCTGTTCCGCAACACGCCGCAATGGTTCATCGCCATGGACAAGCCGATCGGCGGTTCGTCCGAGGCGAAGGCGGAGCGCAGCGCCGCCGAGGTCGGCGCCGTCGGCACGGTGATGTGGCCCCGAAACGAGCCCGAGGACACCCTGCGCTTTCGCGCGCTCACCGCGATCAAGACCGTGAAATGGGTGCCGGGTGCCGGCGAGAACCGCATCACCGGCATGATCGAGAACCGTCCCGACTGGGTGGTCTCGCGTCAGCGCGCCTGGGGCGTGCCGATCGCGGTCTTCGTCAGGAAGGGCACCAACGAGATCCTGATGGACGAACGCGTCAACGACGCGATCGCGCAATCCTTCGAGGCCGAAGGCGCCGATGCCTGGTTCGCGGATCCCAGCGGCGCGCGCTATCTCGCGCCCTTCGGCTACGCTCCTGCGGAATACGAAAAGGTCACCGACATCCTCGACGTGTGGTTCGATTCCGGCTGCACCCACGCCTTCGCGCTGGAGAAGCGGCCGGATCTCGCAGCGAAGCGCAGGGTCGAGGGCGGGCAGGATCAGGTCATGTATCTCGAGGGCTCGGACCAGCATCGCGGCTGGTTCCATTCCTCGCTCCTGGAGAGCTGCGGCACCCGCGGCCGCGCACCCTTCGACATCGTGCTGACCCACGGCTTCGTCCTCGACGAGAAGGGGCAGAAGATGTCGAAGTCGCTCGGCAACACCACGGCCCCGCAGGACGTGATCCGGGATTCCGGCGCCGACATCCTGCGCCTGTGGGTGGCGGCCTCCGACTATTCGGACGATCTGCGCATCGGCCCGGAGATCCTGAAAACGTTTGTCGAGACCTACCGCAAGCTCCGCAACACGATCCGCTGGATGCTGGGTTCGCTGCATCATTTCCAGCCCGGCGACCGCGTGCCGGCGGCCGAGATGCCGGAACTGGAGCGCTTCGTGCTTCATCGTCTCGCCGAGCTCGACGGGGAGATCCGCGAGGCTTACGCCGAGTTCGACTACAAGCGCGTGGTGGCGCTGCTGACGTCGTTCATGACCACGGACCTGTCCGCGTTCTACTTCGACGTCCGCAAGGACACGCTCTATTGCGACCCGCTGTCGAGCGTGGCGCGCAAGAGCGCGCTCTCCGTGGTCGATCAGTGCTTCCGCTGCGTGGTGACCTGGATCGCGCCGATCCTCGCCTTCACGGCCGAGGAAGCGTGGCTCGCCCGCGATCCGGGGGCGGATTCCGTGCACCTCGAACGCTTCCCCGACGTGCCGCCGGAATGGCTGAACGATGCGCTTGCCGCCCGCTGGGCGCAGGTGCGCCGCGTCCGCCGGGTCGTTACCGGCGCGCTGGAAATCGAGCGTGCGCAAAAGCGCATCGGCGCCAGCCTCGAAGCCGCGCCCGTGGTGCACATCGCGGACGAGGCGCTCTTCAATGCCGTGCAGGGCCTCGATTTCGCTGAAGTCTGCATCACCTCCGGGATCGCGGTGGAGCGCGGCGAGGGGCCCTCGGATGCCTTCCGCCTCGACGAGGTCAAGGGCGTCGCCGTGGTGCCGCGGAAGGCCGAAGGGCGCAAATGCGTCCGCTCGTGGAAGATCACGAAGGATGTCGGGGCCGATCCGGCCTATCCCGACGTCACCGCCCGCGATGCCGCGGCGTTGCGCGAATGGGACCGGGCGAGGGCGGCGGCGTGAGCACGTGGGCATCGTCCCTCTCCCCCGGAGGGAGAGGGTGGCCTCGCGAAGCGAGGTCGGGAGAGGGGGAGGTCAGGCCAGCATCTCCAGCAATGGCTCAGCCGCAGCACCGAAGGGGCCGTGGAAATTGCGCCCCCCTCTCCCTGCTTGCCTTCGGCAAGCTGTCCCTCTCCCTCCGGGGGAGAGGGAAACCATGACCCCCGCCCGCCTCGGCCTCGCGATCGCCGCCGTGACCTTCGTGCTCGATCAGGCCACGAAGCTCTACACGCTCTTCGTGATCGACCTTCCCTTGCGGGAGCCGATCCGCCTGGCCCCGTTCCTCGACCTCATCGTGGTCTGGAACCGGGGCATCTCCTACGGTCTGTTCCAGCAGCACACCGAGTTCGGCCGCTGGATGCTGATCCTCGTCTCGATCATCGCGTCGCTGGCGCTTTCGATCTGGATCCGCCGCACGGCGAGCCGGTGGCTTGCGGCGTCTCTGGCCCTCATCGTGGGCGGGGCGCTCGGCAACGTGGTCGACCGGCTCGCCTACGGGGCCGTGTTCGACTTCATCCATTTCCACGTCGGCTCCTTCTCCTGGTACGTGTTCAATGTGGCGGATGCCGCCATCGTTGCGGGGGTGGCCGGTCTCCTCTATGACTCCTTCGTCCTCGACCGGCGGCGGGCTCGCCCCTCCCGCCGTGCGAGCGGCTAGGCCTGCCACACCTTCGCCCGAATGCGGCTTCACGGCTTCGCTCCGGGAACGGTGCGGCCAGGACCGGCGGCCCGGGAGAGCCGTTCGTCCGCGGCCAAGCGACGACAAACGAAAACGGACCAGATGGTGGGGATCATGAAGGTTGTGAGAGTTCTGCAGGCGGCCGCCGCTGGCGCGCTGATCCTGGCGGCCTCGGGTGCCGCCGCGCAGGATGAGGGCGTCGCGGTGAAGAGCCTGCTCGGCGCCGTGGGCATCATCCCCAAGGACAAGCCGCCGATCGAATACCGCGAGCGCCCGCCGCTCGTCGTGCCGCCGAAGCTGGAGCTGCGCCCGCCGGTTGCGTCCGGCAGCGTGGGCGCGCGCGCCGCCAATTGGCCTCAGGACCCCGACATGCTCGCCCGGCGCGAGGAGGAAGAGGACGCGCGCCGCCCCGCCGGCGAGCGCCGCGCCGATCGCGGCAGCCGGATCAACGCGACCATGACGAGCGAAGAAATCCGCGCGGGGACGCGCCCCGGCGCTGCTGGTACCGTGGCGAACCCGGTCCAGCACGAGAAGAACGCCACGCTCAGCCCCTCCGAGATGGCGCGCATGGACCGCCGCAAGCCGCCGGAACTCGCCTCGACCGAGGAGCCCGATCGTCGCAACCTCACGGATCCTCCGGCCGGCTACCGCAAGCCGAACCCGAACGCGATGCGCGCCTCCGTGGAGCCCGCTCCCGAGGATACGTCGATCTTCTCGGGCTTCCGCCGCTGGATCGGCGCCGACCGCTAAGGTCCGGCTGCCGACAGGAATCGGGGCCGGCGCCGTGCCGCTGGCCGCCCCAAGAGAGCCGGTGCGGATGTCGCACCCGGCCCTCGCACCCCCGGCTCAGCTTGCGTGGGGCGAGAACCGGCCTATGTGCAGGCGGTCCGCGCCTTGCGCCGAACCCACGAAGGCCCCGCTCCCATGCCCAATGCCGCCACGGTGAACCTGCGCACCGACGTTCCCTCCTTCGGGCGCACGGAGGGCGGGGGCCCCGAGGTGTCCTCGTTCGCCCTCGACAACGGCCTTGAAGTGGTGGTGATCCCCGATCACCGGGTGCCCGTCGCCACCCACATGGTGTGGTACCGCAACGGCTCCGCCGACGACCCGTTGGGCCAGTCCGGCATCGCGCACTTCCTCGAGCACCTGATGTTCAAGGGCACCAAGGCGCATCCGGCGGGCGAGTTCTCGAAGGTGGTGTCGGGCTTAGGGGGCCAGGAGAACGCCTTCACGTCCTACGATTACACCGCTTACTTTCAGCGCGTCGCCCGCGAGCATCTGGGCACCATGATGCAGTTCGAGGCCGACCGCATGACCAACCTCCTCATCGAGGAGGACGTGGTGGCGCCCGAGCGCAATGTGGTGCTGGAGGAGCGCCGCATGCGGGTCGAAACCGATCCGGCCGCGCAACTCTCCGAGGCTATGGCGGCATCGCTCTTCCTGCACCACCCTTACGGCACGCCGATCATCGGCTGGATGCACGAGATCGAGGGTCTCAACCGGGAGCATGCGCTCGCCTATTACCGGCGCTTCTACACCCCCGAAAACGCGATCCTCGTGGTCGCGGGCGACGTGACCGAAACGGAAGTGCGCCGCCTGGCCGAGAGCACCTATGGCCGCATCGCGCCGCAGGGCGCGCGGCCCGAGCGCTTCCGTCCGCTGGAGCCGGAGCCCCGCGCCGCGCGCCACATCACGGTCGCGGATCCGAAGGTCGAGCAGCCCACCCTGCAGCGGCTCTACCTCACCCCCTCCTGCCGCACGGCGACCGACGGAGATTGCTACGCGCTCGAACTCCTCGCCGAGGTGCTCGGCGGCGGGCCGACCTCGTATCTCTATCGCAGGCTCGTGCTCGAGACCGGCGTCGCCGTGAACGCGGGCGCCTGGTACATGGGCTCGGCGATCGAGGACACGCGCTTCTCGATCTACGCGGTTCCGGCGCAGGGCGTCACCCTGGAGGCCCTGGAAGAGGCGGTCGAGAAGGCCCTCAAGGCCGTGGCCCAGGATGCTCTCGGGGCCGACGCCGTGGAGCGCGCCAAGACGCGCCTCATCGCGGAGACGATCTACTCCACCGACAGCCAGTCCTCCTTGGCCCGCATCTACGGCTCGGCGCTCGCCATCGGCGAGACCCTCGAGGACGTGCGCTCCTGGCCGCAGCACATCGAGGCCGTGACCCAGGCCCAGCTCGCCGCGGCTGCCGAGCGCTATCTCATCCCGCGCCGGTCGGTGACGGGCTATCTCCGCAAGGCGTGACGCCTTGGGCTCATCCAGATCGGATCGCTTCTAATGTCCGCTTCCACGTCCTCGTCGACGATGCCTGATTCCGTCGCTTCGATGGCCTCGTCGACGACGTCCGCCTCCGTCGCGGCCCTGTCGTCCTCGCCCGCGCAAGCCAAGGCGGTTCGGTCGCCCGGCGGCATCGAGGCCTGGCACGTCGAGTCCGACGTGGTTCCGCTGATCGCGGTGGCCTTCACCTTCGAGGGCGGATCCGCGCAGGACCCGGAGGGCAAGGCCGGCGTCGCCCAGATGCTGGCGCGCCTCCTGGACGAGGGTGCGGGCGAGCTCAATTCCGACGCCTTCCAGGAGCGGCTCGCCGCGCGCGCCATCGAGCTCTCCTTCAATGCCGGTCCCGACGCCATCGGCGGGTCGCTCAAGACCCTCGTGAAGCATGCGGACGAAGCCTTCGAGCTCCTGCGCCTGGCGCTCGCGGAACCGCGTTTCGATGCGGACGCCATCGAGCGCGTGCGGGCGCAGACCATCGCGGGCCTGCGCTACCAGCAGAACGATCCCGGGGTCATGGCAACCCGCCGCTTCTTTGCGGAAGGCTATGCGGGGCACCCCTACGGCCACCCGACCTCGGGCACGGTCGAGACCGTCGCTGCCGTCACGCGCGACGACATCGTGGCGCTCCACCGCTCCATCATCGCCCGCGGCCGGGTGAAGCTCGCCGTGGTGGGCGCCATCGACGAGACGCGCTTGGCCTCGCTGCTCGACCGGGTGTTCGGCAGCCTGGCGGAGGCCGGCCCCCTTCGGACCGTGCCGTCGACTGAGCTCGCCGGCCGCGGGTCCCGCATCGTGGTCGATCTCGACGTGCCGCAATCGGTGATCCGCTTCGGCACCGCCGGCCTGTCCTGGCGCGAGCCCGATTTCATCCCGGCCTATGTGCTGAACCACATCCTCGGCGGCGGGGCCTTCACCTCGCGCCTGTTCCAGGAGGTGCGCGAGAAGCGCGGCCTCGCCTACAGCGTCGGCACATCCCTCGTGAGCTACCGCGCGGCGGCCATGACCTGGGGCTTCACCGCGACGAAGAACGAGCGCGTGGGCGAATGCCTCGACGTGATCGCCGCCGAGATGGCGCGCTTGCGCAGCGACGGCCCCTCCGACGACGAACTCCAGAAGGCCAAGGATTATCTCACGGGCTCCTATGCGCTGGGCTTCGACTCCTCGACCAAGATCGCGCATCAGCTCGCGCAGATCGCCTTCGAGGGTCTCGGCATCGACTACATCGCCCGCCGCAACGGGCTCGTCGGCGCCGTCACGCAAGCCGACATCCGCCGCGCCGCCGACCGCATCCTGGGCGACGACCGCATGCTGGTGGTGATTGCGGGACGCCCGACAGGCCTCTCATTCGCCGAAGCCTGAGCGGCGCCGACGTTCCTCGGCGCCCAAACCCTAGGCTTTCCGTTTCGACGCCGAGCCAGCATCGTTGCGGGCTTCCGCAAACCCTAGCCCTGCCAACGCCGCTGCCCTATGGTCCGCTCCCCACGCATGGAGACGCACCGCATGGCCCTCACCCTCACGATTGACCTTGCCCTGGCTTCGACGATTGGTGGGGGCGGTCTGCCGCAGACGGCGGTGGATGCGGGGTTGTCGGGAATCGAGAGTGCGCTGAAGCGGCTGCGCGAGGACGACGAGACTGGGCGCCTGCCGCTGCTCCACATGCCGCGCACCACCGACGATCTCGCGGCCGTGGAAGAAGCCGCGCATCGCCTGCGGGAGGACGCCACCGACGTGGTGTTTCTCGGCACCGGCGGATCGAGCCTCGGGGGGCAGACGCTGGCGCAATTGAAGGATTACGCGGTGCCGGGCGCCGGGCGCTTCGCGGATGGGCCCCGCGTGCATTTCCTCGACAACCTCGATCCGGTCACCTTCGCGCATATCCTCGACCGGCTGCCCCTGAGCTCCACGAAGTTCGTGTCGATCTCGAAGTCCGGCGGCACGGGCGAGACGCTCATGCAGACCATCGCGGTGCTGTCCGCGCTTCGCCACGCCGGCCTCGCCACGCAGCCCGGCGAGCATTTCGTCGGCCTCTCCGAGCCCCGCAAGAATGGGGGCAAGAACGCGCTGCGCGATCTCCTCGAACCCGAGGGCGTGCCCTTCCTTGAACACCATACCGGCATTGGCGGGCGCTATTCCGTGCTCACCAATGTGGGCCTCCTCCCCGCCGCCGTGATGGGCCTCGACATCCGCGCCATCCGCCAAGGCGCGGCGGAGGCCTACGAGCCGATCCGCTCCGGCAAGCCCGCCGCCGAGGCGCCGGCGGCGCTCGCCGCGGCGGTGTCGTTTGCCGCCGCCATGGAGGGGTGGGGGATCGCCGTCACCATGGCCTATGCGGACCGCCTCGAGCGCTTCACCCGCTGGTGGGTGCAGCTCTGGGCCGAGAGCCTCGGAAAAGACGGCAAGGGCTCGCAGCCCGTCGCGGCCATCGGCCCGGTGGACCAGCACAGCCAATTGCAGCTTTATCTCGCCGGCCCCCGCGACAAGCTCTTCACCGTGATCACCACGGGCGTCGCCGGCCAGGGGCCGCGCATGGACGAGGCGCTGGCGAAGCGCGCCGGAGAGGCGGGCTTTGCCGGGCGCACCATCGGCGATCTCGTGGCGGCTCAAGGCCGCGCCACGGCGGATACGCTGGCCAAGAACGGCCGCCCCACGCGCCAGATCCACATCGAGCGCCTCGACGAGCGCGCCATGGGCGAACTCCTCATGTACACCATGCTGGAGACGATTCTGGTGGGCTACGCGCTCGGCCTCGATCCCTTCGACCAGCCCGCGGTGGAAGAGGGCAAGATTCTCGCGAAGCGCTATCTCGCGGAGGCGTAAGGCTCGCGCCGCGCGTGGAGGCCCCGACCGACGCAATAAGCCGCGACGGCTGCAAGCTGCACCAGGATTGCCGCAAGGTAGACGGCGGCTTCCGGCGCGGTGGCGCGCAACAACCCGAAGGCGGCCGGGGCGAAGGCATAAGCGCCTTGCGCGGTTGCCACGACCAGCGCGACCACGCGGGCCACATCCGCCCGCCGGAACTCCGCCTGCGCCACGAGCGGCGGCAGGGAGGTGGCGTTGCCGATCCCAAGCCCGATCAGCACCACGCCGGCGAGGAGCAGGGGCGTGCTCGTGCCCTGCGCCAGAAGAAGCGCGCCGCAGCCGAGCGCCTGCACCAGCAGGCTCAAGGCCGCGACGATCCGGCGGTCGGCGCGGGCGGGCATGAGCCAGCCCACCAGCGTGCGCCCGAGGATCCGCGGCCGCGGTGGAAAGCCCCGCCGCGAAGCCCGCGCCCTGGACGCCGAGGGCCGGCACCAGCAGGGATACCAGATGGGCGATGAGCCCGATCTGCGCGAAGAGCGCCAGCGCCATGCCGGCCGCCAGGGTGAGAAAGGCGGGATCGCGCCAGGGGTGGGCCAGGGGAACGCCGGATGAGACCTCGGCTGCCGCGACGGGCGTGACGGGCCCGGCCGCCCCGTCCGGATGCTGGCCGAGGCTTTCTGGACTGCGCGCGAGAACGCCCGCGGCCAAAACCGCCACGGTGGCGACCATGGCGAGCCCGACGAGGCAGGCCGCGAGGGGAAATCCGCCCCAGCCGATGAGCGCCACCCACAGGGGCGAGAAGATCACCCCGCCGATGCTGGCGCCGTTGTAGGCCATGCTGAGGGCCGCCGGCCGCTTCGCGACGAACCAGGGGGCCACGATGGCATTGATGGCGGCAGCACCCAGAGCCGGCCAGCCGGCGCCCGTCAGGAGCGTTGCGCCATAGAGCTGCCAGGGGGCCTCGGCCAAGGCCCAGCCCAGCACGCCGAGGCCCAGGAGAACCGCCCCCGCCACCGTGACCCGGGGCAGGCCGAAGCGCCTGTGCAGGGCCGGCATGTTGGCGACCACGAGCACGCCGGCGAGAAAGTGGAGGGTGACGGCGCCCGACACCAGCGCCACGGGCCAGCCCCGCGCCGCGCGCACGGCTTCGAGATAGACCGGGGGTCCATAGAAGCCGACGCCCCAGCCGAAGGCGGCGATCACGAAAGCGGCCGCGACGACGCGCCAGCCATGGAAGGGTGCGGCAACGGTAGGGGCGGGAAGGGGAATGGACATGAGCCTTGATTGCCACCCCAGCGCCGCGCGTTGCTACGGCGGCGGCCGAACCGTTGCGCCCGGTGCCGTGCTATCAGGGGACCAGGAGGCTTTCGATGGTCACGACGGTTTCGATGGCAGGCATCGGCGCTCTGCTGGGCGACCAGGCGCGGATCGCCATGCTGCAGGCGCTCCTCGACGGGCGGGCGCTCACGGCGACCGAACTCGCCGAGGCCGCCGGCGTCGCGCCGCAGACGGCGAGCGGGCACCTCGCGCAGCTCGCGGGCGCCGGCCTCCTCACCGTCGCCCGTCAGGGCCGCCACCGCTATCACCGGCTCGCCAGCCCCCAGGTCGCGGGACTGCTGGAGAGCCTCATGCTCGTGGCGGCGGGCCAGCCCGCCTCGGGCTTCAAGCGCACGGGGCCGCGCGACGAGCGCATGCGGCTGGCCCGCACCTGCTACGACCACATCGCCGGCCGCCTCGGCGTTGCGCTCGCCGACAGCCTCACCGAGCGGGGCTGGGTCGAGATCGAGGACGACGCCGCCCTCGTGACGCCGCTTGGTCTCGAGGGCTAGGCTCAGGACCTATTAATCTCGGCTGAGGGCTGATTCAGTGTCCCTGTAGAGGAGGCGCTGATGAGCGGTCTATTTCTGCTGAGCAAGGCGCAGATGGCGCGGATTTCCCCACACTTTCCGCTCGCGCACGGGG
>DASZAZ010000003.1:0-19702 GCA_035944635.1 Microvirga sp.
ACACGACCCGAAGGCTGGCGTGCCCGAGGCGAACACAGCCTGCATGAACACCACCTCGCGCCGGGTCTCGCTCGTCTCCTCGTAAAGGTGCAGGGGTGAGCCCGTGAGGAACACCCCGTCATAGTGGCTCAAGGCCTCGCGGCTCGGCAGACCTTCACCCTCATCGGCCGGCTTGATGCGCTCGCACGCGGCCCCCGGCGCCAGTGCCTCCAGGACCTCAAGGTACGTCTCGCCGGAGGACCGGCCAACGCTCTGGCGCCGCTGCGAGCGGGCATCGGGCGGCTCGCACTCGGCCACAAGCAGGCGCAACTCGGGAGCCATCAGGCGCCTTTGGGAGCGTCCGGCAGGGCTCTTGGCTTGCCGTTCTCATCCAGCGCCACGAACGTGAACGTGCCTTCGGTCACCTTCTCGCCCTCCTGATCAGCCCGCCCGCAGGCCCAGGTCTCAATGTGCACCGTCACGGAGGTGTCGCCCCGGCGCACCAATCGGCAGTAGCACGAGACCTCGTCGCCAACGCCGATGGGCCTCAGGAACTCCATCGCCTCGATGGACACGGTGGCCACCCGCCCATGAGCCACCCTGGCGGCGAAGGTCGCACCAGCCAGGTCCATCTGCGACACGGTCCAGCCGCCGAACATGTCGCCGCTTGGATTGGCATCCCGCGGCATGGCGATGGTGCGAAGGTGCGGTCCCCCGGGCACGTCGGGACTAACCGGCATGGGGTTGTCTCACCGCATGTGTGTCAGCCTGGCGTGTCACACGCTTGAGCTCTAGCAGAAGGCGGCCGGGCTGCAGTGGCTTGCGCAAGACAGTCAGATCCGGATGGCGCTCGCGCACGCGTTGCGGCAACTCCCCGCCCGTGTAGACAAGCACCGGTACGGCTCTGGCGCGCAGGGCCTCCAGCAAGGGGGTGAGGTCCCCATCGGCCAGGTTCACGTCCAGAAGCGCCGCGTCGATCCGCTCATCGCGGATCAGTTGGCGGGCTTCCTTGACGCTAAAGCAAGGCCCCACAACCCGAGCCCCGGCATCGCCCACGATCTCAGCCAGATCAGCAGCGATCAGAACCTCGTCCTCGACCACCAGAACCCGCAAGCCATCCAACATGGTCAGACCCTCAGGCGGGGAAGACGGGAGCGCAGTGCCGTAAGCGGACTGAACGCGGCGAGTAGGTTGCGGCTGGGATGCACTTTGGTGGGGTTCGTCAAACCCCGCACCGTCTTGCGGCCTGCCTTTGCGATGGCAAGGATCCGGTTGTGAGCCGAGCCTTGATCCCGGCTCAGGCGCAACAAGCCCCGGTGCTCAAGGCGTGCTGCAGCCTCGACAACCGCCTTTGGCGTAAGCCGCAGCCGGGCAGCAACAACGAAGGCTGGATCGGTCCGGTGTACGCTGAGGTCGCGCAAGAGGTGCTCGTCCACCTCGCTCACGCCCGTCACGGTCCGCCGGACCAGCCGCTTGAGTACGCCGAGCATCTCACACCACCTTCCATCTGCTTGTTCCAACGCTCCGGCCACTCCATTGTTGCTGCGTCCTTTGCTCTCGATGCGCGGTGGGGGCGTGGCGAGACAGCACGTGCGTTCGCGTGGAACCAGGGCCGGGCGGGCCGTGTTCTGGGTGACCTCGTCGGGGACGCGCTTATGGCCCGCATCGGCTACCACTGCTCGCACGAACAGTTTCCACCCTCCGAGCTTCTCCAGCTGATCCAGGCGGCCGAGGCGGCCGGCTTCGATGCGGCCATGTCCTCCGACCACTTCCGGCCCTGGGGGCCAGCCCAGGGCCAGTCGGGTTATGCTTGGTCGTTTCTGGGCGCAGCTCTGCAGGCCACCCGCCTGCCGTTGGGCGTCATCTCGGCGCCGGGCTATCGCTACCACCCGGCGATCCTGGCGCAGGCTGCCGCGACGCTTGCCGAGATGTACCCGGGCCGGCTGTGGCTGTGCCTTGGCAGCGGGCAGAGGCTGAACGAGGATCTCACGGGCGTAGCCTGGCCCGAGAAGGGGGAGCGCAATGCACGCCTGCGCGAGTGCGCTGACGCAATCCGTGCTCTCTTGCGAGGAGAGAGGGTGTCCCACTATGGCCGTGTCACCCTCGTGGATTGCGAGCTCTACACTCTCCCCAAAACCCCTCCCCTCCTGCTCGGGGCGGCTGTGAGCGAGGCCAGTGCCGAGTTCGTCGGCGGGTGGGCGGACGGGCTCTTGACCGTGAGCGGCAAGCCCGAGCAGGTCAGACGCGTCGTCGAGGCGTTCCGGCGCGGCGGCGGTGAGGGCAAGCCGCTTTACATGCAGGTGGGCCTGAACTGGGCGTCGAGTGAGGACGAGGCGCTTTGGGGCGCCCACGAGCAGTGGCGCTATAACGTGCTCGGGGGCGAGGTGAACTGGGAGCTGCGCTCACCGGCGGACTTTGACACCGCAACCCGCCACGTCAAGCCAGAGGACATGCGCGGCTCGCTCCTGATCTCGGCTGACCTCAACCAGCATGTGGAATGGCTGAGGGAGTACATCGCGCTTGGGTTTGAGGAACTGCAGCTGCACCAGGTCGACCGCAACCAGCACGCCTTCATCGAGGCGTTCGGGGCGAAGGTCCTGCCACAGCTGCGCATATGACAGCAATGTTCCGAGCACAGGAGTGAGCCCATGAGCCAGATGGTCGAAGGTATCGCAAAAGCTCTTTATGAGGTACGCCCAGAGATGGAATGGGGCGAGGTCACGCCCTTGGCGGACCTGGGAGAGCCCCAGAAGGACCCGCACCGAGTGCTGGCGCGAGCCGCTGTCGCGGCTCTGACCAGGATTTTGGATGAGGAGCTGCGGGCCAGCAGCGAGCAGAGCCGTTAGGCCTAGCCCCGACAGGCAATCCAGCCAGGGGTTTTTCACGAGATACGGTAGGCTGCCTCTACCGACATCGAACCCCGTCCAGTCGCTGCATGCGGGTGGGAAGCAAAAGCCACTGTCTGGCGACAAGCTCACTTCCGGCCGGTTTCCTGTACACCGCAGCCTTGGTAGCAGGAGGGACGCAGCGCGCATCGGAACGGGTCTGGTATAGCCACGTTGCCCTTGTGCCCTCATGAGGGTGGAGGAAGATCGCCATGCTTCGCGTCGTCCCGGCAACGCTCGTTACACAGGTTCTCATCACCTCAGCGGCCCTGGCTCAGGCCACTACGGCTCCTGGCACAACAGCCCCGGCCCCGGCTGCTGACGCAGGCTTCAATCCGCTGTGGCTGCTTCTGCTCCTGGCAATTGCCGCTGCGGCGGCATGGTACTTCATGCGAGGCCGCAAAGCGTCCTCCCCCACCTCAACCATGACCAGTGGAACGCAAACCAAAGTCTACGACACCGATAAGCGCTAACCATCCGCCTTTTCTCCGTTATCGAGGTGCCGGTGAGCCTCTAGAGGGGCGGTGCGGTCGTGAGGCGGATACGGGCAGTCGCGCGTCACCCCTCCGTGTCACGACGGCCCAGAACTGCTCTAGTCTGACCCGCCCTGCCTTTCCTCTTGAGTCCGCGGCAGGGCCGTACCTGACACAGTGTAAGTCTCGGTGGCGATGGTGATCCCGGCCGCGTCCAGTCCACCCAGAATGTCCCGGCTGATTGCATCCTTCAGTTCGCGAACACCATGGGTGCGAGCCAGGAAACGCACCGTCATCTCCAGCCAGTGATGCGTGATCCTGAGGTAAACGCGGGGGCGGATCTCCGTGCTCGGCAACCCAAACCGGCGCTGGAGTTCGGCCGCGTCGTCCGCACCTAGGCTCATAATGCTGGCCGTATGCTGTCGAGCCGCTGCCAGAAGCACGTTCTCTGCGCGCCCACGGTCTGCATCATACCGGATCGGCACCGAGATCTCCTCCCAAATGTAAGGAAAGTCCCGGGTGAAGTTGTAGACCGGCTCGTCGAAGATCTTGGCGTTGGAGACCGTCACCACCCGGCCCGTGTACTGGCGGCTGCGAACCCATGAGCCGGACCCTGCCGGTGTGGTGCCGGTGCTCGCCTCGCCCATCTCAAGGATTGTCGTTTGCATGAAGGAGAGCGCAACGACGTCCCCGCGCACCCCGCCCATGACGATCCGGTCACCGACGTTGAAGGTGTCACCCCGCAAGATCACGAAGTACCCCGCCGTGGCCGTGATCACCCGTTGCAGTGCAAACGCCAAGCCTGCAGTGAGCAGGCCTGCCGCGGTCGCAAGCCGCCCCGGGTCCTCAAACCAGATCGACAGCACACCCAGAATCACCAGGGCAGCCACCGCGATGTTGACGATCTGCCCGCCCCAGAAGGCGCCACGACGGCTCTTGATGTTGCGCAAGAGCCGAGACACGCCCCAGTGCAGCGCGCGTCCGATGAGAACGCCGGCAGCGACGAAGAGTACGGTGAGCAGGAGCCTGCGGCCATTCTCTGCCGTAAAGCCCAGCAGCGTTACGCCAAAGATCTGCAGCGGGTCGCTCAACCTTGCCCTCATCTCTCGGGGCGTCGGACCAAGCCGCCCCTTGCAGCAGGGTAGGCGCAGACCGAGCCAGCACCGGGCATACATCGCTCGGCAGAGTTCTGCGTCAACGCTAAGAGGCTGCTCCTGAGGCTCATCAGCGGCCATCCGATGTCGGGGCATCCGACGCCGCCCCTGGTCTTCCTTGAACCTAAGCGAGCAGAGGGCGCCTATGCTTGGCCGTCGCAGCTCCCTGAGACCATAGAGTGTGTCTCCACGTAGGGGGGCCGTTATGCATGGTGCAATGTGTCAGCCAGTGGGGCTGATCGGCGCAGAAGTAACGAGTAAGCACTCAGACGCTTGCCAAGGGTGTCGTGCTCATGCCCCTGGAATCGACGTTCACTCCGCCGAGACGCTCCTTCCCGAGCGGTAACGATGTAAGGCGCGCTTCTCCGAGCATAGCCCCAAAACTTGCAGCTGCCCTTGTCACCCACTTAGATTGCGCTCCTCTTCACAAAGCTTGGGCGTGCCCTACTCTGGGGCGGGTCTGAAGGTTTGGACCATGCTGTTTGTCAGGGACGTCAGGGGTGTCCTGTATGCCGCAGCCCTCCTGTTCGCGGTTGCGCTCCTTGCCATCCGCTCGGTCTCGCTGTGGATCGAGTACCGGACCGCGCTCGCCCGCGCCGAGGCAACCACCCACGACATGGCGCTCATCCTGGAGGAGTACGCCAAGCGCACCTTCGAGACGAGCGACCTTGTGCTCGGTAACATCGCCCGCTTCACCCGCGAGAAAGGCGGAGCTGAGGCCCTGCGCGGCAAGGAGGACGCCCACGCCTACCTTGTCCAACTCTCCCGGGAGTCCTCGTCCGGCGACTTCTTCCTCGTGGTGGACCGCAATGGCGTTCCCACCGCTCTCACCGCCCAGCACCCCGCCCCCAACATCAGCCTCAAGGATCAGCGCTGGTTCCAGGCTCACGTGAACGGGGCCGACCGGGTGGTGGGCGAGGCCATCGTTGGCCGGATCACGGGCGAGATCCTCTTCACCTACACCCGCCGCCTCACCGACCTCACCGGCGCTTTCGACGGGGCCGTCCAGGTTGCGATCCGGCCAACCTTCCTGCAAGAGGTCACCCGCGGCAGCGGCGAGGCGGGCGAGATCGGACGCGAGGTGCGCCTTGCCCTCTTCAGCAGCCAGGGCAGCATCGTCGCCCGCACGGGCCTGCGCCCCGAGCAGGTCGGCCAGCGGGTGGACCACTCGCGGCTCTTCAGCGACCTACTCGCCGCCCGAACCGGCACGTTCCACGACGTCTCGCCCGTGGACGGGGCCGACCAGATCGTCTCGTTCCGGCGCCTGGAACGCTACCCCCTCGTCGTGTCCGCCAGCATCCCGCGCGCGAGCGCTCTCGCCGGGTGGGTGCAGAGCCTGGTCTGGAGCGTCATTGCTCTCGCCGTCGTCTTTGCTGGCCTGGGCTGGCTCACCCTCACGGGCGTTCGCTTGAGCCGGCGCGAGGAGCAGGCCCGGGCGGAGCTTGAGGCCGTCAACGGCAAGCTGGGCGCGGCGAACCGCGATCTTGATCAGGCCAACCGTCAGCTCACCCGGGCTCTCGCCGACAAGGTGGCGCTTCTGCAGGAGATCCACCATCGGGTGAAGAACAATCTTTCGGTGACAAGCTCGCTGCTGCGCATGCAGGCGAGGCGCTTCGCCGACCCGCAGGTCAAGCTGGCGTTCCAGGAGACGGAGGATCGTCTGCGCTCGGTGGCGCTCATCCACGAGGCACTCTACCGCTCGGACGCGGCGGGCTCCGTGCAGCTTGACGCCTATCTGGAGCGGCTGGTGGCGGAGGTCGCGCGGGCGCACGGGGCAGCCGAGCGGGCGATTGCCGTGAAGGTTGAGGCGGAGCCCATCGCGGTGGATCTTGACCGGGCTGTGCCGCTGGCGCTTGCGGTCACAGAGGCGATCACCAACGCCTTCAAGCATGCCTTTGAGGAGGGGCAAGCTGGCGCAATCACGGTGTCAGCGCAGGACCAGGGCAGCTGCTTTGAGGTGGTGGTGCGCGACACTGGCCGGGGGCGGCCCGTGCGGGATGAGGCGGCAAGGCCCGCCTCGCTGGGCACTCGGCTCATCGACGCGTTCGCCACCCAGCTCCAGGGGCTCGTCACCTACGAGAACGACAACGGGGCCGTGTTCAGGATCAGCGTGCCCCACAAGGCAGCCTCATCGCCGTGAGGGAAGCCGGATCGTGAGCCCCTCCCTGTCCTGACCTGAATCCGCCCTACGGGCCTACCGCGCTGCGGCTGTTCGGGTGGGGGTGTGGTCGATGTGGATCACGCCATTGTTGCCAAAAGCCGTGATGCCGGCGACCTCCGGGCGAGTGCGAAGATAAGCGGTGACCGCCCGCACGTCGCCCCGGATCTTGAAATCCACCGCCCGGCATCCCGTGTGCAGGCGGTGCCGCACGCTGCCCTGGCCGTGGTTGTGCGTGTGCAAGGTTGTGGTCGAGACCAGAGTCACTGGCCCAAACCGGCTCTCCACATCCCGCAGCACCGCCCGCAGGCCCTCCGGCAGGCAGTCGACCGGAACGGGCGAGGCAGAGGTCGCCACCACCGGCTCTGGGGCAGCAGGAGCCGCAGGCGCAGGCCTCGCCTCAGCGTGCGCTGAAGCCGGTGGTACGGCGCTGGCGAGGGTCGTCTTGAGCTGCTCCTGGCGCTTGGTGCGCTCCACCGGTGCTGGCACGATCCAGGGAACGGCCTGGCCCGGGCGCTCGGCTGTGACCGGCGCTCTGGCCGCTTCCATGGTGCTGAACTTGGCTGCAAGCACGGCCCCTGGGGTTGTCCGCTCGGCCCGGGCGGTCTCACCCATTGAGAGGACCACCGCGCCTGCTCCGGACAGGGTGCCGAGTACGACAAGAGCGCTCAACAGGCGCGCGATCCGCTCCACGGCGGACCGCGGCACAACGCTCTCCGGTCCGGTTGTCATTAGTGGAGCGGTTTGTGGGGGTGCTGGGCGGGGCATCAGTCGCACTCCGTCACAAGACGGGTGGCGGACCGGCCCTCCACGGTGAGGTCCTCTTGCGCCTCGACGTAGCAGTTCTCGCCCAGCTGCAAGGAGGCGGTGAGCAGGCGCTCGGTGGTGTGATGGGCAGCATGCACCGTCTGGGGCGCCTTTGCGGGCTGACGCGAGGCGGCCGCCGCGAAGGTGGTGTGCGCCACGACAAGGCCGGCGGCGAGGGTGGCAAGGGCAGCGCTGCGGATCAGGGGACGCGGGAGGCGGGGCATGGGGTGAGCTCGGCGGGTCGATGACGAGCGTTGGTTAACGAACGATTATATTGCACGCAACTAGAATGCGTCGTCCATTAGTTGTATACAATCGTTCTCACCTCACATGGAGCCCGCATGCCCTCAGCCCAAGCCAACCGCCCGCAAGCCGAGGGCCTCCTTCTTGATGAGCAGTTGTGCTTTGCGGCCTATTCCCTCGCCCAGGCGTTCGGCCGGGTGTACCGGCCCGGCCTTGAGCGGTTGGGCCTGACCTATCCCCAGTACCTCGTGATGCTGGTGCTCTGGGAGGAGGACAATCAGAGCGTCGGGCAGATCGGCGGGAAGCTGCACCTTGACTCTGGCACGCTCACGCCCTTGCTGAAGCGGCTTGAGGCAGCAGGCTGTGTCACCCGGCAGCGCGACACGGCTGACGAGCGGCTGGTGCGGGTGCGGCTCACACCTGCCGGGCAGGAACTCAAAGCGGGAGCCGCTGAGGTGCGAAAGGGCGTGGCGTGTGCGACGGGGCTTGGGACGGGAGACATCGGGGCGCTGAAAGACGACCTGATCCGCCTGCGCGATACCCTCAACAGCACCCTGGGCTCACCACCTTGAACAGGTCCGCGCTCCTTAAGGACAAGCAGAGAATACCTTCAACGCTGTTGGTCCCCAGTCAGCGTCTGGAAAAACCTGCCCAGATCATCGGGCTTGAACGGCTTTTGCAGGAACCCGAGAGGCTGCGTAGCATCCGCGGCGGCTCTGGTTAGAGGATCTCCTGACCCGGAGATGAACAAGTGCGGGACACCCCTGGTACGAGCGACTTCGGCAACCGCAATCCCGTTCATGGATCCCTTGAGAGTGATGTCGAGCAGAACAGCGTCGGGGTTGAGCTCGTCGAGGAACTCGATAGCCTTCGCTCCGGTTGCGGCAATGCCCACCACCTCGTGGCCCGCCTCTTCGAGCACGTCCGCGATGTAATCAGCGATCATCGTCTCGTCTTCGACAACAAGAACCCGTAAGGGGGCACTCATAGAGGGACCTCGACCCGGCTCGTGGTGCCCCCGCTCGACGCGAGGGTCTGGACGTTCGCCTCAATCTGCTGGCTAAGCCGTTCGACGAGTTTGCTACCAAGCCCAGACGGCTGAGCAGCCTCCGCCGTCGATCCTACCCCGTTGTCAGCAACCCTGAGCACGAGTACCCTATCCTCTTGCCAAAGCTCCACTTTTAGCTCCCCCAGTCTTTCACCGGGGAACGCGTGCTTGAGAGCGTTGGTAATGAGCTCGTTCGCAATCAAGCCTAGCGGTACGGCAAGGTCAATTGGCAGGTTCAGCGACCCAATCTCCATCTTGAGCGCGACGCGGCCCCCGGCCAAACCGGCAAGGTCGGTTGCAAGCGCCCTCAGGTAGCCGTCAAACTCCACGCTGCGAAAGTCCTCGGACCGGTAGAACTGCTCCTGAAGCGTGGTCAGCGCCTGGATCCGCCGTCCGACGTCTGCAAGCTGCTGCTTGGCAGTCGGGTCAGCCATGGCGCGCTCTGTTATGCGTAGCAGGCTGATCACAAGTTGCAGATTGTTGTGCAATCGATGGTAGAGCTCTTTCAAGACGAGATCGCGGTTCTCGGCAAGATCCCGGCGCTGCCGGTGGCGGTCGTAGGCGAGTCGAACGCTTGCTGCGAGGCGTTTCAGCTGGTTGCTGCGCTTGACGACATAGTCGTCGAAGCCGTGCTTCATCGCTCGGACGGCGAGGTCCTCGTCGCCTGTCCCGGTGAACATGACGGTGCAGCAGGCTGGAGCTGCACCTTTGACCTGATCATAGATGACCAGGCCGTCCGACCAGCGCAGATCGAAATCTGTGACAAGAACGTCGGGGAGCCACGCTTCGAGAGCTGCCTCGAGGCTCCCGGGGTCTGTCGCCTCCCGAAACTCAGACGAGGGAAACTCCTGGCTCAGCGTGCGGCGCACGAGATCCCGGATGTCGGGATCGTCATCGACGAGGAGGATGCGGCGGGGTTCCATGTTGACCTTAAGGCACCTTGGCTCGAAAGAGTAGGAGATGAACGCTCCACGACAGGGCAGAGTGCCGGGCGAAAAAGAAGCAGCTCGGCCCGTTGAAGGTCGGCGCCGGTATACCCAATGGCTCTCGGTGCTGGCAGGTCCAGCCGCCATGGTCGCCACGGCCGCCCTGTTATTGGGGGCCGCTCTGCTTTTAAACTTGAGTTTGACGCGGCTGACACAGAGTAGGCAGCTTGCGTTCGAGGCTGCCACTATCCTGCGCCAAGCTGCTGAGATCCGGGCTGACGTGCGGACGGCCGAAACAGGTCAGCGCGGCTACCTTCTCACGGGCGATCTCAGATACCTTGAGCCGTACAATGTCGCGATTGGGCGCCTCTGGGCCGTCTTCGGACAACTGCAGGCAACCGTCCGCGACCCCCAACAGTTGCAGCGCCTCGTCGACCTAAAGCCGTTGATCCAGGCCAAGCTGGATGAGCTTGCGCGAACTGTCGAGCTTCGCCGCCAGAGCTTCGATGCGGCCCTCGCAGTAGTGCAGACGGACTTAGGCCAACGCCTAATGGAGGTTATCGATGCTCGCGTTCAGGAGCTTGAGGCAGCCGAGCAAGCGATACTCGACGCACGGACCGGCGTTCTTGAGAACGACGCCAACTGGGCTACCCGTCTGGCCAGCGTGACTGGGCTTCTTGCACTCCTCAGCGCGGTCGCGGGGGCTCTTTGGCTTGCCAATCAACGCTCTCACGCACGCCTTCTTGGTGCCGAGCGCCGGTTCCGCATGGAACTCGAGGGGCAGGTCGCCGAGCGCACCAAGCAGCTCACGGATGCAAACGAGGAACTCGACGCGTTCGCCTACACGATCTCGCATGACCTTCGTGCGCCCTTACGGGCCATGCACGGGTACGCGGAGGCACTGGCCGAGGATTTCGGTCCTGAGCTACCGGAGGACGGTAAGCGGTTTACCAAGCGCATCCAAGCCGCCGCGACCCGAATGGAAAGCCTCATTCAGGACATCCTCTCCTATAGCCGACTCGCGCGTGAGGACGTCATTCTTCGCCCAGTAGCATTAGAGAGGGCGGTTGACGCTGTACTTTCCCGGGCGGCCGAGCGTATCGGTGAGGTCGGGGCTGTCATCGCGGTGGAACGCCCGCTTCCGGATGTTCTGGCCCACGCCCCGACGCTTGGGCAGGTGGTCGAAAACCTGCTGCTCAACGCGATAAAGTTTGTGACACCTGGAGACCGTCCGCAGGTTCGCGTGAGCGCTGAACACCACGACGGGCGAGTGCGCCTACTTGTCGATGACAACGGCATTGGCATCGCCGCCGAGCATCATGATCGTATCTTCCGCCCTTTCGAGCGATTGCATGGAGCCGAGACCTACCCCGGCACAGGCATTGGCCTTGCCATCGTTCGTCGCGGTATCGAACGCATGGGCGGACGCGTTGGGGTCGAGGCTTTGCCAGATCAGGGAAGCCGTTTCTGGTTCGAGCTCGACGCAGCAGGAGGAGTTGAGCATGCGAGGGGATGACGATCTCGTTCTCATTGTCGAGGATGATGAGGATGACCGGGCGCTGATCGCTCGTGCGTTCAAACGGGCCAAGGTTGAGGTGCCCCTCCAGTTTGCGCAGGATGGGGATGAGGCCCTACAAGCGCTCGGCGCCATTGCGAGTGGTGCATCTCATCCTCCGCCGTCCGTCGTTCTCTTGGACCTGAAACTCCCGCGGCGCTCAGGGTTTGAGGTCTTGGAGTGGATGAAGCAGCACGTCACCATGCGGCGCGTCCCAGTGGTGATCCTGACCTCGTCGCAGGAGAGTACCGACCTCAAACGTGCTTACGACCTCGGCGCCAACTCGTATCTGGTCAAACCTGCGAAACCCGATGCTCTGCTGGCCATGGTGGAGCGCATCGACGCTTACTGGCTCAAGCTCAACAAGGCGGCCGCGCAAAGCCAGTGAACGCGACGAGAATCCACGGGGTCCTGTGCACCGTTCAGGACGAGTGCCGCTCTTCAAGCTCCTCGTCGTGCTCGCCCGGGATCGCAAGGTCGGGGTGACGACGCACGAGATCAGACCGCTCCCGGGCCAAGTTCTCCCAGGTACGGGCCATCTCCAGGAGTTGCTCACGCTGTTCTCCCAGCGGCATGTGTTTCGCCAAGTTCAGGCACTCGGTCGCGTGCTGGCGGTACTCGGACGCTTTCTTCATACCCTGTCCAAAAGCAGGCACATTTAGTCAGCACGGATGCATCAGGAAAGGGTGCTCGTTGCATAGCTTCGCAGAGGAACGTTGCAGAGGATGCATCGCAGGAACCGTGGATTGACTAGATCGGACACCCGGCTCGATGGTCAGCAGCCTGGGTACGCTTGGAGCCGTGTAGCTGCTGCAGGCGAGCACCAACAGGCGAGCAAGCTGAACGGCCCGGGTCGCTTGGGGCTGGCTGAGGCACTGAGTTCTCCGTGCCATGCGACTTAGATACAGCCTCCGCCCCATGATCTGGACACCCGCCGCCCCCCGTGGTCAAAGGCTGAGCTGAGCAGGAGGTAAACACGATGACCCTGATGGCGCGGCTCTACCTTCTGGTGGTGCTCGCCGTCGCGCCGGCCATCGCGCTTCTTGTCTTCAACGACCGGAGCGACCACCAGCGCCGCGAGCGCGAGGCAGAGGCCGACGCCCAGCGCTATGCCCGCCTCATCTCAGGCGAGATGGACCGGCTGTTCGAGGGAGCCAGAACCCAGCTCGCCACCATTGCCGCCGCACCCACGATCCAAAACTTCGGCGACACGGAATGCGGGGCTTTCCTCCAGCGCCTTGAAGGACAGAACCCGGCCACCACCTCGTTTTCCGTCTACGACCTCAACGCCCAGCAGCGCTGCACGTCAGCCAGCCCCGTCAACATCGCGGACCGCCCGTACTTCCGGCAGGCTCTGGACAGCGGGAGCTTCGTTGTCGGCGAGTACACGATCGGGCGCACCTCCAAGGTGCCGGTTCTGCCCTTTGCCATGCCGATCCGGCGCGAGGGTCAGATCACCGGGGTTGCCGTCACGACGTTGCGCCTGGAGTGGCTCCGCGAGTACCTCGGCAACAAGAGCCAGGATTTCCCGCCCCGCTCTTCCATCACGGTGATCGACAAAGCCGGCACCATCCTGGTGCGCTATCCCAACCGGGAGCGCGAAGGCACGAAGCTCTCCCGCTACCCGCAGCTTCTCACCTCTGAGCGGGGTGGAACGCTCCAGTCGACGGCCGAGAACACGAACGACGGGGTGGCGCGTCTTCTTGGCTTCACCACCGTCAACGAACTGCCGGTCGGGATTGGGGTTGCGGTTGGCATCCCGCTCGACACGATCTTCGCCGGCATGGCCGAAGCCCGAATCCGCAATCTCCTGCTGCTGGGTCTCACCGCCCTCCTGGCGCTGGGGGCCGCTCACGTCGGAGGACGCGCTTTCATTCAACAGCCCGTCTCGCGGCTCCTCGCCGCCGCCGAGCGCTGGCGCCGCGGCGATCTTGCAGCGCGCGTCCCGGTGCGCGATCCGAACTCGGAGCTTGGGCAGCTTGGGAGCGCCTACAACGCCATGGCCGGCGAGCTCGAACGCTCGTTGCAGTACAAGGACACGCTTCTGCGGGAGTTGAGCCACCGGGTCATGAACAGCCTCCAGACCATCGCCTCGCTGTTCACCCTGCAATCCCGGGCCGTCAAAGACGCAGATGCCCGTGCTCAATTCGACCAGGCCGTTCTGCGGATCAACTCGGTCGCCCTCGCCTACCGCAGACTGCATGCTGCTCAAGGAGCCGAGGTGGTTGATTTTTCGACCTTCCTGCGGGAGCTGTGTGCAGACCTTCAAACATCGATGCTGCCGCAGAGCGCACCCATCGTGGTCGATGCCGACCCGATCCTGCTCAGCCCCGAGCAGGCCATGCCCCTTGCTCTTGTGGTCAACGAGCTTGTGACGAACGCGATCAAGCACGGCGGGGTGGATCCGGCCATCACCGTCAAGCTTGGCCGATCCAGCGAGGGCTGCAGGCTCGCCGTGCGCAACCGGGGCGAGCTGCCCCCGGGCTACGATCCGAGCACCACGAGGGGCTTTGGCATGCGCATGGTGCGCTCCACCATGGCGCAACTGCAAGGTCGGCTGGAAGCGGCGTCCATGGGCTCGGAGACCGAGTTCGCCGTGACCTTCGAGCCCACCGTGACCCAACCGACGTTGCGGGTGGTCGAGGGTGGGCGGGCCGAGACGGTGCCTTGAGACCGGGCCGCTGCCCTGCCGCAGCGGCGCTCACGAACTGAGGCTGCCCAGCCCAGATGGGCGACACCGGCGACGTGGCAAGGACCTTATCGCTGAGCTATAGCTGAAGCCGGCCTGCAGGATATCGCGCTTGACCCCGAACGCTCGGCTGCCCTCTCTTCGGTCCCGGCTCGTGCTCCTGGCCGTGTTCCTGCTCGTCCCGGCGCTGCTGACCGCTGCCCTCACTCTGCATGCCGGGTACCGCCAAGCGCGGCACGAGGTCGAAAAGCACCTGCAGGAGACCACCCGCGCCCTGTCGCTCGTGGTCGACCGGCAGTTCGGGCAGGCCGAGGCGCTGCTGTGGTCGCTCTCGGCCTCCCGCCTTCTGCGGGCCGGCGATTACGCCGGCTTCGACGGCTTGGCGCGCGACGCCGTTCGCATTCCGGGCGCTTGGGTGGTCGTCGAGGAACCCGGTCGACAGGTCGTCAACACGCGCCTTCCCCCCGGCAGCCCCCTGCCGGAGACAGGCAGCACCGAGCACTGGAAGGGACTGACCCCCGGTGCTGTCAGGGTCAGCAACCTGTTCACAGGCCTCGTTGCTCGCAAACCCAGCATCGGCATCGACACCCTGATCGAAGATGCTGACGGCAAGCAGCGTTATATGGGCATCGTCATGCTGACCGATACGGTCAACAAGATCCTCGCCGACCAGAGCATGCCCGCAAGTTGGAATGGAGCTATCCTGGATCGGAACGGGGTCATCGTGGCCCGCACCCCCGATCCCGACCGATTCATCGGCCGGACTGCGACGGGGGATAATCTGGAGCGCGTGCGCAACGGCGTGGCCCAGGGCGTTTTCGAGAGCGTCAACTTGGTTGGGGTCGAGACGGTGCTGGCCCTGTCGCGCTCGCCGGTCTCAGGCTGGACCACCATCGTTGCGGTACCGCGTACGGAACTCACCGCGGGCCTGCGCAGCCTTGCCCTTTACCTTGCGACGGCGGCGGGCCTCCTGTCCGCCGCCGGTGCAGGACTCGCCCTGCACGTGGCCCGAAGGATTGCCCGGCCGGTCGAGGCCCTCGCCGTCGAGGCGCAGGCCCTCGGGCATGCCCACCCTCGCCCCGCGCTGGCCGGGCGCCCCGTCACGGATTTCCGGGAGACGGCGGCGCTTCGGCAGGCCTTCGACACCGCCCATCAGGCGATCCGGCAGCGCGAGAGCGAGCGCGACAAGGCCAGTGCCGACCTCACGGAGGCGAATGCGACCCTGGAGGCCCGTGTCGCCGAGCGCACCCGAGACCTCCTCGAGGCGAATGCCAACCTCGAGAACAGTCGGGCGGTGCTGGCCGACCGCGAGGCTCTTTACGCGAGCGTGTTCCGCTTCAACGCCGACGGCTTGTTCGTCATCCAGGTGAACGAGGACGGAGCTCTTCTCGTCGAGACCTACAATCCTGCCATCGAACTCCTGATGGGCCGGACGGCGGAGGCCGCGGCGGGCTTGCCCCTGGCCGAGGTCGTCCCGCCGGCTCTCCTGCCGCTGCTCGAGGGCCGCATCCGCGAGTGCCTCCTCAAGGGCGAGCCGGTCTCCTATGAGCGCTCCTTCGCGTTCGCGGCGCGCCGGGGCGTGTGGGCCGTGACCCTCGTTCCGATCCGCGACGCGAGCGGGCGCATCGTTCGGGTGCTGGGCTCCAACCGCGACATCACCTTGGAGCGGGACGCTGAGGCGCAGATCAAGGCGAGCCGCGACCGCTACAGCGCCCTGTTCGAACATTCGCCCCTCGAACTTGCCCTCATCGACGTGAGGCCCGACGGCACGTTCGTCTATGAGGAGGCGAACCCGACCCTTCTCAAGGCGCTCGGCCTCGAGCGGGAGGTCCTGATCGAACGCGAGCCGTCCGAGCTCTTCCCGCAGCAGCAAGCGGCCTATCTCGTGACGCGCTACCGGGACTGCCTCGCCACACGTTCGCTCGTCGAGTTCGAGGCCGGCGGGCGCTCGCCCGCCGGCGAGGCGGTGCGCCGGACCGTTCTGGTTCCCCTCCTCGATGCCGAGGGGCAGGTGACCAAGATCTTCGTCACCGCCATGGACCTCACCGACCAGCGCCGGATGGAGGAGCGCCTGCGCCAATCGGAGCGCATGGAGACCGTGGGCCAGCTCACGGGCGGCATCGCCCACGACTTCAACAACCTCCTCACCGTCGTGATGGGCAACCTCGACATGCTCCGGCGGGCCAAGCCCGACCGGGCGCCGCGGCTGATCGACAACGCTCTTGCGGCGGTCGAGCAGGGCCGGCGTCTCACGGGCCAGCTCCTGGCCTTCTCGCGCAAGCAGCCCCTCAAGCCCGAGGTTCTCGATGTGGGCGCCCTGGTGGCGCGCCTCGACGGCATGCTCGCGCAATCGCTGCGCGGCGACATCGTTCTGGAGATCGATGTTGCCGAGGGACTGTGGCCGGTCGAGGTCGATCCCACCCAGCTCCATTCGGCCCTGATCAACCTCGCGGCGAACGCCCGCGACGCGATGCCGAAGGGAGGCACCTTCCGGGTGCGTGTGCAGAATCGCTTCTCGCATGAGGGCGCCGGCATCGAGGGCGTTGCCGTTCAGGTCAGCGATACGGGGGTCGGCATCGCGCCCGAGAACCTGCCGCGGGTGTTCGAGCCTTTCTTCACGACGAAGGAGACCGGCAAGGGCACGGGCCTCGGGCTGGCTCAGGTCTACGGCTTCGTCCAGCAATCGGGCGGAACGGTCGACATCATGAGCGAGCCTGGCCGCGGCACGACGATCACCCTCGTGCTGCCGCGGGCGGCGCGGCGGCCGGTCCTTGCAGCGCCCGCACCCCCGCCCGTGCCGCGCAAGACGCCGAAGGCGCTGCGGATCCTCCTCGTGGAGGACAACGTTCAGGTCGCCGAGATGGCCTCAGCGCTTCTATGCGAGGCGGGCCATGAGGTCGAGCATGTCGCCTCGGCCCCGGACGCATTGGCGAGGCTTCGCGCTCATGCGCACTATGACCTCGTCTTCTCGGACCTTGTGATGCCGGGCGGGCTGGACGGGCTCGACCTCGCAAGAGCGATCCGCAAGAATTGGCCGCACCTGCCGGTGCTTTTGGCCACCGGCTACAGCGCCGAAGCCGGGCGGGCTCAGGCGGAGGGCTTCCGCCTGCTCGCCAAGCCCTACGAGCCCTCGGCCCTCGCCGACGCGGTTGCCGACGTGGCCGGCGAGCCCGTATCCGCCAAGGTGATCCCGATCCGGCCTTCCTAGCGTTTCGACCGACCTATGTTCCGGGAAAGTTGACGTTCTCCTCGTGAGTAGCTTCGAGGTTCGGCGCGTCACTGCCTCCTGCTCACGATGCAATCGTGGCTGTTTCTGGAGCGCCGGAGACGGCCGGCTGATCGGCGAGGCCCTCAGGATCCCTCGACCGGAGGGGGACATCGAACGTGCAAACCAGCCCAGCGGGCTCAAAGCGCATGCGAACCTCGCCCCCGAGCTCTTTCGCTAAACTGCGCTCGATGAGCCGCGACCCAAACCCGCGCCTCACCGGCTCTTCAACCCGCGGCCCGCCGCTCTCCTGCCAGCGCACGCGCAAGCGCCGGCTCCCGTCCGTGTCGGCGACCTCCCACGTGATCGCAACCTGACCACTAGGGGCACTGAGCGCTCCAGCCTTGGCTGCATTGGTGGCAAGCTCGTGCAGCGCCATCGCCATCGGGAGGGCCATGCTGGGCGCCACCCTGACGGCGGGCCCCGCGATCACGAAACGGGGCTCCTCGTCGCTTTCGTAAGGCCGGATCGCCTCAGCAATGATGTCCTGCAGCGCGGCACTCGACCAGTTCTCGCGCGTGAGCACGTTGTGGGCGGCGGAAAGAGCTAGAAGCCGGGCCTCGAAGGCCTGCTTGCCCCTGACCGGGTCGTCCGCTTTGATGCTCTGGGTTGCGATGCTCTGGACGGTCGTGAGTGTGTTCTTCACACGGTGGTTCAGTTCATTAACGAGTAGCGCCTTGTGCTGCTCACCTCGCTTGATCGCATCAATGTCGGTATTCGTTCCAAACCAGCCCGTGATCGAGCCGCTCGCGTCATGCAGGGGCTGAGCCCGGACAAGGTACCAGCGATAAACCCCGTCCGCCCGCCTGTAATGGGCTTCGATCTCAAACAGGTCACCGCTTTCAATAGCCCTCGTCCAGGCCTCAAGCGTTCGCTCCCGGTCACCTGGATGCAGGACGTCGGACCAGCCCTGGAGCAGCGCCTCACCCGGCGTCTGGCCCGTGTACTCGTACCAGCGGTCGTTCAAGAAGTGGATGTTGCCATCCCGGTCCCCAAACCACACGAAGGCGGGAACGAGGTTGGCGAGGGAGCGAAAACGCGCCTCGCCTGCCTTAAGCTCGCCCTCGCGGGCCTCAATCCGCTCGGCCATGCTGTTGAAGGCAGCCCCAAGCCGCGCAAACTCACTCCCGCCCGCCACCAGCACGCGCCGGCCATAATCGCCCTCCCGCCATTGTGCGGCAGCCTCGATGAGGCGCTCGACCGGCCGGCCCACGATGTATCGGCCGCTCACCACACCCGCGCACAAGGCCAGGACGAGGCCAAGCCCCAGCAGGAGCAGCACCTTGCGGGTCGCTTCGTTGATCGGGCTGAACGCGGCGTCACGCGACAAGCCCACCGCGAGGATCAGGTCGGGCTGACTTGCACTGTCGGGGCTGATTTTGAGGCTCTCGATGACCGCGATGCGCCGCACCTGATCAACGCCCGTGACTTCGAAGGCGCCTTTCCCGTCCATGGCAACGAACCCGCGGCCCTGAGGGGGAGCGGGCTTGCCCACGAGGTTGAACTCGTCATGCGGCAGACGAAGAAGATAGGTCAGGTCGCGGTCCGACATCGCGAGCACGGCGTCGTAGGCTGCAAAGCGCTGTCGCATGTGCTCGGCAAGCCAGCGCAGGCTCAAGCCTGGCACGATGGCTCCGACGGTCTCCCCGGCTGCGCTGCGGATCGGATAAGCAAACGAGAGGAAAGCTTCGGTGCGGGAGGCGCCGTACCCGCCGACCACGAATTGTCCGGTGTCGATGGCCCGGCGCAGATGCGAGCCGGTGATCCGCCCGTAGGTGCCGATCCCACGGGTAGTGCAGACCACCTCGCCGTTCCGGTTAGCGATGCCGACATCAAGCTCGCCCGGGTATTCGCGGCGCAGGTCGACCAGGAGATCGGCACAGGCTTGCGGGGACGCTAACCCGGCGGCTGCGTCCCGGATCAGGGGGATCTGGGCAAGCGTGACGGCCACCCGCTGGATGCCCTCGACCACTTGGCGGATCTCACGCCTGGACTGGTCGGCGAGAGTCACGGCCTGCGCCTTGACCTGCGCTTCCCGGCTGTGGCGCTGGGCATACTCGTTGTAAGCGCCGATCCCAAGGGCCGGGATGAGAGCCAGGGTGACGAGAAGCAGGAGGCGGGCCGTCAAGCTCATCGTAGGACCTGGGACGCGGGCAACAATGTTACAAGCGGGGTGCGCTCTGGTATGCCAGCCACCCTCGCACGAGCAGAGTTGCCAGGTACTTAGCGTACCGTTCACTTCCGGCAACAGCGAAGGAACCGAGGGCGACACGGCGCGGCTACAGGACTACGACGAATGTGGGGTAAATTGCGGGGCTAGGATCCCCGGGTTTTCGTAAAACATTGCAGTCCTTACAGATTCATTGTCTCTAGCGGCGGACTCTCCCTCCGCCATTGGCATCTAGTAGGTTATTGAAAGCGCCTCCTTTTTCGGTGCGCAGAGCCTAGCTTCCCTATCTCTTACCCCACCTGCGCTCCTTATGCTGGCTCTAGTAGCCCTTGAGTCGTGGGCGTAACCGC
>DASZAZ010000004.1:0-141781 GCA_035944635.1 Microvirga sp.
CGCTACCCCACCGGCTCGCTTCCTGGCAGTCCTGCCCTGCGTCGGAGCAAGACCGCTGATCATCGCCATCAGCCCAGACCAGCAGAGCTGACCCAAGCCACAGTGTCGGATCAGACGCAGCTCTCGCGAGCCACCCTGACCCTCTTCTGTGCTGTCCCACGTCACGACGCCTCGCGAGCGCGCCCCACCGGAACAGGACACCCCCACACAAGCACACCATAGGCTTATTGTCAAGGGATAGGATCAGGAGAGACGCCGCCCGCATGCTCCACAGCTGTCATTCCGGGGCGAGCGAAGCGAGAGCCCGGAACCCAGGAGTTCTCTCCGGATCGTGCTCGCCATCTGGGTTCCGGCCCGCCGCTTCGCGGCGACCGGAATGACGGTGCGGAGCGCAGCGGAGGTCGGGCGGGGTGTTCGCCGCAAGGCGAGCTCTAGGCCCAGCATCGCAGGATGCGCTGCCATCAGCGTCGCACAGTGCTGCTCGTCCGATGCCGTGCCGGATGCGCTGCGCGCATCACCCCACCCGTCATCCTTCGGATGCCACCCTCCCCTGAAAGGAGGGATGGGCCAGGTGCCGACTTCGACGTTGCCAAGACATGGATGGCCCGAACACCCCCAGCCATTAAGGGGCCGGTGTGAAGCAAGGGGGAACCTGTGCACTAGCCCCCTCCCCCGCTCCGGTCTAAACGGTCGCGCTTGCCCCTCCCGGAGCCCTCCCGTGCGCGCATCCATCGTGACCTCAGCCATCGTGGCGACCCTGGTCGGGTTCGGGAGCACGATTGCCATCATCATTGCGGCCGCGCAGGCCGTCGGCGCGACCCCGGGGCAGACCTCCTCCTGGGTGGCGGCCGTGTGCCTGGCCACGGGGCTCGCGAGTGGAATCTTGAGCCTGCGGCACCGCCTGCCGATCATCGCGGCCTGGTCCACGCCCGGCGCGGCGCTGATTGGCGCGTCGCAGGGGATCTCCATGGAGGCTGCGGTCGGCGCCTTTCTGCTCGCCGCAGTGCTGATCCTCCTGACGGCCGCGTTCCGCCCGGTGGGGCGGCTCATCGAGCGCATCCCAACATCCGTGGCGGCCGCGATGCTGGCCGGCGTCATCATCCGATTTGTGGTCGCGGTGTTCGAGAGCGCGCAGGGGGCACCGCTCCTGGTTCTGCCCCTCGTCGGGCTGTTCCTCCTCGCGCGGGTCGTGAGCCCGGCGACGGCGGTGCTCGTGGTCCTTGGTGCGGGGCTTGGCGTCGCCTTCGGTTTCGATTTCGCCAAGCCTTTCCAAATCGCGTCCGCGTTCTCGACTCTGGAGTTGGTGATGCCGCGCTTCGAGCCCGCGGTGCTGATCGGGCTCGGGCTCCCGCTCTTCCTCGTCACCATGGCATCCCAGAACCTGCCGGGCTTCGCGGTGCTGCGCGCCTCGGGCTACGCGCAGGTGCCGACGCGTTCGATCCTGGCGGTCACGGGCCTCGCCTCCTTCGTGACCGCCTTTTTCGGCGCCAGCACCAGCAACCTGGCGGCCATCTCGGCGGCGATCTGCACCGGGCCCGACACCCATCCGGACCCGGCGCAGCGGTGGAGGACCGGGCCGATCTACATGCTGTGCTACATCGTCATCGCTCTCTTCGGCGCGGCCATCATCGCCCTCGTGGCGGCGCTGCCCGTGGAACTCATCCGGACCGTCGCTGGCCTCGGCCTCATGGGGGCGCTCGCCGGCGCGCTCGGCACCGCCATGGCGGACGAGACACGGCGTTTCCCCGCGATCCTGACGCTTGCGGTCACGGCCTCGGGCCTGTCGCTCTTCGGCATCGGCTCGGCCTTCTGGGGCTTGCTCGCTGGATTGATCGCGGTCGGGCTCGACGCGTTGTCCCAGTGGATGCGGGCACCGCGGGCGGCTTGATCGATCGCCGCCGGGCTGTCATTCCGGTCGCCCGCAGGGCGGGCCGGAACCCAGGCGCTCTTTCAGGATGGATCGCGCCATCTGGATTCCGGGCTCTCGCTCCGTTCGACCCGGAATGACAAGAGATCGAGAACCCCATGGCCCTGCATTTCACCGAATCCGAATTCGCCCGCCGCAAGGCCGCCCTCTGCGAAGCCATGGCGCGGGAGGGCCTCGACGGGCTGCTGCTGTTCCAGCAGGAATCCATGTACTGGCTCACGGGCTACGACACCTTCGGGTTCTGCTTCTTCCAGAGCCTCGTGCTCGCCGCCGACGGGCGCATGGCGCTTCTCACCCGCTCCGCGGATCTGCGCCAGGCGCAGCACACCTCCAACATCGGCGACATCCGCATCTGGAAGGACGCCGCGGATGCGAACCCGGCCACGGATCTGAAGCGCCTCGCCGGTGAAGTCGGGCTGAAGGGCAAACGCATCGGCGTCGAATACGAGGCCTACGGGCTCGTGGCCTCCAACGGCAAGAAGCTGGAGGCGGCCTTCGAGGGCTTCGCGACCCTCGCCGATGCGTCCCTCATCTTGACGCGCCTGCGCGCCGTGAAGTCCGAGGAGGAGCTGGCTTACGTGCGCAAGGCCGGCGCACTCTCGGACGCCGCCGACGACGCGGCGCTCCAGCTCATCGCAGCGGGCGTGGACGAGGGCGAGATTCTCGCCGCGCAGCATGCGGCGATCTTCCGCGCGGGCGGCGATTATCCCGGCAACGAGTTCATCATCGGCTCCGGCCGCGATGCCCTGCTCTGCCGCTACAAGGCCGGCCGGCGCGTGCTCGACGCGCGCGACCAGATCACGCTGGAATTCGCCGGCGCCTACCGGCACTACCACGCCGCCATCATGCGCACCGTGGTGGTGGGCGATCCGAAGCCCCAGCACCTCCAATACCACCGCGCCGCTGAGGAAGCGCTGCTCGCCTGCGAGGCCGAGATGCGCCCCGGCCGCACCGCCGGCGACGTGTTCGCGGCCCATGCCCGCGTCTTTGCCGAGCACGGCCTCGACCGGCACCGGCTCAATGCCTGCGGCTATTCGCTCGGCGCCAAGTTCACGCCATCCTGGATGGATTGGCCGATGTTCTACGAGAGCAACCCCTGGGTGATCGAGCCCAACATGGTGTTCTTCGCCCACATGATCCTGATGGATTCCGAGACCGAGACGGCGCTCTGCCTCGGCCGCACCTCGGTCGTGGGTGTGGACGGTCCCGAGCCTGTGAATCTGCCGAACCTGGATCTGGCCATCCGTTAGACCGCTGGTTGCCCCTGCCCTTGCGTTAACGGCGTTCGGTGGAGCGGGGCTCGCCAAGCTGGACCTGGCGCGCCCGCAGGGTTAAAAAACCCCTAACGCGTGAGAACAAGAACGAGGGGCGACATGCACGGGATCTCGAACGCTTGGCGGCTCATCGGCCTTGCGGGCGTCGTGGCGCTCGGCGCCTGCCAGAGCGGCGGGGGCGGCTCCTTCGCCTCGCTCGGCGGCTCGCCCGCCGGGGTGCCGATCGCGCTCGAGGTCGTGGACGGCCCGCCGGCGCCCGTGCGGACGGCCCTCACCGACGAGCTCGTGGCCGCGGCCTCGAAGCGCCAGGTGGAGATCACCGGGGTCTCGGGCCCGGCCCGCTACAGCGTGCGCGGCTACCTCTCGACGGAAACGGACGCGCAAGGGTCGACGGCGCTCGCCTATGTCTGGGACGTGTTCGACGCCGACAAGCGCCGCGCCAAGCGGCTGACCGGCTCGAAGCCCATCCGTGCCGCCGGCCGCGACCCCTGGTCGGGCCTCGACAAGGACACGCTCGCCAAGCTCGCCGCCGAGAGCATGGACGAGATCGCGGTGTTCTTGAGCGAATCCAAGCGGGCGGGGGCCACCGTGACCGCCGAGGTCCGGACCGGTTCTGAAGTGGCCGTCGCTCAATAGCTCTCGGAGGCCTGCCCTCCGCTCCACCGCGCGACCGGCGGCGAAGTGGCGGCCGCCCGTTGTTCCAGCGCGATCCCGGGCCATCGGCCGATCCTCGTATTGTGACAGTTCCGCATCGCTGCTAAGACCCCGGGCGCCAGGCCGCGGGGTCCTCGCTGCGGCGGGGCTCCTGCCGTTGTGTCAGTTCTCCAGCCGAAGAGAGCCGCATGAAGCTCGTCGCGGATCATCCCAGCCGTCCCGGCCGGACGGTGCGACGCAGCCCCCGGATCCCTTTGCACCCCAGTCGCGGAAATCCCCATGAAGCTCGTCGCGGGTAACTCCAACCGTCCGCTCGCGGAAGCGATCGCCGCCTATCTCGGCATCCCCATGGCGCGCTGTCAGGTGAAGCGCTTCGCCGACATGGAGGTGTTCGTCGAGATCCAGGAGAACGTGCGCGGCGAGGACGTGTTCGTTATTCAGTCGACCTCGTACCCCACCAACGACCACCTGATGGAACTGCTCATCATGGTGGACGCGCTCCGGCGCGCCTCGGCCCGCCGCATCACCGCGGTCATCCCCTATTTCGGCTATGCCCGCCAGGACCGGAAACCCGGTCCGCGCACGCCGATTTCGGCCAAGCTGGTCTCGAACCTCATCACCCGCGCGGGCGTCGACCGGGTGCTCACCCTCGATCTCCATGCGGGCCAGATCCAGGGCTTCTTCGACATCCCCGTCGACAACCTCTTCGCGGCGCCCGTGATGGTGCGGGACATCAAGGAGCGCCTCGACGGCGGCGCCCGCATGGTGGTGTCGCCGGACGTGGGGGGCGTCGTGCGCGCGAGGGCGCTGGCGAAGCGCATCGACGCGCCTCTCGCCATCGTGGACAAGCGCCGCGAGCGCGCGGGCGAGAGCGAGGTCATGAACATCATCGGCGACGTGGAGGGGCGCTCGTGCATCCTCGTCGACGACATCGTGGATTCCGGCGGCACGCTCTGCAACGCCGCCGAGGCGCTGTTGAAGAACGGCGCGCGCGACGTCTACGCCTACATCACCCACGGGGTGCTCTCCGGCGGCGCGGTGGCGCGCATCGCCTCCTCCAAGCTGAAGCAGCTCGTGATCACGGATTCGATCTTGCCGACGGAGGCCGTGAAGGTTGCGGGCAACATCCGCGTCGTCAGCATCGCGCCGCTGATCGGCGAAGCCATCGGCCGCACGGCGGCGGAAAGCTCGGTGTCGAGCCTGTTCGACTGATCGCCTATGGGGTGACGAGGGTCAGAGTTGGAAAGTAGGTCCCGAAGCGGCGCGGATCGCGGGTGATGAGCGGCGTGCCCAGGGCCGCCGCATGGGCGCCGATCAGAAAATCGGGAAGGATCGCGGCCTGGGAGCCCCGGCTCTGCCGATAGCGGCGAAAGGCTTTGCCAGCCGCGAAGAGAACGTCCGGGCTCATGGGTCTGCGTTCGAGTCCGAGATCGGCGAAGCTCCGGTCGAGCAGCGCCTGCTCCTCGAAACCTACGGAGACCTCCGCGTAGACAATGTCGTTGACGATCAGCGGACCGCGCTCGACCCATTCGAGCAGGCGCTCCGTGGACCACGCTCGCCAGGCCGAGGGCGCCGCAAGCACGTCGATCACGACATTCGAGTCGACGAAAGCAGCCATCAATCGTCGTTGCGCGTCATAGCCATGACCTCGTCGGCCGTGATGCTCTTGATGGCAGGATCCTTCTGGAGCCGCTGCAGCGCATCGCGGAGGCGGCGCCCGCGGTCCGCGTGCTGCAGGGTCAGGCGTCCGGCGGCATCCACCTGAAACTCGACCTTATCCCCCGCCTTGATGCCGGCAGCGGCCCGGATCTCCTTCGGGATGGTCACCTGGCCCTTCACCGTCACCCGCGTGCTCACGGTAAGCTCCGTATTACTTTCTAAGGAAAGGTAATACTATGCCCGCGCGCCGGCAGGCAAGCCGGAGGTTGTCTCCCGCCCGCTTTGGCGCTATACGCGCGGCGCGCCCGCCAGACACCCTTGGAGGCACGGGCGCCGACCGGAATGGCCGCCGCGAGGCGGCCTTCGGCTTTCTGGACAACATTCACTAAGGACCACGACCATGAGCGAAACAAAGCAGATCAAGGCCGTGGCGCGCGACCGGGCTGGTAAGGGGGCCGCCCGGGCCGTTCGTCGCCAAGGCCACGTACCCGCCGTCATCTACGGCGGCGGCGAAGCACCCGAGACCATCGCGCTGGACTTCAACCAGACCAAGCAGCTGATCTTCGCGGGCCACTTCCTCACCACCGTGTTCGAGATCGACGTGGACGGCCGCACGACGCGGGCTATCCCGCGCGACTACCAGCTCGATCCCGTGAAGGACTTCCCCCTCCACGTGGACTTCCTGCGCCTCGCCGCCGGCCAGTCCGTGAAGGTCGTGGTGCCGGTGCACGTGATCGGCCAGGACAAGTCGCCCGGCCTGAAGCGCGGCGGCGCCCTGCAGATCGTCGAGCACTCGGTCGAGCTTCTTGTCCCCACCGACGCGATCCCGGACGCCATCGAGGTGTCGGTCGCCGATCTCGACATGGGCTCTTCGCTCCACCTGTCGGACGTGCAGCTCCCGGCCGGCGCCAAGGCGGCGGGCCAGGAGAACGTCACCCTCGTGACCATCGTGGCTCCGTCGGGCATGAACGAAGACACCGCGGCGGCTCCGGCCGGCGACGCCACGGCGGCTCCCGCCAAGGCCTGATCGCCCGCTGTTCGACATCGAACGGCCCTCGACGCTCCGGCCCCCGGCCGGAGCGTTTTCATGTGAGCGACAGCGATGCGCCTCTTCGTGGGCCTCGGAAACCCGGGCTCCTCATACGCCAAGAACCGCCACAACGTGGGCTTCATGGCCGCGGACGCGGTCGCACGCGCCCACAACGCCGCGCCGTGGCGCAAGCGCTTCCAGGGCGAGATCGCGGAAGCGGTGATCGGCGGCGAGCGGGTGCTGCTGTTGAAGCCGCAGACCTACATGAACGAATCCGGTCGCTCGGTCAGGGAGGCCATGGGCTTCTTCAAGATCGAGCTCGCCGACGTGACCGTCTTCTACGACGAGCTCGACCTCCCGCCCGCGAAGCTGCGCGTGAAGATCGGCGGCGGCAATGCCGGGCACAACGGCCTGCGCTCGATCACCGCCCATTGCGGCAACGATTACCGCCGGGTGCGCATCGGCATCGGGCATCCGGGCCACAAGGCGCTGGTGCAGCGCCATGTGCTCGGCGACTTCGCGAAGTCGGAGGAGCCCTGGGTCGACGACCTCACCCGGGCGATTGCCGACAACGCGGCGCTTCTCGCCAAGGGCGAGGACGCGAGCTTCCAGAACAAGGTCCACCTCGCCATGGAAGGGCGGGGCTGGGCGGACGACAAGCCCGCTCGCGGCAAAGATTGACACTGGAACACGGAAACACTAATCGCGTGTTTCAGTGGAGCCGCACATGAAGAACGTGACGATCACCATGGATGAGGCAACCCTGCATCAGGCGCGCATCGCGGCCGCGCATGAAGGCAAGAGCCTGTCCAAGTTCATCGCCGAAACGGTGAAGCGGCGGGTCGGCCCCTCCTTGACCAAGAAGGAAGCCATGGACCGCTTTCTTGCCGGTCCGCTGATGGACCTGACGGACGAGAACGGCCAAGCGCCGTCCCGCGACCATCTCAATGGCCGGTAGCGTCTTCGTCGATACGAACGTTCTCGTTTACGCCCGCGACCTGAAGGAGAAAGCCAAACGGGAGCAAGCCCGCCTGTGGCTGAGCGCCCTGGCGGAGACCGGACTTGGAATCTTGAACCTGCAGACGCTCAACGAGCTGACGCGATGGATCCTCAAGAACGAGACTGGCCGAACCGCTCAAGAAGTTCGTGACGAGATCGATGTGCTGCGGGTCTGGGGCGACAAGCCCCCCGCCGACGACGAGGTCTCGGTCGCGTGGGAAGTTCGCGAGCGCTTCGGCTTCCAGTGGTTCGACTGCCTGCTCCTCGCCGCTGCCGCGCGGTCCGAATGCAGCTATTTCCTCACCGAGGACCTCACGGAGGGCGCCGTCTTCGGCCCCGTGACCATCATCCACCCCTTCCGCGCCTCACCGGGCGACATACTCTTCAAGGACTAGACAGATCATGGGCTTCAAGATGGGCATCGTCGGCTTGCCGAATGTGGGCAAGTCGACGCTTTTCAATGCGCTGACGCAGACCGCCGCCGCGCAGGCCGCGAACTATCCCTTCTGCACCATCGAGCCGAATGTGGGCGATGTGGGCGTGCCCGATAACCGGCTCGAGACGCTGGCGGGCATCGCGAAATCCGCGCAGATCATCCCGACGCGGCTCACATTCGTGGACATCGCAGGGCTGGTGCGCGGCGCGTCCAAGGGCGAGGGGCTCGGCAACCAGTTCCTCGCCAACATCCGCGAGGTCGACGCCATCGCGCATGTGGTGCGCTGTTTCGAGGACACCGACATCACGCACGTGGAAGGCAAGATTGACCCCGTCGCCGATATCGAGACCATCGAGACCGAGCTGATGCTGGCCGACCTCGACAGCCTGGAGAAGCGCGTCACGGCGCTGGAGAAGAAGGCCAAGGGCGCCGACAAGGAGGCGAAGGAAACCCTCGACCTCGTGAACCGTGCCCTGCCGCTGCTGCGCGAGGGCAAGCCCGCCCGCATGGTGGAGCGCAAGCCCGAGGAGGAGAAGCTGTTCGACATGCTGGGCCTCCTCTCCTCCAAGCCCGTTCTCTACGTCTGCAACGTCGAGGAAGCCTCCGCCGACAAGGGCAACGAGTACTCCGCGCGCGTCTTCCAGCGCGCCAAGGAAGAGGGCGCAAAGGCTGTCGTGGTCTCGGCCAAGATCGAGAGCGAGGTGGCGGTGCTGCCCATGGCCGAGCAGGCGGAATATCTCGACGCCATCGGCCTCGCGGAGCCCGGCCTCAACCGCGTCATTCGCGCAGGCTACGAACTCTTGGGCCTCATCACCTATTTCACCGTCGGCCCCAAGGAAGCCCGCGCCTGGACGATCACCCGCGGCACCCGCGCGCCGCAGGCCGCAGGCGTGATCCACACGGATTTCGAGAAGGGCTTCATCCGCGCCGAAACCATCGCCTATCCCGATTACGTGTCGCTGAAAGGCGAAGCGGGCGCGCGCGATGCGGGCAAGCTCCGGCTCGAGGGCAAGGAATACACCGTGCAGGACGGGGACGTGATGCACTTCCGGTTCAATACATAGAGCTACACCGTCATTCCGGTCGCCGCGTGAGCGGCGGGCCGGAACCTAGATGGCGAGCACCTTCCGGGGAGATCTCCTGGGTTCCGGGCTCTCGCTGTCGCTCGCCCCGGAATGACGCTGGGGCTACTGGTTCAGCATTGAGGTAAAGGTCGTCCCAGCGCGGGTTCATGGCCTCGATGAGCCGCAGCTTCCAGGCGCGGCGCCACTTCTTGACGTCCATCTCGCGCGAGATCGCTTCGTCGGCGCGCTAGTAGGTTTCGTACCAGACGAGTTGGTCGACACCGTACTTGAGGGTGAAACCCGGGATGCGCCTGGATTCGTGCTCGCCCACGCGACGGGCGAGGTCGTTGGTGACGCCGAGGTACAGCGTGCCGTTGCGGCGACTGGCGAGAAGGTAGACGTAGTAGACCATCGCACCCAACCTGATGCACGCAAGCGTAGCAGTACCATCGCAGTTCCTCTAACGTCATTCCGGGGCGGCGCAGCCGAGCCCGGAACCCAGATGGCGCGATCTGCCGGGATACAGCTCCTGGGTTCCGGCCCGCCCTGCGGGCGACCGGAATGACGGTGGTGCCATGCCTCCAACGCAACCTTGGTTTGCGCCGCCAAGCCTGCCGCTAAGCTTGTGGATCGGGAACGCATCCTCCGGCGGATCATTGGATCAGCAGGAGGTTTTCTCATGCCTGAGACACTGGGTCAGGTGACCTATGCAATCCTGTCGTCGAGCCTTGGCGCGTCGGAATTCGTGCTCGGCCTCATGGTGGCTGCCGGCTTCATGGTGAGCGGCGTCAAATCGCTGGTGAGCCGAAGCACACCCGCAGACGAGCCCGATTGGGAAGAGCATCGCTCCTAGGGCCCCTCGCCCGCCCCGATGAAGCTCACCCCCCGCCATTCCTGGGACCTCACGCCCGAGGCCGCGATCGCGCTGCAGAACGATCTGCGGCATGAGATCGTGTCCGACCGACCGCTCGATCTCGACCGCATCCGCCTCGTGGCTGGGGTGGATGTGAGCGTGAAGGAGAACCAGTCGCAGGCCGCGATCGTGGTCGCGACCTATCCGGAGTTCCGCGTCGTCGAGACCGTGCTTGCGCGGCGGCCGACGCCCTTTCCCTACATTCCGGGTCTTCTGAGCTTTCGCGAGGGTCCCGTGCTCGAAGAGGCCTTCGGCCGCCTCCAGGCCGAGCCGGACGTGTTCCTCTTCGACGGCATGGGTATCGCCCATCCCCGCCGCATCGGCATCGCGAGCCATATGGGCCTGTGGCTAGGGCGCCCCACCATCGGCTGCGGCAAGACCCTGCTGACGGGGCGCTACAAGGATCTCGGCGAGGACAAGGGCTCGGCTGCGCCGCTGGTGCATAAGGGCGAGACCATCGGCGTGGCGCTGCGCACGGGCACGGCCAAGAACCCCATGTTCATCTCGCCCGGGCATCTCGCCGACATCCCGACTGCCGCCGAATGCGTACTGCGTTGCTCGCCGAAATTCCGGCTGCCGGAGCCGATCCGCCTCGCCCACAACGCCGCCGGGGAGTTCACGCCCTAGGCGCAAGCCCACCCCTGCCACCCCGCTCAAGCTTGTGTTAGGCGAGGCCGAGCAAGGTTTGCCTCATGCCCCGCTTCTTCTTCGAAGATTTCCCCGCCGACTGGACCGGCACCTTCGGGCCCATCACGGTCACGAAGGACGAGATCGTCGCGTTCGCGCGCGAATTCGATCCGCAGGTGTTCCACACCGATGAGGAAGGCGCGAAATCCACCTTCGTGGGCACGCTCATCGCGTCGGGCTGGCATACCTGCTCGCTCACCATGAAACTCATGGCGGAGGGTTTCATTCTCGACACCGCGTCCATGGGCGCGCCGGGGGTCGAGGAGACGAAGTGGATGCGCCCCGTGCTGCCGGGCGACACGCTGACAAGCCATGTGCGCGTGCTGGCGGCGCGGGCGTCGAAAAGCCGGCCCGAGATGGGCCTCGTCCACTATCTCACCGAGATCCGCAATCGGGGCGGCGAGACCGTGATGACCCAATCGAACTGGAGCATGCTCGGCCGCCGCGGCTACCCTTGGCCCCCCGGCCCCGGCGCCATGCCGGACCGCTCCGCGCCGCCCGTCGCCCCTCCCCCGCCGACGCGGGTGGAAGAGCGTGCGATTGCGAGCCCGTTCCTGGAGGATCTGGAGGTCGGCGACACCCTCGAACTCGGTTCGGTGACGTTCACGCCTGACGCGATCGTCCGCTTCGCCAAGCAATACGACCCGCAGGTGTTCCACGTAGACCCCGAGGCCGCGCGGCTGAGCTCGTTCGGGGGCCTGTGCGCGTCGGGCTGGCACACGGGCTCCACCTGGATGCGGCTCATGGTGGATTACCGCCAGCGCAGCCTCGCGGAAGCGCGGCGCCGCGGCGAGCCGGCCGCGGACCTCGGCCCCTCGCCCGGATTCAAGAACCTGCGCTGGCCGCGACCGGTCTATGCCGGCGACACCGTCTCCTACCGCGCAACGCTCACCGCCGCCCGGCCTTCAGCCTCGCGCCCCGGCTGGGGCATCGCCTTCCACCGCAACAGCGGCACGAACCAGTACGGCGAGGAGGTATTCTCCTTCGAGGGCTCTGCGCTCTGGCAGCGGCGGCCCTAGGTGCGGAACGGGGATAACCGGCCCGCTCGCACACGGTTAACCCCCGCTTAAGCATCTCCCCCCAGGGTGCCGGCATGCCAGGGAATGGTCATCGGTCTGCCTAAAAGCGGTCACGAGCATCGCCATGATGCGCAGCGACGCGACGCAGACGAGGCGCCGCTCCAACCAAACCTGATCCTGTTCAAGGGGGAATGATCCATGGGCCAAGCCACCCAATTCGACCACCAGCCGCGCGCCGATCGCGAGAGCGCCCGCCAGAAGCCGCGCCTGGATGCCGGCTTCAAGCCGCTCGCGCTCCCGGCCCTCGCTGCCGCCGTTCACATGGCGAAGACGGCCGAGCGCCGCTCCACCGAGCGCGCCCTGCCCGCCATCCTGCGCGAGGAAGCGCTGATCGGCTAAACGCCCATGCGATACAGGCCGAGCCGACGCGGATTCCTGAAAGGGCTCGTCGGCTCGGCCTTTGCTTTTGCGGCAACCGGCGCCTACGCGGTCTGGGTCGAACCGGGCCATCGGCTCGCGGTGACGCGGTACGCTCCCGACTCGCCGCAATGGCCCTCCGATCTGCACCTGACGATCGCGGTCGTCGCCGACGTGCATGGGGGCGAGCCGCATATGTCGCTCGATCGCATGGCGGGAATCGTGGACGCCACGAACGCGCTCCAGGCCGATCTCATCCTGCTGCTCGGCGATTACGCGGCCGGGCACCGCTTCGTCACCCGCCCCGTCGCGATGCGCGATTTCGCCGGTGTGATGCGTGGCCTCAGCGCGCCGCTCGGCACCTTTGCGATTCTCGGAAACCACGATTGGTGGGACGATGCCGCCGCGCAGCATCTCGGCCATGGGCCGGTGATCGCCGCTCAGGAATTGAGGCGCGTCGGCATTCCCGTTCTGGAGAACGACGGCCTGCGGCTCGTGAAGAACGGCCGGCCCTTCTGGCTGCTGGGCCTCGGCGATCAGCTCGCCCTCCTGCGGCGGCCGTTGCAGGGCGTGGACGATCTACCGGGTACGCTCGCGAAGATCACCGACGATGCGCCCGTGATCCTGATGGCGCACGAGCCCGACATCTTTCCCCAGGTGCCCGATCGCATTGCGCTCACGCTGTCGGGCCATACCCATGGCGGGCAGGTGCGCCTGTTCGGCTATTCCCCCGTGGTGCCCTCGCGCTTTCGCAACCGCTACGCCTACGGCCACGTGGTCGAATGCGGCCGGCACCTCGTCGTATCCGGCGGACTCGGCACGAGCATCATGCCCGTGCGCTTCGGCGTGCCGCCCGAGATCGTGCACGTCACGCTCGGCAGCGCGCCGGCACGCTAGCGCACGATCACCTTCGCGCCCACCGGCACGCGGTTGTAGAGGTCCACCACGTCGATGTTGCGCATGCGGATGCAGCCCGACGACACCGCGCGGCCGATCTTCTCGGGTTCGTTCGTGCCGTGAATGCGGTAGAGCGTGTCGCGGTTGCCGTCGAAGAGGTAGAGCGCCCGCGCTCCGAGCGGGTTGTGCGGGCCGCCGTTCATGGCGTGCACGTGGGGCCAGCGCTGCTTCATCTCGGCCGGCGGATTCCAGCTCGGCCACTCGGCCTTGCGGGCGACCTTGGCGGTGCCGGTCCAGCCATAGGCCTCGCCGCCCACCGTCACGCCATAGCGCATGGCCTTGCCGCCGGGGAGCACCAGGTGGAGCAGACGCTCCTTGGTGTCGACCACGATAGTTCCGGGAGCCTCGCCCGTGGGATCGTTCACCAGGTAGCGGGCGAAGATCGGATCGTCCTCGGCCGGCGGCACGAGGGCCATCCACTCGGCATCGCGGGCGGAGAGCGCGGGATCGGGAACGCCCTGGTAGTTGTTGCACCCCGCGAGCGCGGCGGCGAGCAGGGAAACGCACAGAAGATGGCGGGAACTCATGGGGCAATATCTCAGGGCTGCCGCCCCGCGGGGGAGCGGCTTTTCGCTTATGACGGACGCAACGCGGGGATCGGGGGCTGCGCGAAACAGCCAGGGATTCGAGGCGAACTTGCCATGATTATGGTTAAGATTGTGTTGCGGCCGCACCACACGGGCCCTTTGTCGGTGCTCGGAGGCAGCCCGGCTCCCAGCCTCTTCGTCGGTGCTCGGAGGCAGCCCGGCTTGCAGCCTCGGAGCCGCAGGCGCTGCATGGACAGCCGGTTGTGCGGCTGCGACACTGGCGGGGCCATGATTCAAGCCCTCCCCGCATGACCACCCTGTACCTCGGCCACCCCGCGGCCCTCGACCATCAGATGCCGCTCGGTCACCCCGAACGGCCGGACCGCATCCGCGCCATCGAGCGCGCCTTGGAGCACGAGCGCTTCGCCACCCTCGTGCGCGAGCAGGCGCCTTTGGGCGATTTCGACCGGGTCGCGCTGGCGCACCCCGAGGCCTATATCGCGCAGTTGCAGAGCGCGGCGCCCCGCGAGGGCATGGTGCGGATCGACGAGGACACGGTGATGTCGCCCGGTACGCTCGAGGCGGCGCTCCGCGGCGCCGGCGGCGCGGTACGGGCCGTGGACGAGGTGATGCAGGGCAACGTCGCCAATGCCTTCGTGGCCATGCGCCCGCCCGGCCACCATGCGGAGCGCGTCCGCGCCATGGGCTTCTGCTTCTTCAACAACGCGGCGATCGCGGCCCGTCATGCGCAGCAGCGCTACGGGGCCGAGCGCGTGGCGATCATGGATTGGGACGTGCATCACGGGAACGGCACGCAGGATATCTTCTGGAGCGACCCGAGCGTTCTTTACGCCTCGACCCACGAGATGCCGCTCTATCCCGGCACCGGCGCGCTCTCCGAACGCGGCGAGCACAACACCATCGTCAACGCGCCGCTCGCGGCGGGTGACGGCGGCGAGGTGTTCCGCGAGGCGTTCGAGACCGCGGTGCTGCCGCGCATCGACGCTTTTCAGCCCGACCTCATCGTGATCTCGGCCGGCTTCGACGCCCATTGGCGCGATCCGCTGGCGAGCCTCAACCTCACCGAAGCCGACTTCGCCTGGGCCACCCAGCGCCTCATGGACCTCGCCGACCGGCACGCCGGCGGCCGCGTCGTGTCGCTGCTGGAAGGTGGGTACGATCTGGAGGGCCTGGCGAAGTCCACAGCCGCGCATGTGAATGCGCTCATGGGGCAATAGCTCCACGGTCATTCCGGTCGCCGCGAGCGGCGGGCCGACCCGAAGGGGCCGCCTTGGCGGCAAACCCAGATGGCGTGTTCTACTCGGAGAGATCTCCCGCGTTCCGGGCTCTCGCTCCGCTCGCCCCGGAATGACGGCGGGGGCTACCCCTCCACGGGCTCCTCGCTCAGCAATTCGATCCCGAACCCTGAGAGCCCCACATAGGAGCGCGACGAGGTCGCGAGGTTGCGGATCGAGGTGACGCCGAGGTCGCGCAGGATCTGGGCGCCAAGGCCAATCTCGCGCCATTGGGTGGTGCGGGCGGCCTCGGAACCCGTCGCCTCCGCATCGACGAAGTTGTTGGCGGGCACCCCGGCGGTGCCGTCGCGCAGATACACGACGACACCCCTGCCCTCCTTGGCGATGCGGCGCAACGCGGCGTCGATGGTGGTGCCGGAGAACACGTCGGCCACCACATTCTCGCGGTGCAGGCGCACGGGCACGCCCGTCCCGTCGCCGATGCGGCCATGGACGAGGGCGATGTGCTGCACGGGGTCGAAGGGCGTCGAATAGGCGTATCCCGTGAACGCCCCCCACTCGGTGTTGACCGGGAAGGTCGCGATGCGCTCCACGAGCTTCTCGCGCGCCTGGCGGTAGGCGATGAGATCCGCGACCGAGATGCGCTTCAGCCCGTGCTTTTCGGCAAAGGCGTCAATCTGCGCCCCCTTCATCACCGTGCCGTCGTCGTTGGCGAGTTCGCAGATCACGCCGACGGGCGGTAGGCCGGCGAGCTTGCACAGATCCACCGCCGCCTCTGTGTGGCCCGAGCGCATGAGAACGCCGCCGTCCTTGGCGGTGAGCGGGAAGACGTGGCCCGGGCGCACGAAATCGCTCGCGCCCATGTTGCCGTTGGCGAGCGCCCGCACGGTGTTGCAGCGCTGCTCCGCGGAGATGCCCGTGGTGAGGCCGTGGCGCACATCCACCGACACCGTGAAGGCGGTGCCGAGCGGCGCGTCGTTCGAGGCCACCATCGGATCGAGGCGCAGGCGGCGCGCTTCTGCCAAGGTGACGGGCGCGCAGACGATCCCGCAGGTGTTGCGGATGATGAAGGCCATCTTCTCCGGCGTACAGAGCGAGGCCGCGACGATGAGATCGCCCTCATTCTCGCGGTCGTCGTCGTCCGTGACGATGACGATCTCGCCGCGGGCGAAGGCCTCGATGGCCTCAGGGACGGATTGGGGCATCGGGCCCTCCTTCAGGCTCAGGAAATCGTTGGGGGTGACGGCGCCGCGGGTCTCGCGGGCGATGGTCGCGGCGGTCTCGCGGGAGAGCCAGGCAAGGTCGTTGTTGCACAGCTGCGTGACCGCCCCCGGCGTGACACCGATGCGGCGGGCGAACTCCACGCGGGAGACGCGCTTGCGGGTGAGCCACTCGGCGAGCTTCATGGGCCGACGTTAGCAGCCACCGGATTTTAGCAGAACTAAAATTGTCCTGACCGGACTGCAAGTCAGCTTTGAGCGCTGCTCACAGCTCGAAGGGCCAGGGGCGGCCTTCGCCCACTTGGCCACGGTGGCGCAGGAGATGGTCGGCCAGCACGCAGGCCATCATGGCCTCGCCCACGGGCACGGCGCGGATACCGACGCAGGGGTCGTGTCGGCCCTTGGTGAGGATATCGGTCTGCCCGCCCGTGCGCGTCACCGTCTCGCGGGGGGTGAGGATCGAGGAGGTGGGCTTCACGGCAAAGCGCACCACGATGGGCTGCCCCGTGGAGATGCCCCCTAAGATGCCGCCGGAGCGGTTCGAGAGGAAGGTGGGCTCGCCCCCGTTCCCCGGGCGCATCTCGTCCGCGTTCTCCTCGCCGCGGAGCGCCGCGGCGGCAAAGCCGTCGCCGATCTCGACGCCTTTCACGGCGTTGATCGACATCATGGCCGCGGCCAGTTCCGCATCGAGCTTGCCGTAGACCGGCGCGCCGAGGCCCGGCGGCACGCCTTCGGCCACCACCTCCAGCACCGCGCCGATGGATGAGCCTTCTTTCCGGATGCCGTCGAGGTATTCCTCATAAAAGCGCGCCGCTTCGGGATCGGGGCAGAAGAAGGGGTTGTTGCCGACCTCGTTCCAGTCCCAGCGTGTCCGGTCGATCCCATGCGGGCCCATCTGCACGAGGGCGCCGCGGATCGTGACACCGGGGAGCACCTTGCGGGCGATGGCGCCCGCCGCCACGCGCGCCGCCGTCTCGCGGGCCGAGGAGCGCCCGCCGCCGCGATAATCGCGCACGCCGTATTTGCGGTCGTAGGCGTAATCCGCGTGGCCCGGGCGGTACTTGTCGCGGATGTCGGAATAATCCTTCGAGCGCTGGTCCACGTTCTCGATCTGGAGCGCGATCGGCGTGCCGGTGGTGACCTGCCCGCCCGTGCGGTCGTCGCTGAAGACGCCGGAGAGGATCTTGACCTCGTCGGGCTCGCGGCGCTGCGTGGTGAAGCGCGATTGGCCAGGGCGGCGGCGGTCGAGTTCGGCCTGGATCTCGGCGGCCTCTAACGGGAGGCCGGGCGGGCATCCGTCCACCACGCAGCCCAACGCCACCCCGTGGCTCTCGCCGAAGGTGGTGACGCGGAAGAGATGGCCGAAGGTGTTGTGCGACATGGCGGGTCTTTAGGAGGAAAGCCAGGCGGAGTCACGTGTCGTCCCCTCTCCCCGCCAGCGGGGAGAGGGTTAGGGTGAGGGGCTGGACGGAGGAGCGCGATGCGTCGGCGGCACCGGCGCGTGAGATCGATTGTGTTTCACCGACCGGCCCCTCACCCCTGCCCTCTCCCCGTGAACGGGGAGAGGGAGCTAAGCCCAGCGGTGGCGGCCGTTCTCGATCACGAGCACCCGGCCCTGCCAGATGTCGATGCGCGGCGCATCGCGGCGGGCGACGCCGCACAAGGTGGCGAGGAACGCGCGGGCGACGCCGCCATGGGACACCATCACGGTGTCGCGGGTGAGATCGTCGATCACCGGGCGCACGCGCTCGGCCAGCATGGCGTAGCTCTCGCCTTCGGGGGGCACGTAGCCCCATTTATCGCCTTCGCGGGCATGAGCCCCTTGCGGGTCGCGGGCGCGGACCTCCTTCCAGGTCATCCCCTCCCACAGCCCGAAGGTGAGTTCCACGAGGCGATCGTCGAGGCGGTAGTGCGGCGGATGGAGACCGATGGCGCCGCGCATGAGCTCCATGGTCTCGCGGGTGCGCAGCATGGGGCTGCACACGTAATCGAGGTCTTCCGGTTGGGGCACGAGGGCGGCCAAGCGGCGCCCGGCTTCTTCCGCCTGCACGCGGCCGAGATCGTTCAAGGGAATATCCCTCTGGCCCTGGAGGCGGCCCTCCAGGTTCCAGTCGGTTTCGCCGTGACGAACGAAGTAGAGGGCGGGCACGCGACGCTCGGGGCGATCAGGTCGCCTCGTTCACCCGCGACATGTCGGGGGCATCCGGGTTCTTCATGCCGACCACGTGATAGCCCGCATCCACGTGCAGGATCTCGCCGGTCATGCCGCGGGCCATGTCGGAGACGAGATAGGCGGCCGTTTCGCCGACCTCCTCGATCGTCACGGTGCGGCGCATGGGCGAGTTGTACTCGTTCCATTTCAGGATGTAGCGGAAATCACCGATGCCGGAGGCCGCGAGCGTCTTGATCGGACCGGCCGAAATGGCGTTCACGCGGATCGCCTGGGGCCCGAGATCGGCCGCGAGATAGCGCACGGACGCCTCGAGTGCCGCCTTCGCGACGCCCATCACGTTGTAATGGGGCATCCACTTCTCGGCGCCGTAATAGGTGAGCGTGACGAGCGAGCCGCCATTCGGCATCAACTTCTCGGCGCGCTGAGCGATGGCCGTGAAGGAATAGCAGGAGATGAGGAGCGACTTGGTGAAGTTGCCCTCGGAGGTTTCGACGTAGCGGCCCGTGAGCTCGTCCTTGTCCGAGAAGGCGATGCAATGGACCACGAAGTCGAGGGTGCCCCAGCGGTTCCGCACCTCGTCGAACACCGCGTCGATGGAAGCGGCATCCGTGACGTCGCAATGGCCGACCACGATCCCGCCGAGTTCCTGGGCGAGGGGCTCGACGCGCTTCTTGAGCGCGTCGCCCTGATAGGTGAAGGCGAGTTCGGCGCCATGCCGGCGCGCAGCCTGGGCGATGCCCCAGGCGATGGAGCGGTTGTTGGCCACACCCATCACAAGGCCGCGCTTGCCGGCCAAGATGCCGGCTCCGTTGGTCTCCGCCATAAATCACCCGAATCGCCGCTGCACCGGCCGGTTGTCCCGGCCGGTTGAAAGGAAGGCGCTTCTTAGCGGAGGCGGGCCGCAGGGGGAAGAGCGGCCTCAGGTGCAGGGAGAGGCTCAGCCCACCTTGGCGGAGCGGCGCTTCTGGGCGAACTCCATCAGGGCTTCGTCGGCCACTTCGGGGAGCTTCACCTCGGTGGTGACCAGGAGGTCCCCTGGCCCCGCCTTGCCCGGCAGCCCCTTGCTCTTGAGGCGGAAGGTGCGGCCGGAACTCGTCATGGGCGGAATGCCCATCTCGACGGTGCCCGTGAGGGTCGGCACGCGGATCTTGCCGCCGAGGATCGCGTCCTCGAGTTCGACCGGGAGCCGCAGGCGCAGGTTCGAGCCTTCCGCGGTGAAGCGCTCGTGGGGCGCGATCTTGATCGTGAGCAGCGCATCGCCGGGCTCGGTGCCCGGCAGGCCCTCGCCCTGGCCGCGCAGGCGGATCGTCTGACCGTCGACCACGCCGCGAGGCAGCACCACCTCGACGTCGCGGCCCGTGGGGAGCCGCACACGCTTCTTGGCCTCGCCCGCAATGTCCTCGAGCGTCACGGTGAGGGTGGCGGCCACGTCCTCGCCCTTCTGGGCCCGCTGCTGGCGCCGCGCGCCGCCGGCCCCGGCCCGGAAGGCCTCGCCGAACAGATGGGAGAAGATGTCGTCACCTGGGCCCCCCGCGCCGCCCGCACCGGCACCCCGGCCGAAGGGGCCCGCGCCGCCGCGCCCGAAGCCGAAGGGAAAGCCCTCCGCCTCGTCGCCGCGCCCACCGCCACCGCCGAAACCGGTGAAGCGGGGCTTGCCCTCGCCGTCGATCTCGCCGCGGTCGAACTGGGCGCGCTTTGCCGCATCGCCCAGGATCTCGTAGGCTTGGTTCACCTCGGCGAACTTGTCCTTCGCTTTCGGATCGGTGGCGTTGCTGTCCGGGTGATACTGCTTGGCGAGCTTGCGGAACGCCTTCTTGATCTCCGCCTCGCCAGCATTCCGCGACACGCCGAGAATGTCATAGGGGTTACGCATCGTGAAATCCGTCCAAGCCGCAGGAATGGGCGCATGCGCCCAGCGGCCCTTGCCCGGGATGTGGGGGAGGTGTTGCCGGATTGCAACGGGTGCTGGACAGGGTTCTCACCCCGTGTGCGCGGGGCCTGCCGAGGCCGGCCTCAAGCCCGCTTGAACGGCTTCACGTCCTTGATGGTCCATTCGCCACCGGAGGGGCGGCAGGCCGAGCCCTGCAGGGAGGCCGTGGAGGCCTGGCCCACCACCGTGGCCAGGAAGGCGCGGCAGACCTCGTCCTCCTTGACGAAGGGCTGGCCCACGGGGGTGAAGTTGCCCTTGATCAGGGTATCGGGATTGTCCCACGAGACCTGCGAGCCGGAACCCTGCGGGTCGAGGGCCAGGGCCATGGCGCCCTTGGCGCGGCGCCAATCCTCCTCGCCGAGTTCGGGCGAGAGGGGCGAGATCACCCGCTTCACGACCGAATTCGTGACCTCCTCGTCCTTGACGAGGGACGACATGGGATAGGACAGGCTGCAGGCGGCGCCGTTCACGGCCAATGCCACCGCCACGGCCAAACCGGCCACCCGGCGCAGCCGTATTTCGCCCACGACCATCCTGAAATGATACACGCGGCGCGCACCGATGATCGTCACGCGTCGATTCCCCACAAACCCGAACACCACACGCAAGGATCAAAGCTTGGAACCGTTAACATCCGGTGACTTCACCGAGGCCGCCGAGCCCTGGGCGCTGTTTGCGGACTGGTTCGCGGAGGCCACCCGCTCGGAGCCGAACGACCCCAACGCCATGGCGCTCGCCACCGTGGATCCCGACGGTCTGCCGAACGTCCGCATGGTGCTGCTCAAAGGCACGGATCCGGGCGGGTTCGTGTTCTACACCAACACGGAGTCCAACAAGGGCCGGGAGCTCGCCGCGACCCCAAAGGCGGCGCTCGTGATGCACTGGAAGAGCCTGCGCCGGCAGGTGCGGGCGCGAGGACCCGTCACCCGGGTGAGCGACGAGGAGGCCGATGCCTACTTCCAGAGCCGTCCCCGCGACAGCCGCGTCGGCGCCTGGGCGAGCCAGCAATCGCGCCCGCTGGAGGGCCGCTTCGCGCTCGAAAAGGCGGTCGCCGTGAACGCCGCGAAATTCGCGGTCGGCGAGGTGCCGCGCCCGCCCCATTGGACCGGCTTCCGCATCGCGCCGGTGTCGATCGAGTTCTGGCACGACCGGCCCTTCCGTCTGCACGACCGGGTGGTGTTCACGCGCCAGGGCGAGGGTTGGGTGAAGAACAGGCTGTATCCCTAAGGCGAATGGTGAGTGGCGAATGGAGGGGCCAGGCGTTGTCTCGATTATGGCGCGACGCCCGACATCCCTATTCGCCCCTCGCCATTCGCCCCTCGCCGGAGTAGGTTCCGCCCCCTCCCCTCGCACGGACCCCCGATGTCTTCGAACAATCCTCGTCGCGTGATGCTCCTGACCGGCGCCAGCCGGGGCATCGGGCATGCCACCGTCAAGCGGTTCTCCTCGGCCGGATGGCGCGTGATCACCTGCTCGCGGCATGCCTTTCCGGAGAATTGCCCCTGGGAGATGGGACCGGACGATCACCTGCAGGTGGACCTCGCGAGCCCCGCCGACACCCACCGCGCCATCGCCGACGTGAAGGAGCGGCTGCAGGCCGAGGGCGGCTGCCTGCACGCGCTCGTCAACAATGCCGGCATTTCGCCCAAAGGAGCGGGGGGCACGCGGCTCAACACTCTCGAGACGCCTTACGAGGACTGGATCCACGTGTTCCACGTGAACTTCTTCGCCTCGATTATGCTGGCGCGGGGCCTGCAAGATGAGCTCACCAAGGCGAAGGGCTCGATCGTGAACGTCACCTCGATCGCCGGCTCGCGCGTGCACCCCTTCGCGGGCGCAGCCTATTCCACGTCCAAAGCGGCGCTCGCGGCGCTCACCCGCGAGATGGCGTCCGATTTCGGCCCCTTGGGCGTGCGCGTGAATGCGATCTCGCCCGGCGAGATCGACACCTCGATCCTGTCGCCGGGTACGGAAAAGATCGTCGAGCAGCTGCCCATGCGCCGCCTCGGCACGCCGGAAGAGGTCGCCAAGGCGATCTACTTCCTGTGCACCGACGCCTCGTCCTACGTTAGCGGCGCGGAACTCCACATCAACGGCGGGCAGCACGTTTAGGAATTTCGCGGACGGCCATTGGACCAGGAATTGCAGGGCGCGGCTGCAACACTGACCTGTGTCGATTACAGAACTCCTACTGCGGGGACGGGGCTGCGGTCATCACGTTTAGCTCACCCCAAATCTCCTGGTCGCAGCCAGTCCCCGGCCTACGATCGCCCGCTCGAATAAGCCAACAGCGGCGCGAGATCTTCATCCTTTGATCTACCTCTACGGGCGTTAGCACTCCCCAGGGCTCGCCCGGCGGCAGTTCAAGTTGTAGCGCCTCTCGACCGGGTTCCAGTCGCACTTGATCATGACATTGGGATCCGCTGTCCTAAAGCACATATACGGATTTGTCGGCACTCCACGCGCGGCAAGTTGTTTTGGTGTGGCCGCTCTCTTGCTCGAGCTTGCTGCTGGCTAGTCGCTGCTACTAGAGGGCGTCGCCGACGCTTTTGAAGTCCCAGCACTTTTCGACTGTCGCCGGCTCACTTTGGAAGCTGCTTTCATGACTATCCCCATTCTCGCGCCTTAGCGGCTGCTTGACCAAGACGTGCTCTACGGTTGCAGATTGTTCCTCACGGCAACGCCGATTTCCGAGGCAAGATGAGCATTCGCTGCAGCTAACGTTGGAACGGCCCGACCTCTTGAAACCGCTCGCCCCGCGATGATCACAGCAACGGGGACCTCGGCAGGACCGAGCGTGACTGTGAGAGTGTGCGTGCGCGTTCTCGTGGCCGAAAGGAAGGTGCCGGTCTGGTTGATATTGGCGCGCGTCAGCCGCCACCCAGGAGTCAGGCTCCCGCCCGTCACAACTTCGAACTTGACCTGATGCGAGATGACATCCTGCTTGAAAGGACCATCCTTCTTGCTGGGAAAGTCGGCGACACCTGTGCCTTGGAGCTGCACGTTATGCAGCAGCCACTCCTTCAGTCGGAGATCGCTCTGCAGAAGGTACAACCCACCCGGGCGACTCGACGGATGGCATGGACCACGAGCGATCAACTCTTGCACGGTGTAGTACGAACCCATCTTGGCAATACGGGTTGCATCCGCAGACACGTTGGCCGCTATTGCCAAGTTGAAGATTGCATCGGCTGGACTCGGAGGGAGCAAATTGACAACCGGAGCAACCCCGCTCCTCTCATTCACCGTCAAATTGAGAGTGAGTTGGACACCCCAGCTGTCGAGCCATGCCGTTTGGCGCTCTGGGATCCTACCAGTGCGCACATCGTTCTGATCCTGCCTGATGATGTCGTTGATCGCGTTTTGAACTTCACAGGTTACGTTATTTGCGATCGCCTGCACCAGAAGCTGATCCCCAGCAACGTCGCCGGGGGGATCCTGCAGCTGTGGAACATAGGTCCCGCATCCCGCTAAGCATGCGCTGCCAAGGGCGACAGCCAAGAAGCTCGTCAAGTGCATTGTTCCCCCTCCGTCTGAGGGAACAGCAGCATGAATGAATGTTTTACTCAATTAGAGGTTGAAAGATAAACGGAGGTTGTTGCTTTGGCGCCACATTGGGTAAGTGGGCGTCAACCCGAGAGTTGGCCGCAGGAGCACCTACCATCAGCATCCGCTCATTCAGTGCCTGCGCACAATTAGGCGCACTGCTTGTTGCCAAGCGCTCTCACGCGGCTTCCGCGGGCCAGGGGCCCACATAGCGCGATTGCGGGCGGATGATGCGGCCGGCGCGTTCCTGTTCGATGGCGTGCGCCACCCAGCCCGCCGTGCGGCCGGCTGCGAAGATCGGCGTGAAGCCGGCGCGGGGGATCCGCAGGGCTTCGAGCAGCAGCGCGGTGTAGAACTCCACATTGGTGTCGAGGCGCCGCCCCGGCTTGTGGCGGGCGAGCGCGCGGAGCGCCGCGGCCTCCGCGGCTTCGGCCAGGGCCACGCGGTTGTCGCGGCCCTTCAGGCGCGCGACAGCACTTTTGAGCACATCGGCGCGGGGATCGCGCACCCGGTAGACCCGGTGGCCGAAGCCCATGAGGCGCTCGCCGCGGGCGATGGCATCGTCGAGCCAGGCATCCGCATTCTCCGGCGTCCCGATGGCGTCGAGCATGTCGAGCACGGGGCCCGGCGCGCCGCCGTGGAGCGGACCTTTGAGGGCGCACAGGCCTGCCACCACGGCAGCGAGGAGACCGGCGGCGGTCGACGCCACCACGCGGGCCGTGAAGGTGGAGGCGTTGAGCCCGTGATCGAGCACGGTGACGAGATAGGTTTCCAGGGCCGCGACCTCCGTGGCATCGGCCGCGCCGCCGCGGATCATGCGCAGGATGTCGGCGGCGTGGCCGAGATGCGGATCGGGCGCGAGCAGGGGCTCGCCTGCGGCCGCGCGAATGGCCGCTGCCGCCGCAACGCCCGAGGCGCCGGTGGCGAGCACCGCGTGGTTCTCGTCCGCGTCCGAGAGGGACGCGAGCAGAAGCCGCATGCCCTCCACGGGTGCGAGACCCGCGAGGCCCGGCAGCAGGGGCGCGAAGCGCTCGAAGGCGTGACGGCGCGCGTCGCCGAGCGCCATGCGAAGGTCGCGCGTTTCGGGCACGAGATCGCCCCACAGGAGCGCCACCGCCGCCTCGAAGCTCATGCGGCCTGCCAGCTCCTCCAGATCGTGGCCGCGCAGGATGAGGCGGCCCGCCTCCCCGTCGACGTGGCTCAACGCGGTTTCGGCTGCAATCACATCGTCCAATCCGATCGCCATCGATGCTCTCCTCGCCGAGGAGCGCTGGGCTCGACGCCGGCTCCTCCGTTGAGGCGAGCATCCGCCTGCCCTTGCTCGAGGGTCAATCTTGAATCAACATATCAACCTATGGACGCCCCTCGCCCCTTGCGCCTCACGACCGCCGCCGAGGCGACCGCGCGTCTCGGGATCGGGCGCGGCAGCCTCTACTCGTATGTGAGCCGCGGCCTCATCCGCTCCTTCGCCTCGCCCGGCGATCCGCGCGAGCGGCTCTATTCCATCGACGACATCGAGGCGCTGATCCGCCGTCGGGTCCGCCTGCGCCGCCCCACCGTCGCGGCGGCTACCGCCCTCGATTGGGGCCTGCCGGTGCTGGAGACGAGCCTCACGCGGGTCGAGGGCGGGCGCCTCTTCTATCGCGGCGAGGACGCGGTCCGGCTCGCGCAAACCGCAACACTCGAGGATGTGGCGCTGCTGCTGATCCCGGGGCTCGGGGCGAACGCGTTCGAGGTCGCGCCTCCCCGCGCCGGGCGATCCCCCCGCGCGCCGTTCCTCGACGCGGCGATCCAGGCTCTCTCCCGTGCCCGAATCGACGAATCGGCCGGGCTCGACCGCACCGTGCCGGCCATCCTGCGCCTGATGACGGCGGCTGCTGGCGCGGGAGCAGATCGCCGCCCCGTGCATGACACCCTCGCGACTGCCTGGGGGCTCGACGCGGCCGGCACCGAGGCCGTGCGGCAGGCGCTGGTGCTGTGCGCCGATCACGAACTCTCCTCCTCGGCCTTTGCGGTGCGCGTGGCCGCCTCCACGGGCGCGGCCCTGAAGGAGGCGGTGATCGCGGGGCTCGCCACGTTGAGCGGCCCCCGGCACGGCGGGGCGACGGACCGGGTGCGGGCGCTCCTCGAGGCGGCCGAAACCCCGCAGGGCTGGCGCGCCGTCAAGGCGCGGCTGGAGGCGGGCGAACCGCCCATCGCCTTCGACCACCACCTCTATCCGGACGGCGACCCGCGCGCCGCGGCGCTGCTGGCCGCGCTGCCCAAGGGGTCCGCTCTCGCCCGGCGCGACCGCAGCCGTGTGCGCCTGATCTCCGAGGCGACCGAACGCAAGCCGTCTCTCGACGTCGGCCTCGTCGCGCTCGAACGCGCCCATCGCCTGCCGCGCGGGGCGGCTTTCGCGATCTTCGCGATCGGGCGCACGGTGGGCTGGCTCGCGCATGCGGTGGAGCAGCGCGCACAAGGGGGTCTCATCCGCCCTCGCGCCCGCTATGTTGCGCCGGCCAGCGCGTAACCGGGGTTCGATGTCCTCCAACCGATTCTATCCGACCCAGCCCTTCCTCGCGGCCTCGGCCGCCGTGTTCCGCGGCGACCGGGTGATGCTCGCAAGCCGCGGACGCGCGCCCATGGAGGGGCTGTTCTCGCTGCCCGGCGGCGGCGTGGAAGCGGGCGAAACCTTAGGGGAAGCGGCCCTGCGGGAACTTCGCGAAGAAACGGGGGTTGAGGCGAAGCTTCTCGGCCCCGTGGCTCCCGTCGAAGTGATTGAACGGGATGCCGAGGGCCGTGTAAGTCTCCACATCGTCATCGTCGCCCACGCGGCTCGCTGGGTTTCGGGCGAACCCCAGACAGGACCGGAAGCGAGAGAGATCAGGTGGGTCACGGAAGCCGAAATTGCCGGATTGCCGACGACGCCGGGGCTCCCAGGGATTCTCAAGCAGGCTTTCGCGCTGCACCGCGCCGCCCCATGACGCACCCGACGACCCGACGTTGGAGCGCGTTGGCGCTGGCGGCCTGCGCCGCCCTCTCATCCGCTGAACCCGTGCTGGCCCAGAGCTTCTTCGAGCGCCTGCTGCGCCCGCAGGAGCCGCAAGCGCAGCCCCAGCAGCCCCCCCGTCCTCAGCCGCGCCGGCAGCAGCCCGCCCAACCCCAGCAACCGGCCGCGCCCGCGGCGCCGCCGCCCGGCGCCCCGGTGGCGGAGCCCCCGCCGGCCCCTTACGAGAAGGACCTCCTGCGGCTCGCCGAAATCATGGGCTCCCTCGCCTTTCTGCGGCGCCTGTGCACCGCGCCGGACGCCGCCGAATGGCCGCGGCGCATGCAGACGCTGCTGGAGGCGGAGGGCACCACGCCCGGACGCCGCGAGCGCATCGCGGGCGCCTATAACCGCGGCTTCAGCGCCTTCGGCCTCACCTACAACACCTGCACGCCCTCCGCCGTGGAGGCCACGAACCGCTACGTCAAGGAAGGCGACCAGATCACGCGCAACCTGGTGACGCGCTACGGCGGCTGACAGAGACGCAACCTGGTGACGCGATACGGCGGCGAGAGGCGTCGCTGCCGTTCGGGGAGGTGTGGCCGCGAAAGCACGGCCTGCGATTTATCCACACCATTAACCCGATGCGCGCTTCGCATTAACCCCTTTGCAAGGCGACACTGGCCCAGGGCCGGCGCGCCTTCTAGATTCCCTCTCGAACCCGCGCCTGGTCCGTCAGGGAGCCCATCATGAACGATAACGACGCTCCATTCGGTGACTCCCAGGCCACCAGCGCCATCAAGGAAGCGGCCCTGAGCTACGTGACCGAAGCCTTCGCGGAAGCGGAGCTCGACGGGCTCGATTCCGATTACATGGCGCAAGCCGCCCTCTTCGCGGCCTTCCACGAACTCGTCGCGATCTACGGCGAAGAGGCGGTGGCGGAATACGCCGAAGGCTTGCCGGAGCGCATCCGCGGCGGACAGTTCTCGAGCGGACCGAAGCACTAGCGCGCCACTCTCCAACCCGACAACCTCATCCTGAGGAGCGGCGAAGCCGCGTCTCGAAGGATGATTCCAGAGCCCTCGCGCGAGCTGGAGCCCACGAGCGAGCTGGAGCCCACGAGCGAGCTGGAGCCCTTCTTCGAGACAGCCTGCTGCGCAGGCTTCCTCAGGATGAGGGGATTAGTGGGACGCAGCGCGCTGAGCCCTACCCCTTCAGGGTGTCCTCGAAGCGCACCGCTTCACCCAACGACGGCGCGTCCAGGCTCCCCTCCCACATGACGCGCGCGCCGCGCACGATGGTGCCGACGGGCCAGCCCGTCACCGTGACGCCGTCGTAAGGGGTCCACGCGCTCTTCGACGCAATCCAATCGTGGCGGATGGTTTCGCGGCGTTTCAGATCTACGACCGTGAAATCCGCATCGTAGCCGACCGCGATGCGTCCCTTGCGCGCGATGCCGAAGAGGCGCTTCGGGCCCGCGCTCGTCATGCTGACGAAACGCTCCAGGGTCATGCGTCCCGCATTCACGTGATCGAGCATGATCGGCACGAGCGTCTGCACGCCCGTCATGCCGGACGGCGTGTTGGGATAGGTCTTGTCCTTCTCCTCGCGGGTGTGCGGCGCGTGGTCGGAGCCCAGGATGTCGGCGATGCCCTGCGCGACGCCCTGCCAGATCCCCTGGCGATGACGGTCGTCGCGCACGGGCGGATTCATCTGCGCATAGGTGCCGAGACGCTCGTAGCAATCAGGCGCCACAAGCGTGAGGTGATGCGGCGTCACCTCGACGGAGGCTACGTCCTTGTGGTCCTTCAGATACGCGATCTCGTCGGCGGTCGTGATGTGCAGCACGTGAATGCGCGCGCCCGTTTCGCGCGCGATGCGCACGAGGCGGTGTGTGCAGGCGAGCGCCACTTCGGCCGAGCGCCACACGGGGTGCGAGCGCGGATCGCCCTCGACCCGCAGGCCCTTGCGCTCGCGCAGCATGGCCTCGTCCTCGGAATGGAACGCGGAGCGCCGGCGCGTGCGGCGCAGGATCTCCGTCACGCCCGCGTCGTCCTCAACCAGCAGCGAGCCCGTGGACGAGCCCATGAACACCTTGATGCCGGCGGCTGCGGGCAGGCGTTCGAGTTCCGCCACGTCGCGCGCGTTCTCGTGCGTGCCGCCGACCCAGAACGCGAAATCGCAATGCATGCGGTGATGCGCGCGCCGCACCTTGTCGGCGAGCGCCGCCTCGCTCGTGGTTTGCGGGTCCGTGTTCGGCATCTCGAACACGGTGGTGACGCCGCCCATCACGGCGGCGCGGGAGCCGGATTCGAGATCCTCCTTGTGATCGAGGCCGGGCTCGCGGAAATGCACCTGCGTGTCGATGACGCCGGGCAGGATGTGCAGACCTCGGCAATCCACCGTTTCCCCGGCCGAGGCCCGGGAGAGATCGCCGATGGCCGCGACCTGGCCGGTGGTGACGCCGACATCGCGCTCGGCCCGCCCATCGTGGTTCACCACGGTGCCGCCCTTGAGGAGGAGGTCGAAGGTTTGGGTCATGGGGGCCTCCTTGGTTGCTAGCCTCCCCCTGAGCCGAGGAGGGTGGGCGCGAAGCGACCGGGTTGGGGTGGTGCAGATGACACCTCGGAGTTCAACTCCTCCCGAACCCCCACCCCTAACCCCTCCCCGCAAGGGGGAGGGGAGATCGTGGGAGCACCTTGAGCCTGGCTCCCCCTGCGCATATGTCAGCCCCTCGGCAAGAGCAACCGGAGCGGCGATGCCCACCTCTCATCTCAGCGACCGCGGCGTGGTGCGGGTCGCGGGCGAGGACGCGAAGTCCTTTCTCGACGGGCTCGTGACCTGCGACATCGACCGGGTGACGACGGACGCGCCGCGCTTCGGCGCGCTGCTCACGCCCCAGGGCAAGATCCTGTTCGATTTCATCGTGTTCCAGGCCCCGGAGGAAGCCGGCGGCGGCTATTGCCTCGACGTGCTCAAAGCCTATGCGGGCGACCTCGCCAAGCGCCTCGGCTTCTATCGCCTGCGCGCCAAGGTGCAGATCGACGACCGCTCGGACGGGCTTAGCCTTGTGGTGGGCTGGGGCGACGCGCCCCCGCCGCCCGAGGACGCCGGCCTCATCGCGGCGGACCCGCGCCTACCCGCACTCGGCTGGCGGGCCATCGTGGCGGCGAGCGACGCCCACGAATGGGCCGGCGCGCCGCCGGAGGCCTATGACGCCCACCGCATTGCGCTCGGCGTCCCCGAGGGCGGACGCGATTTCCTCTTCGGCGACGCCTTCCCCCACGAGGCGGTGATGGACCAGCTTCGCGGGGTGGATTTCGACAAGGGCTGCTATGTGGGCCAGGAGGTGGTCTCGCGCATGCAGCACCGGGGCACCGCGCGCACCCGCCTCGTACCCGCGATCTATCCCGGCGGCGCCGTGCCGGAAGCGGGCGTGGACGTGACCGCCGGCGACCGGGCGCTCGGCAAGACCGGCACCGCCGCTCAAGGCCGCGGCCTCCTGATGATCCGCCTCGACCGTGCCGCGGACGCGCTCGCCGCCGGCACCGAGATCGCGGCCGGCGGCGTGCCGGCCAGGCTCGCCAAGCCCGACTGGGCCCGCTTCGCCTTCCCGGGCGAAGGCCCAGCGCACGAGGCCTCGTGAGCAAGATCGCCTGGACGCAGGATGCCGTTGCCGGGGTGCCCCTGCAGCGGGCCGTGGGGCGCGTCGGCGCGGTCGAGGTCGGCAACGTGGCCTATGACGGCTCGAACCGCTTCTGGATCTGGGCCACGCCACTCCAGGAGGATGCCTGGGGCTACGGCACCACGGAAGACGCCGCGAAAGCCGCGCTGGAGCACTGGCTCAAGGAATGGCTCGAGAACTTCCGGCCTTTCCTTGAGGAGAACAAGAGCTGAACATCTTCCCCCTCCGGTCGCGCCCCGCTACACCAGCCCTATGACCGAAGGCCTGATCCACCACCCCGACCACAAGACCCGCTGCTGGTGGCCGGGCACCGACCCGCTCTATGTCGCCTATCACGACACCGAATGGGGCGTGCCGGAATACGACGACCGGGCGCTGTTCGAGAAACTGATCCTCGACGGCTTCCAGGCCGGTCTCTCCTGGATCACGATCCTGAGGAAGCGCGACGCTTTCCGCAGCGCGTTTGCCGGCTTCGATCCCGCGATCATCGCCCGCTTCGACGAGGCGCAGATCGAGGCCCTGATGCGCGATCCCGGAATCGTGCGAAACCGAGCCAAGATCGTGTCCACCGTGAAGAGTGCGCAGAGCTGGCTTCGCATCCAGGAGCGCGGGGGCTTTTCCGCCTTCCTGTGGGATTTCGTCGACGGCCGGCCGATCCAGACCAACCTGAAAAGCCGCGCCGACGTGCAGCCCGAAACGGAGCTCTCGCGCCGCGTCTCGAAGGCGCTCAAGGCCGAGGGCTTCAACTTCGTGGGCCCCACTATCGTCTACGCCTTCATGGAGGCGGTCGGCATGGTGAACGACCATCTCGTGGGCTGCTTCCGCCACGTGGAATGCGCGGCCTTGGGCAAACGCGGCGTTCGCTGATGCCCGCGAAAGAACCCCGCGCCTGGCAGCGGATGCTTTCCGGCCGCAGGCTCGACCTCCTCGATCCCTCGCCCCTCGACGTGGAGCTCGACGACATCGCGCATGGCCTCGCCCGCGTGGCGCGCTGGAACGGGCAGACGCTCGGCCCCGAGATCTTTTCGGTCGCCCAGCACAGCCTGCTCGTGGAAGCGATCGCGGGTCATCTCGAACCCGAGATGCCGGCGGCCTGGCGCGTTGCAACCCTGCTCCACGATGCCCCCGAATACGTCATCGGCGACATCATCTCGCCCTTCAAGGCGGTGATCGGCGATGCCTACAAGGCCGTGGAGGCGAGGCTTCTCGCGGCGATCCATCTGCGCTTCGGCTTAGCCCCGGAGCCCGCTGCCCCCTGCCGCCGGCTCATCAAACGGGCCGACCGCCTCGCCGCGTTCCACGAGGCCACGAAACTCGCCGGATTCGGCCGCGAGGAGGCGATCCGCTATTTCGGCCGGCCCGAGCCCCTTCCCGGCTGGATCGCCGATTACCTCACCCCCTGGTCAATCGCGGACGCGCAGGCGCGCTTTGCCGCGCGGCTCGGCGAAGTCCACGCCGGCACCACGGCGGCGCCTGCACGTTAATCCGAGCCATTCCGAGATCCCGATGCCAACCCTGCACGTCTGCCCCCTCTCCCGCCTCCACGACACGGTCGCCGAGACCGGCGCGAGCCATGTCGTCACCCTCATCAACCGCGATACCGTGGTGGAGCGTCCGCCGAGCATCGAGGCGAGCCGCCATCTCTTTCTCGGCATCAGCGACATCGTCGATCCGATGGACGGCCACATCCTGCCAGGGCCGGAGCACGTGGACGAACTTCTCGCCTTTGTGCGCACCTGGGAGCGGGAGGCGCCGCTCGTGTTCCATTGCTGGGCCGGGATCAGCCGCTCCTCGGCCGCGGCCTACATCACGGCCTGCGCGCTCGCGCCGGACCGCGACGAGAGCATGATCGCGCAGAAACTCCGGGAAGCCTCGCCCACCGCCACCCCGAACCGCCGCCTCATCGGCGTGGCGGACAGCATGCTGGGCCGCGGCGGCCGGATGGTCGATGCCATCGCCGGCATCGGCCGGGGTGCGGAAGCCATGGAAGGCGTGCCGTTCACCTTGCGGTTCACGTGATCGGTCGAGCCTTCAGGGTCGGACGCGGGCGCGGGACCGCCACGAAACATTGCAACGAACCGGAACACGTTCGGGCAATATTCGCCCCTTAACGTGCCACCCTGACGAGAACCGGCGCACGAGGCCGGACGATCGGGGGCGTTGCGATGGACTTTGTCATTCTGGTGCTGCTGGGGCTGTCGATCCCGATCGCAGGGGTCGTGGGCTTCTTCATGGCACTTGGCCTGCGCACGCGCACGGCAGCGCTGGAGGCCCAGCTCGCCCAGGTTGAAACGCACCTGAAGCCGCTGGTTCGCGCGGCGCGGCAAAGCGCAGTGCAAACCGAGATCGACGAAGCGCAAGCCGCGCCGCTGATCGTGGAGGGCGCCCCCCAGGAAGCACCCGACCCCGCGCCCGAGGCGGCTCCGCAACCCGAGCCCGTTCTCGAGCCCGAGTCCTTCCCGGCCGCGCCAGCGACCTGGGCGAGCCCGACCGGCTCGGCCGTGCCGCCGACCGCCGTTCCGCCGGTTGCGCCCGCGCCGCCGAAGCCCCGCAAGGCCGGTCTCGAGGAGCAGCTCGGCACCCGCTGGGCCGTGTGGGTCGGGGGCCTCGCGCTCGGTCTCGGCGGGCTCTTCCTCGTTCGCTATTCCATCGAAGAGGGGCTGCTCGGCCCCGGCGCCCGCGTGACGCTCGGCCTGCTTTTCGCCCTCGCCCTGCTCGCCGCCGGCGAGTTCATGCGTCGCCGCGAGGTCGCGCTGAACCTCCCCGGCATCCGGAGCGCGCATATTCCGGGCATCCTCACGGCGGCCGGCACCTCGACGGCGTTTGCCACCGCTTACGCGGCCTATGCCCTCTACGACATGATCGGACCCGCTGCGGCCTTCGTGACGCTCGGCGCCATCGCGGTCCTCACGCTCCTTGCCGCGACGCTCCATGGTCCGGCCCTCGGGGCGCTCGGCCTTGCGGCGGCGCTCGGCTCCCCGGTGCTCATCGAGAGCGATGCGCCCCAGGCCTGGCCGGTGGTGATCTATCTCAGCTTCGTGGTGGCCGCGACCTACGGCGTGGCGCGGCTGCGGCTGTGGCGCTGGCTCGCCTTCGCCGGCGCCGCCGGCGCGCTGGTGTGGACGATGCTCTTCATGGGCGCATCGCCGGACGTGGCGCCCACGATCGCGCACCTGCTGCTGCAGGCGGCCCTCGCCGGGCTCTTCCTGGTCGCCGACCCGCATCGCCGCACGGACGACGCGGAGGCCTATCCCGATTTAGCCGCCGGCGGCCTGCTGGTGGCTTTCGCAGTGCTCACGGTTGCGGTGGGCGCCATGCCGGAGGTCGGCTCTGCCCGGCCCTTCCTGGCCGGCGCCATGGGGCTCCTCTTCCTCGGGCTCGCAATGCGCTTCGCGCCGGCCGCGCTCGGCGCCGTCGCGGCTGCGCTCACCGCGATCGGCACCCTCGCGATCTGGCCTTCGTCCGCGCTCCGCGAGGCCGACCCGCTCCTCCTCCTGCCGGACGCCATCGCGGACCTGCCGCGGCCTGAAGCCGTCAACACCTACCTCGCCTTTGCGACCCTCGCGGCCCTCGTGCTCGCCGGCGCAGGCCTGTGGCGTCTCGCCCGCGGCCGCGCCCTGCCGCTGCCCACGGCCGGGCTGTTCGCGGGCGCCGCAACAATCGGTCCGCTCCTCATCCTGATCGTTGCCTATGGCCGCGTGACCCGCCTCGATCAGAGCGTGCCTTTCGCGCTCGCTGCCGGCCTCCTCGGTCTCGGCTTCGCCGGTGCCGTGGGTTGGTTGAAGCAGCGGGAGGGCGATGCCCTCGATGCGGTCAGGCTCGGCATCGGCGCCGCGGCCTCCGCGGCTGTCGCGGCCCTGGCGCTCGGCCTCACCTTTGCGCTCGAACGCGGCATCCTCACCGTGGCCTTCGCGCTCGCCGCCCTCGGCACCGCCTGGGTCGCGGATCGCATGGGGATCCGCGCGCTCCGCTACGTGGTCGGCGCCATCGCGCTCCTCGTGCTCGCGCGCTTCATCTGGGACCCGACGCTCGTGCGCGGCGCGCTCGGCACGACGCCTGTCTTCAATTGGCTGCTCTGGGGTTACGGCGTTCCGGCCGTGGCGTTCTTCCTCGCCAGCCGCATCCTCGAACGCGGCGGGCGCGACGAGATGGTGCGGCTGCTGGAAAGCCTCGCCCTGGTCTGCGCCGCCTTCCTGGTGTTCTTCGAGATCCGCCACGCGCTCAACAACGGCAATCCCTTGGCGGCCGACACCGGGCATGTGGAGACGGGGCTGCTCACCACCTCGGGCCTTCTCTTCTCCTTGGTGCTGCTCCGTGTGAACGAGCGGCGCAGCGACATCGTCTATCAGGTGGCGCTGCTCGTCTTCACCGGCGGCTCGCTCGTGACGGGCGTCGCGGGGCTTGCCGTCATCAACAACCCGTTCTTCAGCTTCGAGGATGTGGTGGGCGGTGCGGTGTTCAACTCGCTCCTCCTCGCCTATGCGGTGCCGGCGGTGCTGGCGGGCGTGCTCGCCTGGCAATCGCGCCGCTCGCGGCCGCTCTGGTATCAGCGCCTCGCCCTCGCCTTGGCCTTCGGCCTGCAGTTCCTCTACATGGTTCTGGAGATCCGGCGGCTGTTCCAGGGCCCGGCCATCGATCTCTTCCGCACCACGAGCGAGGGGGAGCTCTGGGCCTATTCGGCGGCGCTGCTCGTCGTCGGCATCGCGCTCTTGGCGGTCGGCCTGGTGCGGAACATCCGCATGGCCCGCCTTGCGTCTGCGGGCTACATCATCGCCGCGGTCGTCAAGGTGTTCCTGTTCGATCTCGCGAACCTGGAAGGCGTCATGCAGGCGCTCTCCTTCATCGGTCTTGGGCTGACCCTCGTCGGCATCGGGCTCGCCTATCAGCGGCTGCTCGTGCGTCATCCGGTCGGGCCCGTCGATCCGCCGGAACCCACGCCTGCCGCCTGACCGCGATCGCCCCAGGGCCGGGGTTGCCAGCCCTGGGGCGTCCCCGCATAAGGGAGAACAAACAACCAACGGCCTCCCATGTCCCGCTCCGACACTTCCCGCACCGACACTTCCCGCACCGACACTTCCCGCTCCGACGCTCCGACCCTCACGACCCTTCCCTTCGAGAAGGCCCTGGCCGAACTGGAGGACATCGTGCGCCGCCTGGAGCGCGGGGACGTGCCGCTGGAGGATTCGATCGCGATCTACGAGCGCGGCGAGGCGCTTAAAAAACATTGCGAGGCCCTGCTGAAGAAGGCCGAGGCCCGAATCGAGAAGATCACCATCGGCCCCGACGGCCAGGCCGCCGGCACCCGCCCCCTCGACGTGGAATCCTGATCGCCGCCGACCGTTTCGTGGCTTCGGCCGCGCGGGAGCCGGGACGTGGCTCGAGCGAGCTGAAGAGACCTCTCAGGGCAGGATGGTCCCCAGGCCGCAGCCGCTTGGATTGGGGTGAATCCACTCACCTGGAGCGGTGCCGACCCCGATGAGAGCCCAAAAAGCAGCCTTTTGCTCGGCCACGCTCGATGGCACGGGTTGGATCACGCGTGAGTCATGCGCCTGGCGCAGCCCTTTCATGTAGCATGTTGCATTGCAAAAAAGCGGTCTGCGGACAATATCGGCAACGGCTGAATGTTTCAGCGGCAGGCCTTTCTTCCTCCCAGGCCCCGCCGCTTCGGCCGTTCCCCTCTGGAAGGCTGCTGGCCTCTTGGCCGCGCCTGACTTCTCAGCCGGACCTTCGGGTCCGGCTTTTTTCTTGTCGCTACCAGCTCACATGCGCTTCCGCACCGAGGGTCCGCTGGAGGTTGCGCCGGGTCGCGTCCTTGAAGGCGGCGGGCCAGGGGACGCCGATGCGGGCCGCCAACGCACGGGCGCGCGGGAAAAACGCCCGCGCAGTGGCGATGTTGGCCGCGATGATCTCAGCCCGGTCGGGCCGCGGATAGGGCAAGCCCTCCAGGAGGCGCATGTCGGCCTCGGGCAGCACCCGGCTCAGATGCAGCGCCCCGCCCTTGTCGGGCATCGGCACCTCCTCGGTGAGCAACTGGATCAGCATGTCGCGCAGCAGGCCCGTGCCCGTGACGCCGACCACGTATTCGCCGCGGCCGATGCCGACCGGGAGCAGCCCCATCACGCGGATGAACTCGTTGATGAGGTAGCCAACCTGCTGGACGTTGGGCTGCGCGGGCGGCAGCGTTTCGGGCAGAGCATCGTAATAGCCGCCCCGGTCGACGAGCGGTTTCACCGTGTCGCGGGCTCGGCCGCGCAGGGCGCCGGGCTGGAAGACAGTGAGGTCGCAGCGCAGCCAGTCTTCGGTGACGGCGTTGAGGAGCGTCCAGCTCATCCGCCGCTCCTGCCAGAACACCACCGGCGCGATGCTCTCCACAAGTTGCCGCCAGGCCGCCACGACCGCGGCGTGCTCCCCTTCTTCGGCCAGCGCCACGAAGTCGATGTCGCTGTAGGCGTCGGCCTTGCCGCTGCCATGGCTGCCGGCGAGGAACAGGGCCCGGATGCCGGGCTCATCCTGCATCCCCCGGCGGATGCGCTCGATGAAGTCGTGAGGCTCGATCTGCGGCATCGGGGATCTCCCGTGTTGGATCGAAGCCAGGCTTACAGCATCCGATCACAACCGTCAGGTGTCGCCCGGTGTTGTCCCCTGCGGCGCGCGTCGGTCCTGCGTGCGTTGCCGCACCCGATTGCTCCCGCGACGGCGGTCGGGGCCCGGTCCTGCGTGCGCATCCGCACAGAGGCCCCTCTTGGGCTGGGGCAAGGTCTCCCCATGCCGGACGGACATCGAAGCAACCCCGCCGGAACCACAGAGGAGAGCACCATGACCCAGTTCTCGAAGCAGACCCTGATCTGCACCATGGCTGCCCTGACGATCGGCGGCGCCATGATGACCGCTGCGGCCCCGGCCCAGGCGGGCCACAAGTATCATCACGGGGGAGCCATTGCGGCAGGCGTGATCGGCGGCCTCGCGCTCGGCGCCATCGCGGCCTCGACCTATCCGGCCTACGGCTACGGCACCTACCCGGTCTATGTGGGCCGCCGCTGCTACACGGTGCGCCAGCCGGTGTTCAATGCCTGGGGCGATGTGGTCTATACCCGCCGGGTTCGCGTTTGCGATTGATCGAACCGCACCCTCGACGCAAAGCGGCCGGGCCTGGGGATCTCCCCTGCCCGGCCGCTTCGCTTTTCGGTGGAAGACGGCGTCGATCAGGCACCCTTGGCGAGCGCTTCAAGGCGCGCCGCCAACTCTCCCTTTAGGCACCCTTGGTGACCTCTTCCTTCAAGGCGCGACGCAGCACCTTGCCGACATTCGTCTTCGGCAGCGCTTCGCGGAACTCGATGCGCTTCGGCACCTTGTAGGCCGTGAGGTTCTCGCGGCAGAAGTCGCGCAGCTCGTCGACAGTGAGCGCCTCGTCCTTGCGCACCACATAGGCCGCCACGACCTCGCCGGTACCCTGGTCGGGCAGGCCGATCACGGCCGCTTCGAGCACGCCCGGATGCTTCACGAGGATCTCTTCCACCTCGTTCGGATAGACGTTGAAGCCGGAGACCAGGACCATGTCCTTGAGGCGATCGACGATCTTGATCTGCCCGTCCGCCTGCTGCACCGCGATGTCGCCGGTACGGAAGTAGCCGTCCGCCGTCATCACCTTCGCGGTCTCGTCGGGCCGCTGCCAGTAGCCCGCCATCACCTGCGGACCCTTCACGCAGAGTTCCCCCCGCTCGCCCATCGGCACCGGTTCGCCCGTTTCGACGGAGCGGATCGAAACGTCGGTGGAGGGAATGGGGTAGCCGATCGTGCCCGAGAAGGCCTCGAGGTCGAGGGGATTGGCGCAGACCACCGGCGACGTCTCGGAGAGACCGTAGCCCTCGACGATGGGCTTGCCGGTGATGTCCTTCCAGCGCCGCGCCACGGCCTCCTGGGTCGCCATGCCGCCCGAGACGCAGAACACCACTTCGGAGAAGTTCACGTCCTTGATGTCGGGATGATTGGCGAGCGCGTTGTAGAGGGTGTTGACGCCCGACATGAGCGTGAAGGGCCGCGTCTTCAGCGTCTTGATGAAGCCCGGGATGTCGCGCGGATTGGCGATGAGCAACTGGCAGGCGCCCATGCGCGTCATCATCAGCGCGCAAACCGTCAGCGCGAAGATGTGGTAGAGCGGCAGCGCCGTCACCATCACGTGGTCGGTGCGGTCGCCGAAATAGGGCCGCATCCAGGCTTCCGATTGCGCCACGTTCGCGGCAACGTTCCGGTGCAGCAGCACGGCGCCTTTCGCGACGCCCGTGGTGCCGCCGGTGTATTGCAGGAAGGCGATGTCATCGAGGGTGATGGTCACGGGCTTCGGGGGCGTGCGACCGCCCTCGGCGAGCACCTGCTTGAAGGCGACGGCACCCGGCAGCGCGAAGGTTTTCACCGCCTTCTTCACGTGCCGCGACACGAGGTTCACGATGGTGCCCTTGAGGCCCAAGAGGTCGCCCGGGGTCACGAGGACCACCTTGTCGAGCTTCAGATCGGGCTTCGCCTCCTCGACCGTGTGGCCGAAGTTTTCGAGCACGAAGAGGACGCGGGCCCCGGAATCGTTGAGCTGCTGCGTGAGCTCGCGCGGGGTGTAGAGCGGGTTGACGTTCACCACCGTGCAGCCGGCGGTGAGAATGCCGAACAGGATCGCGGGGTAGGCCATGACGTTCGGCAGCATGATCGCGACGCGATCGCCTTTCTTGAGCCCCTGCGTCTGCAGCCAGGATGCAACCGCATTGGCGGCCTGGCCGAGCTCGGCATAGGTCATGCGCTTGCCGAAGCTCTCGACCGCAGGACGGGCGGCGAATTCCTGCACCGAGGTGCGGAAGATGTCAGCGATGGTGCCGAGCCGCCCTTCGTCGATGGTGTGGGGCACTTTCGCGGAATACTTCGCGAGCCAGGGCCGGCTCGGCGAGCCCGCCTGTTGGTTCATCGCCGGGGCTGCTGCAGCCGTCATCGTTCCTCCTCCCAAGGGTTCTATCCGCGGTCCACGCCGCGTTTGCCTGCAAAATAGGGGTGCGGAGGAGGTTTTGTCGATGGGGCGCCACATCCCTCCCCCCCTCAGGGGAGGGTGGACGCGCAGCGGCCGCGTGGGGTGGGAGCACGAACCTGCCCAGATCGAGCTCTCATCCCACCCGTCACCCTTCGGGTGCCACCCTCCCTTAGGCCAGGGAGGGATCGTGCTAATGCCCGGCTCTCGCGGAGAGATCCTGCACGACCTGCTCGGCGCTCCTTCCCGTGAGCTCCGCCATGTGGTCGAAGCGGGTCGAGAAGGTGCCGACGCCGGCGGTGGCGGAGCGCAACTCGACGATGAGATCGCCGATTTCCGATTCCGGGATCATGGCCTTGAGCACGTCCCAGCCCTGCCAGCCGGGGCGTCCGTCGTAGCCGAGGATCTGGCCGCGCCGTCCCGTCACGAGGGCGGTGGCCTTGGAGAGCGCCTCCGTGGGAATGGCGATCTCCACCGAGAGCACCGGTTCCAGTAGCACCGGCTTTGCCTTCGGCAGCGCCTCGGCGAGCGCCAACCGGGCCGCGGCCTGGAAGGCGGCGTCGGACGAATCCACCGTGTGGTAGGAGCCGTCCGTGAGCGTCACCGCCACGTCCACCACGGGGAAGCCTAAGGGCCCGCGCCGGATCGCATCCCTCACGCCCGTTTCGACGGAGGGGATGTATTGGCGCGGCACCACGCCGCCGGTGATCTTGTCCTGGAACGCGAAGCCCTCGCCCCGTCCCAGCGGCGTGACCTCGATCGCCACATCGCCGAACTGGCCGTGGCCGCCGGTCTGCTTCTTGTGCCGGCCCCGCGCGGCCGCCGGCATCTTGATGGTCTCGCAGTAATTCACCCGGGGCTTGCCGGTCTCCACCGGCACCTGGAAGCGGGAGGCGAGCCGTTCGATGGCGACGCGCAGGTGCATCTCGCCCTGGCCGAGCAGGCGCATTTCGCCGGTCTCGGGCCGGGTCTCGACCACGAGGGCCGGGTCCTCTTCCGCGATCTTGGCAAGCGCCGCCGTGAGGCGCACGTCGTCCTTGCGGTCCTTCACCCGGATCGACACCGCGAAGACGGGCTCGGGCGGGACGATCGAGACAACGGCTTCAGGGCGCGTCTTGCCGGTGGCGATGCAATCGCCCGTCGCGACGCCCTCCAATTTTACGAATCCGAGGGCCTCGCCGGCCTTCGCCTCCGCCTGGCGGGTCGTGGTGGCGCCGACCATGGAGAGCAGGCCGCCGACGCGGGTTTCCGCTCCGCGGGAGCCGATCACCGTGTCGCCCTCGCGGAAGGCGCCTCGCAAAATGCGGGCGAGCGAGAGCTTGCCGCCGTGGCCGGTGTGCAAGGTCTTTACGATCTGCGCGAGCGGCGGGCCGCTCTCCGCGATGCCGAGGCGCGCGCGCGTTTCGGACACGGTCGGGGCCTCGTGGCGCAGCGCCTTGAGGAGCCGCGTGACCCCGTTGCCGCGATCGGCCGAGCCGATCAGCACCGGCACCACGTGGCGCTCGCGCACCTCCCGGGCAAGGTCGTCGAAGACGCGGTCCTTCGGGGGCTCGATGTCGGAGAGCAGATCCTCCATGAGCGCGTCGTCGTAATCCGCGAGGCGCTCCAGCATGGCGAAGCGCGCCTCCCGCTCGCGGGGCAATTCGCCGTCGGGCATGGCGACGATCTCGCTCGGCGCATGCTCGCGGTAGATGAAGGCGCGCTCCAGCGCGAGGTCGATGAAGCCGACCGCGATCCCGTCCTTCCAGATTGGGATCTGGCGCAGGAGCAGCGGCGTGCGCGAGGCCCGCTGCAGCAGTTCCAGTGTCTCGCGCACCCTGCGGGTGGCGGTGTCGATTTTGTTGATGAAGAGGAAGCGCGGGATGCCGGCCTCTTCCAGATCCCGCAGCACGATTTCGAGCGCGGGAATCTTCCGCTCGTCCGCCTCGCACACCACGATGGCGGCATCGCAGGCGGGCGTCACGGTCTTCATGTCATGGAGGAATTCCACGGAGCCAGGGCAATCGATGAAGGTGGTGGTTTCGCCGAGGAACTGCACCGTGGCGACGTTGGGCTCGACGCTCATGGCGTGGGCCCGAGCCTCCGCGCTGGAATCGCCGACCGTATCGCCGTTGGTCACCCGGCCGGAGCGGGACAGGGTACCGGTGCGCTCCAGGATCGCTTCGAGCAGGGTCGTCTTGCCGCTCTGGAACGGGCCGACGATGGCGATGCATCGCGGGCCCGACGCTGGTCTGCCACTGGGTGCCATAGGATCGAACCTCCCGCCCCCTTGAGCCGCGCCCCTGGGTTCGGGCGCGTTAGACGAGCCATGCTCTGCCCCTCTTTTGCGGTTGGCAAGAGGGTTGGAGTCTAAGGGCCCGCGCAGGCCTTCACGGTTGACCGGTCAGGCTGGATGGTGTTCGAGCGCTCTCCCCCCGGATCCGAGCCCATGACCCGTCTTGCCTTTATCGCTGCCATCCTCGCGCTCTCGGGCCAGCCGTGCCTCGCCCAACCAGAGCCGCCGTCGCCGAGCTGGTCGGAGGTGAAATGCGCCCGCTACCGGGCGGACTGGACCGAGGCGCTGGCCCGTCGCGGCCGGACGGGACTGAGCCCCGATTTCATCGAGCGGCACGAGGCGTTCCTCGCCTCCGGCTGCACCGCGCGAGCGAATGTCTGCCCGCGCTCGGCCGAGGAACTGGACCTCGCCAACATCCTCGTGCTGCGCGCCATGAATGCGGGGACCGCGAGCACGTTCCTCCCCTTCTCCTGCCGGCGGTAGGCTCCTTTTAGGTGCGGGCGCGAGCCGCCAGATCGGGCCGGGCCGCGCGGGCCGGACGGCGCGCGAGCAGCACCAGCGCGTGCGGGAGAAGGGCCAGCCCCACGAGAGCCGCCGCTTGCGCGCCGGCGGCAAACGACAGGGGCCGCATGGGCCAACCCGCCACGGGGTCGAAGCCGTAGCGCGGTGCGATCACCAGGATCACGCCGCCGAGCCAGAGCGCGAGAAAGCTCAAAATCGCGCCCCCGAATGCCCGCCAGCGCAACGTCACGCGCAGGCGCGCCAACGCGCTCGACAGCCCAAGCGCCAGCGCGAACGCGAACGCCGCCGCACCGGCCCCCAGCACCACCGCACCCGTGGCCGCAACGCTGCGCAGGAAGCTGACGCCCCCCGTCATGAAACCCGGCCGCAGCACGAGGCCGCCGAAGGTGGGGTAGAGGCAGGCCACGAGAAACAGCGCCACCGCGATCGGCGTCGTGAAGCTGCGCAAGGCCCGTCTTGGACCGGGCTCGAACGCGGCCGCGACGACGCGCGCGACGCCGTATACGACCGCGAAGAAGAACAACGGATAGGCGCGAAAGAAGAACCCGTAGAACACATCCTCCAGCGCCGTACCGAACAGGCTGCGCTCGGTGAAGCCGAGAGCCGCGACGAGGAGCGGGGACAAGGCGGCGAGGATGAGGGGGAGGAGGATGCGCATGGGATGGCTCTAGCGGAGCGGTCTACAAGGGCAGCCTGCGAATGGATGGGCGCATCAACCCTCTCCCCTGGAGGGAGAGGGACAGCGTGCGCAGCACGCAGGGAGAGGGAGCAGTAAGTGCCACTCTCCCCAGCAATCTTGAAGCGGAGCCCGCTTTGAGAGAGTGGCCCGACTTCCCCCTCTCCCGACCCTCGCTGACGCGAGGGCCACCCTCTCCCTCCAGGGGAGAGGGGTTAAACCCGCCTCGGCTCCAAAGCCGGCACCGCGTCCTGGTGCTCGCCGCGCCGCACCACCTGCATCTTCGTGATCGTCACGGGCCCGGCGCGGAGCAGGTTCATGGCCGAGACGATCATCTCGGCCAGGCGCTCGGGGGTCACGCTGTCCCCCGCGATGTCGAGGAGGAAGTCGCAGGCCTCCACATGACCGCCGTTGGTGAAGTCGACGCGGGCGTCGAACTTCACGCGGTGGGTGGAGGCCTGGTTCGCCCGGTAGGGCGCAGCCGCCGGATCGGGGGTGACCGTCACCGGCAGCTGGATCACCGGAGTGCCCCGCAGAAGCGCTGGATGCGGTTGCAGGCCTCTTCCAGCAGCTGGTTCGAGGTCGCATACGAGATGCGGAAGTTGGGGCCGAGACCGAAGGCCGATCCGTGCACCGCCGCGACGCCTTCCGCTTCCAGGAGTTCCGACACGAAATCCTCGTCGGTCTCGATCACCTTACCCGAAGGCGCCTTGCGCCCGATCGCCTCCGCACAGGAGGGATAGACGTAGAACGCGCCTTCCGGCGTCGGGCACTTGAGGCCCTTGGCCTGGTTCAGCATGGAGACCACGAGGTCGCGGCGCTCCTCGAAGGCGGCCTTGAACACCTTGAGGTGGTCCTGCGGTCCGTTCAGCGCTTCCACCGCCGCCCATTGCGCGATGGTGGTGGCGCCCGAGGTCTGCTGGCCCTGCACGAAATCCATGGCCTTGATGAGCTTTTCAGGGCCCGCCGCGTAGCCGATGCGCCAGCCCGTCATGGCATAGGCCTTCGACACGCCGTTCATGGTGAGCGTGCGCTCGTAGAGGCCCGGCTCCACCTGCGCCGGTGTCACGAACTCGAAGTCGCCGTAGGTGAGGTGCTCGTACATGTCGTCCGTGAGCACCCACACATGGGGATGGCGCATCAGCACGTCGGTGATGGCCTTCATCTCCGCGCGGGTATAGGCGCCGCCCGTGGGGTTCGAAGGCGAGTTGAGGATGATCCACTTGGTCTTCGCCGTGATGGCGCGCTCGAGCGGCTCCGGCTGGAGCTTGAAGTTGTGCGCCATCTCGGTGTTCACGATCACCGGCGTGCCGCCGCACAACCCCACCATCTCGGGGTAGGACACCCAATAGGGCGCCGGGATCACCACCTCGTCGCCCGGGTTCAAGGTGGCCAGCATGGCGTTGTAGATCACCTGCTTGCCGCCCGTGCCGACAATCGTCTGCGAGGGCTTGTAGTCGAGGCCGTTCTCGCGCTTGTACTTCGCCGCGATCGCCTCGCGCAGCGGCACGATGCCGGAGACGGGCGGATACTTTGTCTCGCCCCGGCGGATCGCGGCGATGGCGGCTTCCTTGATGTGGTCCGGGGTGTCGAAATCGGGCTCGCCCACGGAGAGGCTGATCACGTCGCGCCCCTGCGCTTTCAGATCCCGCGCCTTCTGCGTGATCACGATGGTCGCAGACGGCTTGATGCGGGAAAGAGCGTCGGACAAAAAGCCCATGGGATTCCTCCAAACGGGGCGCTACAAAAGGGGCCTCACGGCGGCGCGGACCCTAGTGCCGGCCTGCCCGCCCCGCAACCCAAGAAACGCTGCCCGCCCGAACCGCGGGCCCGGAGGAGAGCCCCTGATGACCCCGACCCGCCGCCTTGCCCTCGGCCTCATGGCCGGCGCCGCGCTGTTCGCCACCGGCGCGGCGCACGCCCAGACCTTCCCCAGCCGGGTCGTGAAGGTGGTGGTGCCCTATCCGGCGGGCGGGCCGACCGACGCCATCGCCCGGATCGTGGCCGAGGAGCTGGGCAAGAGCTTGGGCCAGAACGCCATCGTGGAGAACGTGGCCGGCGCGTCCGGTGCCGTCGGCACCCGCCAGGTCGCGAAGGCGGATCCGGACGGCCACACCATCGTGTTCGGCAACAACCAGACCCACGGCAACAACATGTTCCTGCTCAAGGAGCCGGGCTACGACGCCGTGAAGGATTTCGCGCCGCTCGCGGGCGTGGGCGCCTTCGAGCACGTGTTCGTGGTGCCGAACCAGTCCTCCGCCAAGTCCATCAAGGAACTCGTCGATCTCGCCAAGAAGGACGCGGGCAAGCTCAATTACGGCTCCACCGGCATCGGCTCGGGCTCGCATCTCTCGACCGAGCTCTTCATGGTCCGCACCGGCACGCAGATGACCCACGTGCCCTTCCGCGGCGCGGCGCCCCTCGTGCAGGAGTTGGTGGCCGGCCGCATCGACGTGTCGAACTCCACCCTCCCATCGGTGCTGGGCCAGATCCAGGGCAACCAGATCCGCGCCATCGGCATCGCGAGCCCGCAGCGCAACCCGAGCGTTCCGGATGTGCCGACGCTGCGCGAGCAGGGCATCACCAACGCGGACGCGGAATCCTGGGCGGCGTTCTTCGCGCCGGTGAACACCCCGAAGCCGATCCTCGACCGGCTCTCCACCGAGATCATCGCGATCCTCAACAAGCCCGACGTGAAGGACCGTATCACCAAGCTCGGATTCACCATGAACGTGAGGACGCCCGAGCAATTCCGGCCCTACCACGCCCAGGAGCAGCAGACCTGGGCCGAGATCATCAAGACCGCAGGGATCAAGGCGGAAGGCGGGGAGTAACACCGGTGTCATCCCCGGCGGCTGCGCAGCAGCCGGGAAGGGGATCCAGTCTCACGCCTCGCACCCGTCTGGATCCCCTTCTCTCGCCTTCGGCTCGCCGAGGATGACACTTTATCGGATTGTGGGTTGCACGAATGAAGCCGGCACGCTCTGATTGCTTTGAAGCTCTCGTTTCAAGGCAATCCCATGCTGGAGCGCTATGCGGTGTACATCCTCGCAAGCCGCCGGAACGGCACGCTCTACATCGGCTTTACGGGCAATCTGGCGCAGCGGATACCGCAGCACAAAGCGCTGGCTGTGCCGGGCTTTACTCGCAAGTACAACGTGACGCGTCTCGTCTATGTGGAGCGTTACAAGGATGTTTACGAAGCCATTGCGCGCGAGAAGCAGCTGAAGGGCTGGAACCGAGCCTGGAAGCTGAAGCTCATCGAGCAATCGAACCCCGACTGGCTCGACCTCGACCCCACCGCCTGCTGACCGGGTATCATCCTCGACCGGAGCAGAGAGGAAGGACAACTGGAGAAACGCCGGGCCGAGACCTAGATCCCCTTCCCGCGCCTGCGGCGCGCCGGGGATGACACCGTGGAGCCCCCATGCCCTACCACAAAGGCCGCCTCATCGATCACGTGCACTTGCGCGTATCCGACCTCGAAGCGTCCCGCCGCTTCTATCGCGCGGTGTTGCAGGCGCTGGGGCGCGATTTCACCTATGAGAGCCCGCAAGCCTTCTCGTCTGACGAACTCTGGGTCGACCGCGCCGACGGGCCCGTGTCCCGGGTGCATCTCGCCTTCCAGGCCGAGGACCGCGATTCCGTGCAGCGCTTCCATGCGGCGGCGCTCGCGAATGGCGGACGCGACAACGGCGGGCCGGGGGAGCGCTCGTACCATCCGGGCTACTACGCGGCCTTCGCGCTCGATCCCGACGGGCACAACATCGAGGCAGTGTTCCACGGCCCCCTCACCCGCTCCGCGGAATCCGTGGTGCTGACGCCAAAGGACAATTGAGTGAACCTGCAAGCCCACCTTCGCGCCCGTGCCGCGGCTGGACGTCCCGTACGCGCCGCGCTCATCGGCGCCGGCAAGTTCGGCTCCATGTTCCTCTCCCAGGTGCCCACTATCGCGGGCCTGGAAGTCGTGGTGATCGCGGATCTCGATCCAGAGCGCGCGCGCCAGGCCTGCCGCCATGTGAGCTGGGACAGCGCGCAACTCGCACGCACCCGTTACATCGCAAGCGGGATCGAGGCCTGCACGGCGGAGGACGTGGAGGTGGTCATCGAGGCCACGGGCTCGCCGGAAGCGGGCGTGATCCACGCCAATGCCGCCATCGATGCGGGCAAGCACATCGTCATGGTGAACGTCGAAGCCGACGTGCTGGTTGGGCCGCTGCTGGCGCAAAAGGCGCGCGAGCGCGGCGTCGTCTATTCCATGGCCTATGGCGACCAGCCGGCCCTCGTGGCCGAGATGGTGGACTGGGCGCGCTCGGCCGGCTTCACGGTCGCGGCTGCGGGCAAAGGTACCAAGTACCTGCCGCTCTATCACGCGGTGACGCCGGACGAGGTGTGGACCCATTACGGCCTCACGCCGGACGCCGCGAAGCTTGCGGGCATGAACCCGCAGATGTTCAACTCCTTCCTCGACGGTACGAAGTCCGCCATCGAATCTGCGGCCATCGCCAATGCCTGCGGCCTCGACGTACCGGAGGACGGCCTCTCCTTTCCGCCCTGCGGCGTGGACGATCTCGCCCATGTGCTGCGCCCCCGCGCCGTCGGCGGGATGCTGGAGCGCGACGGCATGGTGGAGGTGATCTCGTCGCTCGAACGCGACGGTCGCCCCGTGTTCCGCGATCTGCGCTGGGGCGTCTATGTGGTGCTCAAAGCCCCGAACGATTACGCCGCCGCCTGCTTCAAGCAATACGGCTTGCCGACCGATTCCACCGGGCGCTACGCCGCCATGTACAAGCCCTTCCACCTCATCGGGCTCGAACTGTCGATCTCGGTGCTGAATGCGGCGCTGCGCGGCGAGGCCACGGGTGCCACGCGCGAATGGCGCGGCGACGTGGCGGCGGTGGCGAAGCGCGATCTCAAAATCGGCGAGCGCCTCGACGGCGAGGGCGGCTACACGGTCTACGGCAAGGTGGTCCCGGCCCGCCGCAGCGTCGCCCTCAAGGCCCTTCCCATCGGCCTCGCTCACGGCGTCACCCTCACCCGCGACGTGCCGGCAGGAGGGATCGTGACGGAGGCCGACGTGACGGAAAACACCGCCTCCCAGGCCCTCCAGGCCCGCCGCGCCATGGTGGCGCGGTTCGGGTAAGGGGTTCGGTCCCGCTCGACGGGCCGGCGGGCCCCCCGCTTCACTCGCAGAGCCGGGGACGGTGCATCGCCCTGGATGGGGGGCTTAGGCGCAAACCCAGGGCCGGCCCTGTGTGGGCCAGGCCGGAGGCTCGGCTAATCGTCGTCCTCGACGATCCGCCGCTCGCGGTCAACGCGCGCGGCGGGGCGGTCGCGGCGGTAGGTGCGGCGCTCGTAAGAGCGGCTGCCGCGCTCGTCGTCGGTGACGATCGTGTCGACCCGGGTGTGGACGCCGTTGGAGGAGTTCGAGCTCGAATTCGACGAGGTGTTGCCCGCATGGGCCCCGGTCGCGAGAGCGAGGGCGGCAACGGTGGAGAGAACGAGAAGCCGTGTCATGGCGAGCCTTCGGGTGAACAAGCCTCCGATAACGCCCGGACCAACCTGAATCGTTCCTGAGCGGACCCTCAGCGACGGTTCTCAGGCACCCTGGATCAACATGGATCGTTCCTGACCGGACCGACAGCGGCAGGTGTCAGGCACCCTGCAGCACCCGCCCTGCCACCGCATCGAGGCGCTGCAGGACTTGCGGGTCGCGGGCGGACGGCGCCGTCATGATGGCGCCTTCGAGCGCCCGGTCGGAGCGGGCCGGGCACGGCTCGTGCTCGGCCGGAAAATCGCGGGCGACGCGGGCCACGAGGCGGGCCGCGGTGGCGGCGTTCTGGCGCGCCACCGCAACGACGGCCACCACGTCCACGGCATCGTGCTCGGGATGCCAGCAATCATAATCGGTCACCATGGCGATGGTCGCGTAGGTGATCTCGGCCTCCCGCGCGAGCTTCGCCTCCGGCATGTTGGTCATGCCGATCACGTCGTAGCCCTGCGCGCGGTAGGTGGTGGACTCCGCATAGGAGGAGAATTGCGGTCCCTCGATGCACACATAGGTGCCGCCCCTCGCGACGCGGATGCTCTCCGCGGCCGCTGCAGCGGCGATCCGCGCCTGCAGCACCGGGCCGACCGGGTGCGCCATGGACACATGGGCCACGCAGCCCTGGCCGAAGAACGAGCTCTCGCGGCGGTGGGTGCGGTCCACGAACTGATCGACCAGCACGAACAGCCCTGGATAGAGCTCCGCCTTGAAGGAGCCGCAGGCCGAGATCGAGAGGATGTCGGTGACGCCGAGCCGCTTCATGGCATCGATGTTGGCGCGGTAGTTGATGTCGGACGGCGAGTAGCGGTGCCCGCGCCCGTGGCGGGGGAGGAACACCACCGGGGTCGCGCCGATGCGCCCGATGCGGAAGGCGTCGGAGGGCTCGCCCCAGGGCGTCGCGACGCGCTCCTCGCGCACCTCCTCCAGGCCGGGGAGATCGTAGACGCCCGAGCCGCCGATGACGCCGAGAACCGCTTTGGTCATGGATGAACGCTCCCCACTGGTGCCAGGACAGCGCCCTCCCTCCCCTCAGGGGAGGGGTGGGGTGTTGCGCGAAGCGTATCCTGCAGCATTGGCCTTGAGCTCGCCTCACAGCGAACACCCCACCCGTCGCCCTGCGGGCGCCACCCTCCCCTGAAGGGAGGGAGGGCGCAACTGAAAAGGCCCCGGGGAGGACCGGGGCCTTGTTCGCTTTGGCGGTTCTTTAGACGCCGCGGGTCACGTCCGAGGGACGCGGGGTCATGGGCGGGGTCGCATGACCGTCCATCTCGCCGCCGACGCGGGCCCAGATCTTCTTCTTCACGAAGTAGAGCAGCGTGGCGAACACGATGAGGAAGATCATCACCTTGAAGCCGAGTTCCTTGCGGGCCTCGAGATGCGGCTCGGCGGTCCACACCAGGAACGCGGTCACGTCCTTGGAGTATTGCGCCACGGTCTCGGGCACCACGGGCTGGCCGCTGTCGTTCTTCGGATACTCCACCTGCCCGTCGCTGAGCGGGTTCGGCATCGCGATGATGTTGCCCGGGTAGTACTCGTTGTAATGGCCGCCGGGGGGCACGGTGATGCCGGTAGGGGCTTCCTTGTAGCCCGTCATGAGGGCCGTGAGGTAATCGGCGCCGTTCTCCGAATACTGCCGGAACACGTCGATCACGAACCAGGGGAAGCCGCGCTCGTAGGTGCGGGCCTTCGCCATGAGCGAGAGGTCCGGCGGAGCCTTGCCGCCGTTCGCGGCCGCGGCCGCATTCTCGTTCGGAAACGGCTTCGGGAAGCGGTCGGCCGGGCGGCCGGGCCGCTCGAACATATCGCCGGCTTCGTTGGGGCCGTCCTGGATCTTGTACTCGGCCGCGAGCGCGCGCACCTGCGCCTCCGAGAACTCGGGCCCGCCGGGCTCGGCGAGGTTGCGGAAGGCCACGAAGCTCAAGGAGTGGCAGGAGGCGCAAACCTCCCGGTACACCTTGAAGCCGCGCTGGAGCTGAGCCCGGTCGAAGGTCCCGAACGGGCCCTGGAAGCTCCACTTCTGCTGCGGCGGCACCGGGGTCTCGCCGGCGGCATGGGCCGGGGCGGCGAGGCCGAGGCCCGCCACCAGGGCGCCGGCGATGAGAACGGCGATCTTGTTCATGGTCGTATGGTCCCCGTTCGTCTCTCGATTAGCCCTTGGATTGCGGCGCGGCGGCTGCGCCCGCGGGCATTCCCGATCCGCCCTTTTGCACGCCCATGACGGATTCCAGGATGGAGTTCGGCAGGGGCAGCGGACGCTCGAACAGGCCGAGCAGGGGCAGGACGACCAGGAAGTGGGCGAAGTAGTAGACCGTGAAGATCTGCGAGGCGACCACGTACCAGCCCTCTGCGGGCTTGGCGCCGAGCCAGCCCAGCAGGATGCAGACCGCGAAAAATATCCAGAAGAAGATCTTGTAGAGCGGGCGGTAGGCGGTCGAGCGGATGCGCGAGGTGTCGAGCCACGGCATGAAGCACCAGATCACGATCGCGGCCATCATGGCGATGACGCCGCCGAGCTTGTCGGGCACCGCGCGCAGGATTGCGTAGAAGGGCAGGAAGTACCATTCCGGCACGATGTGGGCGGGCGTCACCGACGGGTTCGCCGGGATGTAGTTGTCCGCGTGGCCGAGATAGTTCGGGATGTAGAACACCCACCAGGCGAAGAAGATCAGGAAGACCACGAGGGAGAACCCGTCCTTCACGGTCATGTAGGGGTGGAACGGCACCGCGTCCTTGCCCTGCTTGATCGGAATGCCGGTCGGGTTGTTGTTGCCCGGCACGTGCAGCGCCCACACGTGCAGGATCACCACGCCCAGGATCATGAAGGGCAGCAGGAAGTGCAGCGAGAAGAAGCGGTTCAGGGTCGGGTTGCCGACCGAGTAGCCGCCCCACAGGAAGCTCACGATGGTGTCGCCGACGAACGGCACCGCCGAGAACAGGTTCGTGATCACGGTGGCGCCCCAGTAGCTCATCTGGCCCCAGGGGAGCACGTAGCCCATGAAGGCGGTGGCCATCATGAGCAGGAAGATGATCACGCCCAGGATGAACAGGATCTCGCGGGGCGCCTTGTAGGAGCCGTAGTAGAAGTTGCGGAAGATGTGGATGTAGACGGCGATGAAGAACATCGACGCGCCGTTGGCGTGCAGGTACCGCAGCAGCCAGCCGTAATTCACATCGCGCATGATGTGCTCCACCGACTGGAACGCCATCTCGGCGTTCGGGGTGTAGTACATCGCGAGGAAGACGCCCGTGACGATCTGCGAGATCAGCATGAACATCAGGACCGCGCCGAAGGTCCAGAAATAGGTCAGGTTCCGCGGCACCGGGAAGGCCACGAAGGACGAGTGGATGAGGCCGACGATGGGAAGGCGGCTCTCGAACCACTTCGCGAGGGCGCTCTGCGGAACGTAGGTGGTGGGATGGCTGCTCATGGCTTGAACCTAACGGCTGTCTCGGGCGTGGCGCGGGTCCGGCGTCGCGGGGCTTAGGCGGCGGTGCCGCCCTCGCCGATGCGGAGCTTGGTGTCGCTCACGAAGGCGTAATCCGGGATCGGCAGGTTCACCGGCGCCGGGCCGCCGCGCACGCGGCCGGAGGTGTCGAACACCGAGCCGTGGCAGGGGCAGAACCAGCCCTTGTACTCGCCCTGCTGACCCAGGGGCACACAGCCTAGATGGGTGCAGCTGCCGTACACGACCAGCCACTGAGCCTTGCCCTCTTTGACGCGGGCGGAATCGGGCTGGGGATCGCGGAGCGCAGCGATGTTGGCGTCCTGGGCCGCCTTGATCTCCTCGTCCGTCCGGTGCCGGACGAAGATCAATTTGCCGCGCCAGAACACCTTCACGATCTGGCCCGGAGCGATGGGGTCGAGGTCCACCTCGATCGGCGCACCCGCCGCGACCGTCGCCGCATCGGGCGCCATGGTCTGGACGAACGGCCACACGAGGGAGGCGGCGCCGACGACGCCGACCGCGCCGGTGGCAATGAACAGGAAATCGCGCCGGGTGGGTTCGGCGGCGGTGTTAGCCGAGGTGTTGGCCAAGATCGGCTCTCCGGGTGCAGGACGAAACGGGAACCCGCGCGTCGTGTCGAAACTCCAGAGATCTCGTGAGGGATGCCGGAGCCCGAGGCGCAGTGCTGTGGGAGGGACCAAGCACACACGCCGCCGCGCACGCAATGCGACTGGGCGTCACCTATCGGCTTCCGTCCCGGACGGAAGGTCTTTCGACGGGTCTCTCAAGGCGTCGTCAGCCGCTGCGCGGGCGCTCTTTGGCATGAGGGGCTCGGCCTGTCCATAGCGCTACGCTCCGTCACAAAGGCGCAGACGCCTCCTGTCCACCGCTGCGTCGCCTCGTCATCGGGAGACCCCCTCGGCTGGCTGCCGAAAGCCCGGGCCGGGGCCGCTCCCGCCCGGCTGCGGCCGGGCGGGATTTGCGCTGAATCAATGCCGGCTGAGCGTCCCGCATGTGTTCTCGCAACCGCTGGAGGACACGACCATGACGGATTCATGCGAGGGGGCGGGACCGGGGGGAGCGTTCGACTGGCTGTTCACATCGGCCACGGAATGGGGCCGCGTGCTCATGGCGGCCCGGGAGCTGCGCAGCAGCGACGCGGAACTGTTCGAGGCCTTCTCGGCCCGCTCCGCGGACGACCCCTCGATCCCCGAGAGGGCCCGCAAGGTCGACGGCCTCGTGCAGCTCCTGCGCGCCCTGAACATCGATCCGGAGGCGCTGCGCGCAGCCCAGCCCGACACCGTGCAGACCCTGGAGCAAACCTGCCTGGGCTGCACCGCCCGCGCGCGGTGCGACCACGCCCTCGCCGCCGGCACCATTGCGGCCGAGCACCCGGAATTCTGCCCCAACACGAGCCGCCTCGCCGCCATCACGGCCGCCCAGGCCTAAAGAGAGGACACCCATGCTCTATCGCATCACCCTGCATCTCGCGCGCTCCAAGGAGCACCCGGAGGGCAGCGCCCGCCACGGCTACGAAATCTTCGCACCCCTCGACTCCACAGGCCGCCTCGACCCCGAAACCTGGAAGGAGGCGCGCGATCATTGCCGCGTGCGCCGTTTCTGGCCAGGCGAGGCCGACCGGCACGGCCGCCTCGTGCACCGGGCGGGCGGCACTGGTGGCGCCACCTGGGTCATCGACTACGACGACCGCACGAGCGAGGACGACGAGGCCGGCTACCGGCTCGGCACGCACCTGTTCGCGGCCGGCGAATACGTGTCGATCCGCGAGGCCGACGGAGAGTTGCAGACCTTCGCGGTAAAGGCCCTCCAGCCCCTGCGCGTGACCGAGACCGCGCGAGCTTAAGAAATGCGCCGCGCCCTCCTCGCCTGCGCCCTCCTCGCGCTCACCGCTCCTGCGCTCGCCCAATCCGGCCGGGCGCAGCGCGGGGAAACCTTTGCGCGCACCACCTGCGCCGGCTGCCACGCCATCGGCCGCACGGGCGAAAGCCCGCTCCCCATCGCCCCACCCTTCCGCACGCTCCACACCCGCTATCCCGTGGAGAGCCTCGCGGAAGCGCTGGCCGAAGGCATCGTGACCGGCCACCCCACCATGCCGGAATTCACCCTCGACCCCGCCCAGGTGAACGACTTCGTTGCGTATCTGAAGAGCCTGGAGCCGAGGCGGGGACCGCGGCGCGGTTGAAGGCGTCCGACAGCAAAAAGACGGCCCCGAAGGCCGCCTTTTTCGTGAGCCGGTACGTGAGCCCGACGATCAGTTGTCCAGGAAGCTCCGGAGCTTCCGGCTGCGGCTCGGGTGCTTCAGCTTGCGAAGCGCCTTCGCCTCGATCTGGCGGATGCGCTCGCGGGTCACGGAGAACTGCTGGCCGACCTCTTCCAGCGTGTGGTCCGTGTTCATGCCGATGCCGAAGCGCATGCGCAGCACGCGCTCCTCGCGGGGCGTGAGCGAGGCGAGCACGCGGGTGGTGGTCTCGCGCAGGTTCGACTGGATCGCCGCGTCGATCGGCAGGATCGCGTTCTTGTCCTCGATGAAGTCGCCGAGGTGGCTGTCCTCCTCGTCGCCGATGGGCGTCTCGAGGGAGATCGGCTCCTTGGCGATCTTGAGGACCTTGCGGACCTTCTCCAGGGGCATGGCGAGCTTCTCGGCCAGCTCCTCCGGGGTCGGCTCGCGGCCGATCTCGTGCAGCATCTGGCGCGAGGTGCGCACGATCTTGTTGATCGTCTCGATCATGTGCACCGGAATGCGGATCGTGCGGGCCTGGTCGGCGATCGAGCGGGTGATCGCCTGCCGGATCCACCAGGTCGCGTAGGTGGAGAACTTGTAGCCGCGGCGGTACTCGAACTTATCGACCGCTTTCATGAGGCCGATATTGCCCTCCTGGATCAGGTCCAGGAACTGCAGGCCGCGGTTCGTGTACTTCTTGGCGATGGAGATCACGAGGCGGAGATTGGCCTCGATCATCTCCTTTTTGGCCTGGCGCGCTTCGCGCTCGCCTTTTTGGACCATCATCACGATGCGGCGGAATTCCTGGATCTCCAGGCCCGTCTCGCTCGCGAGGTTGTGGATGTTCTCGCGCAGGTCGTGGATGCCGTCCTTGGCCTTGGCCACGAAGTCCTTCCAGCCCCGGCCGCCGAGCTTGGAGACGCGCAGCACCCATTTGGGGTCGAGCTCCCAGCCCTGCCAATGGCGCAGGAATTCCTCGCGCGCCACGCCGTGGCTTTCGGCCAGGCGCATCAGGCGGCCCTCGTAGGAGATGAGGCGCTTGTTGATGTCGTAGAGCTGCTCGACGAGGGCTTCGATGCGGTTGTTGTTGAGCGACAGGGACTTCACGTCCCCGACGATCTCCTCCTTCAGCTTCTTGTACTTCCGCTCCTGGGCGGGGGTGAGCTGCTTGTTCTGCATGCGCTGCTCGACATGCTCCACCTGGAGCCGGCGCAGCTTCTTGTAGTTGTCGGCGATGCGGTCGAAGGTTTCGAGGACGCGCGGCTTCAGCTCGGCTTCCATGGCCGAGAGCGACACGTTGTTCTCCATGTCGTCGTCGTCGAGGTCGCCGCCTTCGGGCGGCACCGGCGGCTCGCCGTCCTCGCCCTCAGGCGCGGCATCCTCGCCGTTCGCCAGCGCTTCCGCGGGAGCGCCTTTGCCGTCGGGGCCCGCGTAAGTCGCCTCGAGGTCAATGATGTCGCGCAGCAGCACCCGGCCCTCGACGAGTTCGTCGCGCCAGATGATGATGGCCTGGAAGGTGAGCGGGCTCTCGCAGAGCCCCGCGATCATGGCCTCGCGGCCGGCCTCGATGCGCTTGGCGATCGCGATTTCGCCCTCGCGCGAGAGGAGCTCCACGGAGCCCATTTCGCGCAGGTACATCCGCACCGGATCGTCCGTGCGGTCGGTGGGCTCCTTCGTGGTCTCGCGGACCGCGACCGCGCGGGTCGGCGCCTGCTCCACGAGATCGCCGCCATCGGGCTCGTCGTCGTCGCTCGCGTCTTGGGCCGCGGCGCCGGCGGGCTGGCCTTCCTCGGCCTCCTCCGCCTCGACCACGTTGATGCCCATCTCGGACAATTGGCCGAGCACGTCCTCGATCTGCTCCGAGGAGAACTCCTCGGAGGGCAGAACCTCGTTCAGCTCGTCATAGGTGACATAGCCCCGCTTCTTGGCGAGCTTGATCATCCGCTTGACGGCGGCATCCGTTAGATCGAGGAGCGGCCCGTCGCTGGTCTGCTCCGGGGCTGCTTCGCCTTCTTCCCGTTCGGTCGCCTTAGTAGCCATGCTCAACCTGTCTCCACGCCCATCGCCGGCGGCAACCGCCTCGCAATGCGCGAAATCCGTCAGACCCCCGCCCACCCCGGTCTCGCCCGCGGCAGGCCTCTCCTGCGCCGGCAGCCGGTGGAGGCCGCCTATGCGCAAAGGGGCGGCGGAGCGCTCCCGCGCCCGGCCACCCGGTCATCACTCACAACAACAGCCAATCGTTTGACGAACCGTTAACCATCCCCCGATCGGCCGATCTCTTTCCTGCCCCAGATCGCCTTCGAAACGCGTAAGCTTCGCAGCGGGCAAGCCCCCTCCCCGAAACCAAGGCCCATTTAGGCTTGCCTGCGTGCCGGTCCATCCCGATCCGCAAAATTCGGCCCCGACCAGGCTCGCTCCGCCACGGCGGCTCGGACCAGGCCAGCACCGCGGCGGCGGCTCGACCGCATCTTGAGGCTTCGAACGCCCGTAAGGCTATCAGACCCGTCCGGGTACCTCCCCATCGAGATCCGCCTCGGCTCCCTCGACAGAGGTGAGCTGGGTCTGAACCTCGCGCATCCAGGCGAGGTTGGCCTCGCTCTCGTCTTCGGCAAGCGCGCGCTCGGCTGCCCGGAGTTCCGTATGTAGCGTGTGAGAGCGCCGATGCAAGGTGATGGCCTGCTTCAAGGCATCCTCCAGGCGCATGGGATCCGCGTGCGGATCGAGCATCCAGCGGTCGCCGGGGCGGACCTGTGCGGCCAGCCGCTCCGCCGCCTCGGCGAGGCCGGCCCGCTCGAGGCGGGCATGGAGCGAGGTCCCGTCATGGGAGCCGTGGGAAGCCGCCGCATCGAGGAGAACCGTCCTGACCGAGCGGGCTCCTCCCCCGTCAAGTTCAAGCTCCGCAAGGGTTTCTGCGTGATCGTGCAGGAGTTCGGGATGCATCAACAGGGCCGAGAGGATGGTGGCCTCGCGGGGCGATCCCGTGCTCGAACCGGTGAAAATCGCGCTGCGGGCGAGGAGCGGACTGACTGTCAACCCGGTGCTGTGGAGGTTGAGCACGGGCCCGCGACGGTCCTGCCGCTGACCGCCGTTCCGGCGCGGCGAGCGGCCCTGCCCGCCGCCAGGATTCAAGGCGCGCAAGCGGGTTTCGATGTCCTCCCGGTAGTAACGCTTGAGGGTTTCGTCCCGAATCACCCCGAGCGCCTCCTTCAGCCGGCGCTCGTGAGCGGCCCGGCGTTCGGGGGTGTCGATGGGGCCCGCCTCCAGCTCCCGCGACCAGAGCATCTCGACGAGAGGCCGAGCGCTGCCGAGCACCCGCTCGATCGCTGGGGCGCCGCCGGAGCGGGCGAGATCGTCCGGGTCCTGGCCCTCGGGCAGGAGGGCGAAGCGGAGCGACTTGCCGGCGGAGAGAAGGGGAAGCGCGAGATCGACGGCCCGGTAGGCGGCGTGGCGCCCCGCCTTGTCGCCGTCGAAGCAGAGGATCGGCTCGTCGGCCATGCGCCAGAGGAGCGCGAGCTGGTCCTCGGTGAGGGCCGTCCCGAGGGGGGCCACCGCATGGGGGAAGCCGGCTACCGAGAGCGCGATCACGTCCACATAGCCCTCCACCGCCACCACGGTGCCGCGGTCGTGCGCGGGGGCGCGGGCGTTGTGGAGGTTGTAGAGAAGCCGCCCTTTCTGGAAGAGCGGGGTGTCGGGGGAGTTGAGGTACTTGGCCGGAACGTCGGCGCTCAGGGCGCGCCCGCCGAAGGCCACCACCCGCCCGCGCACGTCGCTGATCGGGAACATCGCCCGGTCGCGGAAGCGGTCGTAGGGCACGCTAACGTCCTCGCCGGTGACGAGGAGCCCCGCCTCCACCATGGTTTCGACGGGAACGCCCTTGCCGGCCAAGTGGTCGCGCAAGGCAAAGCGCTCGCCCGGGGCATAGCCGATGCGGAAGCGCTGGCGCGTCTCGGGCGTCAGCGCCCGCCGGTCGAGGTAATCCCGCGCCTTCGCGCCGACCCGCTCCTGCAACGACGCCTCGAAGAAGGCGGTGGCGAGCTCCATGACCTCGTGCAGGCTTTTCCGCTTCGTCTCCTCGGCCCGGTTCTCGGGGGTGAGCTTCGGCAGCGGCACACCCGCCTCGCCCGCCAGCCGCTCCACGGCCTCGGGGAAGGAGAGCCCTTCGGTTTCCATCAGAAAGGTGAAGATGTCCCCGTGCTTGCCGGAGGAGAAGCAGTGGTAGAACTGCTTCTGGTCGTTCACGTAGAAGGACGGCGTCTTCTCGGCATTGAAGGGGGAGAGCCCCTTCCACTCGCGCCCCGCCTTCTTCAGGCGCACCTTGCGGCCCACGACGGCGGAGGCCGGCAGGCGTGCGCGGATCTCTTCGAGAATGGAAGGCGGGTAACGCAACGGGGCTGTCCCTGGGACCGGGCATCATAGCCCAAACGTCGCCCGGGGACGAACGGTCCCGCCTCGGCCAAGCCCGTCTCTGTGGATTGCGGGCTTAACCGGCCTCTAGTGCACCGTCGGCTTCGCGTCGCCTGCCTTGCTGGAGCGCCCGGCCGCGGGCGTCATGCGGCTCTGGCCCTCGACGCTGAGCGTGTCGGGCTGGATCCCGGGCGCCATGCGGCAGCGGCAGAGCTCGGCGGAATCGGTTAGCACCACGCGGCAGGCGCTGAACTGAGAGGCGTTCACGGTCGTGGGCGGCTCGCAGACGTCGCCCGCCCGGGGCCCCGCGACGGCGGCACCGGCAAACGACAACATAAGGCTGAAAACGGCCATACCGGCAGCGACGGAACGCATTGTGGTGAAATCCCCCTGAAACCGGTGAAATGTCCGGTTGCCCGCGATCAACTAAGTTGAACAGCGCTCGTTCCACCTTGGCCGGACCGCCTGGGGTGCGGCGGGTTGGCACAATGGGTTGACGAGGGAAGAGGCCCCAGGCGCGCGTTCGATCTTTAAATCGCGGCTCAGGACGCCTATATCAGGGGTGTCGGGGCAACCCGGCTATGATCGTAGAGGCAGAGTGGAATAGGCGTTTAGGACGCGGGTTCAATTCCCGCCGCCTCCACCACAAGCGCAGGGCGGACCCTGCGTTTTTGATGGGGGCGACTTGGGTTCGACTGGGCGCGGTAAAGGCTAGGCTGCGATTAGGCTGAGCTACGGCCTTAATAGTGCAAATTCACAAATGCCAACGACAACGTTGACATGGGTGCGGTTCGCCTCGCGGCGTAACCATCCGGGGCTCGGGAAAGCCTAGCAACAGAAACGGCGCCGCAAGGCGCCGTTCCCATTTGTGCCACTTGTGCGCAACGCCATGGGCCTTGCCTGCTTGACTTTTGTATATACAATCTCGTCCCTAGGGGTGCCGAGAAAATGTCGGGCTTCGAATGGGACGAGAGCAAGCGCAAGCTCAACATCGCCAAGCACGGCATCGACTTTCAGGATGCGGTCGAAGTCTTCGGCGACCCGGAGGTGCTCACGCTTCGATTCGCAGGCGAGCACGACGAACCACGTTTTCTCGCCATCGGGCGCTGCCAAGGGCGGATCATTGCCGTGATCTTCACCGTGATGGGCGAAACCATCCGCTTGATCTCGGCCCGAGCCGCGCGGCGGGAGGAGCGACAACGCTATGAATCGTGACGACACCGTCCGCCTCGTCGCCACCTTGGACGACGGCACCGCCATCGTGGAGCATGCCGACGGGCGGCTCGAGCGCCGCCGCTCGGAGAGCGACTGGGCCCGCGTCGACGCCCTGTCGGACGAGGCGATCGAAGCCTCGACCCGAGACGATCCCGATTGGGCCGATTTCCAGGAGGTCGAGTGGTCGAGGGCCGTTCCCCTCGACCTCCCCCGCAAAAAGCCGATCTCGATCCGGGTCGACGAGGACGTTCTGGCTTTCTTCAAAGCCCAGGGCGCCGGCTATCAGCGACGCATGAACGCGGTTCTGCGCACCTACGTGACGGAGATGCGCAGAACCGGAGCTAAGGGTTCGAAACAGGCGAGCTAGAGGGGCCTACCCCTTCGGCAGCATTTCCTTCACGAGCCCGCTCGCCTTGGCGAAATCCATACGGCCGGCATATTGGCCGCGTAAGGTCCCGATCACCTTGCCCATGTCCTTCATGGAGGCGGCGCCGGTCTCGGCGATCGCAGCCTCGATGGCCTTGCGGGTCTCGGCCTCGTCCATTTGCTGCGGCAGGAAACCCTGGATGACCTCGGCTTCTTCCCGCTCGGCCTGAGCGAGTTCGGGGCGGCCGTTCTGGTCGTAGATCGCCATGGATTCCTGGCGCTGCTTGATCATCTTCTGGAGCAGGCCGAGGATTTCCTCGTCGGTGGCCTGGCCCTTGCCGGCACCACGGGCCTCGATGTCCTTGTCCTTCAGCGCCGCCTGGATGAGGCGGATGGTCCCGAGCCTGCGCTTGTCGCCGGCCTTCATGGCCTCCTTCAATTCGGTGGTGAAGCGTTCGCGCATGGGATCTCCTTGAGGACATGGGCCGGCGCGGCGTTGACGCGCCGGAGGGGGCTGATTAAGTCACCGCGAGAGATTGGGGCGGCTGCTCGCGCGGCCTGCCGACGCGCGGCTTGAGGGTCGAGCCGCACTTAATTGGATCAGGGCCATGCTGCAAGACAACACCGCCGCCTCCGGCTGGGAGGAACCGCGCGCCACGGCTGTCCTGGTGCTCCAGGACGGCACCGTGCTCGAAGGCTTCGGCATCGGCGCGCTCGGCGAAGCCTCCGGGGAAGTCTGCTTCAACACCGCCATGACGGGCTATCAGGAGATCCTGACGGACCCGTCCTATGCGGGTCAGATCATCACCTTCACCTTCCCCCACATCGGCAATGTCGGCACGAACGAGGAGGACGTGGAGAGCGTCAATGCCGCCTCGGCTTCCGGCGTGCGCGGCGTGGTGCTCGCCGCCGCCATCACCGACCCGTCGAACTGGCGCGCCTCCCGCGACCTCGACGCCTGGCTCAAAGCCCGCGGCATCGTCGGCCTCACGGGCATCGACACCCGGGCGCTCACCGCTCTCATCCGCGACCGCGGCATGCCGAACGGCGTCATCGCGCACGATCCTGCGGGGCTCTTCGACATCGAGGCCCTGAGGGTGCGTGCCGCGGGCCTGCCCTCCATGAACGGCCTCGACCTCGTGCCGATGGTGGCGGGGGCGCAGCGTTTCGAATGGGACGAGACCACCTGGGAGCCGGGCCAGGGCTACGGCCGGCAGGGCGAGACCAAGCACCATGTGGTCGCCATCGATTTCGGGGTGAAGCGCAACATCCTGCGCCTCCTGGCGCAGGCTGGCTGCAAGGTCACGGTGGTGCCCCCCACGGCCACGGCCGAGGAGGTGATGGCGCTGAAGCCCGACGGCGTGTTCCTCTCGAACGGCCCGGGCGATCCGGCCGCCACCGGTGAATACGCGGTGCCGGTGATCCGCACGCTCCTGGACCGGAAGGTGCCGACCTTCGGGATCTGCCTCGGCCACCAGATGCTCGGCCTCGCGGTCGGCGGGCGCACCGTGAAGATGCACCAGGGCCATCACGGGGCGAACCACCCGGTGCAGGACAAGACCACGGGCAAGGTGGAGATCACCTCGATGAACCACGGCTTCGCGGTCGACCCCGCGAGCCTGCCCGCGAACGCGGTCGAAACCCACGTCTCGCTCTTCGACGGGTCGAATTGCGGCATCGCGCTCACCGACCGCCCGGCCTTTTCCGTGCAGTACCACCCGGAAGCCTCGCCCGGCCCGAAGGACAGCCACTATCTCTTCGCTCGTTTCGTGCAGTTGATCGAGGAGAACAAGGCCGCCCGCCCGGCCCCCTAAGGCCCGGCAAGAGGGGACCCGGCTTACGGCAAAAGCGCGCAGCTTGGCTCGGCATCCAGGCCATTCGCCCAAGCTTGACAAGAGCTTAGCCCGCCGGCCTCAGCCGAATGGAGCGGTTGCGCTCCCTGCACAAATCGGGGTACCTCCGGATCAACAGCCGAAACAACGGCGCCTTTCGATCTGGGGGTTTACCTTGACCGCGAACGACAAGACTGCGGACGATTTCGCCCGTTTCCACAAGCTGTTCTCGTTCCATCTCGGCGTCGCGGTGGCGCTCGCTTGGACGACCTCCCTCTTCGCGGCGGCCTATGCCCCCTGGGTGCGCAACATCCGCGCCCTCATCGATCCCATGGATGCCACCCAAGTGGAATCGACCTGGGCGTTCCTGTTCGGGATGCCCGTCATTCTCTCCACGGCCTGGCTCATGATCGTGTTCGGCGAGGGCCTCCTGCGCGAGATGCGCGTGTTCAAGAACCAGGCGATCGAGTTCGGCATCGCCGGCGCCGTCGCCTTCACCCTCTTCTACCTCTCGATCGACCGCGCCGTGGCGGCGCTGCTGCTCGGCTTCTGACGCCCGGCTCTTCCCTCTCCCCTGGAGGGAGAGGGTGGCCTCGCGAAGCGAGATCGGGAGAGGGGGCCGTGACGGCCACTCCCCTCGGCGACGGTGCAGCGGCACCCCTAAGGGAGATGGTGGACTGACCTCCCCCTCTTCCTGCATGGCTCACGCCATGCTGTCCCTCTCCCTCCGGGGGAGAGGGAGATCACCCTGCCACCTTTCCCACCCTTGTGCGTTCTCCCCCTCGGAATCCACCGACACAGGAGGCACGCGATGGCGCAGGCCAAGGGTTATGGGCAGCCGCGGGGCTATAACGCTCCGCTTGGAACCGACACCTTCATCTTCCAGGACAACGGGCTCGTCCCGAACAGCCGTCTGCCCTTGATCGTGCGCCGCGGCGCCATTCCGCCCTCCGCGGACGATCCCGGCAAAGCCTTCGAGACCACCTTCACGAAGAACGGTTGGACGAACTTCAACCGCGAGGGCATCGAGGAATATCACCACTACCATGCCAACGCCCATGAGGTTCTCGGCATCGCCGGCGGCTCCGCCACCGTGCAGTTCGGCGGCGAGGACGGCGAGACCGTCGGCCTCTCCATGGGCGACGTGGTCGTGGTGCCCGCGGGCGTGTCCCATGCACTGCTGAAGGCGAGCCCCGACTTCCTCGTCATCGGCGCCTATGCGGACGGGCGTGAGCCGAACGAAATGCGCGACGACCCGAATCTGGTCGTGCAGGGCCGCAAGAGCAGCGCCGCCGTGCCCCTCCCCTCCGCCGATCCGGTGGATGGCGTGAACGGGCCGCTTATGAAACTGTGGAGCTAGCTTCGACCGGGTGCCGGCGGACGGCATAGACGCGCCGCTTATGAAACTGTGGAGCTAACTTCGACCGGGTGAAGGCTTAACCGCCCTCGGCTATAGGATGCCTCGACGGAGCGCGGGAGACCGCGCTCCTCGCGGAGGTGCGAGCCGATGAACTGGCGCGATTACTGGAACCAGGACACCCCGATCTATGCCAACGAGCGGCACAAGCTGCTCCATTACGGGCGGATCGCGGGCGATCTCATTGCGCTCATCCCCTCCCCCGACGCCGTGGTGCTCGACCACGGCAGCGGCGAGGCCCTGGCGGCCGAGCGCGTCGCCGGGCGCTGCGGCAAGCTCTATCTGCTCGATGCCGCGCCGCTCGTGCGGGAGCGCCTCAAAAGCCGCCATCTCAACAACCCGAAGATCGCAGTGCTGGCGCCGGAGGATCTCGACGGTCTCGAGGGCCGTTCCCTCGATCTCGTCGTGGCGAACTCGCTTCTGCAGTACCTCTCCCTCGACGAGTTGCGGGGCCTGCTCAAGACCTGGCGCGCGAAGCTCAAAGCCGGTGGCCGTCTGGTGCTGGCCGACGTGATCCCCCACGACGTGAGCCCCGTCACGGACGCCCGCGCGCTCCTCTCCTTCGCGTGGTCCGGCGGTTTCCTGAAGGCCGCCCTCGTCAGCCTCGCCCGCACGGCGCTGTCCGACTACCGCAAGGTCCGCGAGGAGCTCGGCTTCACGCAATACGGCGAGGCCGAGATGATCGAGCTCCTGCGCGACGAGGGCTTCCGGGCCGAGCGCCAGCCGCGCAACATGGGCCACAACCAGGCCCGCATGACCTTCGTGGCGGTGCCGATGGAGGATTGATCCTCGTCGGGATGGGGGCCGCTGAGGCGCTAGGTCGTCGCTTCACCCGTGCCTGCCGCCGATCACGCCGCCTGCTGGCTCGCGGATCCGATCGGCACCTTGATGATGCAGCACACGCCCTGGCGCTCGAACCTCAAGTCCAGCTCGCCGGCCAGTTCCCGGGCGATGGTCTGGCGCAGCAGGCGCGAGCCGAAGCCGGGCTTGGGCGCGGCCTCGACCGGCGGCCCCTCGGTTTCGCACCAGTCGATGGTCAGGATGGACGTGCCGTTATGGTCGTTCAGGGTCCAGGCCACATTGAGCTGGCCGGAATTGGAGGACAGGGCCCCGTACTTCGCCGCGTTGGTGGTGAGCTCGTGGAAAGCCATGCCGAGCACCACGGCGGATTTCGGCGGCAGATACACGTCCGGCCCGCTCATGGTAACCCGGGACGGCGCCGCCATGTAGGGCGCGAGTTCGGTCTCCACGACCGTGCGGAGCAGCGCGCCTTCCCAATGGCTTTCGTTGAGGAGGTTGTGGGTGCGCGAGAGGGCCAGCAGCCGGCTCTGGAACCGGGCCTGGGCGACGTCCGGCGGCGCGCCGGACCGGTGAGACTGCCAGGCCAGGGACTGCACGGTCGCGAGGGTGTTCTTCACCCGGTGATTCAGCTCGTCGATGAGCAGCTTCTGGCGCCGGTCGGCCTGGCGGCGCTCGGTGATGTTCTCGACCACGCGGACCGCGTAGAGGAAGCGCCCGGACGCGTCTCGCAAGGCGGTGCTGGTCACGCGGGCCCAGCCCGTACCGCCGTCCTTGTGGGTGAACGCGTTTTCGGTCGTGTAGGTGTCGAGCTCCCCGGCGACCTGACGGGCGAAGAGCTCCCGATCCCGGGCCAGGCTGTCCGACTGCGTGTCATGACCGAAGTGCTGCCCGATCAGCTCCTCGCGCGTATGGCCCGTGAGCCGGCAGCGGGCCTCGTTGACCGAGATGAAGCGGCCATTCTCATCCACCTCGACGATCCCGACCGCCGCGGTCTCGTGGGTGGCACGCAGGCGGGCGTCGCTGGCGCGCAAGGCGGCCTCACGCTCCCGAAGCTCTTTCGAGGCCGCGGCGAGGGCGTCGGCGACCCGGTCGACCTCGGCCAGACCGGTCGGCGCCACCGCCACCGGCTCGCCACGCCCGAGCCTCCGGGCAAGGCCAAGCAATCCCTCCACCGGCGCCGCGATGCTGCGCGCGATGAGCCAGGCCAGGGCTGCACCGACAGCGAGCAGGAGCCCACCAACGCCCGCGAGGTACAGGGCCGAACGCCAAGGCGCGCCGGTGATCTCCGTCCGGGGAACGGCCACGATGGTGGACCATCCCGAACCGGGCGACCGGGAGAAGGCGAGCACCGTCGGAACGCCATCGAGGGAGACGCTTTCGGCCACCACCTCCCGCACCCCGGCGCGGACGCGCTCGACGTTCTCGCCCGTGGCCGGCATGCCGATGAACCGAGCGGCGTCCCGGCTTCGCGCCACGACGGTTCCGTTGCGGTCGAGGATCGAGCCGATCCAGGCGGGCGGCAGCGATTGGTCGGCGAGGATGCGGCTGACGGAACCGGCCAGCATGTTGATGGACACGTACAACTCGGACCCATCGCTGGCTTTCACCAGCGTATCGATCCCGACGCTCGGTTGCCGGGCCACCAGACCGGTGAAGAGGTTGCTGACCCGAACCTGGCCGAGGGTGAGCCCCCGCCGGTGATCGCTGCTCCCCACCAGGGGCAGAGGGCTGCCCGGCGGAAGCAGGGTGTTGACCACCTGCCCGCGGTCGTCGGCAACGGTGATCCAAGTGTCGGGGGTGCGAATCGCGACACGAGCCCTCGCATCGAAGTCGGCATATTCCTTGGCGAGCAGTTGCGGCGAAGTGGACAGCGCCCACAGGAGCGCCTCCGTCTGTCCGAGCTGGCGGTCGACGACCAGCGACAGGGCCCGGGCGGTTTCCTGGAGATGGCGCTCGATTTCCTGGCGGCCCTGCCTGTACCCCGCGTAGAGAATGACACTGGCGCTGAGGAGGGCGGGAACGAGAAGAACGAGTGTGAGGAGGACCAGGCGCGAGCGCAAGGAAAGAGACTGCAGGCCGAGCCTCCGCAAGGTTCCAAAGCTGTCCGGATGCGACGCCTCGCTTTGCACCGATCAACACCTCTGAACCCGAAGCCGGAAGTGCGCCGACCTTGGCAATGACGCTATTGATAGGTGCTTTCGCCGGTGTTCGCCAGGGAGCCCGCAGCTGTTTTCCGCCGGGATCCGACGTGACGCACCCCTCGAGATCCTTCCGGGCGTTTCAGGTCCAGATGACGGTTGCCGCGCATTCCGCACCGCACCTAGCCGCGGAACGTCCACATCTTGTTGGCGAGAAAGCTCCACACGAGCACGATGCCCGTGGTGACGAGTTGCGCCGGGAGATACGGCGCGCCGAGCACCGTCGTGAACAGGTGCATGAAGGCCCCGGTGAGGAGAAAACCGACGCAGGCCACGAGCGCGAAGCGCCAGGTGGCTTCCCCATGGGGGCGGTCGCTCGCATAGGTGTGGCGGCGGTTGAGTGCGTAGGAGACGACGCCGCCACCGATGTAGCCCGCCAGCGTCGCCGGCACGGGGCCGAGGCCGCCCGCTTCGACGAGCGCGATCAAAAGCCCGTAATGCACCACGGCCGCGACGACGCCGACGCCGGCGAAAGCCGCGATCTGCCGGGGCAGGTTCATACCGCGTCGGCCTGCGGCGTGCCGAAACGCGCGCGCTCGGAATCGAGGGTCTGGCGCAGGCGGGTGAGCCCGGGCAGGAGCGCGGCGAGATCCCCCTCGGGGACCAATTCGCCCAACTGTGCCAGCACGGGCTGGAGCGCCGCGATGCAGGCCTGGCGCGTCGCGACGCCCTTCTCGGTGATCGCCACCACCTTGGCCCGCCCGTCTTTGGCGTCGGCCTTTACGGTCACGAGGCCGGCGCGCTCCAGGCGCTGGAGCGTGCTCGTCATGGTGGGCTTCGTGACCTGGAAGGCGGCGGCGAGTCGCGCTGGGGAGCGTTCGCCACCGAGGCGCACGAAGTGGTTCAGCACCCCGAACTGGGCCACCGTCATCCCGTTGGGCATGACCCGCTCGAACATCGTGCGCGAGAGATGCTCGAGGATGCCGATCTCGTTGAACACGCGAAAGGCGATGGGATCCTGTCCGGCCACGTCAGCGGGTGCGCTGGGTCGGCGGACAGGAGGAAACGGGTCTCGTCCGGTGGGATCTTCGTTCAAGCGATCGGGCTCACGAGGTCGCGGAGGATGGCGCCACCTTCGCCTCCACGGGCCAGCGCGGAGAGGGGGCAACCTCCGGTCCATAGCCGAGACGGGCGAGCATTTGAACCGTGCCGCCGCCGGGCGCGAGCCGCCGGTGCATTTCGGCGTAGTGCTCGCGCATCTCCGGGAACTCCTGCAGGGCCTGGCTCAACGGGCTCATGGAGAGGCCGAGGGCGGTGGCTGCGAGATTGGTGCGGAGATAGAGGCGTCCCGCCGCGATCCGGTCGCGGGCGCGGTTGCCCTCGGTGTTGATCCACAGATAGGCCTGCGCCGTGCCCGTGATGCCGCGATAGCGGTCGATGCCGGCCTGGTAGGCGGTGCTGCCGGGCTTCGCGAGTTCCTCCCGCGAGACGAGGCCGGCGAGCCTCAGGCTTTCGATCATGGGACCGCGGAGCGAAATGCCGTCCGGGTTCGCATCCACCTCGGTGGCGCCGATGCGCATGAGGCGCACGCTTTCCATCAGGGTGCGCTGGGTGCGGAACTCGGTCTCGAAGGAGCGCCAGGTGAGGTCGCGCATGGCGGCCACGAAGGCCGGATCGTCGCTCGTCGCAAGCGTCAGCCCCGCAGGCGTCGGCGTCTTCAGCCGCGCCAGCGCTTCCGCGGGCACCCGGCGGGCGACGTCGTAGGGCTCCTTGTTGGAGCGCCGCGCCGTGATGTGGGCGCTCAGGGGATCGGCCTTCACGGCAGGATCGGCAACGAAGCGCAGGCGCGCGACGGGCCGTGCATCGAGCCGCCCCTCCGGCTCGCCTTCCGGGAACATCTGCTGCTCGACCCGCAAGCCCCGCCGGGAGGCTGCAAGCGCGGCCAGCTCCAGGAAGCAGCCGAAGCCGACGGTGATCTGGCGGTCGAGGGGGTCTGTCTCCGGCAGCCGCCGGTCGAGGTCGCAGGAGACCACCGCCTCGTCGGCGCCGACGAGCCGCAGCACCCAGGGCTGGCGGTTGTGGGGATTGGGCGCGAGGATGGCGTGGCGGAAAACGTCGAGGCGCGGATCGAGCCCGGCCTGCGGGTCGAGCCGCCACGGGGCCACGGCGGCCTCCGCGGTCATAGTGACGGTGAACACCCCTGCCCCACCCACCAGCGCCAAGGCGGTACCGCCGGCCCCGAGGATCACCTGACGACGCGAGAGCTGCATGACCTTCCTCCTGCGAACCACGATAGTTCGATATCTAACTATCGTGCAGGATGGAGGCGTTCGATGTGCGCTGGCGCACATGACGTCTAGGCGGTCATTCCGGTCGCCGCGTGAGCGGCGGGGCGGAACCCAGATGGCGAGACTTCTCCGGAGAGATCTCCTGGGTTCCGGGCTCAGCCTGCGGCTGCCCCGGAATGACGGTGGTGCCTCAAGCCTGCAGCTTGCCGGCGATCTTGCGCGTGATCCACCGCGGCAGAAGCTGGGCCGCCACGGCGCCGACCTGGTTCGTGGTGCCGGTCACCACCACGGCCTTACCAGCCTCGTAGCCGTCGACGCCCTGGCGGGCGACCGTGGCGGCATCCATGGTGCCCATCTGGAAGGCCTTGCTGTGCTCCATGTCGGCGATGGCGCCGAATTCGGTGCTGGTCGGGCCGGGGCAGAGCGCCGTGACCGTCACGTTGTGGGGTTTGACCTCCTCGTGCAGGGCTTCCGAGAGCGAGAGCACGAAGGCCTTGGTGGCGTAATACACCGCCATGTGGGGCCCGGCCTGGAAGGCAGCCGTCGAGGCGACGTTGAGGATGCCGCCCCAGCGGCGCTCGATCATCCCGGGCAGAACCAGGCGTGAGAGCTTGGTGAGGGCCGTGACGTTCAGCTCGATCATGCCCATCTGCCGCTCGAAGGGCAGGGTCGCGAAGGTGCCGCGCAGGCCGAAGCCCGCATTGTTCACGAGGGTATGGATCGTGATGCCCCGCCCCGCGAGGGTTTCGACCAGGTCTGCGGGCGCATCCCGGTCCTCGAGATCGAGGGACACGACCTCGACCGCGAGATTTGGATGCGCGCCCTTCAACTCGCCGGCAAGCGCCTGGAGCCGCTCCTCGCGCCGGGCGGTGAGGACGAGGCCGAAGCCCCGGGCCGCGAAAACGCGGGCGAGTTCCGCCCCGATGCCGCTCGACGCCCCCGTGATCACCACCCATCGCTGCTGCGCCGCCATGCCGTCCTCCCGCTCAAGGCCTCTCGCGTGGCACGGCTCGGGGCGCTTGGCCGCCATGCCGTCCTCCCGTTCAAGGCCCCTCACACGTGGAACGGTCCCCAAGCCTTTCAAGCGCAGGGTCAGGGGCAAAGCCCGGCTTTGAGGCTTTCATTGCCCGGCTGAGGCGTGTAAGAGGCCTCTTCAGCACGAAATCTCCAGACACAGCCAGCCGTTTTGAAGGTGCCGCGTCCCCGCGGCCTTGCGGCTGGCCACGCGCGGGTCAACCATGCCGAAGCGGACCGACATCTCCTCCATCCTTATCATCGGCGCCGGGCCCATCATCATCGGGCAGGCCTCCGAATTCGACTATTCCGGCACCCAGGCCTGCAAGGCGCTCCGCGCCGAGGGCTATCGCATCGTCCTCGTGAACTCGAATCCGGCGACGATCATGACGGACCCGGACCTCGCGGATGCCACCTATGTGGAGCCCATCACCCCCGAGATCGTCGCCAAGATCATCGAGAAGGAGCGCCCCGACGCGCTGCTGCCCACCATGGGCGGGCAGACCGCGCTGAACACCGCGCTCTCGCTCAAGAAAATGGGCGTGCTCGACAAGTACGGCGTCGAAATGATCGGCGCCGACGCGGAAGCCATCGACAAGGCCGAGGATCGGCAGCTCTTCCGCGAGGCCATGACCAAGATCGGCCTCGACACGCCGGCATCGCGCCTCGCCAACGCCTCGGCACTCAAAAAAGCGGACCGCGAAGCCTATGACGCCGAGATCGCGCGCATCGAAGCCCTCGACGTGCATCCCGGCGACAAGAAGCGCATGCTCGCCGGCTTCGAGTTCAAGTGGAACGCCGGCGAGAACGAGCGGCGCAAGCGCTATCAGGAGCATGCGCTGGGCGAAGCGCTCATTGCGCTCTCGGAAGTGGGCCTGCCGGCCATCATCCGCCCGTCCTTCACGCTCGGCGGCACCGGCGGCGGCATCGCCTACAACCGCGAGGAATTCCTCGACATCGTGGAGCGCGGCCTCGACGCCTCGCCCACGAACGAGGTTCTCATCGAAGAGAGCGTGCTCGGCTGGAAGGAGTACGAGATGGAAGTGGTCCGCGATAAGGCGGACAACTGCATCATCGTGTGCTCCATCGAGAACGTGGACCCGATGGGCGTGCACACGGGCGATTCCATCACGGTGGCCCCGGCGCTGACGCTCACCGACAAGGAATACCAGGTGATGCGCGACGCATCGCTCGCGGTGCTCCGCGAGATCGGCGTCGAGACCGGCGGCTCCAACGTGCAATTCGCGATCAACCCCGAGAACGGGCGCATGATCGTGATCGAGATGAACCCGCGCGTGTCGCGCTCGTCTGCCCTCGCCTCCAAGGCCACGGGCTTCCCGATCGCGAAGGTCGCCGCGAAACTGGCGGTGGGCTACACGCTGGACGAGATCGCCAACGACATCACGGGCGGTGCGACGCCGGCAAGCTTCGAGCCCACCATCGATTACGTGGTCACGAAGATCCCGCGCTTCGCCTTCGAGAAGTTCCCCGGCGCCGAGCCCACGCTCACGACCGCGATGAAGTCGGTGGGCGAATGCATGGCCATCGGCCGCACCTTCCCGGAATCCTTGCAGAAGGCCCTGCGCTCGCTCGAAACCGGCCTCATGGGCCTCGACGAGATCGAGATCGAGGGATTGGGCAAGGGCGACGACCGCAACGCCATCAAGGCCGCGATCGGCACGCCCACGCCCGATCGCCTCTTGAAGGTCGGCCAGGCGCTACGCCTCGGCGTCAGCCACGACGAGGTCTACGAATCCTGCCGCATCGACCCCTGGTTCCTGGAGCAGTTGCAGGACATCGTCGATCTCGAGAACAAGGTGAAGGCCCACGGCCTGCCGCGGACGCCCGGCGCCTTCCGTCAGCTCAAGGCCATGGGCTTCTCGGATGCGCGCCTCGCGGTGCTGACGAACACCACGGAAGCCGAAGTGAAGGCGCTTCGCCGCTCGCTCGATGTGCGCCCCGTGTTCAAGCGCATCGACACCTGCGCGGCGGAATTCGCCTCGCCCACGGCCTATATGTACTCCACCTACACGGCGCCCTTCGCGGGCAAGCCCGCGGACGAGTCGCAGCCCTCGGATGCCCGCAAGGTCGTGATCCTCGGCGGCGGGCCGAACCGCATCGGCCAAGGCATCGAGTTCGACTATTGCTGCTGCCACGCCTGCTTCGCGCTGAAGGACGCAGGCTTCGAAACCATCATGATCAACTGCAATCCGGAAACCGTCTCGACGGATTACGACACCTCCGACCGGCTCTATTTCGAGCCACTCACCGCCGAGGACGTGCTTGAAATTCTCGACATCGAGCGCACGCGCGGCGAATTGCTGGGCGTCATCGTGCAGTTCGGCGGCCAGACGCCGTTGAAGCTCGCCCGCGCCTTGGAGGCCGCCGACGTTCCGATCCTCGGCACCTCGCCAGAGGCCATCGACCTCGCGGAGGATCGCGACCGCTTCAAGCGTCTCCTCGACAAGCTGAAGCTGCGCCAGCCCAAGAACGGCATCGCCTATTCCGTCGAGCAGAGCCGCCTCATCGCGGCCGATCTCGGCCTCCCCTTCGTGGTGCGCCCCTCCTACGTTCTCGGCGGCCGCGCCATGGCGATCGTGCGCGACGAGCAGCAATTCGAGGAATACCTGCTCGGCACCCTGCCCTCGCTCATCCCCTCCGACGTGAAGGCCCGCTACCCGAACGACAAGACGGGGCAGATCAACACGGTGCTGGGCCAGAACCCGCTCCTCTTCGACCGCTATCTGTCCGACGCGATCGAGGTGGACGTGGATTGCCTGTGCGACGGCAAGGACGTGTTCATCGCCGGCATCATGGAGCACATCGAGGAGGCCGGCATCCACTCGGGGGATTCCGCCTGCTCGCTGCCGCCGCGCTCGCTGTCGCCCGAGATCATCGCGGAACTCGAGCGGCAGACCACGGCGCTGGCGCTGGCGCTCAACGTCGGCGGCCTCATGAACGTGCAATACGCGATCAAGGACGGCACGATCTACGTGCTCGAGGTGAACCCGCGTGCATCGCGCACGGTGCCCTTCGTGGCCAAGGTCATCGGCGAGCCCATCGCCAAGATCGCGGCGCGGATCATGGCGGGTGAAAGCCTCGCCTCCTTCGGCCTCCTCCCGAAGGAACTGGCGCATATCGGCGTCAAGGAGGCGGTGTTCCCCTTCGCGCGCTTCCCGGGCGTGGACGTACTGCTCGGGCCCGAGATGCGCTCTACCGGCGAGGTCATCGGCCTCGACCGCTCCTTCGGCGTCGCTTTCGCGAAAAGCCAGCTCGGCTCCTCGACGCAGGTGCCGAAGACGGGCACCGTGTTCGTCTCCGTGCGCGATTCCGACAAGGAGCGCATCCTGCCCACCATGCGGATGCTGTCCGAGCTCGGCTTCCAGATCGTCGCTACGGCGGGAACGCAGCGCTACCTCGCCGAGAACGGCGTCAAGGCGGCGCGCATCAACAAGGTCCTGGAAGGCCGCCCCCACGTGGTGGACGCCATCAAGAACGGGGACATCCACCTCGTTTTCAACACCACGGAAGGCGCAGGGGCGCTTTCGGACTCCCGGTCGCTGCGCCGGGCCGCCCTCTTGCATAAGGTGCCCTACTACACCACTCTTGCAGGCGCGATCGCGGCGGCCGAGGGCATTCAGGCCTATATCGGCGGCGATCTGGAGGTGCGACCCCTTCAGGAATATTTCGCCTGAAACGGGCCGCCGGGAACCGCGAAGCTTCCAGGAAGTTTCCGTGTGATCTTCAAACGGGCCGGCCCGGAGCCGGCCCTTTCGAGTTTATGAACAGGCGCAAGGCTGGAAGGCCCCGCCTGTCGGGTGAAGCGACATGGACAAGGTACCGATCACGAACAAGGGCTATGCCGCGCTGGAGGAGGAGCTGAAGCACCGCCAGCAGGTGGAGCGTCCGCGGATCATCCAGGCGATCTCCGAGGCGCGTGCGCTGGGCGACCTCTCCGAGAACGCCGAGTACCACGCCGCCAAGGAGGCCCAGTCCCTGAACGAAGGCCGGATCATGGAGCTCGAGAGCCTCATCGCCCGGGCCGAGATCATCGACCTCACCAAGCTCTCCGGCGACAGCATCAAGTTCGGTGCCACGGTGAAGCTCGTGGACGAGGACACCGAGGAGGAGAAAACCTACCAGATCGTGGGCGAGCCGGAGGCGGACGTGCGCTCCGGCCGCGTTTCCGTGACCTCCCCCATCGCCCGCGCCCTCATGGGCAAGAAGGTGGGCGACACGGTCGAGGTTTCGACTCCCGGCGGGGGCAAGTCCTACGAAGTCGTGGGCGTTCGCTTCGGGTGAGGGTCCGTCGGCTCGCCCGAGAACCCCGTGTTCGCATGCGGGTGCATCGGTTCGCCTGACCGAAGCTTGGGCGGTATGCAAGGATTGCTGATCCCATGAGCCATCTCACCCGCCGCAGCCTTCTCGCAGGCCTCGGTGCCGCCCTGGCGGCGCCGGCGTCTGCGCAGGCGCCCGCCGTCTTCTCCTCCGTGACGGTGGACATCGCCCCCCTGCTGCGCCGGGGCGCTGGGCCCGAGGCGGAGTTCATGCGCGCCGTCATGCAGGAGGAGCTTCGGCGCGTGTTGGCCGAGCGCATCGGCGGGCGGGGCCCGCGTCTCGTGGTCCGGCTGCAGACGGCGCAGTTCACCCTCGGCACATCGGGTGCTCCGTCCACCCGCGGCAGCGATTATCTCGACGGCGAATTGCTCGTCGTCGGCCGCCGGGGCGAAATCCTGCAGGTTGTTCCGCAGCTTCTTGCCCTCCCGCCGAGCGGGGGCAGCACCATCTGGACGCCGACCTCCGAGCGCCTGCGCCTCACCTATCTCGCGCAAACCTACGCCCAGTGGGTGCCGCGGCGGATCTAGGGCAGCTTTTGCGAGCCGGCTCCTAGACCGTCTCGGCTTCCTCGATCGGCACCAGCGGCTCGTCCTTCACGAGGTTGAGGGTGAGCGCGGTGCGGACGTTGCGCACATTCGGCAGCGCGGTGAGGTCCGAGACGAAGCCCTGGAAGGCCGTGAGGTTCGGGGCCACGCATTTGAGGATGAAGTCCACGTCGCCCGACAGCGTCCAGCATTCGCGGACGATCGGCCACTCCCGCACGCGATCCTCGAAGGCCGCGAGCTCCGCTTTGCCCTGGGCGGCGAGCTGCACCATCGCGAAGCACACGATCTCGAAGCCGAGCGCCTTGGGGTCGAGGAGCGCCCGGTAGGACTTGATGATCCCGGCCTGCTCCAGCGCCCGCACCCGGCGCAAGCAGGGCGGCGCGGACAGGCCGACGCGGCGGGCGAGCTCCACATTGGTGATGCTGCCGTCGGCCTGCAATTCTCGCAAAATGGCCCAGTCGATGGAATCGAGGCGTCCGCGCACGGGAGGGTCCCTTGTTCTTCTTGTCGGGAGGGTTGGGTGCCGGTTGAGTAGTCCCTCCCGGGCCCCGCCACAAGGAACCTGCGCCGGATGGCCGCAATATTCGTGCCGGGCTCCACAGGGAGATGATCGGGAAATTGCGGGAAGCGGGTGGCGCACCCTTCCCTTTCCGCCGCTCGCAGGCGGGGAAAGTGCGGGAGGAGCCTTGCCCTCAAGCCCCGCCCCTAGCAAGAAAGCCCCGTGAACAGTCCCGCTTCCCATCCTTTGAGCGCCTGGGTTCTCTCCGACGGCAAGGCTGGCGACGAGCTCCAATGCGCCAGCATCGTGGAGGCGCTTGGCCTCACGCCCGCCATCCGCCGCGTCGCGCCCGGCGCCCCCTTCACCTGGTTCATGCCGCGCGGGCCCATCGACCCTCGGGAGCGGCCCTCAGCTCGCAACAGCCCCATCGCCCCGCCCTATCCTGATCTCCTGGTGGCCTCGGGCCGGCGGGCGGTGCCGTATCTGCGTCATGTGAAGCGGGCGTCCGGGGGGCGCACCTTCACGGTGTTCCTGAAAGACCCCCGCACGGGAGCGGAGACCGCGGACCTCCTCTGGGTGCCGGAGCACGATCCCCTGCGAGGGCCGAACGTGATCGCGACCCTCACCCCGCCGCACCGGCTCTCGGCGGCGCGGCTTGCCGCCGCCCGCGCGGCCCCCGATCCGCGGCTCGCGGCACTGGCCCGGCCCCGCGTCGCGGTGCTCACGGGCGGCGACAGCCGGCATCATCGCTTCACCCTCGAGGACGTGGCCCGGTTCACGCGGGCTCTCGAGGCGCTCTCCGGCACGGGCGCCGGCCTGATGATCACCGCCTCCCGGCGCACGCCTCCCCTGCTGTTGAGCGCGCTCCAGGGGCTGGCCGAGAAGGGCGGCTTCCTGTGGGACGGGACGGGGGAGAACCCCTATGTCGCCCTGCTGGCGCTGGCCGATGCCGTGGTCGTGACCGCGGATTCCGCCAACATGGTGGGCGAAGCCGCGGCCACGGGCGCACCCATTCTGGTGTTCGAGCCCTCCGGGGGCCATATGAAATTAACCGCAACCCTCGAGGCTTTGGAAAAGGCGAGCGCTGTCCACGTTTTCCACGGCCGGCTTGAGGGCGAGCGCTATGCCCCCATCGACGCCACGCCTATGATTGCCCGGGCGGTCGCGGAAGGGCTCGACCGCCATCGCCGGACCTTGGGCCTGCCCGAGGTGCCGGTTCTTGTGGAGTAAAAGTCGCCTATGGCCCACACCCTCACAATCGCCGCCTTGCAAGGCCCGCCTTCCAAGCGACACGCATCCGGGCAAGCGGAGTAGCCAGATGGCCCACACCCACGCCAAGCTCATCATCATCGGCTCGGGGCCGGCGGGCTACACGGCGGCGATCTATGCCGCCCGCGCGCTGCTGGAGCCCGTGATGATCTCCGGCTTCCAGCCCGGCGGTCAGCTCATGATCACCACGGATGTGGAAAACTATCCGGGCTTCGCCGACGTGATCCAGGGCCCCTGGCTCATGGAGCAGATGCGGCTCCAGGCCGAGCATGTGGGCACCCGCATGATCTCGGACCACGTCTCCAAGGTCGATCTGTCCCGCCGTCCCTTCCGGATCGAGGCGGATTCCGGCGACACCTTCACCTGCGACGCGCTCATCATCGCGACCGGAGCCCAGGCCAAGTGGCTCGGCCTGCCCTCCGAAGCGAAGTTCCAGGGCTTCGGGGTCTCGGCCTGCGCGACCTGCGACGGCTTCTTCTTCCGCGGCAAGGAGGTCGTGGTGGTGGGCGGCGGCAACACCGCGGTCGAGGAGGCGCTCTACCTCTCGCACCTCGCCTCCAAGGTCACCCTGATCCACCGGCGCGACAGCTTGCGCTCCGAGCGCATCCTCCAGGACCGGCTCTTCAAGCAGAAGAACGTCGAGGTGCTGTGGGATTCCGCCATCGAGGAGATCTGCGGCACGGACAGCCCGCCCGGCGTCACCCATCTGCGGGTCAAGAACGTGAAGTCGGGGCAGGTGTCCGAGCTCAAGACCGACGGCGTGTTCATCGCCATCGGCCACAAGCCCTCCACCGAACTCTTCGCCGGCCAGCTCGAAATGAAGGGCGGCGGCTACCTCCAGACGGCCCCGGGCTCCACCGCCACCAACATCGCCGGCGTGTTCGCTGCCGGAGATGTGACGGACGACGTCTACCGTCAGGCCGTGACAGCGGCGGGCATGGGGTGTATGGCGGCTCTCGAAGCGGAGCGGTATCTCGCCGTCGCCGTGGAAACCCGCGAGGCGGCCGAGTAGGGCCGTCTTCGTTCGAACGGCCAGGACGGCAGGGTGCCGGCGAGGCCGAAACCCGCGGGGCGGCGGATCAGACGCCCCGCTTTTGGCAATGTCCGAAACGGCGGCACGCGAACCGCCGGCGGACCATCGGGGCCGCGCCAGGAGGCGCGACACTGACACGAGTCAGATGGCCCGCCGGAGTCCGCGGGGCATCGGGGGAATGCCGCCGTGGATTGGGACAAGATCCGGATATTCTACACGGTCGCCGAGGCCGGCAGTTTTACGCGCGCCGGCGACGACCTGGGCCTGAGCCAGTCGGCGGTCAGCCGCCAGATCTCGGCGCTGGAACGCGAGCTGAAAGCGCCGCTCTTCCACCGCCATGCCCGCGGGCTGATCCTCACCGAACAGGGCGACCTGCTCTTTCGCGCCGCTCGCGACATGCGCATGCGGCTGGAGACCACGCGGGCCCGCCTCGTCGAGACGAGCGAGCGGCCGACCGGCGATCTGAAGGTCACGGCGACGGTGGGCTTAGGGTCGATCTGGCTCGCCCAGCGCATCGGCGAGTTCCTCGACCTCTATCCCGATGTGAGGGTGCAGCTGATCCTCACCAACGAGGAGCTGGATCTCGCCATGCGCGAGGCCGACGTGGCGATTCGCCTGCGCCGCCCGGCGCAGCCGGACCTGATCCAGCGCCGCCTCTTCACGGTGCATTTCCACGTCTACGCCTCGAAGGACTATATCAAGCGCTTCGGCGAGCCGAAGAGCCTGGAGGATCTCGACGAGCACCGCATCATCTCGTTCGGCGGCGACCAGCCCTCCTACCTCATGGCCATGCACTACCTCGCGACCGCCGGCCGGGAGGGCAAGGAGCCGCGCCAGTACCACTACATCGTCAACAACATCACGGCCCTGAAGCTCGCCGTCGAAACCGGCGCCGGCATCGGCGTGCTGCCGGACTACACGGTAGACGGCGACACCCTCCTCACGCAGATCCTGCGCGACGTGGAGATGCCGTCGCTGGACAGCTATCTCGTCTATGCCGAGGAAATGCGCTCCGTTGCCCGCGTCCAGGCCTTCCGCGACTTCCTCGTCGCCAAGGCGCAGCGCTGGACGTTCTGACGCCGCGGGCTTGCGCCGCGTCGGCCGCCGCTGCGGCTCGTCGCGAACCGCCCGCCCCAACCCGCCCTTGTCGGACTGGTGGGCCGATGGCAGGCTCGCGACCAGGCCAGCCCTATCGCGATGCCCTCAGGCCCATGCGCTCTTTGATCGTCTTCGTCGCCCTTCTCGTTTTCGGCCCCGCCGCAGCGCAGAGTTACGGCTCCTGGAACGGGTATTGGATGGGTTTCTGGAGCACCGCTCCCGCGGAGCTGCGCGTATCGGGAGGGTCGATCGCCTGCCTCGTGCGGGGCACCCCGGTGCATTGCGACAAGGCACGGGTGCAGGCCAATACCCTGTCGTTCCAGATCGGCGAGGTTCCGATCACCCTCACCCGGACCGGCCCCTCCACGGCGGACGGCATGGCACAACGCGAGAGCGGCTCCTCGACCGGATCGCTCTTCCGCTGGTCTCTCCTGTCCGGTGCCGAGCTGCGGCGCCTCATCGTTGGACGGATCGTCGTTCTGGCCGACAGCTCCCAGCTTGGCTACGGTGCCAACGGACGCTACTCGTACCAGGGTCCCCGAGGTCGACCGTCGGAGGACGTGCCCTACACCATCGGCAGCGACGGCACGATCGTCGTAGCCACACGGCGGGACCGTTTCTTTCGCGCCGACGACGGCTACTATCTCGTGAACCAGGAGGGTGGCCGTTTCAAAGTCGCGTCGTTCCAGTGAGGATCGGCCGGGAGCGGCACCGTCCTGACGCGGGCCTGGTCCGGCCCGTCGCGTTCGCAGAGCCCCGGCAGCACCGGCCGTGACACGCCGCATCCTAGGAGCACAACGATGAGCTGGCAGCCCGTGGACGACCCGAAGCCCGGCGATGCCTTTGCCTGCAACGCCATCGAGACCGTGATCGTGCCGCGCGCCCGGGACCTCGGTGGGTTCGAGGTGCGGCGCTCCCTGCCCTCCGCCCGGCGGCAGATGGTCGGTCCCTTCATCTTCTGGGATCAGATGGGCCCGGCCGAGTTCATCCTCGGCTCCGGGATCGACGTACGCCCGCATCCGCATATCGGGCTCGCCACCGTGACCTATCTCTTCGACGGCGAGATCGTGCATCGCGACAGCCTCGGCACCCTGGAGACCATCCGCCCCGGAGCCCTCAACCTCATGAGCGCGGGCCGGGGCATTGTCCATTCCGAGCGCACGGGGGCCGAGGCGCGCAGCCTCGGCCCGAAGCTCTTCGGGATCCAGGCCTGGGTGGCCCTGCCGGCGAGCCACGAGGAGGGCGACCCCGCGTTCGTCCATTATGGCGAGGACCGGCTTCCCATGCTGGAGGCCCGGGGCATCCGCCTGCGCCTCATCGCGGGCGAGGCCTTTGGCACCCGCTCGCCGGTCGAGACCCCGATGGCGATGATCTACGCCGATGCGGAGCTCCAGGCTGGTGCCTCGCTCCCCTTCGACCCCGATTACGAGGAGCGCGGCATCTATACCGTGGCGGGCACCATCGAGATCGCCGGCGACCGGTTCGGGCCGGGACAGCTCCTGATCTTCAAGCCGGGCGACCGCATCACGATCCGGGCCGAGAGCGCGGCGCGCTTCATGCTCCTCGGCGGGGCGCCCATGGACGGGCCGCGCCACATCTGGTGGAACTTCGTGAGCTCCCGCAAGGATCGCATCGATCAGGCCAAGGCCGATTGGAGCCTTGGGCGTTTCGACAGCGTCCCGGGGGAAACCGAGTTCATTCCGCTGCCCGCCCGATAGGAGCACCTGGCAGGCCAAACGGAGTTCCTTCCACTGCCGGCACGCTAGGAGCGGCGTGGCGGGCCAAATGGCGTTCATCCCGCCGCCGGCACGGTAGGAGCGGCCGTTGGGTCAGGGCCTGACGGCTTAACGTTACTGCGCTGCGAATAGCTTTCTACACCCCTGCTTGGCCGCTGAGCTTTGACCCTCAAGGCTTTAGGCTTTATGAGTTGCCGTTTAGGAGCGGCTCCAGCCGCGCTTCAAAGAGGTCATCTCTTGCCTTTGCAGACCCCCCTCCTCGACACGATCCGCATTCCCGACGATCTCCGCAAGCTTCCCGAAAGCCAGCTCCGGCAGGTGGCGGAGGAGCTGCGTGCCGAGACCATCGACGCCGTATCCGTGACGGGCGGGCATCTGGGTGCCGGGCTTGGCGTGATCGAGCTCACCGTGGCGCTCCACTACGTGTTCAACACGCCGGACGACCGCGTGATCTGGGACGTGGGCCACCAGGCCTATCCGCACAAGATCCTCACCGGGCGCCGCGACCGCATCCGCACGCTCCGCCAAGGCGGCGGCCTGTCGGGCTTCACCAAGCGCTCCGAGAGCCCCTACGACCCCTTCGGCGCGGCGCATTCCTCGACCTCGATCTCGGCCGGCCTCGGCATGGCCGTGGCCAGGGATCTGTCGGGTAAGCAGAACAACGTGATCGCCGTCATCGGCGACGGCGCGATCTCCGCGGGCATGGCCTACGAGGCCATGAACAATGCGGGCGCCATGCATTCGCGCCTCATCGTGATCCTCAACGACAACGACATGTCGATCGCGCCGCCCGTCGGCGCCATGTCGTCCTACCTCGCGCGTCTCGTTTCCGGCGGCACCTACCGCAACCTGCGCGAGACCGCGAAGCAGCTCGGCAAGAAGCTGCCGAAATTCATCTACGAGAAGGCCGCCCGCGCCGAGGAATTCGCGCGCAACTTCTGGACCGGCGGCACCATGTTCGAGGAGCTCGGCTTCTATTACGTGGGCCCCATCGACGGCCACAACCTCGACGACCTGCTGCCGATCCTCAAGAACGTGCGCGACATGGAGACGGGGCCGATCCTCGTCCATGTGGTGACGCAAAAGGGCAAGGGCTACGCGCCCGCGGAAGCCTCCGCCGACAAGTACCACGGCGTTGTGACCTTCGACGTGGTGACGGGCGCGCAAGCCAAGCCCAAGGCCAATGCGCCGGCCTACACCAAGGTGTTCGGCGAGAGCCTCATCAAGGAGGCCCGCGCCGACGACAAGATTGTGGCGATCACCGCCGCCATGCCGTCGGGCACCGGCATCGACATGTTCTCCAAGGAGTTCCCGGGCCGCACCTTCGATGTGGGCATCGCGGAGCAGCATGCGGTGACCTTCGCGGCCGGCATGGCCACGGAGGGCTACAAGCCCTTCTGCGCGATCTATTCCACCTTCCTGCAGCGCGCCTACGACCAGGTGGTGCACGACGTGGCGCTCCAGAAGCTGCCCGTGCGCTTCGCGCTTGATCGCGCCGGTCTCGTCGGTGCCGACGGCGCCACGCACGCCGGCTCCTTCGACGTCGCCTATCTCGGCTGCCTGCCCGACATGGTGGTGATGGCGGCCTCCGACGAGGCCGAGCTCGTCCACATGGTGGCCACCGCCGCGGCCTACGACGAGGGTCCGATCGCCTTCCGTTACCCGCGCGGCGAGGGCATTGGCGTCGAGATGCCGGAGCGCGGCGTGCCGCTGCCCATCGGCAAGGGCCGCGTCGTCCGCGAGGGCGACCGCGTGGCGATCCTGGCGCTGGGCACCCGCTTGGGCGAAGCCCTGAAGGCCGCGGAAGACCTCGAGGCGCGCGGCCTGTCCACCACCGTCGCCGATGCGCGCTTCGCCAAGCCGCTCGACGAGGAGCTGGTTCTTCGCCTCGCCTGCGACCACGAGGTGCTGATCACCATCGAGGAAGGCTCGATGGGCGGTTTCGGGGCTTACGTGCTCCAGCTCCTGTCCGACCGCGGCGCCCTCGACCGCGGCCTGAAGATCCGCACCATGGTGCTGCCCGACACCTATATCGACCACGACAAGCCGGAGCGCATGTATGCCGGCGCCGGGCTCGACGCGGCCGGCATCGTCAAAAAGGTGTTCGAGGCTCTGGGCCAGGAGACGGCCACGCAGAAGGCGCGGGCCTAATCTCGTCCCTCTCCCCTGAGGGAGAGGGGGCAATCATTCTATCGTCTCCGCACGTCATGGCCGGGCGTGTCCCGGCCATCCACGTCTTTGCACCCCTCCCAAGTCATGGATGCTCGGACCAAGTCCAGGCATGACGAGCGCATCTCCCTCCCTTCAGGGGAGGGTGGCACGCGTGAGCGTGACGGGTGGGGTGTTCGCCGCCAGGCGAGTTCTGGCCAGCATGGTGCCGGATGCGCTTCGCGCAACACCCCACCCCTACCCCTCCCCTGAAGGGAGGGAGGGCAGGACGAGCAGCGGCTCGCTCCGCAGCGTCATTCCGGGGCGAGCGGAGCGAGAGCCCGGAACCCAGATGGCGAGCCCTATCCGGCGAGATCTCCTGGGTTCCGGCCCGCCGCTCCCGCGGCGACCGGAATGACATCGCGGGTGTCCCCCTCTCCCGACCCCTGCTGACGCAGGGGCCACCCTCTCCCTCTAGGGGAGAGCGCTAGAGGTCAGATCGTCAGCGTTCCTGCCTTTGCGGCGGCGTAGCGCTCGGCGACCTTGTCCCAGTTCACCACGTTCCACCAGGATTTGAGGTAATCCGCCCGGCCGTTCTGGTACTTCAGGTAATAGGCGTGCTCCCACACGTCGTTGCCGAGGAGCACCCGCTGGCCGTCCATGAGGGGTGAATCCTGGTTCGGCTTGGTGACCAGCGCGAGCTTGCCCGCCTGGTCCACGGTGACGAACACCCAGCCCGAGCCGAAGACGCGCCCGCCCGCGGCGTTGAAATCCTCCTGCATCTTGGCGGTGCCGCCGAGATCCCGGTCGATAGCCTGCTTCACCTCGCCCCCGGGCTCGCCGCCGGAGCCGCCCATGATCTGCCAGAACATGGTGTGGTTGGCGTGCCCGCCGCCGTTGTTGCGCACGGCGGTGCGGATGCTCTCCGGCAGCTCGTTCAGCTTGGCCAGCATCTCGTGGAGCGGCATTTTCCCGACCTCCCCGTTCTGGGACGCCAGGGTGTTGAGGTTGGTCACGAAGGACTGATGGTGGCGGCCGTGGTGCAGCTCCATGGTCTGCGCATCGATGTGGGGTTCGTTCTTTGCGGGGGCATAGGGCAGCGGATCGAGCTTGAAGGGGCCGGACGGCGCCTGGGCAAAGGCGCGGGGCGCGGCGGCTCCGGCCACGAGGGCCGTGGCTCCGGCGAGCCAATGGCGGCGATTCATCTGCAGCATCGTGCACCTCCCGTTAGGTTAACCAGGCCGCCCATATAGGCGCCCGCATGCCTTCGGGAATGGACGCGGCCTGTGGAGGCCTGCGGGTCGCGGGGATGTGAGCGTGCTCATTCCTCCTTGGCCCAAGGGAGGGTGGACGCGAAGCGGCCTGGTCGGATGGGAGCTCAATTTGGGGAGCGGGGTGCTTCCACCCCACCCGACCTGCTGCGCAGGCCACCCTCCCCTGGGCGGGGAGGGATCGCTCCCTACCGGATCACCGCGCAGGCGAGGCGCGCGCCGCTCCCGCCGTTGGGCTGGCTGTAATGGTCGTCCTCGTTCGCGCGGATCACGAGGGCGGAGCCGTCGGCATCCTTGAGGCCCGTCTGGCCGAGGATGCGGATGGCGAGCGTGGAGAGCTCCGCGTTCACCGACCCGTCCGGTGCAACATGGATGTTGGGCAGATCGCCCTCCGCGGGCCCCTCGGGGTGCAGCAGGCCATGCTTCTTGACGAGGTTGTTGACGATCCCCTTCGCGTTCATGAATACGCCCGCGTCCGAGCAATCGCCCACCGAATGGAAATGGACGCCGTGCCAGCCGGGCGGCAGGCCGCCGGCCTGGACCGTGATGCGCACCACCGTGGCGTTGGCGCTGCCGCGGAGCAGGATCTGCCCGATGGGCGCTCCGGCCGGCCCCAGCAACGGGGCCTGATAGGTTTCCACCCCCTCCATCACCGGCACCTGCGCCAAGGCCGTTTGGGCCAGCGCCGCCCCCGCGAAGGCCGCCACCAACGCAACAATCCGCATCCCGTCTCTCCTCGCCGCCTCATCTAAGTACCCTTTGCGGCGAAAATGGCCATTCGGCCGATTGCCCGATGCGACCGGCGCGGGCCCTCCGGCGTTTCAGCCGTCGAAACAGCGCGTTCTTGCGTTTCGCCCCGCGACCGACCAGGAAGGGCTGATGTCCAAAGCCTCGCCAGCGCCCCGGCAAAGGGCCGATCTGCTGCTCGTGGAGCGCGGCTTCTTCGCGAGCCGCGCCCGGGCCCAGGAGGCGATCGCGGCCGGCCTCGTGACCGCCGACGGCGCGAGCGTGCGCAAGCCCTCCGACATGATCGCGCCGGACGCCGAGATCGTCGCGAGCGAACCCCACCCTTACGTGTCCCGGGGCGGCGTGAAGCTGGCCGCCGCGCTCGACGCCTTCCGCATCGACCCACAGGGCTGCACCTGCCTCGATCTCGGCGCCTCCACGGGAGGTTTCACGGAGGTGCTTCTTGGGCGCGGCGCCGCGAAGGTCTACGCGGTGGATGTGGGGCGCGGGCAACTGCACCCGCGCATCCTGCGCGACCCGCGCGTGACGAGCCTCGAGAGCACGGATGCCCGCGCCCTCGACCGCGGGCTGATCCCGGATCCGGTCGACCTGCTCGTCGCCGATGTGAGCTTCATTTCGCTCCGCCTCGTGCTGCCCCATGCGGTGCCGCTCCTCGCCGAGCGGGCGGCCCTGGCCGTTCTGGTGAAGCCGCAATTCGAGGCGGGGCGGGCCCATGTCCACAAGGGCATCGTGCGCGACGAGGGCGTGCGCCGCACCGTGTGCCGCGAGATGGCGGGGTTCGTGGCGGCCCTCGGCTTCGCGGTGGACGACGTGATCCCCTCCCCCATCGCCGGCGGCGACGGCAACCGCGAATACCTTTTGGGAGCCCGCCGTGGCTGATCGATCCGCTTCGACCGAAACGCTTGTCATCGACCGCCTCGGCGCCAAGAGCGACGGCATCGCCGACACGCCCCGGGGCCCGGTCTTCGTCGCCGGCGCCCTGCCCGGCGAGCGCGTGGCCGTGACGCGCGAGGGAGCGCGCGCCCATCTCGTGGCCGTCGAGACCGCCTCGCCCGAACGCGAGACGCCGTTCTGCCCCTACTTTCACGCCTGCGGCGGCTGCGCGACCCAGCATATGAGCCACGGCCTCTATCAGGGCTGGAAGCGCGACATCGTGGTGGGCGCCCTGCGCCAGGCCAGGCTCGAGGTGGAGGTCGCGCCGCTCGTCGACGCCCATGGCGAGGGACGGCGGCGCATCACGCTCCATGCGCGCTATCAGAATCGCGAGGTCGAGGTCGGCTACATGGCGGCCCGCAGCCACCATCTCGTGCCCATCGCCTTCTGCCCCATCGCGGAGCCGGCCCTGAAGGAGAGCGCGCCCGCGGTCGCCAAGGCGCTCGCGTCTCGCCTCAAGGGCTCGGGCAAGCCCCTCGACATCCAGGTCACCGCATCGGCCGCAGGGCTCGACGTGGACATCCGCGGTCACGGGCCCCTGAAGGACCAGGACCGCCTGAGCCTCGTCGAGACCGCGCGGGAGTTGGGTCTCGCGCGGCTCTCGCTCCATGGCGACGTGATCGTGGAACTGCAGCCCCCGGCCCAGATCATGGGCCGCGCCGCCGTGGTGCCGCCGCCGGGATCCTTCCTGCAGGCCACGCGCCTCGGCGAGGAGACCCTCGCGGGGCTCGTGCTCGACGCCTGCGCCGGCGCCAAGCGCGTGGCCGATCTTTTTGCAGGCTGCGGCCCGTTCTCGTTGCGCCTTGCGGAGCGCGCCGAGGTGCATGCGGTCGAAACCGACAAGGGCTCGCTCTTCGCCCTCGATCGTGCGGCGCGCGGAACGCCGGGTCTCAGGCGCATCGCCACCGAGGCCCGCGACCTCTTCCGCCGGCCCCTGCTGACGCCGGAATTGAAGGGCTTCGACGCGGTGGTGATCGACCCGCCCCGCGCCGGCGCCGAAGCGCAGGTGCGCCAGCTCGCATTATCCGAGGTGCCCGTGATCGCCAGCGTCTCCTGCGACCCCGGCACCTTCGCCCGCGACGCCGAAATCCTCATCGCCGCCGGCTACCGCCTGGAGCGCGTCGTGCCGGTGGACCAGTTCAAGCACTCCCCGCATGTGGAGCTCGTGGGCGTGCTGCGGCGCGACGCGAAGAAGCGCCGCGGCCGACCTTGAGCCGCACCCGCGCTCAGGAGGCCAGCGCGGCCTCCTCGCGGCTGCCCAGGAAGCCGCCGGATTGGCGGGCCCAGAGGCGGGCGTAGAGGCCGCCGCGGTCCAGGAGTTCCGCGTGGGTGCCCTCCTCCACGACGCGGCCCTCGTCGAGAACGATCAGGCGGTCGAGGGCCGCGATGGTGGAGAGGCGGTGCGCGATGGCGATCACGGTCTTGCCCTCCATGAGCGAGGTGAGGGATTCCTGGATCGCGGCCTCGACCTCGGAATCGAGGGCCGAGGTGGCCTCGTCCAGCACCAGGATCGGGGCGTCCTTCAGGATCACGCGCGCGATGGCGATGCGCTGCCTTTGTCCCCCTGAGAGCTTCACGCCGCGCTCGCCCACCCGCGCATCGAAGCCCCGCCGTCCCTTGTGGTCCTCGAGCTGGGGGATGAAGCCCTGGGCATGGGCGAGCTCCGCGGCCTCCTCCACGGCGCTGTCGTCGGCTTGCGGATTGCCGTAGGCGATGTTGTCGCGGATGGAGCGGTGCAGCAGCGAGGTGTCCTGCGTGACCACGGCCACGGCTTCGCGCAAGGAATCCTGCGTGACGCGGGCGATGTCCTGCCCGTCCACGAGGATGCGCCCGCCTTCCAGATCGTGAAGGCGTAGCAGAAGGTTGACCAGGGTGGACTTGCCGGCGCCCGAGGGGCCGACGAGCCCCACCTTCTCGCCCGGCCGCACGGTGAGCGAGAGCCCCTCGAACACGCCTTCGCCGCGCCCGTAATGGAACGTGACCCCATCGAAGCGCACCTCGCCGGCCCCGACCACAAGGGGCTTGGCATCGGGCGCGTCCACCACCGCGTGGGGGCGCGACACGGTTTCCATGCTCTCCTGCACCACGCCCACATTGTCGAAGATGCCGCGCAGCACCTGCATGAACCAGCCCGACATGTCGCCGATGCGCAGCACCAGGGCGAGGCCCGCCGCGATCTCGCCCGGGGTCATCTGGCCTCGCGACCAGAGCCAGAGCGAAAGGCCCGCAGTCGCCAGCGCGAGCAGCGTGTTGAGGAGGACGAGGATGCCCTTGGTGACCGTGAACACCCGCATGCTGGCGAGATAGGCCACGAGGTGGGTCGCCATGGCGCGCCGCACCGAGGAGCGCTCCATGTCGGCGCGGGCAAACAGCTTCACGGTCAGGATGTTGGTGTAGCTGTCGACGATGCGGCCGACGAGGGCGGAGCGCTCCTCCGACACCCGCAAGGAGCGCTTCTGAGCCTCCGGCACGAAGTAGCGCATGAGCACCACGTAGCCGATCATCCACAGCAGCATCGGCAGCGCGAGCCAGAGGCTCACCGTGGAGAACGCGACGAGAATCACGATCGCGTAGGTCGCGACGAACACCACGATGTCGAGGGTCTCGACCGCCACGTCCCGGAGCGCGGGCCCGACCTGGGTGATGCGGTTCGCGAGGCGTCCGGCGAAATCGCCCTGGAAGTAGGAGAGCGAGTGGCCGAGCGTATACAGGTGCGTGCGCCAGCGGATGCGGTTGGTGAGCTGGGGCACCACCACCTGGTTGATCACGCCCTCGTTGATGATGTTGGCGACGGGGCGGAGGACGAGGAACAGCACCGCGACCGCGATCAGGAGCGAGCCGTGCTGCTCCCACAAGTCGCCGGGCGTCGTGCGGGCGAGGAGATCGACGAACCGGCCGACGCCGAGCAGCAGCACGGATTCCACCGCGGCGAGCACGAGGGCGGAGAGCAGCACGACGCCGAGATAACCCCGCACGTCGCGCAGATAGAACGCCATGAAGCGCCCGAGCTTGTCGGGCGGGGTGCGCCGCTCGTCGAAAGGCGCGAAAACGTCGATCCGGCTTTCCAGCCAGTCGGAGAAACGCTGCAGCATGGTCCGATCCAGAAGTTGCGCTCCCACATAAGGCGGGGCGGCCCGGAGGCGAGAGCGCCGGATGGACCGCGGGCATGGGTCCCGCTAGAGACCGGCCCGATCATCCCTTCCCGTTCAGTCCAATCCGTGATCCGCCTCGGCCTCTATCAACCTGATATTCCGCAGAACGCCGGCACCATGCTGCGCTTGGCCGCATGCCTCGGCGTGCCGGTGGAGATCGTGGAACCGGCGGGGTTCGACGTGTCAGACCGCCATCTGCGGCGCTCCGGCATGGACTACCTGGAGCGGGCCGGCGTAACCCGGCACGTGTCCTGGCGTGCCTTCGAGGCATGGCGGGCGGACGCCGGGGCGCGGCTGGTGCTCGCGACCACGCGGGGCGCCCTGCCCTACACGGATTTCGCCTACCACCCCGACGACATCGTGCTCGTGGGCCGCGAGAGCGCCGGCGTGCCCGATGAGGTCCATGCCGCGGCGGATGCCCGCGTGCTCATCCCCATGCAGCCGGGCCTGCGCTCCCTTAACGTGGCGGTGAGTGCCGCCATGATCCTCGGCGAGGCCCTGCGTCAGACGGGCCAGTTCTCCTCCGTTCCCTCTCCCCGCGAGCGGGGAGAGGGTTAGGGTGAGGGGCTGGTCGGTCGAGCGAGCGGTTTCCGCTCATCTCCCCTTATCTCCCCTCCCCCTTGCGGGGAGGGGTCGGGGGTGGGGGTCGTTGCAGCATCGAGCGCTCAGGTGCCTTCTGCACCATCGCTCCCCCTCTCCAGACCCTCGCTGACGCGAGGGCCACCCTCTCCCTCAAGGGGAGAGGGAGATCGCTTGCAGCATCCCACTCCACCGACCGGCCCCTCACCCCAGCCCTCTCCCCGTTGACGGGGAGAGGGGGTAAGAGAGCGCCTCATGACCAGCGTTTCCCCCATCGATCCCGCCGTCGTCGCCCGCCTCCAGACCGAGGCGCCCCAATGGTTCGTCACGCTGCGCGACCAGATCTGCGCCGCCTTCGAGGCCCTGGAGGACGAGGCCACGGGGCCGTTCTATCCGGAGGCCGTGAAGCCCGGGCGCTTCGAGCGCAAGCCCTGGGAGCGCAAGGACCATTCCGGCACGCCCGGCGGGGGCGGCGTCATGTCGATGATGCGAGGCCGGGTGTTCGAGAAGGTGGGCGTACACGTCTCCACCGTGCATGGGGAATTCGCGCCGGAATTCCGCGGCCAGATCCCGGGCTCCGCGGAAGATCCGCGCTTTTGGGCTTCGGGCATCTCGCTCATTGCCCATCCCTGGAATCCGAACGTGCCCACCGTGCACATGAACACGCGCTTCGTGGTCACCACCAAGCCCTGGTTCGGCGGCGGCGCGGACCTCACCCCCGTGCTCGACCGGCGCCGGACCCAGCACGATCCCGACAGCGTGCTCTTCCACTGCGCCATGCGCGAGGCCTGCGACCGGCATTTCCCGGGCGCGCCCTACGACAAGTACAAGGCCTGGTGCGACGAGTACTTCCACCTCAAGCACCGGAACGAGCCGCGGGGCATCGGCGGCATCTTCTACGACTACCACTGGACCGGCGACCCGGACGAGGACCTCGCCTTCACCCGCGACGTCGGTGAAGCGTTCCTCATCGTCTACCCCGAGATCGTTCGGCGCAACGTCGCCAAGGCCTGGACCGCGGAGGACCGGCACGAGCAGCAGGTGCGGCGCGGGCGCTACGTGGAGTTCAACCTGCTCTACGACCGCGGCACGATCTTCGGGCTGAAGACCGGCGGCAACGTGGAATCGATCCTCTCCTCCATGCCGCCCTCCGTGCGCTGGCCGTAACCGCGTCGGCCTGCCGGAATCGCGGACGAACGTGCGCTGGCCGTAGCGGCTAACGAGAGGCGCGGATGCAGAGGAACGCTGGCGCGCGGGCGAGCTCTTTGTAGATCCGCTCCGACACCGCCCGCATCTCCGGCAAGGGCTGCGGCTCCACGAGGCGTTCGAAGCGCCAGCCCGCCTCCACGACGGCGTTGAGGATCTCGGCGAGAGGCCTGCGATAGGCTTCCACGTAAGGGGCCGGCTCGCCGAAGCCGGTCCAGTGCAGGCCGAAGCGCGCCCGCTCGTAATAGACGCCCTCCCCGCGGATGCGCTCGTTCGTCCAGTCGCTCATGGGGTGGCTCATGGAGAAGACGAGAGCGCCGCCGGGGCGCGTGACCCGCCGGAACTCCGCCAGCACCGGCGTCAGCTCCGCGATGTAATCGAAGGCGAGCGAGCACAGCACCCGGTCGAAGCCCGCATCCGGGAGGGCGAGCGGCTGCGCGAGATCGGCGAGCAGGAACTCCGCCTCCAATCCCCGGCAGCGCTCGCGGGCAAGCTCGATCATGCGCGGCGTCACGTCGAGGCCCGTCACGCGGGCGCCCTGTTCGGCCAGGATGGCGCTCGCGATGCCGGGACCGCAGCCTGCATCGAGAACCCGCAAGCTTTGGACGTCGCCCAAGAGCGCCAGGGAGGCAGGCCGTTCGTAGAGGCCGTTATGGGGTTTCGTCGGCGCGATGACGGCGTAACGATCCGCGAAGCCGGTATAGGCCGCCAGGGCCAAGGGGGGCTCGGCTGTGCTCTCCGCCATGGCGCTGTCCTCCGCCCGCCCGGACCGACGTTACTCGGTGCCGGGCAGCCGCCGGATCGTGAACTCCACCACCTCGCCGTCCACCCGCCAGCGCTCGACCTCGGTACGATAGGAGGCCTTCGGGAAGCGCTCGAACCAGTCCTGGGCGGTCCGCACGGCCTCGTCGCGGGGGAGACGGTAGGTCTCGCGGGTCCAGCCGTCCGGGACCGCACTCGCCTCGGTTCGGCCTTTCGCGAATTCCTCGGCGCGCTCCCGGGCTCGCATGGCGGCGAAGCGGCGGACGAGGTCGGCGGGGGTTCGGGGCTGGCGCATGCGGCGCCGATTGTAGGGAGCGGCCCCGCGGAAGGCGAGTCGATTCAGGCCCGGGCGTGGTCCAAGGTTCGGGCCAGCAGCCGGTCCCGGGCCGCCTCGTCGCTCGGACAGCCCTCGGCCAGCCAGGCCCGCCGGGCCTCCTCGAGCAGGGTTCCGACCCTCGGACCCGGCGGCAGGCCGCCCGCGATGAGGTCGCCGCCTCTGAGGGGAAAGGCCGGCAAGGGCTCCTCTCCGCTGCGAAACCGCTGCAGGGCCGGGAGCGCATCGTCCCTCAAGATCGGCCGCGGTTCGCCGCGGATGGCGGCGAGGGCATCGGCCACGGACTCGGTGCCGTGCTCGGCCACGAGGCGGCGGATCGCGAGGGTGTCGAGGGGGAGCGCCCAGGTTTTCAAGGCAGGCACGAGGGTGCCGTAGGCCGCAAGCCGCTTCTGCTCGTCGTTGGAAAGCCGCAGGGCTTCGCGCAGCCGCTCCGCATCCTCGACGGTCATCACGGCAAGCGCGGCGAGGCGGCGGACGGGATCGGCGAGGCCGTCGCCCTCTTCGAACGCCGCGACGCGGGCGAGGCGCCCGTGCTCCGCGACCCCGCCGACGAGGAGACCATAGAGGCCACCGTCCGCCAGCGCCGCGATCATCTCGACGGCGCGGCGGGTGACGAGGAGCTTCAGGAGCTCGGCCCGCACGCGTTCCCGCGACAGCCGCGCGAGCCCGCCCCGTTCCCGCACCGCGGCCGCGAAGCCCTCGGAGTCGATGGGGCCGGCCGCGTATTCGCCGTGAAAGCGGAAGAAGCGCAAGGTTCGCAGGTAATCCTCGCGGATGCGGGTCGCCGCATCGCCGATGAAGCGCACGCGGCGCGCGCGGAGATCCGCCTCTCCGCCGGTGTAATCGTGCAGGCGGCCGTCCCGCGAGAGCGAGAGCGCGTTGATGGTGAAATCCCGCCGCCGCGCATCCATCGCGAAATCGCGCCCGAAGCGCACCACCGCGTGGCGCCCGTCGGTTTCCACATCCTCGCGGAGCGTCGTGACCTCGAAGGGCTCGCCCTCGGCGATCACCGTGACGGTGCCGTGCTCGATTCCCGTGGGCACGGCCTTGAGGCCCGCGGCGCGAGCGCGCTTCGTCGTCACCTCCGGCAGGCCGGTCGTCGTGAAATCCACCTCGGTGACCGGCCGGCCGAGGAGCGCATTGCGCACGGCGCCGCCGACGATGCGGGTTTCCTCGCCGTCGCGGTCGAGGGCCTCGAACACCGCGCGGATCGCCGGCCGATGCAGCAGGCTGTGCAACGCCTCCCGGTCGAGCGTGGTCGTCAACGCCTGCCCTCCCGATCCACGGTGCGGGCCGGATCGTGCAAAGCCGTCAATGCCTGCCCTCCCGATCGGAGGTGCGGGACGGATCGTGGAAAGCCGTCAACGCTTGAACTCGCCCGGCACGACGCGCCCGTTCTCGAGATGCGTGGGCACGAACGCACCCTGCTGCCGCTCGCCCGCGATGCCCGCATAGAGCAGCGAAGCGATGGCGAGGGCGAGCCCGGCGATCACGAGCCAGCTCACCTGCCCGCTCCAGGCCTCCCAGGCCAGGGGATTGCGCCGGCGCGCCAGGAGATAGATCGCGAACACCGCAAAGGGGAGCAGGAAGAGCAGCACCTCGCTGACAATTGCACGCGCCATTCGCTGTTATCGTCCTTCATCCGTGGAGGCGCTCATCGGCGTTGCCTTCGCTGGCCCGCAGAGGCGCTTGCAAGAGTAGCCGTCGTTTATCTGTAGAGACGTTCGTAGAGATTGCGCACGATGCCCGCCGTGACGCCCCAGATGTAGCGCTCGCCGTAGGGCATCGCGTAGTAGCGTCGTTCCCGGCCCTTCCACTCCTTGGAATGCAGCTGGTGATGCCCGGGGTCCATGAGAAAGCGCACCGGCACCTCGAAGGCGCTCGCCACCTCGCCCGGATTGAGCGCGAGCGCGAGCGGCGGCCGCACGAGGCCCACCACCGGCAGGATGAGGTAGTTGGTGGTCGAGAGATAGGCGTCGAGATAGCCGATCGGCGTCACCGCTCCGGGATCGAGCCCGATCTCTTCGTGCGCCTCGCGCAAGGCGGTGACGAGGGGCGAGGGATCGTTCGTCTCCATCTTGCCGCCCGGAAAGGCGATCTGGCCCGAATGCTCGCGCAGGCCCGTGGAACGCTCCGTGAAAAGGATCGCGGGCTCGTCCTCGTGCAGCACGACGGGAACGAGCACGGCGGCCGCGCGGGGCGGTCCGCCCGCCACGAAGGGCAGAACCGGCTCGGGATCGAGGGTGTGGTCGCCCCGCGGATTCGAGGGCAGTTCGAGCCAGCCCGGCGGTTCGGAGCGCAGGCGCTCGGCCGCCAGCGCGCGAAAGGTGGGCGTCGCGGTATCGGCCAGCATCATGCGCCCTCGATCTCGGCCGCGGGAGCGATGGGGAAGAACGCGCCGTCCGCCGCCACGCCGTAGAGCGCCCGGCCCTCAACCTCGCGCTCCTCGCCCAAGCCCACGAGATCGAGGGCGAGCGCGCGGGTCACGCGGGCCCAAAGATCCCCGCGCACGCGCACCGCCGGCTTGACCCCGTCATGGGCATCGCGCTCGAAGCGCAGGGGATGCTTGGGCCCGACGCGGACGACGTCGTCCACATTGGTGCGAAAGGCGATCTGGCGGGCATCGCCTTCGCCCTCCACCGCCATCTCGACTGCGAGAAACGGCAGGTCCTCGACCGCGATGCCGACGCGCTCCACCGGCGTGACGAGCACGAAGCGCTCCGGATCGCGCCGCAGCACCGTCGAGAAGAGCCGCACCAGCGCCGGCCGTGCGATGGGCGAGCCGTTGTAGTGCCAGGACCCGTCCGCGGCGATCCGCATGCTGATCTCGCCGCAATAGGGCGGGTTCCAGCGCTCCACCGGAGGCAGGCCGCGGCGGGGCGCGTCGGGTCCGAGCGACGCGAGAAGGCGTCCCAGCGCGCCGCCGGGGGGCGCGTCGCTGGCGGGTTCGGCGGCGGTTTCGTCGGCGGGAGGGGCCATGGGGCGGGCAATCGGGCCTGTGCACAAAAAAGTGAAGCGGCGCCGTCGACAGGGTTTTCGGCGCCTCTAGTTCCTTCACAGCTAAGAAAGACCGGGCGGATCGTCCAGGTGTTGCGCTCTGTGGCAAAGGCGGCAGCCGGTATCCATGAAGCGGGCGCCGCATCGGGCAAGATCGTCCCCTGTGCGGCGGATAGACCCGCTTGCACGTAACGGCAATCCGGCGGCAGACTGTGCATGGGGGCGATTGAGACCAGGGTTTAAGCGAGGAGAACCTCATGACGGCTAGCATCGCCCAAGCGCCCACTGCCCTCGATGAGGCGATCATCCGCAACGCCGAAACCACTCTCGAGACCGTCGGCCGGGCGCGCGAAGCGATCCACACCGTCATCTTCGGCCAGGAGCAGGTCGTCGATCTGACGCTCATCACCATCCTGGCCTGCGGCCACGGCCTTCTCGTCGGCGTGCCGGGTCTTGCGAAGACGAAGCTCGTCGAAACGCTCGGCACCGTGCTCGGCCTCGACGGCCGCCGCGTGCAGTTCACGCCGGACCTGATGCCCTCGGATATCCTGGGCTCCGAAATCCTCGACGAGGGCGCGGACCGCCGGCGCTCGTTCCGCTTCGTGCGCGGCCCGATCTTCGCCCAGCTCCTCATGGCCGACGAGATCAACCGCGCGAGCCCGCGCACCCAGTCGGCGCTCCTGCAGGCCATGCAGGAATACCACGTGTCGGTCGGCGGCGAGCGGCACGACCTGCCCCGCCCCTTCCACGTGCTCGCCACGCAGAACCCCATCGAGCAGGAGGGCACCTATCCCCTCCCCGAGGCGCAGCTCGACCGCTTCCTGCTCGAAATCGACGTGTCCTATCCGAGCCGCGACGCCGAGCGGCGCATCCTGCTCGAAACCACGGGCGCGGAGAGCGCGAAGCCCACCGCAGTGATGGACGCGGAATCGCTCCTCCAGGCCCAGCGCCTCGTGCGGCGCCTGCCGGTGGGCGACAGCGTGGTGGAAGCGATCCTCGACCTCGTGCGCTCGGCCCGCCCGGGCGAAGGCGCGTCGGAGATCACCGACAAGCTGCTCTGGGGTCCGGGCCCCCGCGCCTCGCAGGCCCTCATGCTCGCGGTGCGCGCCCGCGCACTCATCGAGGGCCGCGTGGCGCCCTCCGTGGCCGACGTGGTGGCGCTGGCCGAGCCGATCCTGAAGCATCGCATGGCGCTCACCTTCTCGGCGCGCGCCGACGGCGAGACGATCCCCGAGGTCATCGGCCGCCTCACGGCGCGGCTGAACGCTTAAAGGCGCCCCGATGACCCGGGTTCGAGTCCTCCCCGAGGAGGCACGCTCCCCCGGAAGACGGGAGACCACCGATGCCCTGGTGCTGGCGAAGCGGATGCCGCGGCTCGTGCTCGAAGCGCGCCGCGTCGCCGCCACCCTCGCCCACGGCGTCCACGGCCGGCGTCGCGCCGGCACCGGCGAGAGCTTCTGGCAGTTCCGCCCCTTCGTGACGGGCGAGTCCGCCCACCGCATCGACTGGCGCCGTTCCGGCCGCGACGACCGCCTCTATGTGCGCGAGCGCGAATGGGAGACCGCCCACACCGTGTGGCTGTGGATCGACCGCTCGGCCTCCATGGGCTTCGTCTCGGATCTGGCCCAGGCCTCCAAGATCGAGCGTGCCCTGGTGCTGGGCCTCGCCCTCTCCAACGCCTTCGTGGAAGCGGGCGAGCGGGTGGGGCTGCTCGGCCTCATGTCGCCCCGCGCCTCCCGCCAGATCGCGGAGAAGATCGGCGAGGCCATCGTGGCCGACCGCTGGTCGCTCGACGAGGACATGCCCCCGCGGGCGTCGATCCCGACCCTCGACGAGGCCGTGCTGATCAGCGACTTCCTCTCGCCCGTGGACGAGATCGCCGCCGTGATCGAGGGCATCTCGGCCCGCGGCGCCCGGGGCCATCTTGCCATGATCGTCGACCCCGTGGAGGAAACCTTCCCGTTCCAGGGCCAGGCCGTGCTGCACGACCTCGAAGCTGGCCTGCAATTGCGCGTCGGCGATGCCGGCTCCTGGGGCCGGGCCTATCGCGAGCGCATTCAGCGCCACCGGAACGCCATCGAGGACGTGGTGCGCCGGCGCGGCTGGACGCTCACGATCCACCGCACCGACCGCCCGGCGAGCGAGGCGGCGCTTCGCCTCATGACCCTGGTGAGCACGGCGCGCGGCGCCAGTTTCGGGGGCGGCTGATGTCGCCCCTTCGCCACGGGCTGCGGAGACGTGATGGGCACCGCCCGCGGTCCCGGTCTCGGGGGACGATGATTTGAGCGCATTCCGCTCCGCATTCCCGCGTTATGGTGTTCGGCCCTCGCCCATGGGCGAGGCCTGACGCCTGAAAGGCCAAACGAATGCTCGGCCTGCCCCTGACCTTCGCGGCTCCCCTGGTGCTCACGGCGCTGGCGGCCTTGCCCGCGATCTGGTGGCTTCTCAAGATCACGCCGCCCCAGCCCCGGCGCGTGGATTTCCCGCCGCTCCGCATCCTCGCGGACCTGCTGCCGGAGCGCGAGACGCCCGCCCGCACGCCCTGGTGGCTGCTCGTGCTGCGCCTCGTGCTCGCCGCCTGCCTCATCCTCGCGGCCTCGGGTCCCGTGTGGAATCCCGCCGCGACGGATGCCTCGCGCGCGCCGCTGCTGCTCCTCGTCGACAACGGCTTCAGCGCCGCGCACGATTGGCGCGACCGCCTCGCCGTGGCCGTGGAGCGCGTGGAAGCCGCCGGCCGCGAGGGGCGCGCCATCGCGGTGATCGGATTGGCCGACCGCCCCGCCGACGTGCAGCCCTCGAACCCCGCCACCGTGCTGGAGCGCGTGCGCACCTTCCGGCCCCAGCCGCACCGGCCGGACCGCAGCGCCCATCTCGACGGCATCCGCCGCTTCCTGGAGGCGACGCCGGACGCGGAGATCGCATGGATCAGCGACGGGGTCGCCGGCGTTGACGCGCAATCCTTCACGGAGGGTTTGGCGCGCATGGCTTCCGATCGCCGCATCACCGTCCTGAAATCCGACCGTGCCCCCGCGCTCGCCATCGCGGGCAGCGAGAACACCGCGGGCGAACTCATCGTGCGCGTGGTCCGTGCCGAGCCCAATGGGCGCGACGCCGGCCTCGTCCGCGCCCTCGACCTCAAGAACCTGCCGCTCGCCGACGCGCGCTTCGCCTTCGAGGGCAATGCCACGGAGGCCACCACCCGTTTCGACCTGCCGATCGAGGTGCGCAACGCCATCGCGCGCATCGAGATCCTCGGCGAGGGTTCGGCCGGCGCCGTGACCCTGCTGGACGAGCGCGGCAAGCGCCGGCGCGTCGGCCTGGTCTTCGGCGGCACCGCCGACCGGGCGCAGCCGCTGCTTGCGCCCACCTACTACATCTCCCGGGCCTTGAGCCCCTTCGCCGAGATCCGCGAAGGCCGCGGCAGCGGCGCGGATGCGGTGCGCCAGCTGATCGACGAGCAGGTGTCCGTGCTGGTGCTGGCGGACGTGGGCGGCCTCGACCGTGAGACGCTCGCCCGCGTCACCGAATTCGTGGAACGCGGCGGGCTTCTCCTGCGCTTTGCCGGGTCGCGCCTTGCCGCCGGCAACGACGAACTCGTGCCCGTGCGCCTGCGCCGCGGCGGGCGCAGCCTCGGGGGCACCCTCTCCTGGGACACGCCGCGCACCTTCGCGCCATTCACCCGCGAGAGCCCGTTCTACGGCCTCGACGTGCCCGCCGAGATCGGCATCCGCCGCCAGATCCTGGCCGAGCCCGACAGCGACCTCGCCCAGAAAACCTGGGCCTCGCTCGTGGACGGCACGCCCATCGTCACCGCCGACAAGCGCGGCGAGGGCCTGATCGTGCTCTTCCACGTCACCGCCGACACCACCTGGTCGAACCTGCCGTTGTCGGGCCTCTTCGTCGATATGCTGCGCCGGATCACGGCGCTGGCCGGCGCGCCCGAGGACGTGACGGCTGAATCCCGTCAGGCGGAGGCGAACCAGACCGTCGCCCCCCGCCTGACGCTCGACGGCTACGGCACCTTCGTGTCGCCGCCTGCGACCGCCCGTGCCGTGACCCGCACCTATCGCGAGCGCGCCACGGACGAGCACCCCCCGGGCTTCTACGGCCCTGTCGATGGAGCGCTTGCCGTGAACGCCCTCCTGCCCGCCGACCGCCTCGCGCCCCTCGACTACGCGCCCCTGAACGCGAGGATCGCGCCCATCGCCGGGGCGCGGACCCTCGACCTGCGGGCGCCTTTCCTCACCATCGCGCTCCTGCTCTTCCTCGCCGATACGTTGGTATCGCTCTGGCTTTCCGGCCATCTCGCGAACTATGCCGGCCGCCTGCGCCGCACGGGCGCCACCGCGGCGCTGCTCGCCGGCGCCCTCCTGCTCGCCCAGCCGGGCGATGCCTTCGCGCAAGCACCGCCGGCGCCGCCGGCCACGGGGCAAGCCGCCCCGCCGCTTCCGCCCCTCACCCGCGAGAGCGCGCAAGCCGCCCTCGTCACCAGGTTGGCTTACGTGGTCACGGGCGACGCCAATGTGGACAATGTGAGCCGCTCCGGCCTCGCGGGGCTGACCCAGGCGCTCGCCAACCGCACGGCGCTGGAACCCGGCGAGCCGGTGGGCATCGATCCGGAGCGGGACGAACTGGCCTTTTATCCCCTGATCTACTGGCCCATCGCGCCGGGCCGCCCGGCGCCGAGCGAGGCCGCCGTGCGCCGCATCGACGCCTTCATGAAGGGCGGCGGTACGGTGATCTTCGACACCCGCGACGCGATGAACACCCGCCCCGGCGGCGCGCCGACGCCGGAAACCCAGACCCTGCGCCGGATGCTCTCCAGCCTCGACATCCCGGAGCTCGAGCCCGTGCCGCGCGACCACGTGCTCACCAAAACCTTCTACATCCTCGACAACTTCCCCGGCCGCTACGCCTCGAGCCAAACCTGGATCGAGGCCCTGCCGCCGGAATCGGAAGGCGACGAGCGCCGCCCCGCCCGCTCGGGCGACGGCGTGTCGCCCATCATCATCACGGGCAACGATCTCGCGGCCGCCTGGGCGGTCGGGCGCCGGGGCGAGGCGCTCTACCCCACGGTCGGACCCGACCAGCGCCAGCGCGAAATGGCGTTCCGGGGCGGGATCAACATCGTGATGTACGCGCTCACCGGCAACTACAAAGCCGACCAGGTGCACGTACCCGCTCTGCTGGAGCGACTGGGGCAATGACCGCTGCCCTTCCAGTCGAAGCGCCTCTCGCTCCCCTCAGGGGAGGGTGGCATCCGAAGGATGACGGGTGGGGTGTTCGCCGCGGGCGAGTTCTAGGCCCAACGCGGCAGGATGCGCTTCGCGCAACACCCCACCCCTACCCCTCCCCTAAGGGGAGGGAGGAATCCATCCGGTGCCGCAGCACTCGCGGCCGGCACGCTGAGCCGGCAGGAGAAACCCTGTGCTCTCGCTGACCTTCTCGCCCCTCGTTCCCGCTTATGCCCTGTGGGCGCTCGGCGCCGCGGCGGCGCTCCTCGTGGTGCTGGCACTCCTCTCCCGCGGCACCATCGCGATCGTGCGTGCCTTCGCGCTCGCCCTCGTCCTGCTGGCTCTCGCCAACCCCTCCCTGGTGCAGGAGGAACGCGAGAAGGTGAAGGACATCGTCGCGGTGGTCATGGACCGCTCCACCTCGCAGACGCTCGGCGACCGCGCCGCCATGACCGACCGGGTGCGCGCGGAGCTGGAGCGCCGCTTCGGCAGCCTCACGGATGTGGAGCCGCGTTTCATCGAGGCGCAGGACGGGGAATCCGACGACGGCACGCGCCTGTTCACGGCGCTCTCCAACGGCCTCGCCGACGTGCCGCCGGACCGGCTCGCCGGCGTCATCATGGTCACGGACGGCGTGGTCCACGACCTGCCGCCCTCCGTGGACGCCATGGGCTTTCGCGCGCCGCTCCACGCCCTCGTGACCGGGCGCCCGAACGAGCGCGACCGGCAGATCAAGCTGGTCGAGGCGCCGCGCTTCGGCATCGTCGGCCGGGACCAGACCATCCGGGCCCAGATTCTGGAACGCGGCGGCACGGGTTCCGCCGCCGTCACCGTGCGCCGCGACGGGCAGATCTTCCAGCGCCTCACCGTGCGCACCGGCGCGCCCTTCTCCCTGCAGGTGCGCATCGATCACGGCGGCTCCAACGTGGTGGAGCTCGAAGCCGAGCCGCTGGAAGGCGAGCTCACGCAGGCCAACAACAAGGCGGTGGTCACCATCGAGGGCATCCGCGAGAAGCTGCGCGTGCTCCTCGTCTCCGGCGAGCCCCATGCGGGCGAGCGCACCTGGCGCAACCTGCTCAAGGCCGACGCCAATGTGGACCTCGTCCACTTCACCATCCTGCGCCCGCCGGAAAAGCAGGACGGCACGCCCATCAACGAGCTCTCGCTCATCGCCTTCCCGACCCGCGAGCTGTTCCAGCAGAAGATCAAGGAATTCGACCTCATCATCTTCGACCGCTACGCCAACCAGAGCGTCCTGCCCTCGAGCTATTTCGAGAACATCGTGCGCTATGTCCGCGAGGGCGGCGCCGTGATGGTGGCCGCGGGCCCGGAATTCGCGGGCGTGGCGAGCCTCGCCCGCACGCGCCTCTCTTCCATCATCCCCGGCGCCCCGGACGGACGGGTGGTGGAGGAGCCCTACAAGGCCCGCATCACGAACCAGGGCGCGCGCCATCCCGTGACCCGGGATCTCCCGGGCTCCGAGCAGAACCCGCCCGCCTGGGGCGAGTGGCTGCGCATCGTCGGCGCCCAGGTGCCCACCGGCACCGCGCTGATGTCGGGCGCGGGCGACCTGCCGCTCCTGGTCCTGCGCCGGGAGGAGAAGGGCCGCGTGGCGCTGCTGCTCTCCGACCATGCCTGGCTCTGGGCCCGGGGCTTCCGCGAAGGCGGCCCGCATCTCGATCTGCTCCGCCGCATGGCCCACTGGCTCATGAAGGAGCCCGCGCTCGAAGAGGAGGCGCTCCGCGCCAGCGTCACGGGCCGCGACATCCGCGTCGAGCGCCAGACCATGCGCGACACCGCCGACGCCGTCACCATGACGGCCCCGAGCGGCGCCGAGCGCTCCCTCACGCTGGCGGAAGAAAACCCCGGCCTCTTCACGGCCCGGGTGGAAAGCCGCGAACTCGGCCTCCATACCCTCCGCTCCGGCGACCTCGTGGCCTTCGTGAGCGTCGGCCCGCCGAACCCGCGCGAACTCGCCGACGTGTTTTCGACCACGGACCAGCTCCGCCCCCTCGCGGAGGGCACCGGGGGCTCGGTGCGGCGCGTGGCCGGCGACACGGGCACGGAGGTCACCGTGCCCCGCATCCAGGCGGTGCGCTCGGGCTCGCGGTTTGCCGGCGGCGACTGGATCGGCATCCGCCCCAGCGAAAGCGCCATCGTCCGCGGCGTCTCGGTGTTCCCCCTGGCGCTGGGCCTCCTCGGCCTCGCCCTCCTCATCGGCGCAACGCTCGCGGCCTGGATGATCGAGGGGCGGCGGCGGAAGGCGTAGGACATCGCGCTCGCGGCCTCAATAACTCAAGCCGACGAGAGAAGTGCTTGCGGACAAGACGGTGGCAAGCGGCTTGCCGCTTTCGTGTGGGCCACGTCCCATAGGGAGCGCCGTCACGCTGGCGGGCTCATTGGTGACGTTGAACCTGATAGCCGCACAGCAAGGGCGGCTGACCGGAGGCCACTTGGTCAGGGCGCCTCAGCCGGCATCCTGTAGAGGTCGAATGGCCCGATTGTCTTGGCAGGCGGCGAGCGCTTCCTGATCTCATCGAGCAGCACCGCGCTGCGAGGCGTGAGGTACTTGTCCTGCCGGCGATGAACCACGAAAAGCGGCGCGGCATCGAGCAGACGCGCCAGGCTCTGGTGGACGTCGTCGTCGGATTGGAGGCCCATGGCCGTGTTGTAGTAGTGCACAGGCGAGCGACGAGCCGAAAGAAAGTTGATCTCCGGCTCCATGGGGATGGTGAAGACGGGCTCATCCGGCCGGGCATGTACGGCGATTTCGGTCAGGATCTCGGTGAAGGCGGTCTGATCCGAGCGCTCCATCGCCAGCGCGGCCCGAGGCAGCCCGTTCTCGGCATCGAGCGGCACCCGCGTCCCGTGAACGACTCCAAGCCACCCTCGAGAGACCGGTTGCCCGGCCTGAAAGACGATCCCGATCACGACAACAGCCGTCAGAACAGCGCTCGAGCGCAGGGGATATCGCGCGCTCACGAACCAAAGCAGGGCGACGAGGACGGGCGGGATGACGAAGAAGATGTGCAGTGGGATTTGAAAGAAACTTGCGCCAAGGGCAAAGAACAACGCCACAATGGGCAGCGGGCGATCCTCGAACACCTTCGCGTCGTCGACGAACTGAGCGACGACGAGGAACCCGAGCAGCGGCGCAGCCAGCATCAGCCCGAGCCAGAACACGGCGTTAAGGACAATGCCGGGTTGATCGACCCGCCAAAGACCGGCCCCTGCCTCAAGGATCAATGGGAGGAAGCTGGCGTTGCCGATGAATGGAAGCGCATCGACGCGGAGGGCGGTGAACAGCGTGTCGTTCAACCATGGCACCACCGAGCCCTGGCTGGCATGGTAAGCCAGAAGCGGCGTGGTCGCAGCGACAAAGCCCAGCGCGAGCTTCAGGGTGAGCGAAAGCACCTGCCGGTCGTCCGCTCTCGTTCGAATCATCGCGAGCGCCAATAGCGCCGCCGGACCCGCACCGAATAGCACGAACGCCGTCGGACTGCCTTTGACCCACAGATACCCTGCCAATCCGCACAGCATGATCGCGAAGAGAGTCCGGCTGAGCACTGCTCGCGAGCGCACACCTGAGGGATCCGTGTTCACGAGCATGAACGTGAGGACGCCCATTGCCAGGAAAACGCCGCTGAGCTGGCGGAAAAGAAAGCAGGTGCCAAGGCAAGCACCGATCAAGATGGCGCCGCGTCCCCGCTTCCAATCCACCACACGCAAGCACCAGCACGTGAGCAGAGCGAGGAACAAAGCATACCAATTGCCCGAAGGGTTGAGGAACTGAATGAAGGACAGACCGGCGACCGCGAACACCGCCGTCGCGCCGATCAACGGCCCCCGATCTCGCACCAGCAAGCCTGCCATAAGGCTCTGAAGCAGAGTCGCGACAACGAGAGGGTATCGCAGAGCGACAAGGTCCTCCCCGAACATGCGGAACACCAGCGCGTGGAAGAAGTTCACGGAGCCGGCGTGCAGATCCATGATGTCGCGATGGAGGACATCGCCGGCCAGGATCCGTTGCGCAACGTAGGCGTAAACGCCTTCGTCAACTGGCCACCAGAATCGGTTGTAGAAGTAGGCAAGAAGCAAGGCCGCTGCGCCTAAGGACGCTGCCAATGCGATGATGTGGGAGGCAGCGGACGGAGCATGCAGGACCATGCGCAGCGATGCCGCCAGGCCTCCCGCCGGGCGTGGCCATAAGGGGGCTTGCATCTCCGACTCAGGCCGCTTCTCCGTGGCGAACCGCAGATGCGCAGGGTGGGCGGCCGGGTCCATTTAGGGGCGGGCACCGAGCCCCAGCGTGTTGCTGATGGCGGGCTTGCGCACCTTCCAGATCATCGAATCCACGATGTAGTGGTGGAAGTTGACGATCTGGTAGAGGACGAGCGTGGCCGACAGCCCCGCGAAGAACAGGGCATCCAGCATTCCGAGCAGGCCCACATAGACCACGATGGTGATCCCCACGCCGACGAGCAGGTACAGCCAGAGGCGCTGGGGCTGGCTGATGTAGGACAGGAACCGCGCATCGGGGTTCACGCCGTCCTTGAAGCGCCGGGTGTTGAATAGCCAGACGAAGAGAATGTACTGCGCGTTGTGCCAGATGTTGATCGCCAGCCAGCCATAGGTGGCGTTCTCGATCAGGATGTAGCCGACGGCGAAGATCGCGAAATGGCTGGCGACGTAGAGGGTGTGGACCGCGGACAGGCGCCCCATGCGCCACGCCTGGATGCGGCGGACGACCCAATAGGCCAGCAGGGCGGCGGCGGCCACGCTGCAGGCGGTAAGCACCCAGGCATGCACCGGAACGACCTGTAGCTTGAAACCGATGAAGGTGCCCGGATCTTGATAGGACCGGTAGACGATCCCGAGAACGGGCAGCGCATAGAAGATCGCCTGATCGAGCCAGCCATCCTCGTAGAGCGCCTCTCGGTCCTTCGCCCGGTAGGCGCGCGACACGCCCCAGCTCTGGCGCGTGTAGTGGAACCATTGCCAATAGAAATATATGCTCACGACCGCCCACAGGCCCACCAGCCAGGCGCAGAGTGCCGTCGCCACGGCCACCAGAGGCATGAGGCCGAAGATGAGGAAGCGCGACTCGCTCAAGCTCTTCTTGTCGAAGCACAGGCGCGTATAGGTCGAGATCACGTGGTGGTAACCGAGGAACCACAGATCGAAGAGCAGAACGAACCAGAACAGTTGCGGATAGCCCGAGACCAGCAGCCCCGCCGCGATGCCGGCCAAGGCTACGCCAACGATGAAGGTCAGGTCGAACTGCGCATTGCGGAGCCAGCGCCATTCAACCGTATTGGACACCGCCACCGAGGATGCCATCGCTCAACTGCCCCTAAGGTCATGAAGACTTGAACAATGGCTGGTTGTCCCTGCCCACGATAGTCGGCTGGCAGTCTTAGGCCTGTCGGACCCCCGCCGCTGACGGGCGAGTCAGCGCTCTCCCCTTTCCCCTGCGTCACCGCAGGCGCGGCGGGGGCAGAACAAAATCCCCCGCGGGCGTTTAAGCATGTTACAAGGGCGCGCCGCAGCGATAGGGCGCGGCCCCCTGCCGTGCGATTGGCCGCCCCCTGCGGTCCGGGATGCGGTCAACCAGGATTGGACAATCTGTGCAGGTTTTGGTGCGCGACAACAATGTCGACCAGGCGCTTCGTGTGCTGAAGAAGAAGATGCAGCGCGAAGGCGTGTTTCGCGAGATGAAGCAGCGCAAGGCCTACGAGAAGCCCTCCGAGAAGAAGACCCGCGAGAAGGCGGAAGCCGTGCGCCGCGCCCGCAAGGCAGCGCGCAAGCAGGCGATCCGCGAAGGCCTCATCGCCGCCCCCAAGCGCCCCGAGCGCCCGCAGCGCGGTGGACGCCCCGGTGCCGCCGGCCCCGGCGCAGCGCCCCGCCCGGCCCAGCCCCGGGTCTAAAGACAAAACAAGCACAAGCCCGGCTCCGCCGGGCTTTCTTCTGTGGCAGAGGCCGCAGAGCCGGGTTGAACCCCTGGTCGGCTCAGGAAAAGCGGCCCGCCTCCCCGGTCTTTTCCGGCCACGCCCTTGTAATTGAGGCCTTCAAGCCCCATCTCTTCTTTATCGAGACTTGGCCGGACAATCGGGCCGTACCGCTGTCAGGCTTTGCCGGGCGCACGTTCAGACTTCTCTCCAGACATCGACAAGCCGAGCCTTCCGGCTGCGCTCCTGCGCGGCACGGCCAGCTCACGTGCACTCAGCATAGACGTTAGGACTTCGACATGACGACCGGTACCGTGAAATTCTACAACGACCAAAAGGGCTTCGGCTTCATCCAGCCCGACGACGGCGGCAAGGACGTGTTCGTCCATGCGACCGCGCTCGAGCGCGCCGGCATGCGCGGCCTCGTCGAGGGCCAGAAGGTGACCTTCGACACGGCGGAAGACCGCCGCTCCGGCAAGGTCTCGGTCAACAACATCCAGACCGCGTAAAGCCCGGATGCTTCGGCATCCACCAGGCGTTTGGGGGCCGCTCCTCTCCTGAGGAGGCGGCCCCTTTTTCTTTTGTCCCGCCGCGTCCCGCGGCCCGACCCGTTCTTTCTCCCGCCGCTTCGTTGAGCGGCCCAACCCGGAGGACACCCATGCAGGCCTTCAGGAAATCCTCGTTCTCGCGCTCCGTGATGTTCGCGGTGAGCTACGACGACGGGCGCACCGCCTATCTCGTGATCGAGAACCACGGCAGCACCGACCAGGATTACCGGGCGACCGCCGTGGCGCGCGAACGCCAGGCTCGGGGCGAACTGCCCGAGGGGGTCATCACCGGCGCCAAGCGCGTGCGCTGACGCCCCGACGGGCCGGGCGGCGCCTATGCGCCGACGCTCGGCCTTTACGAAGCCGTCGCGAACGGACACGCTTGTCGGGCGGTCCGTCGCACGCGTTCAGGCGCGTGCGCCGACGGCTCCCCGACCCTCGGAGCGAAGTTGCCATGAGTCACAAGTTCAAGATCAAGCAGATGGTCCGCCTGCGCCGGGCCGGGTTCTCGGACAGCCGCACCGCGGCCGGCGGCACCTACGAGGTGATCCGCCTCATGCCCGCCGACGAGACCGGCGAGCCCGCCTACCGCATCCGCGCCGGCCAGACCGAGCGTGCCGTGCGCGAGAGCGAGATCGCCGCGGCCTAGGGTCCTTCCCCTCGGTGGGAGGAAGTGCCTTTGGCGTGATCGCCTTCAAGCCCCCCGTCGCGAGAATCGCGCTCCAACCCTCCTCCTCATCCTGAGAGGCTGGCCTGACAGTCCCCTTGCTCTCTAGGGAGAGGTTTGGTGCAGGAGGCACCACATGCCCTCTCCCCCTTGTGGGGGAGAGCTGGAGAGGGGGGTATGGTGACGAGAGCGGATGCCGCGAAGGGATCGCTGCGCGAGCGCTCCTGGCGGAGCGCGGACCCCCTTCCCTACCCTCCCCCACAAGGGGGGAGGGGTGCGCCCGAGCAAAGTGGTTCAACGATGGGCTGCACCCCGCCTGCCTCGGCTCAGGCGAGCTTCGCGCCAGCCTTTGAGGAGCGGCGCAGCCGCGTCTCGAAGGAGGGTTCCAGAACCCTCGCGCGAACTGGAAGGTCCTTCGAGGCGGCGCTGCGCGCCTCCTCAGGATGAGGGTTGTGGGTGGGACCACCGCTCCTCCTCAAGACGAGGGCGCGGCTTCGATGCGCGGGGCGTCGAGATGGAGATAGGCGGGGTCGAACTCCCCGGCTTCCTGCAGGCGCGGCCAGTCGAGGGCCTTGAGCCGCGCGCCCGTGAGGCTGATGAGGCCGGCGGCGCGTAAATCCCGAATCGTACGGTTCACATGCACTGTGGAGAGCCCGACCAGGTCGCCCAACTCCACCTGGGTGACGGGCCAGGCGCAGGCATGATCGCGGGCGAGGCCCACGGCTTCGAGCCGCACCAGCACCTCGCAGAACAGATGCGCCAGCCGGGCGAAAGCATCCTGCTGCCCGAGGCCGACCATCCATTCCCGCGCGATCGCGGCATCGACGAGGGTCGCGCGCCACAGGGCGCCCCGAAGACCGGACCAGCGGTCGCACAAGGCGTTCAGGTCCTCGTGGTAGATGAAGCCGATCCGGCAGGGCGTGATCGTGGCGACGCTGGTGTCGAGGCTCGTCAGGTGCAGGCTCTGGAGGTCCGGCACGTCGCCCGGCACGTGGAGCGCGATGCTCAGCCGCCGCCCCTCGGAGGTGAGCTTGAAGCTCGCCGCCAAGCCCTCGATCAACAGAAAAGCCCGGGACGGGCGATCGCCCGCGCGGACCACGTCCTGGTCCGGCCGCAGCTCCGCGACCTGCATCGGAAGCTCCAGGAGCGCCCGGCGTTCGTCGGCCGTGAGCGGGGCCATGCTCGCGAGCCGGGCAAGGAGCCGGTGGGCGTCGGCAGGGGCGGCAAGGGGCACGATCGGGGTCCTGCGGGCCTGGCGGAAGCGGGCCGGGTGCAGGGTCAAAGGGCCGCATCAACTCCGCCAGCTATCTTAACCTACAGCAAGTCCACAGGTTAATCGACAGCAATCCCGGCCGCGGAGGCTCGCCTGGGCCAAACCTTTTTTGTCTGCCCTGTTGGGAAGCCGCGAGAGCCATTAATCTACGATAACGACAGGGCTTCACACACCTGAGAAGTCGAACCATCCTTCAGGTCCGGCAGCCGTTCACGCAGCGAGGCCGGGCCGCCTCAACCCAATTCGATGACGTCATCCGCGCTCTCCCCCGCCCATAAGCTCATTCAGAAGCTGGAAAGCACCACCGACCTCCTGCCTGAGGAGCGGGGGGCGTTGCTCGCCCTGCCCATGCGCGTCCAGGAGGTTCGCGCCGACCAGGATGTGGTGCGCGAGGGAGACCGCCCCTCCCATTGCTGCCTCCTGGTCGACGGCTTCGCCTGCCGCTTCAAGTTCACCGACAAGGGCAAGCGGCAGATCTTCGCCTTCCACACGCCCGGCGACATCCCGGACCTGCTGAGCCTGCACCTGCGGACCATGGACCATTCGCTCGGCACGGTGACGGATTGCACCCTCGCCTTCATCCAGCACGACCACCTGCGCGAACTGATGTACCAGCACCCGCGCCTCGCCAATGTGTTCTGGCGCGACACCCTCATCGACGGCGCGATCTTTCGCGAATGGATGCTCGGGATCGGGCGCCGCTCGGCCAAGACCCGGCTCGCGCATCTCCTGTGCGAGGTGTTCATGCGCCTCAAGGCCGTGGGCCTGGAGCGCGCGAACGTGGTGCCCCTGCCGCTCACGCAAAACGAGGTCGGCGATGCCCTGGGCCTCTCGACCGTGCACGTGAACCGCACCCTGCAGGAATTGCGGGGCGAGCATCTCTTGGAATGGGACGCCGGCGTGCTCACGGTCCTGGACTGGGACCGGCTCGTCGAGACGGCGGAATTCGACCCGACCTACCTGCACCAGCATTAGCGGAATTCGACCCGGCCTCCCTGCACCGGCACGAGCGCACTTCGGCCCGGCCTCCCTGCGCCAGCATGAGCGCACGGAAGGCGCTGCGGCGTCCGGCTGGGACATAACGGTTCCCCTCCCGCCCTATCCCCTCATTCCTGAGGATCACCCGGAGGGTGGGTCTCGAAGGATCCTCCAGAGCCTGCGAGTGAACGGGAGCCCTCCTTCGGGACACGGCTGCGCCACTCCTCGGGATGAAGGGATTGGGTGGGAGCGGCCGTGAGCCGAGTTGGCCCTTCAGTCCGGCTCCATTTCGATCGTGAGCACCAGGGTCGCCCGCAGCACCGTGCGGCCGGTTTCGTCGCGCACGCGGGCCGTCATGGTCCGGTGGAAGCCGTCCCCGGGCACCACATCGCGGGCGATGTCGGCGAGGGCGCTCTGCGCCTGCAGGCGCGCGGCCTGCACTCCCTCAAGCTCCAGCCCCTCGTCGTCCGTGATGGGCATCCGGCCGTCGTCCGTGTCGAAGAAATACAGCGGCATGGACCGGAAACACCGTGGGTACAGCTCTGTTCCACGGGAAGCGGAGCCCAGATGCGGTCCGGGTCGCCGAGGCCGCGAGGCGCCGATCCTTCCGGTCGAGATCGGCCGCTCGAAGTTCCCGGCCCGCACGAGCCCGTCGAGCACCGTCACGGTGTGGGCCAGTCGGGGAGCGCCTGGCGATCCCTGCCCGTGAGCGCGAACCTGCACCTGCATGGGCCAGTCGAGGAGCGCGTGATGCTTCTCCCCCGTGAGCGCGAGAATGCTCTCGAGCCTGGAGACGAGCGGGTTCGACGGGAGGTGCGAGATGGCCATGGCGGCGCTCCGGCTTGGGGCGGGCGCGCAACGGTCTCTCAGCCACCGGCGCCGGGAGGCCATGGCCGATGATGGTGGACTTCCAGCACAGAGGTTGGGGCCGATCTCTAACGGAACCGCACTCGCCCTGCCCGCCCCCGGAGCGGCGACGTGCGGGCCGCGTTTCCCGAGGCAATCCGCTAGCGATGCGCCGAACGGGCGTCCTGCGGCTCGCAGCCCGCGCGGCCGGCCATCGCCGGACGGGCGGGGTCCACCCGCGGGTCATGCCACCCCTGCCGGACCGAAAGCGCCCGGATGGCGGCCATGAGATCCGCGGAGGCCGCGGGCTTGTCGAGCCAGGGGGTATCCTGCAGATCGGCGGGCAGGCTCACCCGGCTGATCTCGCCCGACAGGAAGAGAACGGGCACGTTCCGCCGCCGCAGGAGGCGCGCGATCTCGAGGCTGGAGCCGTCGGCGAGGCGCAGATCGAGCAGGGCGAGATCGGGCGTGTGATCCTCGAGCCAGGCCATCGCCTTCGCGCAGCGCTGGAACGGGCCCTCCACCAGGTAGCCGTGATCCGTGAAGAGGTCTTCGAGGGCGAGGCCGATGGCGGCCTCATCCTCGGCGATGAGCACGTGCAGCATGACCTTCCCCCAGGTCGGGACGGTCTCAAGGTCGTTCTGCGGTATTTTTATCGGATACTCTTGTACCGGACCGCGCCGAGACTGTCGGTGGATGAGCCCATCAACCCTACACGGTTTATATGACGCCGCAGTAACAGGGGTTAACCCTCGCTCGACCAAATCAGCCGGTGCGGTGCGCCCGCCTCACGGTACGCCGACCTATTCGTCGCCCGCCTCACGGTACGCCGGCCTATTCGTCGGCCTCCGCGAGCGGTTGCGCGAGGCCCCCGATCGGCCCGACGCCCCCATCGGAGGCCGGCCGCGGACCGGCCGGAAGGGCCTGCAGCGGCGAGGGTTCGGTGTCCCGCGTTGCGCGAGACGCCCCAGGGGAGAGATCCGCAGGTGTCGCGACCTCGGGCGGCACGATGCGGTGCACGAGGATGGGCTGAGCCGCCGGATTGCCGGCGGCCTCGACCACCGCCAGGAGACCCGCCGGCGAATAGGGCTTGGCGAGGAAGCTCGCCTTGCGGGGAAGATCGCCCCGGCTCGGCGCGTCCCGTGCGGTGGTGACCACGACGCCGATGCCGGGCCAGCGCATATCCACGATGCGGGCGAGCGCGTACCCATTGAAGGCGCCCGGCATGTTCACGTCCGTGAACAGCACCCCGATATCGTCGCGCTGGTTGAGGACCGTCAGGGCCTCGTCTGCATTGAAGACCTCGATCACCTCGTAGCCGGCTTCGGTGAGGATGTCGCTCGCCAGCATGGCGATGAGCGTCTCGTCCTCGGTCACGAGGACCACTTTGGGCGGTTTGCTGGCTGTGGTCACACGGGCACCTTGCAGTCCTGAGCACGACGTGACGTCAGTCGGGAGAGCCGCGGCGCTCAGGGCTGAGGGCTGCCAGGGAGGCAAGCCCCCGAAAGCTACTCTTAACCTATGTTGTTTGAAAGCATCTATCGCGCCTGTGTCGAAGCGGCACACCGTGGCGCCGGGTCGGGACGTCCCCGGGTGTCGAAGCGGCACACCGCTGCGCCGGGTCGGGGCGGCCCTGGAGCCTTGCCTCGCCGGCCTCCGGCAGGCGGGAATTTCGGCGGCGCTTGCGCTAGGGTGGGCGCCGGACGCGGTTGAGTCGGGCCTTTCGCCCCGCAGCCGCCAAGCGAGGACGACGGATGATCCGGTTGGCGATGGCGGCCCTCACCGTGGGCCTGATGCAGACGGGCGCGAGCGCCTTCGATCTCACGGAGGAGCGTTTCGACGCCCGCATCGGCGGCCGCGCGGTTCCGGTGACGGCGCGGCTCGCGGAGGAGGGTTTGGGCTATTCGGTGCTCCAGGGCGTGCGCGACCGCCGGGGGCGCTACCTCGTCCACGTGACCTGCCGCGAGGGCCGCCACGCCCGTGCGGCCTGCCCCACCCCGGTCTACACCGCGGCCTGCCCGACCGCCCGCATCGCCTGCAGGTAGGGAGCCGTTTCGCTCATCCCACCCATGACCTCATCCTGAGGAGCGGCGCAGCCGCGTCTCGAAGGAGGGCTCCCGTTCGCGCGAGGGTTCTGGAAACCTCCTTCGAGACGGCGCTCCGCGCCTCCTCAGGATGAGGTTTGTGGGTGGGACAGGCCGATCTCAAGCCGTCTGCGGCAGCACCTTGCCGCGCGCCCCGGCCAGCGCCCCTTCGACGAGTTCGAGGGCGAGGAAGCGCTCCGGGTTCACGGGGCCCGGCATGTCGAGTTGGCGCGGCGGGATGCGCGCGAAGCCGAAGCGGCGGTAATAGGGCTCGTCGCCCACCAGGATCACGAGGGTGTGGCCCGCGGCGCGGGCGGCATCGAGGGCGCGGCCGATGAGAGCCGCGCCGATGCCCCGCCCCTCGAAGGCGGGATCGACCGTGATGGGCCCGAGCATGAGGGCCGGCACGGAGCCCGCCACGATGGGGCCCATGCGAATCGAGCCCACCAGCAGGGTGCCGACCAGCGCCGTGAACGAGAGGTCCTTCGGGTGCGTCACGCCCTCGCGCAGGCGGTAGGCCGTGCGGGCGAAGCGGCCGGGGCCGAAGGCGCGCTCGTGCAGGCGCTCGATCGGGTCGGCATCGACGGGCATTTCGGGACGGATCACGAGGTGGAGTTCGGTCATGGCGGGTCCGGGCGTGGAGGCGACGGGAGGGGGGACGGGGTTCAGCCGTCTCGTCGTCGCATCGCCCGGGGGGTGGCCATGGGGTGATCCTCAAGACCCGGCGTTGAACGCATGGGCTGCGGTCGAACGGGGCATCGTCTGCGGTGGAACAGGCGTTCGGCCATAGCAGGAGGGGGCATTGCACGCCAGTCCCCCCTTTCGAACGCCCCTACCAATGATTGGGCAAGTCTTTGCTTTCGCTCACGATTTCGGCCAAACGCCGCCGCGTGGCCGGGGTGGTGCCCTCCGGCAGCGCATCGAGGGGGAAGAACCCGGCCTCGGCGATCTCCCGGTCCGGCCGCTTCGCCTCGATCACCTCGAAGTCGCGGATCACATAGACCAGCACATGGTCGCGCTGGGAGATCTTGCGGTTGAAGAACACCCCGTGGAGCTGCGGCAAACCCTTGACCGCAATGGAGGTTTCCTCCCTGAGCTCCCGCGTCAGCGCCTCCACGGCGGTTTCCCGCGCCTCCACCCCGCCCCCCGGAAGCCCCCAGCCCGGCGTATAGGTGTGGCGCACGAGGAAGACCCGCCCGTCCGCCCCGATCACGGCACCGCGCACCCCGAGGGTCAGACCGCGGGAGAAGCGCCAATACTGGTGCAGCAACGGCCGCACCGCCGCCTGAAAGGCGCGAAAGCGAAGGGGTTTGACGGGTTTGTCGGGCATGGGCTCACGGGCGTTGTAGGGCAGCCGGCGCCCGAGGTCAGAGCGAAAGCGGGATCCGGTTACCGGATGATGAACAAAGACATGCACAATCAACATAGCTGATCCGGGAACATGGCACGTGACCCGCGTGGAGAGCGGGCCTAGATAAGGTTCAGCTTCATAGGTGTTCCCGTGTTCCTCTCCTTCCTCCTCTCCCGCCTCAACCGCCTCGGCTTCGCCCGCACCCGCTACGTCTGGACGCCCGCGCTCGATCTTCGCGACCGCACGGTGCTCTCGACCCTGCTCCCCGGCGCCCAGTACTGAGGTTTCGTCCCTCCCCTTCGCGGGAGGGACCGGCTCGTCCGTGGTTGTCATTCCGGCGCATGCGAAGCATGAGCCCGGAACCCAGATGGCGAGCCCCATCCGGAGAGACCTCCTGGGTTCCGGCCCGCCGCTCACCCGGCGACCGGAATGACGATGGAGGCCTTCCCTCTCGGGCTGCCCCTTGCCGCGTGCCGCCCTGCTCCTTAGAACCTTTCTAAGGAGAAATGCTGCATGAAGGCCCTGTCCGAGCTCACCGAGCGCGAAGTCCTCGCCCTGGCGATCGCCAACGAAGAGGAGGACTCGCGGATCTACCAGAGCTTCGCGGACCGCCTGCGCACCGAGTTCCCCGCCTCCGCGACCGTGTTCGACGAGATGGCCGAGGAAGAGCGCGGCCATCGCTCCACCCTTTATGACGTCTATCGCACGCGCTTCGGCGAGCACCTACCGCCGCTCCGGCGCGAGGACGTGCGCGGCTTCCTCAAGCGCCGCGCCGTGTGGTGGAGCCCGAACCTCAACCCCGAGCGGATGCGCCGCGAGGCGGCCCTGATGGAGCTGCAGGCCGCGAACTTCTACGACCGCGCCGCCGAACAGGCCCGGGACGTGTCGGTGCGCGAACTCTTCGTGAAGCTCGCCGAGATCGAACGCGGCCACGAACGCCGCGCGGGCGAGCTCGCGGAAACCCATCTCACGGGCGATGCCGCGGCGGCCGAGGAGAATGCCCAGCGCCGGCTTTTCGTGCTGCAATACGTGCAGCCGGGATTGGCGGGCCTCATCGACGGCTCGGTCTCGACCCTCGCGCCCCTCTTCGCCGCAGCCTTTGCGACCCAGAACAACTGGGAGACCTTTCTCGTCGGCATGGCGGCGTCCGTCGGCGCCGGCATCTCCATGGGCCTCACGGAGGCGCTCTCCGACGACGGGCAGATTACGGGCCGCGGTTCGCCCTGGCTGCGCGGCATCGTCTGCGGGGTCATGACCGCGGTCGGCGGCATCGGCCACACCCTGCCCTATCTCGTCCCCGATTCCTGGCCGAACGCCTTCCTGATCGCCACCGTGATCGCGGCCATCGTGGTGGCGGTCGAGCTCGTGGCGATCTCCTGGATCCGCACCAAGTACATGGACACGCCCTTCCTGCGCGCGGCCTTTCAGGTGGTGGTCGGCGGCGTGCTCGTGCTGCTCGCCGGCATCTTCATCGGCAGCGCCTGATCTCGACCGGCTCGGTGGGTTGTGATCGGCGGCATCGAGCGCCCTGCACGCTTGACTCTTCGCGGCCAGCCTGAACTCTCCGGCGGCTCGCCGGTTTGTTCTCGCGCATGTTCCGCATCGCCCACCTCACCGATCCGCATGTCGGCCCGCTGCCGCGGCCGAAGCTTCGCTACCTTTTGAGCAAGCGCATCACGGGTTACTACAACTGGCACCGGGGCGGCCGGCGCGAAGCGCACGACATGGACCTGCTGGCGGCGCTCGTCGCCGACATGAAGGCGCAGGACCCCGACCACATCATCTGCACCGGAGACGTGTGCAACATCGGGCTCCCGAGCGAATGGGTGACCTCCCGGGTGTTCATGGAAGGCCTCGGCACACCAGAAGACGTGACCTTCGTGCCGGGCAACCACGACGCCTATGTGCCAGGCTCGCTCGAAGGCCTGCTCGCGGAACTCGGCCCCTGGACCAGCGGCGACGGTGCTCCCCAGGCCTTCCCCTTCCTGCGCCGGCGCGGCGCCATCGCCATCGTGGGCCTCTCCTCCGCGATCCCCACGCTCCCCTTCGTGGCCACGGGCCGCGTGGGATCCCGGCAGACGCGAGACGCGGAGGCGATGCTCACGGAGCTCGGGCGCGATCCGAACTGCTTCCGCATCGTCCTGATCCACCACCCGCCCCATGTGGGCGGAGCGGATGCCGGCCGGGAGCTGACCGACGCCAAGCGCTTCGAGGCCATGATCGCCCGGGTGGGCGCTGAACTCGTGCTGCACGGCCACAACCATGTAGGCTCGGTGCACTTCATGAAGGGCCCGCGCGGCCCGGTGCCGGCCATCGGCGCCCCCTCGGCCTCAGCGCGGGGCAGCACGCTCATCCACAAGGCGGGCTATCACCTCTTCACGGTCGGCCGCGACGCCAGCGGCTTCTTCCTCGCCGCGCAGCTGAGGGGATTGCGGCCGGACGGCACCGTCGGCGATTGCGGCATGCTGTCGTTGAACCGCGGCCGGGAGGCCAACGCCACTTCCTAAACCCGCGCCGCGGGCCTGCAATCGCCACGCTTGCGGAGCGTTGAACACCACAGCGCTCTAGTATTTAGGCCGCATTTTACCGATGCTGGGCGATGAACCGAAGGGATTTGGAGGCATTGGCTGCCTTCCCCTACGGCATTTGCCAAGATTTGGAACCGCCCAGCTATTTTCCCGTTGACGCGCAGCAGCAGGCTGAAGCGCGAAGAGCCGTCCTGGTTTGTCGCGACACGCTGCGTTCGCCCAACAGGAGCAGATCCCGATGAAGAAACACCTTGCCCTCGCGGCTCTTCTCGCGTCGGTCGCGACGCCGGTCGCCGCCCAGCAGATGATGCACAGCCACTCCACCATGCACGGCGGCGCCGTGGTCGCACAGGCCCCCATGGGCAGCACCACCGTCGTGGCGCAGGCCCCGATGGCCGGTCAGCCCATGATGGGTCAGGGCATGGCGGTCCGCATGGACCGCGAGACCTTCCGCATGATGGCCATGATGTCGGATGCGTTCGAGATCGCCTCGAGCCGTCTCGCCATGGAGCGCTCGCGCAACCCGCGCGTTCTCGCTTATGCCCGCGACATGGTCCGCGATCACTCCATGACCACGGCGGCCCTCAACGGCGGCACGGCCGTTTACGCCGCTGACGGCAGCCTCACGACCGGTGCCGTGTCCGGTGCGGCGGCTGGCGCCGGCATCGGCTTCCTCGCCGGCGGGCCTGTCGGCGCCGCCATCGGCGCGGGCGTCGGCGCCACCACGGGCTCCGTCGCGGGTGCGCCGGGTGGGATGATGATGCAGACCGCCGTTCCCCTCGATGCCCGCAAGGCTGCGATGCTGAACCAGCTCGCCTCGGCCAGCGGCCCGCAGTTCGACCGCCTCTACGGCCAGATGCAGCTGATGTCCCACCAGGAAGCCATCGGCATGTTCACCGCCTACATCCAGTCGGGAGACGATCCGCAGATGGTGGCCTTCGCGCAGTCCGCCCTGCCGCACCTGCAGGATCACGCCGTCAAGGCGCGCCGTCTGCCGCGCTAACGCGTCAGTCGCCTCAAGAGGAGCGGCGGGTCCCTGGGGCCCGCCGCTTTTTCATGCCTGCATGAAGGCTTCGACGGCCCGGCGTTGCGGCATCGGCGCCACCGCCCCGTGGCCCAGCGTCGAGAGCGCCGCCGCCGCATTGGCGTAGGCTGCGGCCCTGAAGGCATCGCCGTGAACGAGCCATTCCGCGAGGAACGCCCCATCGAAGGTGTCGCCGGCACCGGTCGCATCCACGGCTTCCACGGGGCGCACCGGGATCACCTGCGTCTCCTCGGCCGTCGCCACCATGGTGCCGGCCTTGCCGAGGGTCAGCGCCACCACCCGGCAGCCGGAGGCGAGAAAGAAGGCGCAGATGTCTTCCGGCCGCTCGTGACCCGTGAGCTGGCGCGCATCGTCATGGCCCGGCAGCGCGATATCGGATAGCGCCACCGCCGCGTTAATGACGGCTCTCGCCCGGTCGAGCGGCCACAGGCGCAGGCGTAAGTTCGTGTCGTAGCTCACAAGGGTGCCATGCGCCTTGGCGTGCCGCATGGCCGCGAAGCCGGCATCCGCGCAGGATTCCGAGATCGCTTGGCTGATGCCGGAGAGGTGCAGCACCCGCGCGGCGGCGATCCGGTCGAGGGGCAGATCGGCGGGCGCCATGAGGCTCGCGGCGGAGCCGGCGCGGAAGTAGCTGAACACGTGGCCGTCGGCCCCGTAGGAGATGAAGTAGATCCCCGTACGCTGGCCCTCGCGGACGATCGCGTTGGAGCGGTCGACGCCCTCCCGGTCCCACAATTTAAGGAAATCGTGCCCGAAGGCGTCGTCGCCCAGGAACGTGGCGATGCCGGTGCGTGCGCCCTGGCGCGCGGCGGCGATCACGGCATTCGACACGTCGCCGCCGAAGCCCGGCAGGTAGAGCCGCTCGCCCCCGCGCTCCACCTCCGCGAACTCCATCAGGGGCTCGCCGAGGGCCAGGATATCGAGGGTCTTGCTCATGGGCGGACCATCCCCGCCGGCACGGCCGCGTAGGGCATCGCGACGGGAAGCGCGTCGCCGACCGCCACCACCTTGCCGGGATTGAGGATGTTGTGCGGATCGAGAGCCATCTTGAGTGTCCGCATGAGATCGAGCGCCACCGGGTCCTTGTAGTGGACGAGTTCGTCCCGCTTCATCAGCCCGATCCCGTGCTCGGCCGAAATCGAGCCGTTCATGGCATGCACGATGTCGTGGACGATGCGGTTGAAGCGCTCCCATTCGGCGAGGAACGCCGCCTTATCCATGCCGACCGGCTGCGACAGGTTGAAGTGGATGTTGCCGTCGCCGAAATGCCCGAAGGCGAGGACGCGCACGCCCGGCATGGCGACCTCGCAGGCCGCGCTCGCCACGGTGATGAACTCGGCGACGCGGGAGACCGGCACGGCCACGTCGTGCTTGATCGAGCCGCCCTCGTGCCTCTGCAGCTCCGAGAGGCTCTCGCGCAGATGCCAGAGCGCCCGGTTCTGGGCTTCGCTTGCGCCGATGGTGGCATCGGCTACGAGGCCATCCTCGATGGCGGCGCCAAGCAGCGTCTCGAGAAGCCCCTGCAGATCGGCGTCGGCCTGGGGCGAGGTGAACTCGATGAGGGCATAAGCCTCGTGCTCACCCTCGAGCGGCAAGACCGTGCCGGCGCCGTGCTTCAGAACGATGGCGAGGCCGAAGCGCGGCAGGTACTCGAAGGCCGTGAGCGCCTCGCCCGCGCCGGCGCGCAGGCGCTCGAACAGGAGGAGCGCGTCCTGGGGCGAGGCAAGGCCCACGAAGGCCGTGACCCGCTGGCGCGGTTTGGGAAAGAGCTTCAGGACCGCGGCCGTGATGATGCCGAGCGTGCCTTCGGAGCCGATGAAGAGATCCTTCAGATCGTAGCCGGAGTTGTCCTTGCGCAGACCTTTCAGCCCGTTCCAGATCCGCCCGTCGGCCAGCACCACTTCAAGCCCAAGCACGAGATCGCGGGCATTGCCGTAGCGCAGGACCGCGGTGCCGCCCGCATTGGTGGCAAGATTGCCGCCGATCCGGCAGGAGCCCTCCGAAGCGAGCGAGAGCGGGAACAGGGCGTCGGCCCGATCGGCCGCCTCCTGCACATTTTTGAGGATGCACCCGGCCTCCACGGTGAGCGTCGCGTTCACCGCATCGACCTCCCGCACCCGGTCGAGCCGTGCGAGCGAGAGCACCACGCCCCCATGGGGCACGCCGCCGCCGACGAGCCCCGTATTGCCGCCCTGGGGCACGATCGGCACGCCGGCGCTGGCGCATTCCTGCACCACGAACGCCACCTCCTCGGTGCTGCCGGGGCGCACCACTGCCGTAGTCGTTCCCCGGTAGAGCCCGCGCGCCTCGACGATGTGGCCCGCAAGGTCGGTCTCGGCGGTGAGCACGTGGGCCGCGCCGAGCCGGGCCTGGAGCACGGCCAAGAGGGTGTCGGGCGGTGGGGCGTGAACGGTCATTCTCTCCCTTTCCCAAGGGCGTCGCAGCGCGCCGGCCGCCGATCAGGGCCACCGATACCGCCAATTGCGACGGAAACCACTTGTGGCCGTTCAGTCTTTGCCCCTTCAGAGGCGGACCGCAAGGGCCCTGCGATTCGCGAGAGCCCGACAGGCAGCAAGGAAAGGCAGCGGATGGAGATCGGAATCGTCGGCGAACTCATCGGGTTGTTCGCCTCCGCCTTCCTGGCAGCCACGATCCTGCCCGGCACCTCGGAGGCCGCGCTCATCCTCGTGCTGACGGCGGGAACGGCCTCGACCGCGGTTGCGGTGGGCGTCGCGACCCTGGGCAATGTGTGCGGCAGCGTGCTCAACTGGGCGATCGGCTATTATTTCGCCTCCTACCGCGATCACCCGCGCTTTCCCGTGAAGCCCGAGAAGTTCGAGCGCTACTCGGAAGTCTATCGCAAATGGGGCGTCTGGACCCTCCTGATGTCCTGGGTGCCCCTCATCGGCGATCCGCTCACCATCGTGGCGGGCGTCATGCGGGCGCCGCTCCCCCTCGTGATCGTCCTCGTCGCCATCGCCAAGGGCCTCCGCTACATCGTCATCGCCGGAGCCGTCGGGCTCTTCTGAGCCGCTACTCTAGGAAAGCAGAAGCCGTCGGGTTGTTCGAGGGCCGAGAACCCGACGGGCTGTTCCGACGCGGCCCGTCTCTGCTACAGCAGCCGGGCGATCCCAAAAGGCTTCCGATGCAGTTCGTCATTCCCGCTCCCGCGATCCCGTCCCTGCCCATCGTCGGGAGCGACGCCCGCTTCCCGATCCGCCGCGTCTATTGCGTCGGGCGCAACTATGCCGCCCACGCCCGGGAGATGGGCGGCGATCCGACCCGGGAGCCGCCCTTCTTCTTCTCGAAGCCCGCGGACGCCCTCCAGGTGGTGCCCGCCGGCGAGACCGTGGACCACCCCTATCCGCCGCGGACCCAGAACTACCATTTCGAGATCGAAATGGTGGCGGCGCTCCACCGGGGCGGGCGCGACATCCCGGTCGAGCAGGCGCTCGACCATGTGTTCGGCTACGCGGTCGGCCTCGACATGACCCGGCGCGACCTGCAGGACGACGCCAAGGCGCTCCGCCGCCCCTGGGAACTCGCCAAGGGCGCCGATCTCTCGGGCCCCGTCGGCCCTCTGCATCCGGCGGCCGCGATCGGCCATCCGGGCAAGGGCCGCATCGCGCTCGCCGTCGACGGCGCCGTGAAGCAGCAGGCCGACCTCGCCGACATGATCTGGTCCGTGGCCGAGCAGGTCGCCTATCTCTCGCAGTATTTCGAGTTGCAGCCCGGCGACGTGATCTTCTCGGGGACCCCCGAAGGCGTCGGCGCGGTGCAGCGCGGCCAGACCATGGTGGGCTCCATCGAGGGCCTGGGCGAGATCAGCGTTCGGGTGGTCTAGGCCCACCCTCTCCCCTTCTTCTCTCCCCCCGCGGGGAGAGAAGAAGGGGAGAGGGGGAGTATCAAGGTGGAGCTCTATCCTGAGAGCCCCCCTCACCCCCGCCCTTCGGGCTTGCTTCGCCTGCGGGGAGAGGAGAAAGACGTGGGAGCCCGGCCGACTGGCCTTCGTTCCGCCGAAGCGAAAAGACGCGCCCTACGACCGCTTGCGGTAGACGAGCAGCGTCTCGAACGTCCCGACGCGCTCCACGTCGCGCCCCTTCTCCCATTCCGCGATCACGTCCTTGGCGCTGTGATCGGCGCGATCAAAGGCGAAGGAGCCCGGATAGAACAAGATGTGGCCGCCGGGCCGCGTCTTGTCGGTGAGGAGGTTCGCGACCTCCAGATCCGTGAGCGCCCCGTAGGCGTCGTTCTTCTCGCCGCGGAACTCGCAGAGGTGGAACAGGGTCACGACGTCGAAGGTGGGCAGCATCTTCTCGTTCAGGAGATAGATGTCCCCGAACACCGCATTGTAGTGGCGCAGCACGTCCGGGCGCTCGATCGCGAGCTTCACGTAGGTCTCGTATTCCTGCGGCGCCGCCGTGATGCCGAGCACCGCGTTCTGGCGCTCGGGCTTGGCGCATTCGATGCCGACGAAGTGGTGCCCGCCGGTGCCGAAATGGTAGATCGTGGAATGCGTGATGCGGTTGGCGTCGAGCCACTGCACGAAATGCACGTCGCAGGGGCATTCCTTCACGCGCAGATCCCAATAGGCATCCCAGAAATGCAGCGCCGGCTGCGTGGGCTGCGCGGAAGGAGTGGTAGCGGGCGTCTTCACCGGCTGCGCGGTCATGGGCGTTTCCTCAAGTCACAAGGGTTTTTAGGATGTGGCGCGAAGCGCGCGGGCGCCGCCGGCACTCTTGGACCCGGTCTTCGAGCCTGTCTTGCGCCGCGTCGGCTGGGCGGGCCCGAGATCCGTGAGCCGCGCGCCGTTTTCGCCCCGGAGCAATCCGAAGCTGCGGTCGTGGAAGGGCTCCAGACCCGGCCGGTGGCCGATGGAGATCACGGTGGTTTCGGCCAGAAGCGTGCGGAGCAGCAGCATGAGCCGCGCCTGACTCACCTCGTCGAGGGCCGAGGTCGCCTCGTCCATGATGACCACGCCCGGCCGCTGCAGGAACAGGCGCACGAAGGCCAGGCGCTGGCGCTCGCCGGCGGAAAGGATCTGATCCCAGCGCTCCACCGCGTCGAGGCGGGAGGCGAGCTGGGGCAGGCCGCATTGCTCCAGCATGGCGGCGATCGCCGCGTCCGGGATCGCGAGATCGGTGGCGGGGTAGAGCAGCGCGCTGCGCAGCGTTCCGAGCGGCAGGTAGGGCCGCTGCGGCACGAAGGCCACGGCGCCGGGAAGCGTCACGCGGCCCCGGCCCCAGGGCCACAGCCCCGCAATGGCGCGGGTGAGCGTGCTCTTGCCGATGCCGGACTCGCCCGTGATCAGCACCTTCTCGCCGCGCGGGATGGAGATGTCCGCTCCGTCGATGAGCACCCGCCCGGCGCGGTCCGTGACGGTGAGGCCCTCCAGCACGATGCCGCCGTCCGGATGCTCCGCGAGTTCGATGCCGTTCTGGCCCTCGGGGAGGTCGGATTCGAGATCCTCGACCGCGTCCACGACCGCCATCACGCGCTCGGCCGAGGCCTGCCATTGCGCCACGGCCTTGTAGTTGTCGACGAGCCAGGCGATGGCGACCTGCACCTGGGCGAAGGCCGCGGCCAATTGGGTCACGGCGCCGAGCGAGAGTTCGCCTGACAGGTATTTCGGGGTGGCGAGCAGAAGCGGGATCACCGGCACCATGGCGCCGCTGGCATTGGTGATCCAGGTGAGGCGGGCATGAAGCCCCACCACATGGAGCCAGCGGCCCACGAGGACCGAATAGGTGGAGGACAGGAGCGTCCGCTCGTCGCGCTCGCCGCCAACGAGGGCGACGCTTTCGGCGTTCTCGCGCAGACGGGTCAACTCGAACCGCAGCTTCGCCTCGGCCTCGTTCTTGCGCACCACGCCCGGCATCAACGGCCGCCCGACCCGTACGGTGAGCACCGAAGCCACGATGCCGTAAACGAGCGCGGCAACGGTCATGTAGGCCGGGATCGTGATCGTGGTGCCGCCCACGGGCACCGTGATCGAGCCCCCCACCGACCAGAGGATGCCGATGAAGGCGAGCGCGGTCAGGAGCGCGTGAAAGAGACCGATGGCGAAATCCACCACCGGCTCCGTGGCCATGCGGCTGTCGTCGGCGATGCGGTATTCCGGGTTGGCGGGCTCGGTCCGGGCGAGGCTTAAGCGGTAGAAGCGCTTGCGGGCGGTCCACACGTCGATGAGACGCCCAACGAGCCATTCGCGCCAGCGCACCTGCAGGGTTTCGCGGGTCACCACGATGCCGACACCCACCGCCGCCACGAACACCACGAGGCCCGCGAAGGCGCCGACCGCGAGGACGAGGGTCGAGCTGTCGCGCTGCTCCAGGGCATCGAAGAACAGCCGGTTCCAGCGGTTCACCGCGAGGTTGGCGCCGATGTTGAGGACGAGCATGGCGCCGAGCGCCGCGGTGAGCATCCAGGCCCGCCGGGCTGTCGTCCCGCGCCACCAGCCGCCGGAAAAGCGCCCAAAGCTCCGCATGGTCCGGCCCCTGGAAGGCCCGACCTCGGGCATCGGAGGCGGCAGCGCGTCAGTCATCGAGGAGGCATCGGGCCCTTGGAGGTCACGGAAGATGGGGGCGAGATGGTTGCTAAACCGTTGCCCCATCAGGAGGACCCCACGTTATCAAGCCTGCCGGTGTCCGCAATGGGGCATGCTCGCACCCAAGATCGGGGCACCCAATGGAGGGGATCGGCCCGCCGCGCCTGAGCGGGGGCTTGCTCTTTCGGGCCCTTTTCGGGTTACTGAGCGCTCCCGCAGCGGCTGCCCCCGGCGCCGCCGCGTGCAATCAGCGGCCTGCCCAAGGGCCGCGCCAGACATAAGGGAACTGCCATGAAAATCCTGAAGGCCCTGGGCCTTGCTCTTCTCGGAACGGCTCTCGCCGCCGGCGGCGCGGCCGCGCAGGGCAAGAAATGGGAGACCGTGAAGATCGCCACCGAGGGTGCCTATGCGCCCTGGAACATGACGGCGCCCGGCGGCAAGCTCGAAGGCTTCGAGATCGACCTCGCCAACGAGCTGTGCAGCCGCATGAAGGTGAAGTGCGAGATCGTGGCCCAGGATTGGGACGGCATCATCCCGTCGCTCCAGGCCAAGAAGTACGACGCCATCATGGCGGGCATGTCGATCACCGATAAGCGCCTGGAGGTGATCAACTTCTCGGCCTCCTACGCCAACGACCCCAACGGCCTGGCGGTGCCCAAGACCTCGGACCTCGCCAAGATGCCGGGCACGGGCCAGCGCTTCAGCCTCAACACCCAGGAGGCGGACGCCCAGAAGGCCATCGACGCCATGAAGGCGCTGCTGAAGGGCAAGACCATCGGCGTGCAGGGCTCCACCACCCACGCGAACTTTGCCGAGAAGTACTTCAAGGGCGTGGCCGAAATCCGCGAGTACAAGACCACGGAAGCGCACGACCTCGATCTGGCCGCCGGCCGCATCGACGGCATCCTGGCCGATTCCGCGACCCTGCGCGGCACCCTCGAGAAGCCGGAGTTTAAGGATTACGCCATCGTGGGCCCGGGCTTCACGGGCGGCGTGCTCGGCCGCGGCGTCGGCGTCGGCATGCGCAAGGACGACGCCGAACTCAAGGCGATGTTCGATGACGCCATCAAGGCCGTGATCGCAGACGGCACGCTGAAGAAAATCTCGGAGAAGTGGTTCAAGAGCGATCTGACCCCTCAGAGCTGATCTTCGGGCGCAATGCTCAATGAACGGGCGCGGCACCACCGCGCCCGTTCGCATTTTAGCCGCAGGCGCCGCAAATTCGGCCGCCCCGGGGCTTGCGCAGCCGGCGCCTTTGCGGATTAGCTCAGCCCATCGGGAGGGCTCACCTCCTCGCCTCAAGGCTGCTCGGGCGCGGCGACGAACAGGGGAACAGGCATGACGTTCATCAAGACCATCACGCTGGCCGTCATCGGCGCGGGCCTCGCGATCACGGGCGCTGCCGCCCAGGGCAAGAAGTGGGAGACCGTGAAGATCGCCACGGAAGGTGCCTACGCCCCGTGGAACTTCACCGGTCCCGGCGGCAAGCTGGACGGCTTCGAGATCGAGCTCGCCAACGAGCTCTGCAACCGCGCCAAGGTGAAGTGCGAGGTGGTGGCCCAGGATTGGGACGGCATCATCCCCGCGCTTCAGGCCAAGAAGTACGATGCCATCATGGCGGGCATGAACATCACGGATAAGCGGCTCGAGGTGATCAACTTCTCGGCGCCCTATGCCGCCACCCCCCACGGCTGGGGCGTGATGAAGGACTCGCCCCTGGCGAAGCTCCCCGGCACGGGCTCGACGATCAGCTTCGAGAAGGACCCCGAGGGCGCCAAGAAGGCGATCGAGGCCTGGAAGCCCCTGCTCAAGGGCAAGACCGTGGGCGTGCAGACCTCCACGGTGAACTCGCAGTTCCTGGAGAAGTACCTCAAGGACACGATCACCATCCGCGAATACAAGACCACCGAGCAGCACGACCTCGACCTCTCGGCCGGTCGCCTCGACGCGATCTTCGCGGGCCACGGGGCGCTGGCCGCCACGAAGGAGAAGCCCGAGTTCAAGGACATGGTGATCGCCGGCACCGGCATGCGCGGCGACGTGCTCGGCCGCGGCGTGGCGGTCGGCATGCGTAAGGACGACCCGGAGCTCAAGGCCCTCTTCGACGAGGCCATCAAGGCCGTGATCGCCGACGGCACGCTCAAGAAGCTGTCGGAGAAGTGGTTCAAGATCGACGCCACGCCGCAAGCTTAAAGCCGCTTCGTCCCCGCTAGTCCTACTCCCTCTCCCCGCATGCGGGGAGAGGGTTGGGGTGAGGGGCCGGTCGGAAGAGCTCGATGGTCATTGCCGAACCCATCATGCGCGGCATCCGCATCCCTGAAGCTCGCCGCTCGCGAGCGCTCCGCCGGTATCAGACTGAGGCCGAGCGGAGGCTCTGGTCGAAGCTCCGCAACCGCCAGCTTGCCGGCTGCAAGTTCGTCCGGCAGGAGCCGGTCGGTCCCTACTTCGTGGATCTCCTCTGTCGGGAGCACCGCCTGATCGTCGAAGTGGATGGCGCAACCCATTCCACCGATGAGGAAAAGGCTTACGACGCGCGCCGCACTGCCTTTCTTGAGCGGGAAGGCTACAAGGTGGTTCGCTTCACCAACGCCGAGGTCTACGAGAACATGGACGGCGTGCTGGAAACACTCTTCAATGGATTGCAGCTGTCGGACGCCATGAGATCAACCGACCAGCCCCTCACCCCTGCCCTCTCCCCGCTTGCGGGGAGAGGGAGTTAGAGCCGCGTCGTGCAGCAACTGAGTTATTTCGAGCTCGTCGGCTTCGGGCCCAATGGCTGGGGGTTTTCCCTGCTGCGGGCGGCGGGGATGACGCTGGCCGTGGCGGCCTGCGGCTTCGTTCTCGGCGCCCTCTTCGGCAGCCTCATCGCCTGGGGGAAGATCGCGGGCGGCCTCGTGGTCCGCGCGCTCGCCGACGGCTACACCACCGTGCTGCGCGGCATCCCGGACCTTCTCGTCATCTACCTGTTCTACTTCGGCGGCAGCGCCGTGTTGGGCAAGATCGGGAGCCTCTTCGGCTACGACGGCTTCATCGGCCTGCCGGCCTTCGCGACGGGCGCGGTCGCCATCGGCGTGGTGTCCGCGGCCTATCAGGCCGAGGTGTTCCGCGGTGCCTTCCAGACCGTGAGCCGGGGCGAGATCGAGGCCGCGAAATCGGTGGGCATGCACCGCTTCCTCATGTTCCGCCGCATCATCGCCCCGCAGGTGCTGCGCTACGCGATCCCGGGCCTCGGCAACGTGTGGCAGCTGGTGTTGAAGGAATCCGCGCTCATCTCGGTGACGGGCCTCGTGGAGCTCCTGCGCCAATCCAACATCGCCGCCGGCTCGACGCGCCGCCCCTTCGACTTCTTCCTCACGGCCGCCGCGATCTACCTCGTGATCACCTGGGTTTCGACCCTCCTGTTCCAGCGCGCGGAGACGTACTCGCTGCGCGGCGTGCGGAGGGCCGCCTGATGGCTCGTCGCAACCCGGCGCACAATCGCGCCCTCACCCCGAGCACGGGGGCGGCCTGATGGATTTCGCCTTCATGGGGGAAACCTTCACGGCGCTCCTCGCCGGGCTCCCCCTCACCCTCAACCTCGCGGCCTCGTCGGTGGCGCTCGGCGCCGTCGTCGCGCTGGCGCTGGCGCTGATGCGCATGTCCGGCGTGCCGCCGCTCGACTGGTTCGCCCGCTCCTACGTGTTCGTCTTCCGCGGCACGCCGCTGCTCGTGCAGATCTTCCTCATCTATTACGGCCTCGGGCAGTTCCGGCCGACGCTGCAGGCCTGGGGCCTGTGGGTCTTCTTCCGCGAGCCCTATTGGTGCGCGCTCCTGGCCCTGACGCTGAACACCGCCGCCTATGCGAGCGAGATCATCCGTGGGGGCCTGCAGGCGGTGCCCTACAACCAGGTCGAGGCCGCTCGGGCCTGCGGCATGTCCGGCTTCCTGCTCTTTCGCCGCATCGTGTTCCCGATCGCGGTGCGCCAGGCCCTGCCGGCCTACGGCAACGAGATCATCCTCATGGTGAAGGCCACCTCGCTCGCCTCCATCGTGACCATGATGGAAGTCACCGGCATCGCCCACAAGCTCATCTCGCAGACCTTCCGCGCCGTCGAGATCTTCATCGTGGCGGGCGCCATCTACCTCATCCTGAACTTCCTCGTGACGCGGGTCATCGCGGCGCTCGAATACTGGCTCTCGCCGCATCTGCGCCAAGCGCCTCTCATCCAATCCCCGCCCGCCGCGGCGGCGCACGTGTAGTGGAGTCGTTCGTGTCGTCTGCGGCTTCAACGGAAACCCCCGCCGTCTCGGTGCAAAACCTGCGCAAGAGCTTCGGCTCGCTCCAGGTGCTGAAGGGCGTGTCGCTCTCCGCACGCACCGGCGACGTGATCTCGATCCTCGGCGCCTCGGGCTCCGGCAAATCCACGATGCTCCGCTGCATCAACATGCTGGAGGTGCCGGATTCCGGCGAGATCCGCATCGGCGGCGAGGCCATCGGCCTGCGCCAGCGCCGCGGCCGCATGGAGCCCGCCGACCGCGCGCAGGTGGACCGCATCCGCTCGCGGGTCGCCATGGTGTTCCAGAGCTTCAATCTCTGGTCCCACATGACCGTGCTGGAGAACGTGATCGAGGCGCCCCTGCATGTGCAGCGCCGCCCGAAGGCGGAATGCGTGGCGGAAGCGGAGGCGCTCCTCGCCAAGGTGGGCATCGCGGACAAGCGCAACCACTATCCCGCCCACCTCTCCGGCGGCCAGCAGCAGCGGGCGGCGATCGCCCGGGCGCTCGCCATGCGGCCCGACGTGATGCTCTTCGACGAGCCGACCTCGGCCCTCGATCCGGAACTGGTCGGCGAGGTCTTGCGGGTGATGCGCTCACTCGCGGAAGAGGGGCGCACCATGCTGGTCGTGACCCACGAGATGGGATTCGCCCGCGACGTGTCGAGCCGCGTGGTGTTCCTGCACCAGGGCATGGTGGAGGAAGAGGGCGCGCCTGGAGACGTGTTCGGCGCCCCGAAATCGGAACGCTTCAAGCAGTTCATCTCGAGTCATCGGTGAACTCCTCTCCCCGCTGGCGGGGAGAGGGGGAATGTCGCTCTCATTGCTCCGGAACACACGCCGTCATGCCCGGACTTGGTCCGGGCATCCATGACTTGGGACGGGTACAAAGACGTGGATGGCCGGGATGATCCTCGGGTCGAGCCCGAGGACGGTCATGACCGGGGTGGAACTCACGGCCCCCTCTCCCTGCATGGCTCACGCCATGCTGTCCCTCTCCCTCCGGGGGAGAGGAACGGAGGCTACCGCTCGCCGATCCGCGTCGCGGTGCCGTCGATCTCCCGCGGACCGTGCTTCTTGCCGATATGGTCGTGGATGATGCGAAGATTCCGCTCGTTCGCCTTGAAGAACAGGTCGAACGCGTCGCCGGCCACGGGGATGGCGCCGATGGCGGTATCGATCGCCACGTTGCCCATCATGCGCGCGATCTTCCAGCGCGGCAGGCCGAGCTGGCGCGCCTCCCAGATGATGTAGCTCGCAAGAAGCGTGGAGATTGCATCGCCGATGCCCGGCACGAGGCCGATCACCGCGTCGAGGCCGACGCGACGGTTGGTGCCGGGGATCACGAAGGCGCTGTCGAGGAGCTTCGTCAGCGCCGTAATGCGGGCGAGGGAATCCGCTTGGGTCGGGCCTACCGCCTTCAAGGCTTCGAAAGCAGAGGTACGAGACGCGTGCATTCTCAATGGATCCTCCAGCGCCTTCCACCGTGACGGCGCAACAAGGGATATGTGTGGATGGGCCGGGCCCGGTGCAAGACCGGTCCGGATCGAACCTGCGTCAGGTAAGCCCTTGGGCACGCAGACTTAATTCCCCCTCCTGCGGCCAGGCTTTGCGGCGGTCGCGCCCCGCCGTACAGTCGCCTCGAGCCCCTCCCGCGCAGCGGGCCTGATCCGGAGCCCCGATGACCGTCGAGCCTGACGCCGCAGCCCTCACGAAGCGCATCGCCCAAGGCCGCGGCACGGCTCCTGCCGATTGCGTCGTCCGGGACGTGCGCCTCCTCGATCTCGTCACGGGCGAGTTGGTCCGCACCGACATCGCGCTGTGCGGGGACACTATTGTCGGCACCTACGGCTCCTATCGCGGCCTCCGCACGGTCGAGGGGCGCGGGCGCATCGCGGTGCCGGGGTTCATCGACACCCACCTCCATGTGGAATCGTCCCTGGTCACGCCGCTCGAATTCGACCGCTGCGTCCTGCCCCACGGGGTCACCACCGCGATCTGCGACCCGCACGAGATGGCGAACGTGATCGGCACCGCGGCCTTCGACTACTTCCTCGAATGCGCCGGCCACACCGCCATGGATCTCAGGGTGCAGCTCTCGAGCTGCGTGCCCGCTACGCATCTCGAAACCGCGGGCGCCCGCATCGAGGCCGCCGACCTCGTCCGCTACCGCGACCACGCGAAGGTGATCGGCCTCGCCGAGTTCATGAATTTCCCAGGCCTCCTCGCCGCCGACCCGGCCTGCCTCGCCAAGGTGGAGGCCTTCGCGTGCGGGCATATCGACGGCCACGCGCCCCTCGTGCGCGGGCTCGACCTCAACGGCTATCTCGCGGCCGGCATCCGCACCGACCACGAGACCACGACGGCCGAGGAGGCGCTGGAGAAGATCCGCAAGGGCATGCATGTGCTCATCCGCGAGGGCTCGGTCTCGAAGGACCTGCACGCCCTCGCACCGCTGCTCACCCTGGCGCATGCCCCGTTCCTGGCGCTCTGCACCGACGACCGCAATCCGCTGGATATCGCGGAAGAGGGCCACCTCGACTTCATGATCCGCGAGCTCGTTCGCCTCGGCTGCGATCCCCTCGCGGCCTACCGCGCGGCGTCGCTGTCGGCGGCCCAGGCCTTCGGGCTCAAGGATCGCGGGATGATCGCCCCGGGCAAGCGCGCCGACATCGTGCTGCTCGACGATCTCGAAACCTGCGCGGTCTCGGACGTGATCGCCGGCGGGCGGCTCGTGGACGAGGCCTTGTTCGCCGCCCGCGGGAGCGTCGCGCCGGTGGGTCTGAACAGCGTCAAGCTCGACCCCGTAGCAGCGAGCGATTTCCGCGTCCCGGCGTCGGCGGGCGATGCCCATGTGATCGGCGTGATCCCGGGCAAGATCATCACCGAGCACCTGCGCCTCGCCCTCCCCGTCCGCGACGGAGCGCAGGGGATCGACCTCGCTCGGGATGTCGTGAAGGTCGCGGTGGTGGCGCGGCACGGCATCAACCGCAACATCGGCCGCGGCTTTGTGAAGGGTTTTGGGATGCAGCGCGGCGCCATTGCGTCCTCGGTCGGCCACGACAGCCACAACATCTGCGTGGTGGGCGCGAGCGATCCCGACATGGCGGCCGCGGTGAACCGCCTGCGCGAGATCCAGGGCGGCTTTGTGGTGGTCTCCGACGGCGCCGTGCGGGCCGAGCTCCCCCTGCCCATCGCGGGCCTCATGAGCGATCGATCGTACGAAGCCGTGCGCGACGCGCTCCACCCCCTGCGGGAAGCCGCCAAGGGTCTCGGCGTGACGCTCGCCGAGCCCTTCCTGCAGGTGGCGTTCCTGCCGCTCCCCGTGATCCCGCACCTGAAGATCAGCGATCTCGGCATGGTGGACGTGAACCGCATGGAACTGGTGAGAGACTGATGGTCGAGGGCTTGCGCGAACTCAGGTCGAAGCGATGGGTGAGGGACTGATGTTCGAGGGTTTCACGCGCACGACAATCGACACTCCCGAAGCGAGAATCGCGCTCCGCCACGGCGGCAGTGGCTCTCCCCTGCTGCTGCTGCACGGCCACCCGCAGACCCACGCAATGTGGCACCGCATCGCGCCGCGCCTCGCGCAGGACTACACGGTGGTGTGCCCGGACCTGCGCGGCTACGGCGACAGCGCGAAGCCGCCGACGACGGACGACCACGAGCCCTATTCCAAGCGGGCCATGGCGCGGGATTGCGTCGCGGTGATGCGGGGCCTCGGCCACGAGCGCTTCGCGGTGGTGGGCCACGACCGCGGCGGGCGCGTGGCCTATCGCCTCGCGCTCGATCATCCCGAACGGGTCACGGCGCTTGCCGTGCTCGACATCCTGCCGACGCTCGAACATTTCGAGCGCACGGACCAGGCCTTCGCCATGGGCTATTTCCACTGGTTCTTTCTGGCCCAGGCCCATCCTCTCCCCGAGCGCCTCATCGGCGCCGATCCGGACACCTTCTATCTGCGCCAGGGCCGGGAGAGGTTCGCCCCTGAAGCGCTCGCGGAATACCGCCGCTGCTTCCACGATCCGGCCACCATCCACGCCATGTGCGAGGATTACCGCGCCGGCGCCACCCTCGACTGCGCCATCGATGCAGCGGACCGCGAGGCCGGCCGCCGCATCGCGTGTCCGGTGCTGGCCCTCTGGGGCGCCCAAGGTCTTGTGGGCAAGCTCTACGACGTGCTCGCCGTCTGGCGCTATTGGGCCGGGAACGCGGAAGGTCAGGCTATCGATTGCGGCCACTACCTCGCCGAGGAGAAGCCGGAGGAAACGCTGGCGGCCCTCCTGCCTTTTCTCGAACGCGCGGCTCGCGCCTAAACGTTCAGGCGCCCCGCGCGCACGGACAGCGGGAAGCGGACAAGGCGCCGCTGCTCGGGGTCGCCCCAAGCGGCCGCGAGGTCCTTGGCGAAACGCTCCACCGGTCCGCGCCCAACCGCCTTCTCCAGCGCCCGCACGGCCGACCAGGTGTCGGCATAGCCGAGAAGGTCTTCAAGGCGCCATTGCACCTCGATCGCGAGAGCGGGCAGGGCCACGGGCGGGAAGGGGAAATCGAAGGAGCGGTAGCCCTCCTCCACGTGCCGGCGTTCCGGCGGCCAATAGGGGGTGATGACGTCATAGTAGAAGTGGCGCACGGGCTCGCGGATCGCCGCGTCCACCTCCAGCACGCCGTAGGTGACGAGCGCGATCACGGCGCCCGGACGGCCGACGCGCCGCGCTTCCCGATAGAACGCCGGCAGATCGAACCAGTGCGCGGCTTGGGCGGCCACCACGAGATCGACGGAAGCATCCGGCAATCCGCTCTCTTCCGCAGACGCGATGCGGTATTCCACGCCGTCGCGGGGGTCCGCTGCCTCGATCTGCTTCGCGCTCGCATCGGTGGCGATCACTCGGCCGAACCGGCGGGCGAGGAGAACCGAGAGCTGCCCCGTGCCGCAGCCCACGTCGAGGGCATCCTCGGTGCCGACGCAGGCCTCCGCCAACGCGTCCACGAGCGCCATCGGATAGGTCGGGCGATAGGCCGCGTAATCGGCCGAGCGGGTGGAGAAATGGTCCTTGAAAGAGACTGTCATGGCGGCGGCTCGGCAATGCGATCGGGTCGCCCTGCTTTAGGCGCCTGCGGGCGGCCGATCCAGCCGGGAGAATTCGGGGCTGCCATGCGGCCCGTTGCCGGGCTCGCCTTTGGGCGCAGGAGGCTTACCTTGATCCGAACTCCGCACCCTCGATGAGAGAGGCCATGATCGTCTCAAAGCTCCGGCTTCGGAGCCGCCTGTTTCCCTTTGCGGCCCTGCTGCTTGCCTCCGCCGGCCCGTCCCTGGCGCAGTTCACCTGCCCGGCGCCCGAACCTCTGCGCTTCGAGGTGCAGCGCAAGATCGAGCGCAGCGAGACGGGTTTCACGCAGGGGCTCGAATACCGCAACGGCGTGTTGTTCGAGGGCACCGGCAGCCTCGGCGGCTCGACGCGCCTCAACCTCATCGATCCGCACACCGGCGCCGTGCGGCGTCTCACGGATGTCGGCACCGCCGTTTTCGGCGAAGGGGTCACGATCCTCAAAGGCCAGCTCTTCCAGCTCACCTGGCAAGACCGCAAGGTTTTCGTGCGCGACCTGCAGGGCAGCCTCGTCCGCGAGATGAGAAACGAGCGGGAGGGCTGGGGCCTCGCCAACGACGGCACGGATCTCATCTTCAGCGACGGCAGCAATTCGCTGTTCATCGCCGATCCGCAGACATTCGCGACGAAGCGCACCATTCCGGTCCGCTCCGCCGTGCCCGCGCAGATCCGCGGCATCAACGAACTCGAATTCGTGGGCGGCAAGGTTTACGCGAATCTCTGGGGCGATTGGACCATCATCCGGGTGGATCTCGCCACCGGCTGCATCGACGCCTTCAGCGATTTGAGCTTCCTGCAAGGGCAAATGAGCGAGCGCGAGCGGGCGGAGATCGCGAAAGACCCCAACAACAATGTGCTCAACGGCATCGCGCATCACGCGGCCGCCGACCTCTTCTTCGTGACCGGTAAAAGGTGGGCGACGATCTACGCCGGCCGCTTTCGGCGGATGAGCCCATAAAGCACCGCGGCAGCGGGAGCCCGGTGCCGGCTGCGGATGAGCGCAGCCGGCTCTCCGGACCGTTGCTTAGTTGTGATCGGTCCAGTGGCTGCCGGGAGGCCAATCCTTCTTGGTGTCGGCGGTCATCTGGCCCGGCGTCTTCGTGCTGCCGCCGCCGAACATGCGCTCGAGCCACTTCGGCCAGCCGCCGCCGACGGCCTCCATCTCGTCCAAGGAAAGCCCGCGAATCTCGTTGTCGTGCGTCTCAGGCATCACAGCGCTCCGATGAAGCAGTCAGCGTCGGTGCTGACGGATCGCTGAGGTCACAGGACGTAATGACAGCCTCACGACACTTCGCCGCCTCCCGAAAATTTCGTGCGGGACGGCGTGACCGAGAGGCTTCCCCGGGTCGGGCGCTCGATCAGACGAGCACCGGTTGCGCGGTCTGCACGCCCACCTCGAACACGCGCTTGTAGCGCTCCACCTCGGCCTTCGGCCCCATTGCTTTCGTGGGGTTGTCGGAGATCTTCACCGCCGGGCGTCCGTTGGCCGAGATCACCTTGCAGACGATGGAGATCGGATCGAGGCCGCCCCCCGGCTCCAGGCCGCGGAAGTCGTTGGTGAGCAGCGTGCCCCAGCCGTAGCCGATGCGCATGCGGCCCCGGAAATGGCGGTGGATATCCTCAATGAGATCGACGTCGAGGCCGTCGGAGAAGATCGCGAGCTTCTGGCGCGGATCCTGCCCGCGTGAGAGCCACCAGTCGATCGCCTCCTCGCCGCCTTCGATCGGGTCCTTGGAATCGATGCGGATGCCGGTCCAGGACGACACCCAATCGGGCGCATTCTTGAGGAAGTTCGTGGTCCCGTAGGTGTCGGGAAGGATGACGCGCAGATTGCCCTCGTAGTCCTCCTGCCAGTCGGCCAGCACCTGGTAGGGCGCCCCCGCGAGCTCCTCGTCGCTGTCGGCGAGCGCGGAATAGACCATGGGGAGTTCGTGGGCGTTGGTGCCCACCGCCTCGACCTCGCGGCGCATGGCGATGAGGCAGTTGGACGTGCCGAGGAACGACGCCCCCATGCCCTCCATCATGGCCTGCACACACCAATCCTGCCACATGAAGCTGTGGCGGCGCCGGGTGCCGAAATCCGCGATGGAGAGGTCCGGCAAGCGGCGCAGACGCTCGATCTTCTCCCACACCCGCGTCATGGCGCGCGCGTAGAGCACCTGCAGCTCGAACTTGCCCATATCCTGCAGCACGCCCCGCGAGCGCAGCTCGTTCAGGATCGCGAGCGCCGGGATCTCCCACATGGTGGTTTCGATCCAGGGCCCGTGGAAGGTGAGGACGTATTGCCCGTCCTGCTTTTCCAGCGCGTATTCCGGGAAGCGGAAAGTTTCGAGCCAGTCCATGAACTCGGGCGAGAACATCTGGCGCTTGCCGTAGAAGGTGTTGCCGCGCAGCCAGGTGGACTCGCCCCGCGTGAGCCTGAGCGAGCGCACGTGATCGAGCTGCTCGCGCAGTTCGCCGGGGTCGATGATGTCGGCCAGGCGCACCCGCGTGGTGCGGTTCTTGATCCCGAAGGTCACGGCCACGTCCCGATGGCGGCGAAAGATCGTCTGCGCCATCAGGAGCTTGTAGAAGTCCGTGTCGAGCACGGACCGCACGATCGGGTCGATCTTCCAGTTGTGGTTATGGACCCGGGTCGCGATGTCGACCATCGCCGCTCTCTCCGCGTGAAGGGGCGGCGACCTTACCCGAGGGGACGCGGCGCGTCATCTAGGGGGTGTCCCCTCTCCCCGCCTGCGGGGAGAGGGTTAGGGTGAGGGGCTGGACGGAAAGGCGCGACCGCAAGACGAGCCGCAGTGCGCTATGTGGTTGGATGACGTGAGGGTGGGTGGAGGCGCGGTGCTCAACCGACCGGCCCCTCACCCCGGCCCTCTCCCCGCCAGCGGGGAGAGGGAGAGCTATCAACCCCGCAGGTTTACCTTGGCCTGGTCACCCGGCTTCGGGGATTCGCCCGTCACGACGGCCTTCACGTAGCCGTAGAGGTGGACGAGCGTTGAGCTCGGGCTGTCCCAGTACTCGCCCTTCACGGGATGGACGCGGATGAGCGCGATCGTCGGATCGTCCTGCCCGTCCGGGAACCAGGTGCGCATGCCCTCCGACCACTTCTCCTGGATCTTGGCGCGGTCGCGCACGATCTCGGCCTTGCCCGAAACCGACACATAATCCTGGCTGTCCAGGTTCGCGTAGGCGAGGTTCACCTCGTTGTCGCGGGAGATCTCGGTGATCTTCGGGCTCTGGATCTTGGTGAAGAACCACAGATCGCCGTGCTCGTCCGCCTCCTGGTTGTACATCGGCCGCGAATGCAGGCTGCCGTCGGTGTCGACGGTGGTCATCATCGCGAACTTCACGTCCTTGATCATCGCGTAAAGCTTCTGGGCCTTCGGATCGTTGTGAACGTGATCGTGGCTCATGGAGGTCTCCTTGGCTAAAGCGGCCTTGTCGGATGGGGGCGGCGCGGGCCGGCCTGCGGCGCGATCGAGCCCGCCGGGGCTTCGGGAGCACAACGGCAAGGACAAGGTTTGGTTTCGCAGCCGGAGCGGCCGCCAAATCCCTGTTTCGCCTGTAAAAACGAGCCGGCAGGTGACTTCGCTCCCCAACGCGCTTAATCCACGCGCCAACATCCTGACCTGAGGAGTTTTCGGTGGCGATCACCCGTGAGCACGTTCTGCAGGCCCTCTCGACGGTGGCGGTGGATGCCGGCGGCACCAATCTCGCGGCGTCGGGCCGCCTCTCCGAGGTCGTGGTCGATCAGGCCGGCCGCGTGATGTTCTCCATCGCCATCGCGCCCCAGGAAGCCGCGGCCATGGAGCGGGTGCGCCAGGCGGCCGAGACCGCGGTGCAGGGCCTGCCGGGCGTCAAAGGCGTCTTCGCAAGCCTCACCGCCGACCGGGCGCCCGGCAAGGGCCCGGCCACCACCCCGAACGTTACGCCCGGCCGCCCCGCCAACGCGCCGACCTCCCGCGCGCAGGCCATCCCCGGCGTCCGCCACGTCATCGCGGTCGCCTCCGGCAAGGGGGGCGTGGGCAAGTCCACCACGTCCGTCAACCTTGCGCTCGCCCTGCAGGCGCAGGGGCTGAAGGTCGGCCTGCTGGACGCCGACATCTACGGCCCCTCCGCCCCGAAGCTCTTCGGCATCCAGGGCAAGCCCCGGGTGCTCGAGGGTCGCATCCTCGAACCCATGGACGGCTACGGCATCCGCGTCATGTCCATCGGCTTCATGGTGGACGAGGACGCCGCCATGATCTGGCGCGGGCCCATGGTGATGTCGGCGATCACGCAGATGCTGCGGGAGGTCGCCTGGGGCGAGCTCGACGTGCTCGTGGTCGACATGCCCCCGGGCACCGGCGACGCGCAGCTCACCATGGCGCAGGCGACGCCGCTCGCGGGCGCCGTGATCGTGTCGACCCCCCAGGACCTCGCCCTCATCGACGCCCGCCGGGGCGTCGCCATGTTCAAGCGCGTGGAAATCCCGATCCTCGGCATCGTGGAGAACATGGCGACCTTCGTGTGCCCCCATTGCGGGGAGACCTCGCACATCTTCGGCCATGGCGGCGCCAGGGTCGAGGCCACGCGCCTCAACGTGCCCTTCTTAGGCGAGGTGCCCCTCAACATGACGATCCGCGAAACCTCGGATGCGGGGCGCCCCGTGGTGGCCATCGACCCGGACGGACCTCACGCGGCGGTCTACAAGGCCATCGCGGCGCAGGTCTGGACCACGCTTGCGGGCGGCGGCAGCGCCCGCCCGGCGCCGCGGATCGTGATCGAGTAAGCGTCCGCGCGGGTTAGTGGCCCCCGGCTACGGCGCCGAGCCGGATCTCGGCCCTAATGGTGCCATCCCCGTCCGCGAAGTCGTTCAGCGTCGCGCCGGCGGCGCGGGCATAGGCGCGGACGAGCTGGAGCGGAAAATCGCTGTCGCTGCCGCCCGCCCGGCCCTGCACCAGCACCATGCGGTCCGGGGCGTCGAGGCCGACGCGAAGCTCGGGTGTCTCACCATCCATGAGGCCGACGATCTCGGCCACCGCGAGACCGAGATTGGCGGCCTCGCTCAAGGTCACCGTGAAGTCCGCCGTCGGCAGGCCGGGATCGGCCGCCGTGATGTCGGAGAGGATCGAGGCCAGGAAGTCGCGCACGGAGATCGAGGCCATGTCCTCGCCGCTGTGCAGGTAGCGCTGCACGGCCGACATGGCGGTGACGCGGGCGCCGAGCTCGTCGAGCATGGACCGGCTCGCCTCGTCGGCGGTGCGGCGGCGCAGGCGCAGGATGGCGGAGAGCGTCTGGAGGTTGTTGTTGACCCGGTGGTGCACCTCCCGCAGCAGCGCCTCGCGCTCGGCCGCCAGGCGCTCCAGGCGCTCCCGGTGCTCGCGCTGTTCGGTGACGTCGAGGCAGGAGCCGAAATAGCCCGCGAACACGCCCTCGCGGTAGAAGGGGCGCCCGTTGTCGAGGAGCCAGCGATAGGCCCCGTCGTGGCGCTGCAGGCGGTACTCCATGGAGAACGGCTCGCGGCGGTCGAAGGAGCCCGTGTAGATCGCGAGACACCGGTCGAAATCGTCCGGGTGGACCCGCTCCGCCCAGCCGTTCCCGAGCTCCTGTTCGAGGGAGCGCCCGGTGAAATCGAGCCAGGGCTTGTTGAACCAGTCGCAGAGCTTGTCGGGGCCGGCACGCCAGATCATCACCGGCGCGTTGTCGGCGAGGATGCGGAACTCGGTTTCGGTGGAATGCGAATCGAGCATCGGGACCGCCTGATGTGGGCTCGGGTCGAGACGCCTCAAGCGATCAATCGTCCCACACAATTCCGTCTAATTGGTTAACGGGTGGGCGGGGCCCGACAGCGGCAAGGGCCGCTCGCGTCTCACGCGCGAACCGCCCTTGCAATCCGGCTCCGGGCTGCCGACTCTCAGCCCTCCCGGAGCCTCTTCGAGACCGCGATGCCCCTCGACACCAACCTGCCTTTCGTGCCGCTCTCCATTGCGGTGCTCACCGTCTCCGACACGCGCTCGCTCGCCGAGGACCGCTCGGGCGATACCCTGGTGGATCGCCTCACGAAGGCGGGGCACCGGCTCGGCGACCGCGCCATCGTCCAGGACGAGGTCGAGGAGATCCGCGCGAAGGTGCGGGCCTGGATCGCGGACCCCGCCATCGACGTGGTGATCACCACGGGCGGCACGGGGTTCACGGGCCGCGACGTGACCCCGGAGGCGATCGAGCCCCTGTTCGAGAAGCGCATGGACGGCTTCTCGGCGATCTTCCACCGCATCTCGTACGACAAGATCGGCACCTCGACCCTGCAGTCGCGGGCCACGGGCGGTGTGGCGGGCGCCACCTACATCTTCGTGCTGCCGGGCTCCCCCGGCGCCTGCAAGGACGCCTGGGACGGCATTCTCTCGAGCCAGCTTGATTACCGCCACCGCCCCTGCAACTTCGTCGAGATCATGCCGCGCCTCGACGAACATCTGAAGCGCGGGAAGGCCAAGGCGCCGGCAGCCTAGGGCCGCGGAGCAGCGCCGGCGCTCCCACCCTCCCCCTCATCCTGAGGAGCGGCGAAGCCGCGTCTCGAAGGAGGCTTCCAGTGCCAACGTGGGTTCTGGAGCCCTCCTTCGAGACAGCCTGCTCCGCAGGCCTCCTCAGGATGAGAGTGGTGGGCGGGAGGACCCTCCCGTTGCCCTAGCCGAACACCGGATCGCGCTCGATCGCCGCCGGAATGCGGGCCGGGCGCCCGGGCTTCGCGCCCGCAAGCAGCACCTCGCGGCGCACCACGTCGCCGGGTTGAACCGCGGGGCCGACGATGCCGCGCCAGCGCAAGGCTACCGCCTCCCGCACGGTGCCGGCCCGACGCGGAAAGCGGCCGAGGCGGCGCTCCGGCGGGCTCAACGCCAAAAAATGCTCCACGGCGCGGATCCAGCCCTGGGAGGGCACGTCGCCCGCATCGAGGCAGAGCACCCAATCGCGCTTGGCGAGCCTGGCCCCCTCGGCCCAGGGATCGTCGCCTGCCCTCAGCACGACGATGCCGGCGCCCAGCGCATCGGCCACCCGAACGATGCCGGGCTCCTCGCGGGAGGTGAGCACGACCGCATCGGCCACGAGACCTTCGGCGACGGCGGAGACGAGCGCGGACAGGGTGACGGCCAGCGCCTCGACGCCGCCCTCCACCCGCACGAGAGCGGTGATCATGAGCCCACCATAAAGAGGCGCCCCGAGCACGGGAAGGCTTGAAGTGTTCTCTCTTTGTTCCCATAATGCTCAAGCTTCATCGCCCTCACGCGCCCGTCGAGCCCGCCATGAAAACCCCTCCTCCCGCGGCCGCCTCCAGGCCCCCTGGGCTTGCCTCGATCCCGCCCCGGGAACGGTCGGCGCAGGCGGGCCCCGTCCCGAGCAGGGAGAACGCGGCGCGCCTGCGCGCCGAGGACCCGGCCTACAGGGTCGAGGTCGAACGCCGGCGCGGCCGCGGCGCCTCCGCCAATCCGGGCGGGCGCTACGAGGGCGTGCAGCGCGAGAGCTTCGACGATGGATGGGATCTCGACGACGCGCTGCCGCCCTTCGAGACCGAGATCATCGTGGAGCGTGCGCGCACGATCATCACGAAGAACGATTCGCCCGATATCGGCTTCGACCGTTCCATCAACCCCTATCGCGGCTGCGAGCACGGCTGCTCCTATTGCTTCGCGCGCCCGACCCATGCCTTCCAGGGCCTCTCGCCCGGCCTCGATTTCGAGACCAAGATTTTTGCCAAGACCAATGCCGCGGAGCTCCTCGCCAAGGAATTGCGCGCCGCGGCTTACGAGCCGAAGCCGATCGCGCTTGGCGCCAACACGGACCCCTACCAGCCCGTGGAGCGGCGCCTTCGCCTCACGCGCGGCATCCTGGAGGTGCTCCAGCGCGCGAATCACCCGGTCGGCATCGTGACGAAATCGGCGCTGGTAACGCGGGACATCGACATTCTGGCCCCCATGGCCGCGCACCGCCTCGCCAAGGTGGCGATTTCGGTCACGACGCTCGATCCGAAGCTCTCGCGGCGCATGGAGCCGCGGGCGCCGACGCCGACCCGGCGTCTCGATGCCATCCGCCAGCTCACCGAGGCCGGCATCCCCGTGACCGTGCTCGTCGCGCCCATCGTTCCGGCCGTGAACGAGCACGAATTGGAAGCGATCCTGCAGGCCTGCCGCGATGCGGGCGCGACCGCGGCGGGCTACGTGCTCCTGCGGCTGCCGCACGAATTGAAGGACCTCATGCGCGATTGGCTGAACGAGCACTACCCGGGCAAGCTCAAGCACGTGTTCTCGGTCCTGCAGGAAACCCGCGGCGGCAAGGATTACGATGCCGCCTGGGGCCTGAGGCAGACCGGTGTGGGGCCCTACGCCTGGATGCTCGGCCGCCGCTTCGAGAAAGCCGCCGAGCGCCTCGGCCTCAACCGCCGCGGCCGCTGGACCCTGCGCACAGACCTCTTCACGCCGCCCGCGAAGGAAACGGGGCAGCTGAGTCTGTTTTGATGGACGACGTCGTGCGGTGGCGAGCAGCGGGTCGCTCTCCCTCGTCATAGGCGGCATGTCCTGGCCCTTCATGGCTGAGTGCTCGATGCTCGCCATCTCCCTCCCCCCGCGTGCGGCGGGGAGGGACTAACGGTGGGAGGTGCCGGGCGTGGATCTCTCAATTCAGCAGGATCAAACACCTCCCTCCCCTCAGGGGTGGGGTCTGGGGTGGGGTGTTCGCCGCAAGGCGAGTTCTAGGCCCGACGCTGCAGGATGCGCTGCGCGCAACACCCCCACCCGTCGCCCTGCGGGCGCCACCCTCCCCTGAAGGGAGGGAGATGCACACGAGCAGCGACGCGCTCCCCCTGTCATTCCGGTCGCCGCGGAGCGAGAGCCCGGAACCCAGATGGCGAGCACGATCCGGAGAGATCTCCTGGGTTCCGGCCCGCCCTGCGGCGACCGGAATGACGGCCGTGGAGCCTCTCTCCCGATCCTATCCCTTACAATAAGCCTATGGTGTGCTTGTGTGGGGGTGTCCTGTTCTGGTGGGGCGCGCTCGCGAGGCGTCGTGACGTGGGACAGCACAGAGGAAGGTCAGGGTGGCTCGCGAGAGCTGCGTCTGATCCGACACTGTGGCTTGGGTCAGCTCTGCTGGTCTGGGCTGATGGCGATGATCAGCGGTCTTGCTCCGACGCAGGGCAGGACTGCCAGGAAGCGAGCCGGTGGGGTAGCG
>DASZAZ010000005.1:0-8925 GCA_035944635.1 Microvirga sp.
ACGTCCAGGAGAGCGGGCCGAGCAACCGGGTCGGCGACAACCCCCACCCTCCCCTGCCCCGCGCCTGTCCGCCGGACCGGGTGAGCCAAGCGCCAAGCCTGATCTGACACGACCGCTGACCCAGCAACGGACTCCCATAACCGCAAGCGCCCAAGATAAAGGACTAAGTCGCGCCAGAGACACCCTTGACGATTCGAAAGGGATCACGCGTCTGCTCCCACCACTCGGCAGGTTCAGACAAACTCGACGTCCTGCACGGCTGACTGGTCCTCTGAAGCTTAAGGCGGCATCGTAACGAAAGGAAGTCGGGATGCCTCTCCGATGCCTCGGGCAGCCGTTGCGTGAGTGGAGGATTGCTGCTGACGTATGTGCTCGCACGGGCACGCTTGGCTCGAAGCCTCATACCCGCCTCACAGACGCGATCTGATGTTGAAATGAGCGAACTTTGAGCACACGTTGTGCTAGCTGAGATCAAGCAACGGAGCCGACCATGGCTGCGCTGCCTGCAGTCTCCCGCTTCCACCAGGGCAGAGAACCCTATCTTTCGGCGCGCCGCGTCGCTGAAGGCCTCGGCGTCATCTCACAGAGTTGGCAGCGCTCGCCGGCGTTGCCTGCAATACACTGACATTAAGGAGCGGCGCCCTCGCGGTGGACGAGGCCTTGAGCCCTCTCGTGCGCATCATTGCGATGGCCGCCGAGATGGTCGGAGACGAAGCCCGAGCCACAATTTGGTTCAAGCACCAGCCGATCCCAGGATGTGGCGGTAAGACGGCGTACGATCTCGTACGTGAGCGCAAGGCCGATAACGTGATCGCCTACCTGGAAGTGGTCCGCTCGGGTGTCTATGCCCGAACCTCGGCCGTGTCGGCCTGTCGACCGGATCCCTCCGTGGCGCGCCTACGGCCCATGTGGGCGCACGATCCTCTCTGCGGTGCCGGGGCTGCTCGCTTCGGCGGGCGCTGGACCCGGATCGGCCAGCCCTGCTTGTATGCCGCACGCGAGCTCTCAACCGCTTGGGCGGAGTGCAACCACGGCTTTGTGCAGCCCCTGGCCACGATCACTCAGCTCGTGCTCGACAGCGCACGCCTCGCTTACCTAACCCGCTGGGACGTCCTGGCTTCGTCCGGGCAGACCAAGGCTCCGCATCAGACGGAGTGGCGCGACGACCTCGACCAGAGCCGGGTGCCGGCGAAGCACCTCTAGTGCGAGCGTTCGAAGCAGGAATGCTGCGTCCACCCGTGGCGGTGGATCACGGCGCGAGGTCGAGAACCGCAACTGACCGTCGCCGCCCCCAACTAGCGGCTTCCCAAGGGCCCGCTTCCTGGCTTTGAAAGAGACCGATCCGCCAGGCTCCGCCATCCACGTAGGCTCGCAATCGGACGAGGAAACATCGCAGCCCGCGTCCTGACGAGGCGGTCGACTGAGTGCACGTCGGACGTGGGACCGAGCGATGCCCGCGCCCGCTCACCCTCAAGCCGCCGCGCAGGTCCATCGATGCTGGTTCACGTGAACGCCCGAAGGGAAAACACGCGCGAGGAGCGGCGCCAGCGGCCGAGACGCCGCGGATCCGTCGGGGTATGTGTGACGGCGTTACGCAGCCGCTTCCTCGATTGAGCTTGCGCGTCTCATTTCCGCGGCGTGAGCGAGAACATGCGCCCGTGGGGGAGAATGCCGCCGTCGAATTCGGCGCATCATTCGGCGATGTGGTCGTGGATCATCATCGTCTGAGTTCCCATGTTCGTGTCGAAGACGGGAGGTAGCGGCCGGGGTGGGTCATGGCGAGTCGAGGTCGCGCTTGCCAGCGCGACCGGCAGAGCCGGCGAGTGGGGGAGCCGAAATGTGTAGCGCAGCGGGGCAGTTTGGGGACGCCGCTCGTCCTTGAGGCGGTGCGTCCTGCCCCGGTACACTCGGGCAACCTGAGAACCGCTTTTTGGGATGCTTCGGTGCCGCTGCTCTGATGGAGCCGCACCTCTGGCATCGGGCGGTCCTGAGCGCGGCCCGGCCTTCGCAGGGCTGGACGGGGGCCGCGTCCAGCCCTGAGGCGACCGGCGCATTAAAAGGGATTGCACCGCGTCAGGCGCTAGGCGGCCGCCAAGAGCTCTGGTCACGCGGTAGATCACCGAGTGGGTCGAGCGCAATGACGCGCGGTGTTTCCGGACCCGCGTTCCATCGCCAGAGCACGAGTTTGACGCTCCGTGCCTGCACGGAGGGCACCCGGACGCCTGATGCTCCGGAGGCGATCAAGCGATCGGCGAGATCCCAGGTCGGGGGACGCTTCTTGTCGATAAGGGCAATCTGTTTCCAGGGGCACACGAGGTCAGTCGGGTTGAGCCCGATAGCGCTCAGTGTCTCCGGAGCCGTGAGGTCCACGATGCCGTCGGCCTCAGCATCATAGGCACACAGCGTCCCGGGCCGGATGCCGAGATCCTGCTCGTACTCGGCGATCGCCGTCGCGAAGGCTTCCGACATGTAGAGGGCGGGAACGCCCGGTGCGTTGTAGCGGCCACCGTGCTTCGCGGCTCCCTCCCCGCTCAAGGGCTGGTGCGACCAGCGCGGGCTCAGCATGCGCCAATGGCGCCTTGCGACCGTGATGGTCGGCAGGTCGCCTGCGCTCAAGCGTAAACGCCGTCGCGCAGCATCTCCAGGTGGGCCAGCACGGCATCCGTGTGACCCGCCGCGGTCAGCTCGGCCGCAGTCGCCCCATCGAAGCCTGAAAGCGGCTGGTGGCGGAACCAGACCACCGCCCGGCCCGTGTCGCCGTCCAAGAGATCCGCGGCCGCAGCAATGACGCGGGCGACCTCGCCCAAGCGCTCCTGCACCACGGGCGAGTCGGGCTTTTGCGCGAGCGTATTGCGGTGGACCTTGGCGAGGCGAGCGACCTCGGCGAGCGAGATGTGCAAGGCCTTGCTCACCCGCTCCGGCGAGATCATCCCGCGTCGGCGATCCGTGACGTCATCGAGAAAGCCCGTCAACATCATCACCTCCGTGGGCACCATGTGTGCACTATATGCATTTTTTGCGCACTCGGCACAAGGCGTCAAAGGGGCGCAAGGGCCTCCGGACTACGTTCGTCGCGGGCGAGCGCAAAAGGGCGCGCCTCTGGTCGGGCAGCAACTCACCCTCATTCCCGTTTCTTCACACCCTGACTCACGCGCCACAGTGCCATCACCATAGGCCACGCCGAGAACTTACCGGCCTTCGCCTTCTCGGTCAGGCTTCTGAGGTACCCCCCGGGCGAGTTGATCATCGTGGAACGCTGCAGGATGGCGGCAACCGCCACGGCGGCCTCCTCCTCGCCCATGGCCTCGACCGCTGCTGCCCAGGCACTGGGGCTGATGCCAAGCGACGGCCGCACCACCGTGTTGACGAGGGAGAGGAAGTCTCGCCAGCTTAAAATCCCGTGCCGCGCATACAGCGCTGTGTCGGGACAAGCTTCAAGCACCATCTTCAAAGGGTATTCCCGTGAGGGAGCACGGGCCGGTTCCGGATTGGTCCCTTCGCTTCCGCCCCGGCTTTCTCGAAAGCCTGGTTCAGAATCTAAAGGGGTTTCGGGATTTGAATTCTGATGGTGAGTCTCACTCTGAGACTCACTGCCAGTCATCTCTTCCTTTTTCGTCGATTCCGTCAGGTACTTATCCACGTCGAGCCGCAGCCCGCGGAGCTCTCCGGCAATCGCCACGAGCCTGTCGTGATCGGCCGAGCGCGGCGGCATCGGACCGAGCTGCCGAAAGCGGTCGGCGAGATTCGTCCAGGGGCCGGGCAAGTTCGCCTCGAACGCGGCAGCAAAGGTCTTGGCGATGTCGCGGCGGTGGAGCGAGATCTCCTCACGCAGAACTTGGCGTGCTCGCCATTCGGCTCTGACCTCGCTGGCTAGGCGCTCGAACTCGGTCGCGCGGGCAACGAGGGGCGTGAGATCGAAGCCGAAGGCTTGCTCGACGTCACCCCCCTGCCCTCTGCGGACGTAGCGCTTGCCGTTGGGGCTGTCGCGCCGGATCACGATCCCGGCTTCGACGAGTTGGGCGAGCGCGCGCCGCAGCGTCGCCGGCGAGGGCCTATGGGCCCGGACCGACAGCTCTCGGTTCGAGGGGAAGACGATGAGGTCCGGGCCTGGCGTGAGGGCCGTGTCGGGGTGGAAGGTCAGTAACGCCGAGAGAACTGCGAGGGCGCGATCGTTGAGGCCCAGGCGCTCCTTGGCTTCGGTGAGGTTTCGGAAGGTCCGCCACTTGTGAGCGGTGGCCTGTTCAGGGCAGGCTTTGGCGGCCGCCTGCGTGGCCATCATGGCAAGCGAGAGTGGCCGCCGCCCAAAGGGGGTCGTGGGGTGAAGTCGGGTCATGATCGTGCCTGTGTTCAGGCAACAGAAAGCGGCTCGCCGAACCGGCGCTGACTCTTGACAGGTTGTGTCGGAAGTGATTCTCTTGATGTCGCCAAACTACGAGAGAAGGGCTTCCGGAGCGGACGTTTCGGGGGCCTTTTTCTTTGCCGGGTTACTCCTTTGTTCGACACCCGTGTGAGCCTTATGGGAGGGGCCTTCCCTCACCCGGTGGTCACACGGGCACACGCTAATCTGGCGTCGATCCCACCATCCGAGTCAAAGATTCCCATGAAACATCATGGGGATTATTCATCCATGTCGGGGGTATTCGACGCGCATCCGGGGGTCTTATGCGCGCAAGCCCCTTGCGGCGAGATCCCCTGCCGCTTTTTCCTGTTCCATGAGAGAGCGGGGCAAGCGAGTCTTGCGGTCCCTTGGTGGTATTGAGCGCGAAAGCTAGTCCGGATCTGGGGAAGGATGCGGCGCCGCGCGGCGAGACGACTGCCTAAGTTTTGGCGTTGAAAACCCCCGCCGTGGAACAATGGGCGGCGGCCTCCCTGGACGAGCGGTGATCGATAAAGGGCTTTCGCGTGCAATGCCCCCGCGGCGCCCGGTCCTTGGCGTGCAAACTGCACAAGCGGATGGCTGTCTGCCACAACGCTCCCAACCGGCGAGGCCGGCAGGCCGGCGCGACTGTGTGAGTCCGGGTTCCGCGTCGAATACCGCCATAAGGAACGAGCGAGACCCTCTCGTGTCTTTCCGTGGGCCACGTAAGGACCAGCTTTCGCGCGCAATACCACCACGGCGGTAACCCCTTTGAAGGGCATCCTTGTGGGGGATCAAGCGCGGCGTGGCGGTTCCAATTGACTAAAGGCCCGGCCTTCCGCACGCTTTCTCCCGAGGATCGAGGGTGAGATGCAGAAGACTGTCAGTCTTGGGCCGCTGCGCGCCACCGTTGCGGAGCCCGTCCAGATCGAGCTGTTTGCGGTCACAGACGATCCGCGCTTCACGAACACGATTGATCTGTGGGATATTGCGCCACGCTTTGTGTTCTACACCGACAAGGACGCTCGAGAGGCGGGTAAGTATCTCAGCAGCGTCGAGCGCGAGTTCCTCCACAACGGGAAAGCCTACCGTCTTGTCCTGAAGCCCGCGCGTATCCGCCGCGACGGCAAGGAGATCGAGGAATATCCCGGCGAACGCGAGCAACTCGTCGAGGAGGTAATCCGCAAACTGGCGGTGGAGCCCGGGCGCCTGCACATGCGCGAGCGCGATCAGGTTGCGATGAATTTCTCCCTCTACGAGATCCGGGAGGAACTCTCGCGCCGCAGCCACAGCTTTCGGACCGCTGAGATCAAGGAAGCGCTGCAGATCCTGCGCCATGCCGAGATTGAGATCAGCCGTGTCGCTACTGGCGCAGACGGGTCGGACGACGTTACGTCCATCGTCGCAACGTCGACATTCCCGCAAATTACCTTCAGGGAGAGAGGGCGGGATTTGAGCGAGTCGTCCATTCAGTTCAACTGGTTCGTCGCACAGGCCCTGAAGCACCTGCAATTCCGGCTGTTGAACTATGAAGTTGTGATGAACCTGCGCGACCCGGTTGCGCGTTGGCTCTACAAGCGACTTCACCACACAGCCGTTTCGGCGCGCGGTGGCCTTGAGGTTCAGGAGATCACAGCCGTCGAAATCCACCGGGACTGCGGGCTCGCCGACCGGGCGCGGTTTCGCGACGTCTTACGGCGGATTGGCCGCAGCGTCGAACTCCTGAAAGCGGAAGGCATCATCAAGGCTTACGATGCCGTTGACGTGCTTGAGCGCTCCCAAGGACGTCCGCGCAAGGCCGATATTCGTTACACCCTCCGCGTGTCCGAAGCTTTCATAGAACAGGCAAGCCTCGCTCATGAGCGATGGTCGGAGGCGGCCGAGGACTATCGTGCGGTCGTCGGTGCTGCTCCTGCCGCGTTTGTGCGCCTGGACGCGCAAAAGCGCGACGAACTGCGCGTGGTCCGTGCCAAACGCCGTTCGGCGCGAAGGGCTGAGGCCTCCCCTCCCCGGCTGGCCTTGCCGGAGGCCTGAGCCCCTTTGATCGCACACCGATCCAGGCGCGGCTCGCGATCGCGGCCTTAGGTCTTGACGCTGCCGTCCGCCTCGACGCCTGACACATCCAAAAGGTAGGTCAGCGCCTCCCCCGCGGTCAGGCGGTGCCGAGCAGCGAAGAGTTTGAAGCGGTTTGCATCCGCGACCGACACCCTGACCCCAACGAGGTCGCTTGCTTCCGTGAGGCGCCTTTGAAGCGACACCCGCTCCCGGACCGGAGGCGGTGTTGGTTCCGGCGCGGCCGCAAGGCGCAGCGGCTCGCGCGGGCTCAACGCCTCCAGGCGCGGCGGGAGGCCGGGTTTGGTGGCAGCGGCCGCTGCGGTGGCACGCGTGTCGCCGAACGCTTGCTCGGCCCGATCCTGCAGATCCTGGGCCGGGTTTTGCGAGCTCCGCCCATCGCCAAAGCCGAGGCGCTCGCCGATGGCGTCTGCGGCACCAAGATCGGGCAAGGGCGCTGCGGGCGAGCCCACCTTGATGTCATTGAGTTTGTTGAGGTCGAACAACGGGCGGCTCGGGACGGTGCGGGTCATTCTGCGGCATCCTTGACGGTGAGCGAAGCGATGATGTTGACGAGCTCGCCCGCGAGTTCGAGCGCGTTGCGTTGGGCCGCTGCCAGGCCCGTGACGTTCTCCTCGCTCAATTCCCACAACGTGAGCCGATCGAGGAACATGTGGGGATAGGCGACACGCTGATTGAGTTCAGTTTGGAAGGCTGGAATGTTCGCGTTGCGGATCTGGTTTGCAATGATGCGCTCCAGCCGCGGCTTCACAGAGGCGTTGGTGCGGGTGAGAAGGACGCGGAAAGGAATGGTGCGCCGGAAGGCCTGTTCCTCCTCTCGCACCAAGGCAATCGCCTTTGTAGCCATCTCGGCGTCCTCGGGCATTCCTTGGAGGGGCAGAATGATGAGATCCGCGCGTGAAAAGGCGCGTGAGGTCATGCGGTTCGGTGTTCCTTCGAGATCGACGAGAACAAACTGATTCAGCCCGGCCTCTTGCTCGACCAGCGTGACGATCGTCTCATCCCGCACGTTTTCGACGACCTTGGCCCGCGTCCGGGAGGGCCCTGTGCGCCAGCGCGCAAGCGGTTGGTTTTTATCGCAGTCGAGCATCGCCACGCTGGCGCCTTGCTGAGCCAGGGTCGTCCCAAGCACTAGGGTCGTTGTGGTCTTGCCAGTCCCACCTTTGGGATTGGCGATCACAATCACGGGCATTGTTACCTCCTGTCGTGGTCCGCCCCGGCCGGGCGGCGAAGAGCAAGTGCCAAAAGGCCGGGTCCACCACCCGCACCGCGCGTCGTCTGCCGCAGGCGGAACAGACTGAGCTCCGACGTGGGTGCGGCACCACCCGTCCTGCCGCAGGCACGTACCACGCCGTACGTTAACGAATGTTTGCTGCAAGGCGTGAGCGCGACCGATAAGGGCGGTTAACGCGCATTCACACGAGCTATCGTCCCTCTATAAGGGTAAACCGCCGGATGCCGGCGCAAGCCATCCCGGTTGCGTGGCAAGGGCCGTCTGCTCCAGCAAGAGCGCCGGAGCGACGGTGTGCCCGATCCAGCACGGATCGCCGCAGGCCATCGTCCATGCGTTCCGCTGGTCACACTGGCACGGGGGATAGCTGACGCTTGGCGCTATGCGCTTTCGCAGACGCCAGCTGATGCGAGCTCCTGACATAACCAGCGGGTGAGCGATGATTACCGACCCCATGAGACCGAGCACGATATCCGCCGTGAACTGAAGAAGCGCGGCACGTCTTCCCGCGGGCAACGGCCCATGGACATGGACGCAGTGCTCTTCGGGCGAGCCACCAGCAGTGTGCTGCGACGAGCGCAGGCAAAGAGCGACAGGCGCGCCTCTCTGCGGTTTGGCGGCTGCGGGCATGGACCCAGGAGGACATGCCCGCGCTGACGCAGGGCTTCGCCTGAGGTTGAACCCCGACGTTGATGCACTCGAGCCCGCGCTGCGGTCCGTTCAGGAACCCTAACAGGTGAACGAAGCCCTCAACCTCTCGAGGCGCGGGTCGGCCGCCGCTCATGGGCGCTCCATGATGCTCGTAGAGGCGAAGCCACGCCAGTCTTCGCAGGTACGCGTGGACATCCGCGGCCGGGCAGAGGTGGGCCTTAGATCTGGGAAGCAAGTGATGGCAGGTACTCCGCCACGCGTGTTAACACGCGCTCTCGTTTGCCCGTGCTGACGGGCGTTGACGGATGTTAACATCAAATGACGGGTGAGTGCGATGCCCTGGCCGCGATCATGTGTGGGGCCATTGCAATCGCACCATCAGCAGGCGTGCACCGGTGGCTGCCGCCGCCAACCCCGAGAGGTGCAGCCGGGTGCAGGCCGAACCGCGATGCTTTCCGCGGCATCGATCAGGATCATGCCGGCGCGATGCCGCCCACCTTGTGGGGGCGGCATGGAGGAAGCCTTTGTTGGGAGTAGGGTCCCTTAGGGCGGCCCCCTGCTGGTGCGGGGGAAGGGGAGGGGCCGCTGGGAGCGGCCCCTCCTGGCGGCGGGG
>DASZAZ010000006.1:0-22463 GCA_035944635.1 Microvirga sp.
GCCCTTGGCGAGGCAGTCGCAGATCTCGCCGAGCACCGACTCGACGAGGGCCGCCGATTCGGTACGGGACAAGCCGACCTTCTGATAGACCGCCTCACTGAGGTCGGCCCGGGTCACTGTTTTTCCGGTCATCACGCCCCCCAGCGGATGGTTCTTGGCAGAGGTGTGGTCAAGCTGGACGCTAGGCAGCGCAGCCCAAGCGGTCAATAAGACTTCCGCTCCTCGGCGAAGGTTCGGGTCCGGCGTGGCGCAAGCGCCACCGTGCGGGGCTCCGGGCGCGACCGAACCCGCAACGAAAAAGGGCGGCTGAGGCCGCCCTTTGTCTGCCTTGCTGGAGGCCAGGTTTACTGGAGGGCGACCGCCACGAAGCGCACCTCTCCCTGAGCGTTGGCGACGAGGAGGAGCGCCGATTTGCGGCCTTCCTTCTTCAGCGCCTCGATGCGGTTTGTCACGTCGGCGGGATTGGCGACCGCCTCCTGGCCGACCTCGACGATCACCTCGCCGGCCTGGATCCGCTTGTCCGCGGCAGCCGAGTTGGGATCGACGCGGGTCACCACGACGCCCTTGAGGTCCTCCTTGAGGCTGTAGCGGCGGCGCAGTTCCTCCGTGATGCCGGAGAGGTTCATGCCGAGAGCCTCGCGTGCGACGGGCGGGGTGTTGGTCGGGGGCTGCTGGAGACCGGCCTGCTGCTGGCGCTCGCCGTCCTCGAGGCGGCCGAGCGTCACCTGCTTGACCTCCTCCTTGCCCTTGCGGATCACCGTGACGTCCACGGCCTTGCCGACCGGCGAGGAGGCGACGATGCGCGGCAGATCCCGCGATTCCTTCACGTCCTTGCCGTCGAAGCGCACGATCACGTCGCCAACTTCGAGGCCAGCCGGCTTCGCGGGGCCCTTCTCGTCGATGCCGGCAACCAGCGCGCCGCGGGGCGTGCCGAGGCCGAGCGCCTCTGCGGTGGCGTCGTCCACGCCCTGGATGCGCACGCCGAGCCAGCCGCGGCGGGTCTCGCCGAACTGGCGCAGCTGGTCGATGATCGGCACGGCCGTCGAGGCCGGAACCGCAAAGCCGATGCCGACCGAGCCGCCGGTGGGCGACAGGATCGCGGTGTTGATGCCGATGACCTCGCCCTTCATGTTGAAGAGCGGACCACCGGAGTTGCCCTTGTTAATCGAGGCGTCGGTCTGGATGTAGTTGTCATAAGGGCCGGATTCGATCTGCCGGCCGCGGGCCGACACGATGCCGGCCGTCACCGAGCCGCCGAGCCCGAAGGGATTGCCGATCGCCATCACCCAATCGCCGGGGCGGAGGATTTCCGAATCGCCGAAGGGCACGAACTTGAGGGGCTTGTCGGACTTCACCCGCAGCACCGCGAGATCGACCTTCGAATCCTTGCCCACCACCTCGGCCTTCAGCCGGGTGCCGTCGGAGAAGATCACGCTGATGTCGTTGGCGTCGCCGATCACGTGGTTGTTGGTGATCACGATGCCCGAGGGATCGACCACGAAGCCGGAGCCGAGCGAGTTGGACCGGCGCGGCTGGGGCGCGTTGCGCTGCCCGCCCGGCCCGCCTTCGGCGCCCGGACCTTGACCCGGCCCCTGGCCCTGCTGGCCGCGGCGGTTGAAGAACTCCTCGAAGAGATCCTCGAACGGGGTGCCCTGGGGGAGTTGCGGCAGGGTGCGGTTGCGCGCCTCCGCCGTGGTCGAGGCCGAGATGTTGACCACCGCGCCCATCACCTGCTCGGCGAGGTCGGCGAAGGATTCCGGCGCCGCCCGGGCATGACCCGGCTGGGGGACGAGAACAAGGAGCAGGCTGAAGACCGCGATCCATGACGCCGCGAGGCGCTTCGCGGAAGATGCTCGCGTCAGCGACGCAGCGCTCACGACATGTGCCATCGGTAATCCTCTTTCGGCGAACAATGATCGATATAGATTGGCTGCGGCCGCCCGCATTCAAGCGCGCCATGGCCGCACCAAGGCGTTGCCCTATCGGCGCCTCGATTGAGGCTAAAGCGCGGCCCGCTCTTCACGACTTCGCGCGCTCGACCTTTCGGCAGCCCCGTCCGCGCGACTTCGCGCCAGACCTCTCGGCGGCCGACGCTGCACGGCCTCGCGCCGGGCCCCTACCCCGCGCTCTTGACGAGCCAGATGATCGCGACGCCGACGATCGCGGAGACGATGCCGACGAGGCGCATCCGGTCGCTCGGCGTGTGGGCGGCCTCGTACATGGCCTTGCGGACGCCGTCGGGAAAAGCCGCAAAAAGAATGCCCTCGACCGCGAGAGCGAGGCCGAGGGCAGCAACGAGATCGAGCACGGGCGGAGCAGGTTACTGCGCCGGCGGGGCTGGAGGTGCGGCTGGAGCCGGAGCGGCCGGAGCGGGAGCACCCGCGCCCTGGCGGTTCGGGGTGACCCCGTTCGGGAACGAGCCGCCCGTCCGACCCTGCGCATCGTTGAAGTAGCGGAAGAAGTCGGAGTTGGGGCTGAGCACGAGCCGTGTGTCGCCGCCCTTCAGGCCCGTCTCGTAGGCCTGCATGGAGCGGAAGAACGAGAAGAAGTTCGGGTCCTGGCCGAAGGCCTCGGCGAGAATCCGGTTCTTCTCCGCGTCGCCCTGGCCGCGCAGTTCCTCGGCGCGACGGTTCGTTTCCGCGAGGATGACCGTGGCCTCGCGCTCGGCGCGGGCGCGGATCGTCTGCGCCTGCTGCTGGCCGTTGGCGCGCAGGTCCGCGGCCTCGCGCTGACGCTCGGTCTGCATGCGCTGGTACACGGCCTGGCTGTTCGCCGCGGGGAGGTCCACGCGGGTGAGCCGCAGGTCGATGATCGCGACGCCCAGATTCTGGGCCTGCCGGTTCACATCCTCCTGAATGCGGTTCATGAGACCGCCGCGGTCCGTGCGCACGATGGCGTCGCGGGAGGCACTGGCGAGCACGTTACGCATGGAGGCGTTCACGAAGCTCTGCAGGCGCTGGTTGGCGACGGCGATGTTGTTGACGGCCTGGTAGAAGCGCAGCGGATCGGAAATCCGGTAGCGGGTGAAGGCATCCACCTCCAGGTTCTGCCGGTCGGCCGAAAGAATGGTCTGCACCGGCAGGTCGAGGTCGAGAACGCGCTTTTCCAGGTATACGATGTTCTCGATGAACGGCGCCTTGAGATGCAGGCCCGGCTCCGTGATCACCGCGCGAACCGCGCCGAACCGGAGCACGAGCGCCTGCTGGGTCTGCGGCACCGTGAAGAGCGAGGCGTAGAGCAGGACGGCGAGAGCGCCGAGGCCGACGAGGATGCCGGTCCGAATGAGGGAGTTATTCATCGGGTCGCTCCCTGCGGGGCTTGGCCGCCCTGATTCTGGTTTTGGGCCTGCGCCGCCGGACGGCGCTGGAGGTCGTTCAGCGGCAGGAAGGGCACCACGCCCTGGCCCTGGCCGTTCTGGTCGATGATGATCTTGTCCATGCCGCCGAGCACGCGCTCCATGGTCTCGAGGAAGATGCGCTCGCGGATGACGTCCGGCGCCTTGCGGTACTCTTCGTAGACCTGGCGGAAGCGCGCCGCCTGACCGGAGGCGTCGGCCACGGATTGCTCGCGGTAGGCCTCGGCCTGCTGCAGGTTGCGAGCCGCCTGACCGCGGGCTTCGGGGACCACGCGGCTGGCGAACGTCTCGGCCTCGTTCTGCACGCGCACCGCATCCTGCTGAGCGGCGTTCACGTCGAAGAAGGCTTCGCGCACCTGCGCGGGCGGCTGCACGGCCTGGAGCTGCACCACGTTGACGAGCACGCCGGCGCCGTAGGCGTCGAGGGTGCCCTGCATGATGTCGCGAACCTCCTGCGCGGCGCTCGCCTGCTCGGTGGTGAGCACGGCCTGGATGTTGCGCCGGCCGATCACCTCGCGCATGGCGCTTTCCGCCACCGCCTTGATGGTGCCGTCCGGATTCTGGAGGTTGAAGACGTAATCCTGGGCGCGGGCCGGGTTGACGCGCCATTGCACGTCGAAATCGATGTCGACGATGTTTTCGTCCGCGGTGAGCATCAAGCTCTCTTCGAGCACGTCGCGGCCGCGGCCCTGCTGGGCCGGGCGATAGCCCACGGAGGTGGTGTTCACCTGGGTGACGTTGGGCTTCTCGACGCGTCCGATCGGATAGGGATAGTTGTAGCGCAGGCCTTCCGCGGTGGTTTCCGAGTAGGCCCCGAAGACCATCTCGATGCCGACCTCGTTGGGGCGCACCGTATAGATGCCGGTGAGCAGCCAGATCAGAGCGGCGCCGAGACCGAGAGCAGCAAGGCCTTTGCCGCCCACGTTGCCGCTGCCGCCGCCGGGGATGAAATCCTTGATACGATCCTGGCCGCGCCGGAGAATGTCTTCCAGGTCCGGCGGGGTATTGCCGCCGCCGCCACCGCCGCCAGGGCCCGAGCCCCAGGGTCCGTTGTTGCGGCCGCCGCCCGACCCGCGGTTGCCCCAGGGGCCACCGCCGCCATTGCTACCGCCGCCACCGCCGCTTTGGTTACTCCAAGGCATTTCCGGCCTTTCCCTCGACTTTATGATTGATCCGGCCGGTTGAAGCCGAAAAGGACGTGCAAGCGGTTGTGGTTAGGGTTTTGTCCGCCTGTCAAGGCTGGGAGTTGGGAATGGCCCAGGCTTTCGTCAACGGCCCTGCGGCAAGGAAGGCGAGCGGCCTGACGCTTCTGTGACCCGCCGTTTCGGCCGGATGCCGCCGGAAGTTCCGCCTAGGGGGCCCGCCGTTCGAGGTCCACCGTCGTGAAGGCGTGTTCGTCGAGGGGTCCGGCCGGATAATCCTTCCGCCGCACCTCCCGAAAGGCCAGTCGATCATAGGCCGGGAACACCGTGTCGCCCTCCGGCGCCGCATGGACTTGCGTCAGGTACAGCCGCTCGGCTTCCGCCAAGGCGAGCGCGTAGATCTCCGCTCCCCCGACCACCGCGACCGCATCGGCCGCCATGGCGGCGCCGAGGCGCTGCGCCGTCGCGACCGCCTCGTCCCAGCTCCCGGCGCGATGCACGCCCTCGGCCGCAAAGGCGGGATCGCGGGTCATGACGATCGTCTCGCGGCCGGGAAGCGGCTTGCCGATCGACTCGAAGGTCTTGCGGCCCATGATCATCGGCTTGCCCCAGGTGAGCTCCTTGAAGCGCCGCAGGTCCGTGCGCAGGTGCCAGAGCAGCCGGTTGTCGCGCCCGATGACCCCGTTTTCGGCGACGGCCACGACGATGATAAGAGGGAGATTCATGGGGCTCCGTTTTCGGAGGCAGCCACGATGATGCGAAGGGTCATGGCTGCGCTGCGGGCTTGGCGAGAGCGTCACCGGTTACACGCTGCACGGTCCACTCGTCCATCGGCACCGCCCCAAGCGAGCGGTAGAAGCGGAGTGCCGGCTCGTTCCAGTCCAGCACCCACCATTCGAGCCGGGGCAGCCCTTCGGCGATGCAGCGGCGTGCCAGATGCGCCAGCAGCGCCCGCCCGATGCCGTGGCCGCGAAAATCCGGGTGGACGAAGAGGTCTTCGAAATAGATCCCGTGCCGGCCGCGAAAGGTGGAGAAATTGTAGAACCACAGGGCAAAGCCCGCAGGCTCCCCGTTCCATTCCGCGATGTCGGCGAAGACCCGCGGCTCGGGGCCGAATAGGGCCGCGGCGATGTCGCCGTCCGTGGCCACCACCTCATGGGCGAGCCGTCCGTATTCCGCGAGTTCGCGGATGAAGGAGAGCACGAGGGCGGCGTCGGCGGGCGCGGCCGGGCGAATGGCGAGGGACATGCGCTGGGTTTAAGCGTTCGCCGGCGGGCGGCCAAGCTCAACTCTCGGCGTCCTCGCCGGAGACGCGCCGCCGCGAGCCCCATTCCTCCAGCGTGCCGTTGATATCGTCGAGGACGAAGAAGCGGGCGCTTTCGGGATCGTAGCCCTCATCCAACAGGCTGTCGTATTCCGTCAGGCGGTGGCGAATGTATGCGGTGAGCGAGAGCCAGGCGGCTCGCTCGGGCATGGCCTTGCGCAGGCCGGGGCTGACGAGGGCGTGGTCCACCACCGCCTCGAATTCGTGGGCCGGAATACGGGGTGCGAGCGTGCGCACCGCGTCCTCCAGCGCCTGGCGGCGGCTCATCGAGCGGCCCTCGCCGGGCTCAGGCGTCTCCATCGCCTTGCGCTGGGCCTCGCGTCGGTTCATGGGCGCCCTCCGCACAGAGCGCCTGTTGCCCGGCTGTACGGCCTCGGGACCCTGTGCTGTGGCTCGGGTGGGGCTTCGCGTTGGTTCATCGGCCCCTCCCTCGGGGCTCCGGACTAGACCGCCACAGGCGCCCTGATCGCCGGATGGGGATCGTAATCCTCGAAGGCGATATCGTCGAAGGTGAAATCGAACAGGGAGCGCACGGCCGGATTGAGCCGCAGTTTCGGCAGGGCCCGGGGCTCGCGGGAGAGCTGAAGCCGCGCCTGCTCCAGGTGGTTGAGGTAAAGGTGCGCGTCCCCGAAGGAGTGGACGAAATCGCCCGGCTGCAGCCCGGTGGCCTGCGCCATCATGTGGGTGAGAAGCGCATAGGAAGCGATGTTGAAAGGAACCCCGAGGAACACGTCCGCCGAGCGCTGGTAGAGCTGGCAGGAGAGCCGCCCCTCAGCCACGTAGAACTGGAACAGGCAGTGGCAGGGCGCGAGGGCCATGCGGTCGAGGTCGGCCGGGTTCCAGGCCGAGACCACGAGGCGGCGGGAATCCGGGTTGCGGCGGATTTCGTCCAGCACCCAGCGGATCTGGTCCACGGTGCCCCCGCCCGGCTTCTCCCAGGAGCGCCATTGCTTGCCGTAGACGGGCCCGAGTTCGCCCCGCTCGTCCGCCCACTCGTCCCAGATCGAGACCCCGTTCGCCTGCAGGTACCGGACGTTGGTGTCGCCGGCCAGGAACCACAGGAGTTCGTGCACGATGGACTTCAGGTGCACCTTCTTGGTCGTCACGAGGGGGAACCCCTCGGAGAGATCGAAGCGCATCTGGTGGCCGAACACCGAGATCGTGCCGGTGCCCGTCCGGTCGTCCTTGCGGACGCCCTGGTCGAGGATGCGGTGGAGGAGGTCGTGATACTGCTGCATGGGCGATACTCAGCCCCTCGATCGTGACGCGGGTGCCCCGACGGTCACCGGGGCCTCGTCTATTGTAGCGGACCGCCGGCCGAGGGGCAGCGGGCCATGCGGTCTTATCAACGGGATCAGATTCCTTCCCTGCGGCGTTGCACACCTGAGCAGGAGCATCCACCGGATCCATGGCCCAAGGTGTCGTCCGAAGCGTCGTGAGGGGTACGAGGCGCAGCCCCAGCCTGCGGGCGCGCCTGAAGTACCTCTACCACGGCAACAACCCCGGTGCCCGGCTGTTCCGCTACGCGATGCTCGCGGTGGACCTCGCCACCATCGCATTCTTTCTGGTGACGGTCGCTTTCGACGAGGCCGCCTGGATCATCACCGTGGACTTCGTGGTCGCGGCCTACATTCTCGTCGATCTCGCCATTCGCCTCTATATCGACGACCGGCCCCTGCGGTGCCTGCTCAACTGGACCACGGCGGCCGATCTCATCGTGGCGGTGTCGCTCCTTCTGCCGGCCTTCATCGACAACCTGGCTTTCCTGCGGGTGCTGCGCGCGCTCAGGCTCCTGCGCTCCTACCACCTCGTCCGGGATCTGCGCCGCGATTCCCAGTTCTTCTGCCGCAATGAAGACGTGCTCACGCGGGCGCTGAACCTGCTGGTGTTCATCTTCGTGGTCACATCGGTCGTGTTCGTGAGCCAGAACGACATCAACCCGAAGATCGCGACCTATCTCGACGCCCTCTACTTCACGATCACCACGCTCTCGACCACGGGCTTCGGCGACATCACGCTCGAGGGTCCGGGCGGGCGCATGATCGCGATCTTCGTGATGGTGATCGGCGTGAGCCTGTTCCTGCGCCTGCTGCAGGCGATCTTCCGGCCCCCCAAGGTGAAGTACGAGTGCGAGGATTGCGGGCTCTTCCTGCACGACCCCGATTCGGTGCATTGCAAGCATTGCGGCAACACCCTGCACATCCGCGACGAAGGCTTCGTCTAGGGTTGATCGTGAACGCCTCTTGAGCGCGGCAGCCGCGCGCTCCTTCAATCCCGGCAGAGCCCGGCAGCCCAGTGCCCTTTCAAACCCGGCGGAGCGCGCCTATAGTTCGAGGACCGCCTCCGCGGCCCCAGGGCTGGGCGCTTCGGCGGCGCCGGTTGCCCTGCAGCCTGCCCCTCTCGCGAATGGGCTCTCCATGGCCCGCTCGTGCGGGCCGGGTTCGGGGTCGCTCACGACAGCCTCCCATTCGAGACCCGCACGAGCACCTGATGGCCAAGGACCTGATTCGTTACGATCTACTCGTGCAAGAGGCGCTGAAGGGAGTCGTGCGCAAGGTTCTCGTGGACGCCGGCAAGGACGGGCTGCCGGGCGAGCACCATTTCTACATCTCCTTCCGCACCGAATTTCCGGGCGTACGCCTGTCGCAGCGCCTGCGGGACAAGTACCCGCAGGAGATGACCATCGTGCTCCAGCATCAGTTCTGGGACCTTGGCATCACCGAACATGCCTTCGAGGTCGGCCTGTCCTTCTCCGGCATTCCGGAGCGGCTCCTCATCCCCTTCGATGCCCTGACCGGCTTCTTCGACCCGTCGGTTTCGTTCGGCCTCAAGTTCGAGATCCAGGGGGAGGCGGAGCCCGAGGAGCCGGAGCCGACCCCTGCCCCGCACCCTCGCGGCGCGGGTTCCGAGCCCGTGGAACTGCAGCCCAAGAAACCCGCCGTTCCGGTGCCGGCCAAGGGCGCCCTGCCGAAGCCCGCCAAGGCCGAGGACGAGAAGAAGCCCGAAAAGCCCGCCAAGCCTGCGGCGGCCGAGAAGCCGAAGGACGAAGGCGGCACCGCCGAAGTCGTCAGCCTCGACGCGTTCCGGAAGAAGAACTAAGCGCCCGTTCTCACTCCCCCTCGGGAGAGGCAGAGCACGCGGCGGGCTTCTAGGCCCCTAACCTCGCTTGCGCAGCCGCATCGGCATGCCGCCCTCGGGCCTTAAGGTCACCCGGTGGAGCGGGCGGATCGGATGCGTTTCCACCATTTCGAGGCGAACGGCGCGCAGCAAGCTCGCGAGCACGATCATGGCCTCCTGGATCGAGAAGCTCATGCCGATACAGACCCGCGGACCCGCGCCGAACGGGAGATAGGCATAGCGGTCGATGCGTGCCCGGGCGTCCGGCAGGAACCGCTCCGGCATGAAGGCGTCGGGCTCCTCCCAGAGCGTTCGATGCCGGTGCAGGATGTAGGGCACGATCGCGACGAAGGACCCCCGCGGGATCCGCACGCCCCCGACGTGGTCGTCCGCCGTCGGCGTTCGGCTCATGAAGGGCACGGGCGGATAAAGACGCATGGCCTCGTCCAGCACCGCGCGGGTGAAAACGAGCCGGTCCAGGTCAGCGGGCTCGATGGCGCGCTCGCCCAAAACCTCGGCGATCTCGGCCTCGACCCGCTCGCGGGCCTCCGGGGCCTGGGAGAGCAGGTACACCGTCCAGGTCAGCGCGTTGGCGGTGGTCTCGTGGCCGGCGCCGATGAAGGTCACGATGTTGGCCCGCACCTCCACATCCGTGAGCCCCTTGCCGGTTTCGGGGTCGGCTGCTTCGAGGAGCAGGGTGAGGATGTCCCGCGGCGCCTCCTCGCCCCGCGCCAGCAGGGCGCGGCGGGTTTCGGTCAACTCGCCCACCACCTCCTCGAAGAAGCGGATCGCGGGCTTGGCGCGCCAGCGGCCGATGCGGGGAATCCAGTCCGGCATGCCGAAAAGGTCGAGGGGATCGACCGGCCCCAGCGCCTCGAAATAGCGGGTGATGGCGCGGCCCAGGGCATCGGGGTCCCGCGCCAGGCCCTGCGTGAAGATGGTGCGCTCTAGAACGTCGAGGGTCACGCGGGTCATCTCGAGGGAGATGTCTACGGGCCGCCCTTCCGGGCGCCGGGCGAGGCGGCGGGCGAAGCGCTCCGCCGCCTCCACCATGGCGGGCCAGAAGCCGGCCACGTGCCGGGGCGAGAACAGGGGTGCAAGGGTTCGGCGCTGCAGGCGCCATTCGTCGCCCTCGGCGGTGAGGAGCCCATTGCCCAGGCCCGGCGCGAGCACCCGGCGCTGCAGCTCGTCCTTGCGGTAGTTCGCGGCATTGTCGACGAAGATGTGCCGGATGGCGGCGGGATCGCTCACCACCGTCACGCGGCCGAGCGCGCTCTCGCCGGAGACGATGGGCGTGCGGAAATGCTCCTGCGTCCAGGTGGTGAGCGGGTTCTTCCGCAGCGCCCGCAGCATGGGAAACAGGTCGAGGGGCGCGTGCAGCGGCGTCGGGGCCGGTGGACGGAAGAGAGCGGGTCGGACGATTTCGTTCACGGCTGCGGCCCTTGCCGGGGATGGACGTGACCATGACAACGCCGGCCCCGGGGGTGAGGTCCTGGTCTTGGGGCGCCGGGTCGAATTGGCGCGTTTCTCCGTTAATTGAGAAGCGGGCCCCGTCGAATTGGCGCGCCTCCACCTTAAGTGAGGTGCGAACCCAGTCGAATTGGTGCACCGCCACCTTAAGTGATGCGGGACCCCGTTCGCCAGAAGAGGCCAGGATGTCGCCCTCCACCCCCAGCCAAGCCGCCGATCGGACCACCGGTCACGCCACCCGCACGGAATCCGACACCTTCGGCCCCATCGAGGTGCCCGCGGAGAGCTATTGGGCAGCGCAGACCCAGCGCTCGATCCAGAACTTCCGCATCGGCGTGGAGCGGATGCCGCTTCCCCTGGTGCATGCCCTGGCCCTGGTGAAGCAGGCCGCGGCTTTGGTGAACCGCGACCTCGGCGTGCTGGAGCCGCGGCTCGCGGACGCGATCGCGGCGGCGGCGGCGGATGTGGTGCAGGGGAAGTTCGACGACCAGTTCCCGCTGGTCGTCTGGCAGACGGGCTCCGGCACCCAGTCCAACATGAACATGAACGAGGTGCTGGCCAGCATCGCCAACGAGCGCCTGGGCGGGCAGCGCGGCGGCAAGACCCCCGTCCACCCGAACGACCATGTGAACCGGGGCCAGAGTTCGAACGATTCCTTCCCGACCGCCATGCACATCGCGGCGGCGCGGGAGATCAATGACCGGCTCCTGCGGGCCCTGAGGCACCTCCATGAGGCGCTGCAGGTGAAGGCGAACGAGTTCGCCGACATCGTGAAGATCGGCCGCACGCACCTCCAGGACGCGACGCCCGTGACCCTTGGGCAGGAATTCTCGGGCTACGCCGCGCAGGTGCTCTTCGGCACCACGCGCATCGAGGCCACGCTGCCGGGGCTCTATGCCCTGGCGCAGGGCGGCACCGCGGTCGGTACGGGGCTCAACGCCCATCCCGAATTCGCCGACCGCTTCGCGGCCAAGATGCTGGAGCTGACGGCGATGCCCTTCACATCCGCGGTCAACAAGTTCGAGGCGCTGGCCTCCCACGACGCCCTGGTCTTCACGCAAGGCGCGCTGACGAGCCTCGCGGCGGGGCTGTTCAAGATCGCCAACGACATCCGCCTCATGGGCTCCGGCCCCCGCTCGGGCCTCGGCGAGATCACGCTGCCGGAAAACGAGCCCGGCTCCTCGATCATGCCCGGCAAGGTGAACCCCACGCAGGCCGAAGCCCTGACCATGGTCTGCGCCCAGGTGATGGGAAACCAGGCCACGGTGGCCTTTGCGGGCAGCCAGGGCCATTTCGAGCTCAACGTGTTCAAGCCGGTGATCGCGAATGCGGTGCTGCAATCGATCCGCCTGCTGGCGGACGCCTCGATCAGCTTCGCGGACAACGCGGTGGCCGGCATCGAACCGAACCGCGAGCGCATTGCCGACCTGATGGAGCGCTCGCTCATGCTCGTCACCGCGCTCGCGCCCAGCATCGGCTACGACAAGGCGGCGGCCATCGCGAAGGCGGCGCACAAGAACGGCACGACCTTGAAGGAAGAGGCGGTGCGCTCCGGCGCCGTGAGCGCCGAGGAGTTCGACCGCGTGGTGCGGCCCGAGACCATGCTGCAGCCCGGCGGCTAGCGGGTTCGGCGGGCGGGCGGTACAATCGCGGCCACGGAGGATGCGATGGACGACGGCAAGCCCACACCCCCGACGGTGCAGGTGGAGATCAGCAAGGATCTGGTCGATCAGGCGCAGGCTCTGGGCGTCGATGTGGCGCGCGTGGCGGAGCACGCGCTTCGGCGCCACACGCGCGAGGCACGTCGTGCCATGATGACCGACGACGAGCGTCAGGAGCAGATCCGTCAGATCAACGCTGAGATCGAGTGGCGCAACAAGCAGATCGACGAGCACGGCCTGTTCGGTCAGGAATGGCGACCACTTTGATCCGTCAGTTCGACGTCTACGCGAATCCGGAGCGCCGCACGCGCGAGCAGATCCCCTACGTTGTCGTGCTCCAATCCGACCGATATGCGGAGACACGGGGCCTTATCATCGCACCGCTCGTCCCCGCCGACCGGGTGCCATCCGATCCGAAGCTTTATCCGGTGGTTGTCGTGGTCGGGGCGAGGCTCGCCGTGGTCGTCACTGAGATCGCGACCGTTCCGCGGACCTTGTTTCGAGAGCCTGTCGCGACACTGGCAAGCGACCGGGATCGCCTCGTCACCGCCCTCGATCTCCTGTTCCTCGGGATCTGACCCCATGGCCGACATCGTGAACCTCCGCCAGGCGCGCAAGCGCAAGGAGCGGGCCGCCAAGGAGGCGAAGGCGGAGGCGAACCGGGTGGCGTTCGGGCGCACCAAGGCCGAGCGAACGCAGACGCAGGCCGAACGCGATTTGGCCCACCGCCGGCACGAGGGTCACCGCCGCGACGGCAGGGACGACGAGTGACGAAGGGCATCGTCAAGCGCTCGGTGATGATCGCGGGTCATTCCACGAGCGTGTCGCTGGAGGAGCCGTTCTGGGACGCGCTGCGCGGGATCGCGGCGGCGCGGGGGCGCTCCGTGCAGGCGCTCATCGGTGAGATCGACGCCGGCCGAGGCGAACAGAACCTCTCCTCCGCCATTCGGGTCTTCGTGCTCGGCGCCGTGCAGGGGGAGAGCGCCCCGAAAGCCGCGTCGACCCCTTAAGGCCGGATCAAACTCTCGTTCCCGAGCGCCGGCCTGATCGCGGGCGGCGGGGGCAGCGTAATGGCCGGGTCCAGCGGCGGCAGAGCCCCCGGGATGGTGGGCTGGTTGGACGAGCGCAGGAAATCCCGCACCCCATTCAGGGCTCCGGGGCGAGCCTCGCCGCGCTGACGCTCCTGCTCGGCGGCTTCCGCGGCCCGGCGCTCCTCCGCGCGACGTTCAGCCTCCTCACGCGCTCGTTGCTCGGCCTCCAGGCGGGCCCGTTCCTCGGCGGCGCGGCGCTCCGCCTCCTGCCGCTCGCGCGCCAACCTCGCCTGCTCTTCCGCGGCCCGCCGCTCCGCTTCGAGCCGGGCGCGTTCTTCCGCCGCCCTGCGCTCGGCCAAAGCTCGTTCCTCAGCAGCGCGGCGCTCGGCCGCCGCCCTTTCCTCCGCCAGGCGCCGCTCCTCCGCCGCCCGGCGCTCCGCCTCGATGCGGGCACGCTCTTCCGCTAGACGACGTTCCTCCGCGGCGCGGCGTTCGGCTTCGATGCGGGTACGCTCTTCGGCCAGTCGGCGCTCTTCGGCGGCCCGACGCTCGGCCTCGATCCGCGCGCGCTCCTCCGCAGCGCGACGCTCCGCTTCGACCCTGGCGCGCTCCTCGGCGGCGCGGCGCTCGGCCTCCTCGCGGATGCGGGCCTGGCGGGCGGCTTCCTCCGCGGCGATCCGGTCGCGCTCGCGCTGGCGGTCCATTTCCAGGCGGTTGTTGCGGCGTTGCCGCTCATTCCCCTCCGCCTCGAAGGCTTCGATCTTTTCAAGCTCCCGCTGCAGCACGATGGAGGCGACGCCGTTGGTGAGGGGACCGCTGTCGATCTCGCGCAACGGCGCGCGGAAGGGCCCGCGCCAGTTCACGCCCATGAAGGGCAAGGCGCCCGTCCAGCCCCGCACATTGCCCCGGGCCGTGAGCGTGCCCCGGGCGTCGAGGGCGAGGGTCTTGGCGTCGAAGGCCACCGAGCCCTGCCACAACCCGGCGCCCCCATCGGCCAGGAACGGGCTGAGGCGCAGCGAACCGCCCACCATCGTGGCTTGCGCGGTCACGGGCAGCGGCCGGAACGCCGCGCGGTTCAACTCCTCGGCCATCACGGCATCGAGGCGCCGCACCGCGAGGGGATCGTCCTCCGCGAGCAGCCGCGCGAGGCCCCGGGCCAGACCCGCCGGGTCCGCATTGGGGATCTGGAGACCCAACACTCGCATCTCGCCGCCGCCGCCGAGATCCGCCGCGAGGCCGGCGAGGGTCTCCGCGGTCGCGCCGAATTGTAGGCGCCCCGACAGGGTGGCGGCGAACGGCGTCTGGCCCACGAGGGTCGCAAGCGAGACCTCCCGCCAGGTGCCCTCGCCCGACACCGATGCCCGCGTGCCTTCCCGCGCGACATTCACTCCGCCGGCGATCAATCCGCCGCCGACGAGACTCGCGTTGAAGTTCTGGATCGAGAGACCGTCCGCCCGCGCGGCGAGGGCGAAGGCTGCGTTCTCGGCCTCCAGCCCCCGGCCGAGATCGACGCGCCGCGCGCTCACCTGCGCCTGCAATCCGGCGAGGAGCCGGCCCGGCTCGCCGAACCGCGCCGCGGACCAGGGCGCTGTCGGACGCGGTTCCGCGGGGGCGTTGAGGGCAAGCGCATTGACGAGCCACGGCAGGGAGAGGCGGTCCACCGCCACCTCGCCCGTGATCTCCGAACGCGAGCGCGCGAGAAGGCGGGCGTTCACGCCCTCGCCCGCCACGCGCCCGCCGATCTGCAGCAGGGTCGCACTGCCCTCGCGGGCGACGCTCACCCGCCCCTGCACGGGCACGGGGGTGCCGCCCGCAGCGCCCTCCCCCATCAGGGTCAGGAACGGCGTGATGTCGGCGGCGGTCACGTCGGCCTCGCCCGTATCGACCACGCCGTCGAACGTGTCGAAGGCGAAGGGCCGCAAGGTGGCGAGGCGCGCCCCCGCCACATCGCCCGCCAGCGTCACGCTGTAGCGCCCCGCCCCCGTCCGCGTGCCCGCGATCTCGAGGGTCGAGGGTCGCCGCAGAGCCGGCAGGTTCGGCCGGTCGATCCACCGGCCCGTATTGTCGGTGCCGAGGCGAACCAACAGGGTCTGCGTCGCGCCATCCCGCGAGAGCGCTTCGCCCTCGAAGCGCCCGCCGGCCGCCGTGCCGCGCACGCTGGTGCGCAGCGTGAGGTCGGGGGCACCGGGCGTCGCCGGCGTGCGCTCCGACACCACTTCGAGATCGAGGGCGCCTTCGCGCAAGAAAGGCGGCACGAGGCGGGTCACGCCGCCGACCCACAGGGTTCCGATGAGATCGACCAGCGGCGCCGCGCGCTGCGCGGTGACGCGGCCGGCAATTCGGCCGGTGCCGTTCGGTGTGATGCGCCCGCTCACCCGGGCGTTGGCGCCGGCGAGGTTGGCGATGTCGAGGGTTTCGACCACGAGCGTCGGCCCGTCCGACTGGATGCGCGCGGTGATGCGCCCGGCGGTGCGCTGCGGGCCGTCGCGGATGTCGCGCCCGTCGAGGGTGAAGCCGATGTCGAGATATTGCGTGGCCTCGAAGAGCCCCGAGACCTGGGGCAATTGCTGGATGTCGATCCCTTGCGCCGCGATCTGCGCTTCGAGCCGGCCGCGGGCGTTGGCTTCCGGCACCGTGTAGCGGCCGGATCCGGTCAGCAGGGCATCGCCCACCCGCAGCCGCGCATTGCTGAAGGAGAGCACCGGCGGGGCGAGCGCCACGTCGGTCGAGACGTCGAGCGGGCGACCGTCGAGGAGACCCCCAAAGGGCCCGCGCAGGCCGAGCCGGTCGAGATAGCGGGCAAGGCGGTCGGAGGACGAGGAGGTGAGTCCGATGCGTCCGCTCGCGCTCCCGCTCGCGGCAAGCGCCGCCCGCCCGGAGACGAGCAGCCGGGAATTGCCGGGGCCCGTCAGGGCGAACTCCTCGACGCGCACGCCCTCGCGGTCGAGCGCGCCGCGCAGCACCACATCGGCGAGTTCCTCGCCCGCCAGCCCGATGCTGCCGAGAGTAAGGGACAGATCGACGGGAAAGGTCGGCAGGGCCGGAGCCCAATCGGCGAGCCGCGCCTGCAGCGAACGGCCGTCGCTCGAGACGAGGATCGGCTCCGCATCGACCCGCCGCCCTTCGAGCCGCAAGGTCAGGCGGGGATCGTCCGTGCGGAACGTGCCGGTGCCCGAAAGCCGAATGGCGGCCCCCTCCCCGGCCTCGACCGTCAGCGGATCGAGGAGGATGGCGCGGTCCTCCGTCTTGAAGGTGGTCTGCACCACCACGGGCACCTGCACGCCGGAGGTCACGGCCTGCGCGGGCGGCCCGAAGGCGAGGCGCGCGGTGCCCGTGGCCGCCGGGGTGTCGCCCGCCAGGGCAAGCCGGGCATCCACATCGAAGCGGGGCACCCGGTCGCCGCCGCCGGCAAGCTTCACCTGCACGGTGCCGTCGGGGGCGAGCTCGCCCGTGACCAGCCGGAAGGGCACGCCGGCGCTCAGGCCTTCGGCGCGCCAAGGTCCGGCAAGCCGCTGGGCCTCGATGGTGACGTCTTCGGCGCGGAACTGGTCCGTGCGGCCTGTCGCCGGCACCACGGCGGTGACCGTGAGGCGGCCGATCTGCAGGTTTTCGACCGTGAGTTCGTTGGTGCGGGCGGCGTCGAGGAGGTCGGGTCGCAGACGAAAGCCGCCGCGCTCGTCCCGGGGAATGCGGATCTCGGCCCGCTCGGCGCGGGCCTCGCGAAAGCGCACCTCGCCGCGGAGAAGCGGGGTGAGGTCGAGTTCCGTTGTGACCCCCCTGGCTTCGAGAGCCGCGGTGCCGGGGGCCTGATCCCCGATGCGCAGACCTTCGACCTGCAGGCGGGGCGACGGCAGGAGGCGCAGTTCGATGGCGCCGTCCGTGCGCGCGTCGGTGCCAGCGGCCCGGGTGATGGCGCCGTCGATCCAGTCCCGCTGCCCCTCCCAGTCGATGAGCGGCGGCGCGATGAGAGCCGCCGACAGGACCAGGATCACCAGCGAGGCGATGATCGTCAGGATGTCGCGCAACGGCTCACAAGCTCCTTGTGGGCCCCGGACGGCAGGCCCTGTGTGTCCCTAGCAGGGCGCAATCGCCCTCGAAACCACCTTGTCGCCGCGGACGCTCTCGATGACGCCGGTTTGATCGGCCCCTTGGTCGCAGCCCTAGAACGCCACCACCTTGCCGGGGTTCATGATGTTGTCCGGGTCGATGGCGCGCTTGAGGGTGCGCATGAGGTCGAGCGCCTCCGCGCCGTGCTCGGCTTCGAGGTACTTCATCTTCTTCTGGCCGACGCCGTGCTCGCCCGTGCAGGTGCCCTCCATGGCGAGCGCCCGGTCCACGAGGCGCTCCACGAAGGCCTGGCCGCGGGCGATCTCGTCCGGATCGTCCATGTCGATGAGCGGCAGGACGTGGAAGTTGCCGTCGCCCACATGCCCGACGATGGGCCCGAGAAGCCCCGTCTCGTCGAGGTCGCGCTTCGTAGCCTCCACGCATTCGGCCAAGCGCGAGATCGGCACGCACACATCGGTGGAGATGCCCTTGGCCCCGGGCTTCAGGGTCATGGAGGCCCAATAGGCGTCGTGGCGCGCCTGCCAGAGCCGGGTGCGCTCCTCGGCTTTCGTGGCCCATTCGAAGGGCCCGCCCCCGTATTCGGTCGCGATTTCTCCGAAGCGCTCCGCCTGCTCCTTCACGCCGGCCTCGGTGCCGTGGAATTCCACGAGCAGCATCGGGACCTCGGGCAGGGTGAGCTTCGAGTGCAGGTTCACGGCCCGCACCTGCACCTCATCGAGGAGCTCGATCCGGGCCACGGGCAGGCCCGACTGGATCGTCACGATGGTGGCGTCGCAGGCGGCGCCGATGGAGGGGAACGGGCAGATGCCGGCCGAGATCGCCTCCGGGATGCCGTAGAGCTTCAAGGTGATCTCGGTCACGATGCCGAGGGTGCCTTCGGAGCCCACGAACAGGCGGGTGAGGTCGTAGCCCGCGGAGGTTTTCTTGGCGCGCCTGGCCGTTTTCACCACGTCGCCGTTGGGCATCACCACGGTGAGCGAGAGCACGTTGTCCTTCATGGTCCCGTAGCGCACCGCGTTGGTGCCGGAGGCGCGCGTCCCCACCATGCCCCCGAGCGACGCGTCGGCGCCGGGGTCGATGGGGAAGAACAGGCCCATGTCGCGCAGGTGCTCGTTCAGCTCCTTGCGGGTGACGCCGGGCTCGATCACGCAGTCGAGGTCTTCCGCATGCACCTCGATGACCCGCTTCATCATGCTGGTATCGACGGAAACGCCGCCGAAGGGCGCGTTGGTGTGGCCCTCGAAGGAGGTCCCCGTGCCGAAGGGCACCACCGGCACCTTGCTGGCGGCGCACAGGCGCACGATCTCGGCGACCTCCTCCGTGGTCTGCGGGTAGACCACGATGTCCGGCGGCTGGTTCTCGACCCAGGTCAGGGTGTTGGCGTGCTGCTGGCGCACCGCGAGGCTCGTGACCACGCGGTTGCCGTAGCGCTTCTGCAACTCGCCCGTGAGCGCGGCGATGGTGGCGTCGTCGGGACGCGGGCGGGGCGTGGCGAGGGGAGCGTTCATGGGGAATGGTGGCCTTTTGAACCCGGCTTCGTGGCGTGAATCCTGGCAGAGTGCGAGACGTGAACTCGGCTGGTCGTGAGGCGAATCCTAGCAGAGTGCGAGAAAGGCGAACACTGCGCGTGACAAAGGCACTCACGCGCCTAGAATGTGGAATCGGCGAGCAGGCGCGGTCTTTCGCGCCTTCGCAGGTTGTGTGTGCGTATCCGATGCAAAAGCCGCCCGGGCGGGCCCTTGTGGCCACCTCCCGGATGCAGGAACGAATCGTTCGTGCTAACGTCACGGCAGGGGCAGAAGACCAACGACACCGGCGAAATGTGTGGGAGAGCGCCGATGACGGATGAGCGGACCGCTCCGATCTTCTTCTTTGCCCCCTTCGTCTCCTCGACGATGCGGGTCGAGCCAGCCTGGATCGATTACAACGGCCATCTCAACATGGCCTATTACCACGTGCTCTTCGACTGGGCGATCGAGGAGGGCTTCACCATCGTGGGCCTCGGCGAGGATTACGTGGAGGAGCGCCGCGCCTCCTACTTCGCGGCCGAGATGCATGTGCTCTACCGGCGCGAGCTGAAGGCCCACGACGAGGTGCGCGCCACCCTCCAGCTCATCGACTACGACGAGAAGCGGCTGCACTTCTACATGGAGCTGCGACATGCCTCGGAGAGCTGGATCGCGGCCTCCTGCGAGCACCTGGCGCTCCATGTAGACATGGAAACCCGCAAGGTCACGCCCTTCCCGGACGACATCCTGCGCAACCTCGCGGTCATGAAGGCCGCCCATGCGCGCCTCGCCCGCCCGTCGTCGCTCGGCCGCGTGATCGGCGTGCCGGGCCGCACCGAGGCGCCGGAGGCGATCCACGCCACCGGCACGCGGCATTAGAGACGCGGGAATTCGACCGCTAGGCCGCTGCGTCAAAGGCGCGGGAGTTCGACCGCCTCCGGCCAGTCGCGGCGGAAGAGCCAGTCCGAAGATTTTCGGGCCGCGCGGGCGAGCGCCGCCTCTTCAAGTGGATTGTGAACTTCGGTCCAAGCGCCCTCCGAGGCAACGGCAGCCTGCCAGCCCGCAAAGGCGCCGAGTACCTGGCGCGTCGCTGCTAGAACCCCTTCGTCTCCATGCACTTGGCGCAGGATCTTCGGATGCAGCGAGAGCATCACGGCACTCTGCGGCGCGTTCAACGCCGGCACGAGGTGGGGCACGATGGCGTATTCCCCGCCCTCGATGTCCACCTTCACGAGCCGCGGGCGGTCCGTGCCGATGAGGCGGGCCAGTTCGGCCGGCGTGAGGGCCTGTGCGGTCCAATGGGCGTCGGCTTCGGCGAACAGCAGGCTCGACATGGAATCGCCGGGCATGCGGCCCGCTCCCATACGCACCTCCCCGGCCTCCACCGAGAGCGCCCGCGGCAGCACGGTGACCCGCCCGGCGAGCCCCGGATTGGCAGCCAGGTTGGCGCGCAGCTGTTCGAGCGCCGCCGGATCGGCCTCGACTGCGATGACCTCGGCGCCCGCCCCGGCCGCCACGAGGGTCGTCGGCCCGACCCACGCGCCGCAATCGACGAACCGCACCCCCGGCCGGCAGAAGGCCCTGAGCGTCGCGAGGGTCAGGGGCTCCCAGGTGCCGCGCTCCACCGCATCCCAGAACGTGGGCTGCCGGTCCGCGACTGCGATCTCGAGCGCGCCGACCCGCACCCGGCGTCCGGTGTCGGCCGTCAGCACCCGATCTCTCCCGGCGCGCAGATGCGCGGTCCGCCGATCGTGGGCGGGGGCGTCACGGCCTGGATCCGGTCCCGCTCCTGGCGCAACTGGTTCAGCTCGAACTGGGTTTGCTGCTCAACCCTGAGGTTCCGTTCCTGGCGCTGCAGGGAGCGGTTGATGTCGTTGTAGTTCTGCTCGGCCGGGCTCGTGCGCGGCAGGCGGCTCTGGGCCTGGGCGGAGACCGCACCCAACGCAAGGGCGGCCAGGAGGATCAGGAACTTCATCGGTGTGCTCGCACGGCTTGTCGGACAAGCCTCGATGTTGGAACGCGGGGGCTGAAATGCTATTGGTAGAAATGCGGAGCGTTTTCTACCATGCAGCTCAACATCAAGAACGGCGAAGCCTATCGGCTTGCGACCGAGCTTGCGACTCTCACGGGCGAGAGTTTGACAGAGGCCGTCACGAAGGCGCTTGCGGAGAGGTTAGAACAGGAGAAGCGCGCGCGGTTGGTCCCCTCGGCCGAAACCATCGCGGAGCGTCGCGCTGCTGTGAGTGCGATTCGTGAACGGGGGCGGCGCTTGCGCGAGGAGGGTCTCACCTCCGAGCACGGCTGGCTCTATGACGAGAACGGGTTGCCGGTTTGATCGTCGACAGTTCGGCGCTGCTGGCGCTGATCCTCGACGAAGAGGATGCGGACCGGTTCGCCGACGCCCTCGTGGGCTCGGCAGAAGCGGTGATGTCCGTCGCCAATCTGGTCGAGGCCTCGATCGTGCTCGCCCGACGGGGAGAGCACGCGGACAGCCTGCTGGATGAGACGCTCCACCAGCTCGGCATCCGTCCGGTCGACATAACAGTCGAGCAAGGCCAACTCGCGCGCGAGGCTCATCGCCGCTTCGGCCGCGGGCGCCACCCCGCCAAGCTGAACTTCGGTGATTGCTTCGCCTATGCCCTGGCGAAATCCCTCGGCGCGCCCCTCCTCTTCAAGGGCGGCGACTTCGCGCAAACGGACGTGAAGGCCGCCTGAGGGCCCCTGCCCGAGGGGTGCATCCGGCGCCCCGAAACCCCATATCCAGAGCTTCCCGCAACGCCGCACCGACCCCGGCGCGCCTCGACGGCGTTCGCCTTTTGGTCCATGACTGCCCGATGAATCATTCCGAGCCGCCGGCCCCCAGCCCCGACCTCCAGCACGAGCCCCGCGCCGGCTCCTTGAGCGCCCGCGCCCGCGCCGCGGTGGCGCCGCAAACGGCCTATCTTCAGGGCCTCAACCCGGAGCAGCGCCAGGCGGTCGAGACCACCGACGGCCCCGTTCTCGTTCTGGCCGGCGCCGGCACCGGCAAGACCCGCGTTCTCACCACCCGCATCGCCCACCTCATCGCCACCGGCAAGGCCCAGCCCTACGGCATCCTGGCCGTGACCTTCACCAACAAGGCCGCGCGGGAGATGCGCGAGCGCGTCGCCCATCTCATCGGCGACGTGGCCGAGGGTATGCAGTGGCTCGGCACCTTCCATTCCATCGGCACCAAGGTCCTCCGCCGCCATGCGGAGCTCGTGGGCCTGCGCTCCGATTTCACGATCCTGGGTGTGGACGACCAGATCCGGCTCCTGAAGCAGGTGATCGAGGCCGAGGGCATCGACGAGAAGCGCTGGCCGGCGCGCCAGCTCAGCCAGGTGATCGACGGCTGGAAGAACCGCGGCCTGGCCCCCGATGCGGTGCCGGCCGGCGAGGCGCAATCCTTCGGCAACGGCCGCGGCGGACGCCTCTACCGCGCCTATCAGGAGCGGCTCAAAACCCTCAACGCCGTCGATTTCGGGGATCTCCTGCTCGAATGCCTGCGCCTGTGGCGCGAGAACCCGGACGTGCTGGAGCAGTACCAGAGCCGCTTCCGCTACATGCTCGTGGACGAGTACCAGGACACCAACGTCGCCCAGTACCTGTGGCTCCGGCTTCTCGCCCAAAAGCGCAAGAACCTGTGCTGCGTCGGCGACGACGACCAGTCGATCTACGGCTGGCGCGGCGCGGAGGTCGACAACATCCTGCGCTTCGAGCACGACTTTCCGGGCGCCGCCGTCATCAGACTGGAGCGCAACTACCGCTC
>DASZAZ010000007.1:0-10311 GCA_035944635.1 Microvirga sp.
CACGAAGGTGCTTAAGGCAGGCGGGTCTGAGACGACCAGCAGACCTGCCGAAGCGCGGGGCTGGCGCCTGTGAGATCATCGTGCACGGGGCGCGTGCGGCACCGCTCGTCCGGTGCCCTCCCTCCCTGTTTCTCACGCCGCCGGCTTGCCGGGGCTGCATGCGCCCCGTGCCCCCACCAGGGGCACAGAGCACCACGGCCATGCCTCGCACCTACACAGGTGGCGAGGTCACAGGCGCATCCGCCGTGCAGGCGCCCGCCTTCATCATCAACATTGTTGCGCCCCCGCAACACCCACGAATGTTCCTGATCCTGCCGCGGGCTGCCCCAAGCTCCGCCGCGAAGCCGCCATAAACCGGCAGCACTTGAACGGCGCCAACAAAGTGCTTTGCTCACAAGGCCTTGGAGCACGATGCGTGGGCACCGGAACCGCTTGACGAGCCGTTCACCGTTCCCGCACCCCATCGTTGCACCCCGCGGCGCGCGCGTGGCAGATCACAATGGCTCCGCTTCGCGGCGGACCGACCAAAAAGGTGACGGCCGGAGAGGGGCTTAGGCCCGCTTCAGCCGCCACGACAACAAGGACCCCAGGGCCGGACATGGACGCGCGCATCATCGACAAGTCGAAGCTCCCGAGCCGCCATGTCACCCAGGGGCCGGAGCGCGCGCCGCATCGCTCGTACCTCTATGCGATGGGCCTGACGACTCAGCAGATCAACCAGCCCCTCGTCGGCGTGGCGACCTGCTGGAACGAGGCCGCCCCCTGCAACATCTCGCTCATGCGCCAGGCGCAATCGGTGAAGAAGGGCGTGGCGTCCGCAGGCGGCACCCCGCGCGAATTCTGCACCATCACGGTCACCGACGGCATCGCCATGGGCCATGCGGGCATGAAGGCCTCGCTGCCCTCCCGCGAGGTGATCGCCGATTCGGTGGAGCTCACCATGCGGGGCCACGCCTACGACGCGCTTGTCGGCATGGCGGGCTGCGACAAGTCCCTGCCCGGCATGATGATGGCGATGGTGCGCCTCAACGTGCCCGCGATCTTCATCTACGGTGGCTCGATCCTCCCCGGCACCTTCAAGGGCCGCCCCGTCACCGTGCAGGACGTGTTCGAGGCCGTGGGCAAGCACTCGGTCGGCGACATGTCGGACGCCGATCTCCATGAGCTGGAGCAGGTGGCCTGCCCCTCGGCCGGCGCCTGCGGCGCGCAGTTCACGGCGAACACGATGGCGATGGTGTCCGAGGCCATCGGCCTGGCGCTGCCCTATTCCGCCGGCGCGCCGGCGCCGTACGAGATCCGCGACCGGTTCTGCGCCACGGCCGGCGAGATGGTCATGGACCTCGTCGCCAAGCAGATCCGCCCGCGCGACATCGTCACCCGCCAGTCGCTCGAGAACGCCGCCATGGCGGTCGCGGCCTCCGGGGGCTCCACCAATGCGGCCCTGCACCTGCCCGCCATCGCGCACGAAGCGGGCATCACGTTCGACCTGTTCGACGTCGCCGAGATCTTCAAGCGCACGCCCTACATCGCGGACCTCAAGCCCGGCGGCCGCTACGTCGCCAAGGACCTGTTCGAGGTCGGCGGCATCCCGCTCGTGCTCAAGGCGCTCCACGACGGCGGCTACCTCCACGGCGATTGCATGACGGTGACGGGCCGCACCATGGCCGAGAACCTCAGCCACGTGCAGTGGAACGACGACCAGGACGTGGTGCGCAAGACCTCGAACCCGATCACGGCCACGGGCGGCGTGGTGGGCCTCAAAGGCAGCCTCGCGCCCGAAGGCGCGATCGTGAAGGTCGCGGGCATGGCCGTCGACAAGCAGACCTTCCGCGGCCCCGCCCGCTGCTTCGACGGCGAGGAGGCCTGCTTCGAGGCCGTGAAGAACCGCCAATACGCGGAAGGCGACGTGCTCGTGATCCGCTACGAGGGCCCGAAGGGCGGCCCCGGCATGCGCGAGATGCTGTCCACGACGGCGGCGCTCTACGGCCAGGGCATGGGCGACAAGGTGGCCCTCATCACCGACGGCCGCTTCTCCGGCGCGACCCGCGGCTTCTGCATCGGGCATGTGGGGCCCGAAGCGGCGGTCGGCGGCCCCATCGGCCTCATCCGCGACGGCGACATCATCGTGCTGGACGCCATCAACGGCACCATGGACGTGGAGCTCTCCGAGGACGAACTCGCCCGTCGCCGCGCCGAATGGACCCCGCGCGAGGCACCGGCGGCTTCAGGTTATCTCTGGAAATATGCGCAGACCGTCGGGCCGGCCCGGGACGGCGCCGTCACCCATCCGGGCGGCGGGGTGGAGAAGACGACCTATGCGGACGTCTAGTCTCCTCATCGCGGCGCTCGGCGCGTGGCTCGGCGGGGCGGGCGCGGCCCAGGCCCTCGACGTGACCGCCCGCGCGCAGGCGCTCGCGCCCCTGCCGGCGCCGAAATACGGCTCGGCCCGCGAGGCCCTGCGCGACGGCATGCGCGTCTACAATTCGGGCGACAAGCTCGGGGCAGCCCAAGCCCTCGAATACGCCGCCACGCAGGGCCATACCCTGGCCCTGTGGAAGCTCGGGCGCATGTATGCCGACGGCGACGGCGTCAAGCACGACGACCTGAAGGCCTTCGAGTACTTCTCGCGGCTTGCCGACCAGAACGCCGACGAGAGCCCGGATTCGCCCAATGCGGGCGTGGTCTCCAGCGCCTTCGTGGCGCTCGGCACCTATTTCCTCGACGGCATCAAGGGGAGCTACGTGGTGGCGAACCCCGCCCGTGCCTTCGAGATGTTCCATTATGCGGCGTCGTATTTCAGCGACCCGAACGCCCAGTACAGCCTCGCGCGGCTCTACCTCGACGGCATGGGCGTCGAGAAGGATTCCCGCCAGGCCGCGCGCTGGTTCAACCTCGCGGCCGAGAAGGGGCATTATCCCTCCCAGGCCCTGCTCGGGCATCTCCTGATCAACGGGCAGGGCGTTCCGCGCCAGCGCGCCAAGGGCCTCATGTGGCTGACGCTCGCCCGCGAGGCGGCCGATCCCGCGAAGGACACCTGGGTGTCGGATCTCTACGACAAGGCCTTCGCGGCGGCGGCGGAAGGGGACCGCAAGCTCGCCCTCGCGCTCCTCGAGCAGCACCTGCGCCGGCGCTGACCGGCGTTCCGGTGCGGGCGCCGGCGTTGATCCGCCGACGCCCCAGGCGCCTCAATCCAGGTCGAGGTCCACCATCACGGGCACATGATCGGACGGCTTGTCCCAGCCGCGCGTCTCCTTGCGGATCGAGGCGGTCTTGAGCCGGTCGGCGGCCTGCGAGGAGAGCAGCAGGTGGTCGATGCGGATGCCGTTGTTGCGCTGGAACGACATCGCCTGATAATCCCAGAAGGTGTAGAGGGCCGGGGCCTCGCTGCAGGCGCGGACGGCGTCCGTGAGGCCGAGATGCAGGAGCTCGCGGAACTTCTGGCGACTCTCGGGGCGAAAGAGCGCATCGTTCGCCCAGGCCTCCGGATTGGCCACGTCGCGGGGCTCGGGGATCACGTTGTAATCGCCGCAGAGCACCAGGGCATCCTCAAGCTTGAGGAGTTCGCGGGCATGGGCGATGAGGCGGTCCATCCAGGCGAGCTTGTAGCTGAACTTTTCGGTGCCGATGGGATTGCCGTTGGGCAGATAGATCGAGGCCACGCGCACCGCCTCTGATCCCGTCCGGATCACGCCCTCGATGTAGCGGGCCTGCTCGTCGGCCTCGTTCCCCGGCAGGCCCCGGCGCACCTCCTCCAGCGGCTGCTTCGAGATGATCGCGACGCCGTTGTAGGCCTTCTGACCATGGGTCTCCACATGGTAGCCGAGCGCCTCGATCTCCGCCCTCGGGAAGGCCTCGTCGACCCCCTTCAGTTCCTGCAAGCAGATCACGTCGGGCTCGGCGGTCTTGAGCACGGTGACGAGGTGATCAAGCCGCTGCTTGATCGAGTTGACGTTCCACGTGGCGATCCGCATGCGCTTGGCTCTCGCGTCCTGAGGCCTCTTGGGGCAACCTGTGTCATCGGATGTTCGCCTCGCCCTGGCAAGGCATCCTGCCCATATCCGCCAGAACCCCCACCATGAACTGGTCTGCTCCCATCGATCATTACTGCGAGCGCACGGACCCGTCCTTCTGGTCCGAACCGCTGAACGCGGTCTCGAACGCCGCCTTCATCGTGGCGGCGCTCCTGGCGTTCGCGCTGTGGCGCCGGGCCGGCAGCCGCGACGGGGCGGCGCTTTTCCTGATCGTCGTCACAACGACGGTCGGCATCGGCAGCTTCCTGTTCCACACCCTCGCCAATCGCTGGTCGCTTCTCGCCGACGTGCTGCCGATCGCGGTTTTCATCTACGGCTATTTCCTGATCAGCATGCGCCGCTATGTCGGCCTCAATGCCGCCGCGGCCGCCGCCGCAACGCTGGCGTTCTTCGCCTTCAACGTGGGCTTCGAGTGGGTTTGGGAACGCGTGAGCGGAGGTCTCACCCTCAACGGGTCCGTGGGTTACCTGCCGGCGGCGTTAGCCCTCATGGGCGTCGGAGCCGTGGTTCGCAGGCGTGCCCCATTGGCTTCGCGAGCGCTGCTCCTCGCCGCCGCGGTCTTCCTGGTGTCGCTCACCTTCCGGAGCTTCGACAAGACGGTCTGCGGCAGCCTGCCGATCGGGCTGCACTATTTCTGGCATGGGCTAAACGCCGTCGTGCTGTTCATCCTCATGCGAGCGGCGATCCAGCACGGCGCCTCGGCACGAGCGGCTTAAGCCCTGGGGCGGGCCAAAGCTCGGCGCGGAGCCTTGGCCCCGTATTCGGATCCCCGACGGGCGCCCGACGCAGAAGCGGTGATGCGCAGCAGAAGCCGCGCATCACGGTGGGTCGCGTCACGCTGCGCGGTCGAGGAGGGGGTAATCCGTGTAGCCTTCCGCTCCCCCGCCATAGAAGGTGGTGCGGTCCGGCTCGTTCAGGGGCGCATTGAGGCGCAGCCGCTCCACCAGATCAGGGTTGGCGATGAACGGACGCCCGAACGCCACAAGATCGGCCGCGCCCGCGTCGAGAGCAGCCTGCGCCCTCTCCCCGGTGTACCCGCCGTTCGCGATGTAGGCGCCCTGGAAGGCGCGGCGCAGCGCGCCGTAGTCCAGCCCCTCCATGGGCGTCTCGATCACGTGCACGTAAGCCAGGCCATAGCGGTTGAGTGCGCCCAGCAGATGCCCAAACAGCGCCTGCGGGTTCGAGTCCACCACATCGTTGGCCGGCCCAGGCGAGAGGCGAATGCCCACGCGCCCCGGCTCCCACACCTTGAGCACCGCCTCGACCACCTCCAGCACGAGGCGCACGCGGTTCTCGATGGAACCGCCATAGGCGTCGGTGCGCTGGTTGGCGTTGTCGCTCAGGAACTGGGCCAGCAGGTACCCGTTCGCGGCATGGATCTCCACGCCGTCGAAGCCCGCCGCCTTGGCGTTGCGCGCCGCCTGCTCGTGGTCGCGCACGATCCCGGGGATCTGGTCGAGAGCAAGCGCCCGCGGCTCGGAGACGTCGACGAAGCCGCCCTCGATGAAGGTCTGCGTCTTGGCACGGATCGCGGAGGGAGCCACGGGGGCAGCCCCGTTCTGCTGCAGGGAGGTGTGGGAGACCCGGCCCACATGCCAGAGCTGGTTGACGATGCGCCCGCCGGCGGCATGCACCGCATCGGTAACCTTGCGCCAGCCGGCGACGTGCTCGGGGGTGTAGATGCCGGGCGTCCAGATGTAGCCCTGGCCCTGCTGCGAGATCTGGGTCGCTTCCGAGATGATGAGGCCGGCCGACGCGCGCTGGGCATAGTAGCGGGCGTTGAGCTCGTGGGGCGCACCGGTCGCGCGATCGGCCCGGTTGCGCGTCAAAGGTGCCATCACGATCCGGTTCGGAAGAACCAACGAGCCGAGACGAAAGGGTTCGAAGAGACTGGCCTGCGAGGACATCGTAATCCCCATTCCTTGCTGTGAATGCACTTGAATTCCAAGTGTGCAGGGGATGTGGGGAGAGAAGCTCGGCCACAAGGTGCGCTGGCGCACATCGAGAGCGGAACGTCGGCGACGAGCGCGCGCAAAAAAGCGGGGCCCGCAGGCCCCGCTCCCGAAAAGGCTTCAACCCGCTTTAGCGCACGCGAACGCGGCTGGTGGGCTCGTCCTGCATCATCATCTGTCCAGGAGGTTGCCCATTCCCGGCGCCGGGAGAGAACTCGCGCGCCGACCGGGTCACGGTCGTGGACTGCTTTTTCATCTGCCCGGGCGCATAGGCCGAAGCGCCTCGGCTCCTCGTCACCGTTCCGGTCGTGCGCGGCTCGCGCACCGTGCGGGTTTCCGTCGTGTCCATCCGCTCCATGCGCTGGGTCCGCATCTCGGCACGATCCATCGTCATCATGCCGCCATCGCGGTCCATCCGCTGTGCCGAGGCACCGGTGGCCATACCCACCACCATCGCGCCGGCGAGGGCCATCAGCCCCATCTTGTGAGCTCGTATTGATCTCGACTCCTTCTGTGCGACTGGGTCCCGGGCCGTGCAGGCCGCAAGAACCGTCCTGAGAAGCCAACTTCCCCCGGTTGGGGCCGTTCCGGCGCGCGGCAAGGTCATTTCGTGGCGGCTTGGCTTTGCAGGAGTTCGGATTGTCCCGTTGGCCCCAACGAGAAAGGGCTGGGAATGACCCAGCCCTCGCAAGTCCCTGAAGCAGAATGGAGCGGTGCGCTCAAACCCGGCGGCGTCGGCGCAGGAGGCCCCACACCATGCGGATGAGAGTGAGATTTCTGAGCAGTCTGAACATTGTCACGATCCCGGTTGGCCGCACCCGGCGGCTGGAAGCATCTGACCGGGCAACCGACGAAGCGGGCGGCTTGTTCCAGAGGCCGCCCGCTCCCGGCATCAAGGCTCCGCCGACCCGGGTGCAGTCAGCCGGAGTTCCACCGCCCCCGACGGCAGGACGGTGAGGTCCGCCGTGACCCCGCTCGCATCGCCGGCAAGGTGTAGGAACGCCATCAAGCGCATGCGTTCGGGGGCTGGCAGGGCGAGCGCCTGCCGCACGAATTCGAGGGTCACGGCCTGGTCTCCGCTCTCCTGCAAGCGACGAAACGTTTCGTCGGCCGTCCGCAGGCGCCCCTCGAGCGAGATGACCACGCCCCATTCCCCTTTAGTGGTTCCGGCCTCGTCGGCCTGTCGTTGTGCTGACATTGGAATCTCTGTTCCCTCCCAGGGCGTTCGTTGTTGATGAGGCGGTCGAGGCCACGCGGATCTGCCGCGTCGATGAAGCCGCCGAGGCCACGCGGATGTGCCGCGTCGATCAGGCAGCCGAGGCCACGCGGGCGCGCCGCCCCTCGCGCAAGCGGATGGTGATCGACATCTCCGGTGGGATCAGCGTCACGGAGGGCTTCGGCAGGGGTGCCGGGTAGGGCGTGACGCTCTCGAACCGGTAGGCCGACGCGATCTCCAGAGCGAGCAGCTGCAATTCCAGCATGGCGACGCCCAACCCGATGCAGGCGCGCGGACCGGCGCCGAAGGGCACGTAGGCTTTCGAGGTGTAGGAGCGGTCGAGCCGGAACGCGTTCGGGTCGTCCCAGTGCTTGGGGTCCCGGTGCAACTGCCAGGGGCTGATGATCAGCGAGGTGCCGGGCTTGAGATCCTGGCCGCCGAAATGCATCGGCTGCTTGACCTCCCGCGAGAACCACCAGGCCGAGGGGTAGAGGCGAAGCACTTCGCGGGTGAGGGCGAGGCTCAGCGGCGCCTGCTTCAATCCGGCCGCGGTGATCTCGCCGTTGCGGTCGCTGACCGCCGCCGCTTCGTCGGCGATCGCATCCATGAGCCCAGGCTCGGAGGCGAGGTGGTAGAGGAGCCAGGCCGCGCTGGAGCCCGTCGTATGATGGCCCGCGAGGAGGAGCGTGAGGATTTCGTCGCGGACCTGATCCTCGGTGAGCCCGAGGTCTTCCAGCGCCTTGATGGCGCTGGCATTGCCGGCCGCCTGCCGGAGCCGCTGGACCACCACCGACATGGTGGTGCGCCCGAACGCGCGGCGGCGCTGCCGGGCCCACCAGGCCCAGGGCATGAGTGGGATCATGCGGAACATGTCTTCCGCGAGTTCGTCCTCGACGGTGTTCACGGCGCCGACCAGGGCCTGCTCGTCGGCCTCTGCGAGCACCTGGCGCCCGAAGACCGCAATGCAGATCATGCGAAGGGCCAGCGGCGCGGTGACCCGGTGCGGATCGAAGCTCCCCTCCCTGGCAAGTTGCGCGGCGAGGCGACGAATCTCGGCCGCCATCTGGGGCACGAGCTTCTCGGCGCCGCTGCGGGCCATATGGCCGTGCAGAGCCTCCCGCCGCCGGCGGTGATCCTCGCCGCTGATCACGAGCGAGCTCATGCCCACGATAGGACGGAGCTTGTGGATGAGCCGGCCCTTGTCGGCGTCGGCTTCGTCGGCCTTGAGCAGCGGCTTGATGAGGTCCGGGTCCGTCAACAGGAGCACCGGCTTCGGCCCGAGCGCCATGGGCTCCAGGGCCCGCGTCGCCTTGGCGCCCCGCTCGGTGAGAAAGCCCAGCGGATCACGCTGAAATGCGGGAACGTCCGAGAACCAGTGTTTCATCGTTGATCTCCACGTGGCGGGCGAGTTCGAGGATGGATGCGAAGCGGTGGCCGCGCTGCTCGGGCAGGGGGATTTCGCCGGCGACGACCCACATGGGCTCGCCGTCGGCGCGGCTTCCGATGCATTGCGGCGGGCCGTAGCGGCGGGTGCGGATGCCGATCTGGGTGAGAAAGCGCTCATAGATGAGGTCCGCGAGAGCCACGAGGGTGGTGGCCTGGCGGGTCTGCGCGAGGCGGAACATGAGCGAGTAGTTCACCCGCGCGGCCTCGATCCGGTGCTCCACCGGCATCACCCCGAAGCGGCTGATCTCCCAGGCGTCCCGGCGCTGCGGGAAGCTCTTGAGGGTGGCGAGATGCGGGAAGACGCTGCGGACGAGGTAATCCTCGTCCGTGCGGATCGCCCGGAAGCATCCGATGAGGGCATCGTCCCGGAACAGGGCCGAGTAGATGGCGGCCGGGGTATCGAACTGGTTCCGCTCGCAGCCGTCCGCGACCGTGAGGTCCCAGCCCATCAGATCGACGAAAAGGCGCTTGCGGAACCCGAAGAGAGCCTCGACGAGGCCCGGATTCAGCTCACTGGTGGTGAAAACGGCACGATATCGGTGGCTAATCGCCTGCATGCTGCACCGGCCCGGACTTCGATGACCGGGCTAGCTTCGGCGAGGCGCGGCTGACATTGTATCCCGGAAACCCGGGAGTTTTGCGGTGCGGGTCGAAGAGGCCGTGGCCGCCATTGAGGCGTGTGAGACCGTGGACGAACTCCGCGATACGCTTCAGCGCGTCGTTGCCGATTACGGCTTCTCGGGGTTCGGCTTCGTGGATGCGGGCCAGCCCCACAAGGACGAGCCCTTCTATTTCGGCACCACCGGCCCGGCCTGGGAAGAGGAATACCGCTCGAACGGGTTCGCCCAAGTGGACCCGGCGCTCGTGCGGGTGAGGCGGACCAACACCCCTTTCACATGGGGCATGCTCGAGTTGCCGCCTGTCACCGGCAAGCGCAAGCCCGGCGCCGTCAAGACCATGGAGGCCGCCCGGGACCACGGCTTCACCGAGGGCTTCGTGCTCCCGTTCCATTTCCGCGACCGGCTCGGGAATCTGCACTCGACATCGACGGCCTTCTTCTGGAAAGACAAGGCGAGCCAGTTGCGATTCCTGCTCGGCGACAAGAAACACGAGCTTCACCTCGTCATGATCTATTGGGTGCAGCGCGCCATGGACATCGTGGCTCGCGATCATCGCGGCAATCCGGTGACCCCGTCCCCAGGCGCCGGGGAGGGCGGGGTGTTCCTCACGGATCGGGAGCGGGACGTGATGGCCTGGGCGGCCCGGGGCAAGACCGTCTCTGATACGGCCGATATCCTCAAGATTTCAGATGAAACGGTAGAGACGCACGTCCGCAATGCCTTGCGCAAACTGGAAGCGACGAACAAAACTCATGGGGTCGCCAAGTGCCTTTCGCTCGGGCTGATTGATCTGTAGGGGCGGGACGCTCGTACACTGGTGGGTTGAAGCATAACCCCGGGCCTGCCGTGCCTGGGATGAATTGTGAGCTGGGGAAGTAGTCATGGGTGTGAAGTCACCAAGCGTGATCGACAAGCATGTGGGCAGCCGTGTTCGGATGCGTCGGATGCTGATTGGGATGAGCCAGGAGAAGCTGGGGGAGGCTCTGAAGATCACCTTCCAGCAGGTGCAGAAGTACGAGAAGGGCACCAACCGGGTCTCCGCCTCC
>DASZAZ010000008.1:0-77351 GCA_035944635.1 Microvirga sp.
GCCACCCTGACCTTCCTCTGTGCTGTCCCACGTCACGACGCCTCGCGAGCGCGCCCCACCAGAACAGGACACCCCCACACAAGCACACCATAGGCTTATTGTAAGGGATAGGATCAGGAGAGACGCTGCCCGCTTGCTCCACAGCTGTCATTCCGGTCGCCCGCAGGGCGGGCCGGAACCCAGATGGCTCGTTCTCTCCGGATGCAGCTCCTGGGTTCCGGGCTCGGCTGCGCCGCCCCGGAATGACAGTACGAAGCGAGTCGCTCCTCGTGAGCCCCTCCCTCCCCTCAGGGGAGGGGTAGGGGTGGGGTGTTCGCCGCAGGCGAGCTCTAGGCCCGATGCTGCAGGATGCGCTTCGCGCAACACCCCACCCGTCGCCCTGCGGGCGCCACCCTCCCCTGAAGGGAGGGAGAGGTAGCTTGCTCCCACAGGAGTGGACTGGAAACAGTTGCAAAGACGTGGATGGCCGGGACAGGCCCGGTCATGAGGGGGGTGGAACTCACGGCTCCCTCTCCCTGCGTGCTGCGCACGCTGTCCCTCTCCCTCCGAGGGAGAGGGATGAAATTCTAGCGACCCAGGCGCACGCCCGTTTGCGGATCGAACAGGTGCACGTTGGCGGCGTCGATGGAGAGGCTCAGCGCCCGGGCGTCGGCGGCGATCTGGCCGGTGGGGGCCTGGACCACGAATTCGGCGCCGTCGATCTTGCCGTGGAAGAGCTGGGTGGCCCCGAGTTCCTCGACGAAGTCCACGCCGAGATCGACCGCGCCCGTGCCGGCCGGGCCGACGCGCAGGTCCTCGGGGCGCAGGCCCACATCGAGGGTGGTGCCCGCGGTGAGGTCGGGGCGCATGTCGGTGACGAGGAGGCGGCCGTTGCCGATGCGGACCACGCCCTCGCCTTCCACCCGGCCGGGGAGGATGTTCATGGGCGGGGAGCCGATGAAGGTGGCCACGTAGCGGGTCTGCGGGCGGCGATAGACGTCGGACGGCGTGCCCACCTGCTCGATAAGGCCGGAATTCATCACCACGAGCTTGTCGGAAAGCGTCATGGCCTCGACCTGATCGTGGGTCACGTAGATCGAGGTGACGCCGAGCGCCCGCTGGAGACGCTTGATCTCGACGCGCATCTGCACGCGCAGCTTCGCATCGAGGTTGGAGAGCGGCTCGTCGAAGAGGAACACCTGGGGCTTGCGCACGATGGCACGGCCCATGGCGACGCGCTGGCGCTGGCCGCCGGAGAGCTGGCGGGGCTTGCGGTCGAGGAAAGGCTCGATGGCGAGAATGCGCGCGGCCTCGCGGACGCGCTTGTCGATCTCGTCCTTCGGCGTGCCGCGGTTGCGCAGCCCATAGGCCATGTTGTTGTAGACGCTCATATGCGGGTAGAGCGCATAGTTCTGGAACACCATGGCGATGTCCCGGTCCGCGGGCTCGACCTGATTGACCTCGCGAGCGCCGATCCGGCACACCCCGCCGGTGATCGTCTCAAGGCCCGCAACCATCCGCAGGAGCGTGGATTTCCCGCAGCCCGAAGGTCCGACGAGCACGCAAAACGAGCCGTCCTCGATGTCGAGCGACACGCCTTTCACCGCCTCGACCCCACCCGCATAAACCTTGCGGACGCCTTCAAGCTTCACATTCGCCATCGCCTCAGCCGTTCCTTCGGTCGCCGCGCGCATGGCGCGGCTGTCATGTTCAAAACCGTTGCGGATGCCCGTTATTTTTCCGTTTCCACCAGGCCCTTCACGAAGAAGCGCTGCATCAGGATCACCACCACCACGGGCGGCAGCATCGCCAGCACCGCGGTCGTCATGGCGATGTTCCACTCGGTCAGCGTATCCTGCGTGGTGAGCATCTTCTTGATGCCGATCACGATCGTCTGCATCGAATCCTTGGTCGTGATGAGCAACGGCCAGAGATACTGGTTCCAGCCGTAGATGAACTGAATCACGAACAGGGCCGCGATCGTGGTGATCGAGAGCGGCAGCAGCGTGTCCCACAGGAACCGGTAGGGTCCGGCCCCGTCGATCTTCGACGCTTCCACGAGTTCGTCCGGGATGGTCATGAAGAACTGCCGGAAGAGCAGCGTGCCGGTCGCCGAGGCGATCAGCGGGATGATCAGACCCGTATAGGTGTCGAGCAGCCCGAGATCCGCGACGATCTTGTAGGTCGGATAGATGCGCACTTCGACCGGCAGCATCAGCGTCACGAAGATGATCCAGAACGCCGTCTGCCGGAACGGGAACTTGAAGAACACGATCGCATAGGCCGAGAGGATGCAGATCACGATCTTCCCGAGCGCGATACCCATGGCCATGATGAAGGAGTTCACCATCATGGTGCCGACCGGCTGTCGGCTCGACTTCGCGGCGCCATGGAAGAGCGTCTGGTAGTAGTTCTCGTCCGCGTAGGAGCCCGGGGTGAGGGGCATGTTGCCGTTGCTGATGGTCGCGGCATCGAAGGTCGATGCGAGGATCGCCACATAGACCGGGAACGCGACGAGAAGCACGCCGAAGCCCAGGATGATGTAGGCGATGAGGGTATTGAAGGGACGGTTCTCGACCATCAGTACTGCACCTTGCGCTCGACATAGCGGAACTGGAACGCGGTGAGCGCGATCACGATGATCATGAGGATCACGGATTGGGCCGCCGACCCGCCGAGATCGCCGCCGAGACGGCCATCCGCGTAGACCTTGTAGACCATTGTCGCTGTGCTTCCGTAAGGCCCGCCGCCGGTCACCGCGTCGATGATGCCGAAGGTATGGAAGAACACGTAGACGATGTTGATGACGAGCAGGAAGAACGTCGTCGGCGAGAGCAGCGGGAAGATCACGGTCCAGAAGCGCCGCAGGGGGCCCGCGCCGTCGATCGCCGCCGCTTCGATGACGCTCTTCGGGATCGAGGCGAGCCCCGCGAGGAAGAAGAGGAAGTTGTAGCTGATCTGGTTCCAGGTCGCGGCGACCACCACCAGGATCAGGGCGTGATTGCCGTTGAGCAGCGGATTCCAGCTCACCCCAAGGAAGCGCAGGGGCTTGGACAGGGTCCCGAGCGAGGGATGGAACAGGAACAGCCAGAGGACGCCGGCGATGGCAGGCGCCACCGCATAGGGCCATAGCAGCAAGGTCTTGTAGGGGTTCGCACCCTTGATGTTCTTGTCGGCTTGGCTAGCGAGCAGCAATCCGAGTCCGAGCGAAAACAGCGCGACGAGGAAGGAGAACACCCCCGTCGTGACCATGGCCCGGTAGTATTCCGGCTGCTGGAACACGGCCTCGTAATTCTCGAACCACACGAATTCGGTCGAGAGGCCAAAGGCATCCTGCACCAGGAAGGACTGCCAGATCGCCTGGGACGCCGGCCAGTAGAAGAAGACGAAGGTGATCGCGAGCTGGGGAAGAAGCAGCGCGTAAGGCAAGAGCTTGTTGTTGAAGATGGCGCGCTTTTCCATTCGCCGGCTCGTGAAAGAGCCGGCCGGTCCCGTTTGGCAGGAGCCGGCCGGCGAAGCGTGAAGCGGGAGTGGCGCCGGCCCGGACGGGACGGCGCCGGTGCGGTTAGCGGGTGGCCGTGCGCTCGAACTGGCGCAGGACCTGGTTGCCGCGCTCGGTGGCCGCGTCGAGGGCCGCCTTCGCCGACTTGTTGCCGGTCAGCGCGCTCTCGATCTCCTCGGCCCAGATGTCGCGCATCTGAACCAGGTTGCCGAGACGCAGGCCCAGCGAGTTCTCTGTCGGCGGCTTGTTGGTGAGCTGGAGGATCGGGGTCTCAAGGTACGGATTGTCCTTGTAGAAGCCCGAGGCCTTCACCTTCTCGTAAGCCGCCTTGGTGATCGGCAGGTAGCCCGAGACCGTGTGGAGGTTCGCCTGGCGGTCGGTGTCCGACAGGAAGGCGAAGAACTTCGCGACGCCCTTGTACTCGTTGGCCGACTTGCCGCCCATGACCCACAGCGAAGCGCCGCCGAGCGTCGAGTTCTGCGGGGCGCCCGGTACGTCGGGATAATACGGCATGAAGGCGTTGGCCCACTCGAACTTGGCGTTCGCCTTCACGTTGCCGTAGAAGCCGGACGACGTGAGGAAGATCGGGCACTCGCCGGAGGTAAACCGGCCCTCGGACGCGCTGGCCCGGCCCGAATAGTCGAAGGTTTTGGTCTTCTGGAGTTCGACCAGGTTCTCGAGGTGCTTCACGTGCACCGGGGAATTGATCTTCAGCTCCGTGTCGAAGCCGCCGATGCCGTTCTGCTTCGTGGCAAGCGGCACGTTATGCCACACGGAGAACTGCTCGAGGTTCACCCAGGTGATCCAGGCGGAGGAGAACCCGCAGGTCGGATGGCCGGAGGCCTGGAGCTTCTTGGCGGCCTCGAACACCTCGGGCCAGGTCTTCGGCGGCTGATCGGGGTTGAGGCCGGCCTTGCGGAACGCGTCCTTGTTGTACCACATCACGGTGGAGGACGAGTTGAAGGGGAACGACAGGAGCTCGCCCTTGGCGGTCGAGTAGTAGGCGGCGACCGCCGGCAGATAGGCGTCGCGGTCGAACTTCTCGCCGGCTTCCTTCATCAGTTCCTGAACGGGCTTCACGGCGCCGCGGGCAGCCATCATCGTGGCGGTGCCGACCTCGAAGACCTGCATGATATGGGGAGCGTTGCCGGCGCGGAACGCGGCGATGCCGGCGTTCATGGTGTCCGGATAGGTGCCCTTGTAGGTCGGGACGACCTTGTACTCGGTCTGCGACTTGTTGAAGTCGTCGGCGAGCTTGTTGACCACGTCGTTGTTGACGCCGGTCATCGCGTGCCACCATTGAATCTCCGTCTGCGCCAGGGCCGACGTGCTCGTCAGCAGGCCGAGCGCGAGCGCGGCTAGGGCAGTTCTCTTCAGCATGGTCTTCTCCCTCATCGCCCAACCGGGCGTTCTTGTGGTTCTCATCACCCTAGCACGAAGGCCGGGTGACAGTTCAATGACGGATTGATGACATGGGTAGCCGGCTCCGTACAGGTGGCCTGTGTAGAACCCCCGACGGCCGATGGAAACACCCCGTGGGGCCGGGCTCGGATCGTCGTTAAGAGCCGGCGAACACGACCTCGTGAGGCATGCTTTCAGCCCCGTCCCGGGAGCGGGCGGGCGCCCGCGAGGGCGCTCCTGGAACAGGCCGGGGCCCGGCCCGTTGACCCGGCAGCGCGGCCGACGCCCTTCGGCCGCGAGCGCGAACGCGGCCCCACGCGGCCGCCGGAAACCAAGGAGGAAGCTGCATGCCCCGGATCGTCGCCGCCCTGTTCGAGGATCAAGCCGCCGCGCAGCGGGCCCTGCAGGCGATGCTCGGCACGGGCGTCGCGCGGGACCGCATCGCGATCACGGGCGAGCGGGAGGCGCGGGAGGTGTCCTCGATCTCAGGGTTCCGCGAGCTTTCGGCCCGGGACGACAGCCTGGCGGAGCTCCACGACCTGCCGCTTCCGGACGACGACCTGCAGGTGTTCGAGGCCGGGCTGCGGCAGGGCCATGTGCTGCTCTCCGCGCGAATCGACGCCGAGAACATGGAAGAAGCCCTCAACGTGCTGGAGATGTTCGACCCCATCGACCTCGACAACCGGAGCGAGGCCTGGCAGCGCGCCCAAGGCGGCGGTTCGGGCGGCGGCTCGGGCGGGGGCATGGGAGGCGGCGTCGATGTGGGTGCGCCGCTGGGCGCCGGGATCACCGGCGGCGCCATGGGGGGCACCACCAACACGAGCGCCCTGCCCGGCACCGGCAGTCTCACCACCGGCACCCACGATGCCGGCACCGCGGACCTGCGCACCCAGGAGATGTCCACGCACGACATGGGCGTGTCGAGCACCCAGGAAACCGGCAGCCGCCGGGAGGATGCCCGCGCGGGCGCCCCGGGCGTCATGGAATTGGCCGAAGGCCAGACCGTGAACCCGGCCGCCGGCCAGGGTTTTAAGGGTGGCGGCGACCGCTATCGGCGGGAATTGAACCGCACCGGACGGGTGCGGGCGTATAGCCGGGATTAGACGCTTCCCTCCCTGCCAAGGGAGGGTGCCCCGCAGGGGCGGGTGGGATGAGAGCTCGACCTGTTGAGGTGAGCGCTTCCACCCCACCCGTCGTCCTCCGGACGCCACCCTCCCCTGAGCGGGGAGGGATTAAATGACGTTCCGCTCCAAGAGCGGGCGGCCTTCCACCACGCGCTCGTAGCCGAGATCGGCGAGGTCGAGGGTGGTGTAGCGGCCGTGGACCACGAGCTCGGCCAGGCCCCGCCCCACGGCGGGCGATTGCTGCAGGCCGTGGCCGGAAAAGCCGTTGCAGAGATAGAAGCCGTCCGGCCCGGCCCGTCCCACGATGGCGTTGTGGTCGAGTTCGCACATGTCGTAGGGCCCCGCCCAGGCGCGGCCGGGGCGGATAGCCTCGAAGGCGGGGACCCGGTGGGCGAGCACCGGCCAGATCCGCTCCTCGAAGAAGGCGTGGTCCGGCTCCTGCGTGGTGGGATCGTCGTCGTGCCAGTCCGGGTCCTCGTCCTCGATGCCCGGCGAGGCGCTGCCGATGAAGCCCTCCCCCTCCGGCCGGCACCAGGCGCCGCTCGGGTCGATGAGGAGGGGGCAGTTCTCGATCCGCTCCCGGCAGGTGAAGGTGAACACGTAGCGGCGCTTGGCCTTCACGGGGATCGCCACGCGTGCCAGCGCGGCCAGCGCCGGCCCCCCGGAGCCCGCGCAATTCACCAGCGCCCCGCAGGCGACCCAGCTGCCGTCGGCAAGCCGCACCCCTGTGATGCGCCCGCCCTCCTGTTCGATGCCCACGATGGCACCCTGCCGGTACTCGGCCCCGAGCGCCCGCGCCTTCTTGCGAAAGGCCTGGAGGAGGCCCCAGCCGTCGAACCAGCCCTCCCCCGACCGGCCCCAGGTGCCGGCGGAGAGGTCCTCCGTGTTGAGCCAGGGGAAGCGGGCTTTCAGCGCCGCGGGATCGAGGAGGAGAATGTCGGCGCCTTCTTGGGCCTGGATCGCCTGGTTTTCGGCCAGAACCGGGGCGCCGGCGGGGGTGGCGCAATAGAGGTAGCCGCCCTCGCGCAGGCCGATCTCCGGCCGGTCCCCGTCCACGCCCAAGCGTTCGCCGATCTCGCGCAGGAAGCGGATGCCGTGCAGCGAGATGCGGATGTTCACCGGGCTCGAGAATTGCTGCCGGATGGAAGCGGCCGAGAGCGCCGAGGCCGAGCGCTGGTAGGTAGGATCCTTGTCGACCACGAGCACCCGGCCCCGGAAGGCCGGGTCCGCCATGAGGTGATAGGCCGTGGACGACCCCATGGCGGCGCCTCCCGCAATCACCACATCATAGGAATCCGCCATTCCGGCCCGCTCACGCTTCGAGTTCTGCTGGATTGTGCGCGATTCCGCAGGGGCATGCCGCATTGCCGCCCTCAGGGAAGCGCAGTAAGCGGGGTAAGAGCAACGATCCCCCGAAGCAAGGGCCACGCCCGTCCGGGAGCCAGCAAAGGTTTGCGCCTCGTGTTGATGACCAAAGCCCCCTTCGCGCCCGTGCGCGACGAAGCCCTCCAGATCCTCGCCCGCCTCGGCGTGCCCGACAGCGCCTTCGAGGACGGCGGCCTGCCGGCCCGCTCGCCCATCACCGGCGAGATCGTGGCGCATGTGCGGGGCGTCGGCGCGGAGGAAACCAAGGCCGCCATCGGCCGCGCTCAGGAGGCGTTCCAGACCTGGCGCCTCGTGCCGGCCCCGCGCCGGGGCGAGTTCGTGCGGCTCCTCGGCGAGGAGTTGCGCGCCGCCAAGGAGGACCTTGGCCGCCTCGTGACCCTCGAGACCGGCAAGATCGTGTCCGAGGGCCTCGGCGAGGTCCAGGAGATGATCGACATCTGCGACTTCGCGGTCGGCCTCTCGCGCCAGCTTTACGGCCTCACCATCGCGACGGAGCGCAAGGACCATCGCATGATGGAAACCTGGCATCCGCTCGGGGTCTGCGGCGTGATCTCCGCCTTCAACTTCCCCGTGGCGGTGTGGTCCTGGAACGCGGCGCTCGCCTTCATCTGCGGCGATCCCGTGGTGTGGAAGCCCTCCGAGAAGACGCCGCTCACGGCCCTCGCCACGCAAGCGATCTTGCAGAGGGCCGCGGCCCGCTTCGGCAGCGACGCGCCAGCGGGCCTGTCCGAACTCGTGATCGGCGGCCGCGAGGTCGGCGAAGTTCTTGTCGCCGATCACCGGGTGCCGGTGGTGTCGGCCACGGGCTCGACGAATATGGGCCGGCAGGTCGGCCCGAAGCTCGCCGAGCGCTTCGCCCGTGCGATCCTGGAGCTCGGCGGCAACAACGCCATGATCGTGGCGCCCTCGGCCGATCTCGGCCTCGCCGTCCGCGCGATCTCGTTTGCCGCCATGGGCACGGCCGGCCAGCGCTGCACCACGCTGCGCCGCCTCTTCGTGCATGAATCGGTCTACGACCAGGTGGTCCCGAACCTCGCCAAGATCTACGGCTCCGTCCGCATCGGCGACCCCCGCGCCGAAGGCACCCTTGTCGGCCCGCTCATCGACCGCGGCGCCTTCGAGGGCATGGAGCGGGCGCTCGGCGAAGCGCGTGGGATGGGCGCCACCGTCCATGGCGGCGGGCGCGTCCACGACGTGATGGCGGATGCCTTCTATGCGGCCCCGGCCCTCGTCGAGATGCCGGAGCATGCGGGCCCCATGCTGCGCGAGACCTTCGCGCCGATCCTCTACGTGGTGCGCTACACGACCCTCGAGGAGGCCATCGCCATGAACAACGGCGTCGGCGCCGGCCTCTCCTCCTCGATCTTCACCCTCGACATGCGCGAGGCCGAAACCTTCCTCTCGGCCGCGGGCTCCGATTGCGGCATCGCCAACGTGAATATCGGCCCCTCGGGCGCCGAGATCGGCGGGGCCTTCGGGGGCGAGAAGGAAACCGGCGGCGGCCGCGAGGCCGGCTCCGATTCCTGGAAGGCCTATATGCGCCGCGCCACCAACACCCTGAATTACGGCCGCACCCTGCCGCTGGCCCAGGGCGTGAAGTTCGACATCGACGTGTGAGTGAGTGGTGAGTGGCGAATGGTGAATGGAACGGGCCGGGGGTCGCCGTAACGGGGCCGCAACCTAGACTCCCATCCATTCCATTCGCCACTCACCACTCACCACTCACCACTCACCATTCGCTCCCCCGGAGACCACCCATGACCGCCATGCCTGCCCACAAGCCCAAGGACGCCCCGGCGCCCGCCACGTTCAACTGGGAAGACCCCTTCCTCCTCGAGGAGCAGCTCACCGACGACGAGCGCATGATCCGCGATGCGGCGCGCGTCTTCGCGCAGGAGCGGCTGCTCCCCCGCATCGTCGAGGCCTATCGCGAGGAGAAGGCCGATCCCGCGATCTTCCGCGAGATGGGCGAGCAGGGCCTGCTCGGCGTGACGCTGCCTGAGGAATACGGCTGCGCCGGCGCGTCTTACGTGGCCTACGGGCTCGTGGCCCGCGAGGTCGAGCGGGTGGATTCGGGCTACCGCTCCATGATGAGCGTGCAATCCTCCCTCGTGATGTATCCGATCTACGCCTATGGCGACGAGACGCAGCGCAAGAAGTACCTGCCGAAGCTGGCCTCCGGCGAGTTCATCGGCTGCTTCGGCCTCACCGAACCCGATGCCGGCTCCGACCCCGCCGGCATGAAGACGCGGGCGGAAAAGATCGACGGCGGCTACCGCATCTCGGGCTCCAAGATGTGGATCTCGAACTCCCCCATCGCGGACGTGTTCGTGGTGTGGGCGAAGTCGGCCGCGCACGACAACCAGATCCGCGGCTTCGTGCTGGAAAAGGGCATGAAGGGCCTCTCGGCCCCGAAGATCGGCGGCAAGCTCTCGCTTCGCGCCTCCATCACCGGCGAGATCGTCATGGACGGCGTCGAGGTGGGCGAGGACGCGCTGCTCCCGAACGTGTCGGGGCTCAAGGGTCCCTTCGGCTGCCTCAACCGGGCGCGCTACGGCATCTCCTGGGGCGCGCTCGGCGCGGCCGAGGATTGCTGGCACCGGGCGCGGCAGTACACCCTCGACCGCAAGCAGTTCAACCGGCCGCTCGCGGCGACGCAGTTGGTGCAGAAAAAGCTCGCCGACATGCAGACCGAGATCGCGTTCGGCCTGCAGGCCTCGCTTCGCGTCGGCCGCCTCTTCGACGAGGGCCGCGTGGCGCCCGAGATGATCAGCCTCGTCAAGCGCAACAATTGCGGCAAGGCGCTCGACATTGCCCGCGTCGCCCGCGACATGCACGGCGGCAACGGCATCCAGGAGGAGTACCACGTGATGCGGCACTCCCAGAACCTGGAGACCGTGAACACCTACGAGGGCACCCACGACGTCCACGCCCTCATCCTCGGCCGCGCGCAGACGGGCCTGCAGGCGTTTTTCTAAGCCTGCCACGCCACGCACAACACTCCTCCCTCCCCTCAGGGGAGGGTGGCACGCGTCAGCGTGACGGGTGGGGTGTTGCGCGCAGCGCATCCGGCACGACGTCAGACGAGCAGAAGCGTAGGAGGTGAGGCGGCGCGTCCTGCACCACCGGGCCTAGAGCTCGCCTGCGGCGAACACCCCACCCCTACCCCTCCCCTGAGGGGAGGGATAAGATCCGGGCCGTGGATCAGTGGTGGGTTTAATGACAGGTCAGAGACGGAGCGGTCGACCCACGTCGAGCCTTTCGGCTGCTCTGGCTCGAAGCTTTCGCAAACGCATGACGCCGCAGGAAGCCAAACTCTGGAACGCCCTGCGGGCTCTGCGACGGACCGGTCTGCATTTTCGGCGGCAGGTACCAATCGGGCCCTTCATCGCTGACTTCGCCTGCTTGAAGCATCGGCTGCTGATCGAGCTCGATGGAGGTCAGCACAGCCGTGACCAACGGGCCTCGATGGACAAAAGTCGAGACGCGCACCTTCTGGAACTCGGCTTTCGAACTCTTCGCTTCTGGAACGCCGAGATCGATACGAACCTCGAAGGCGTCATCGACACGATCCTCAGCCAGGCTCAAGGGATGCCAAACGGGAACCTCGCCCTTGCCTAGCCCTGCCGCCACTTCCAGCCTGCTCGGCCGCCCCGTCACCACCACCGACCTGCTCAAGTTCGTCGGGATCGTGTTCGTGCTGGTGGACCATCACGGCTATTTCTTCGATCCCACCAATGTGTGGTGGCGCCTGTTCGGCCGGGTGGCAGCGCCGATCTTCTTCTTTCTCATCGGCTTCGCGCAGACGCGCCGAGTTCCCTGGACCTGGCTCGTCTTCGGCGCGGTGCTCACTGCCGTGACGACCTGGAAGGCGGGCACGCTTTCCGGCACCATGGTCAATATCCTGATCAACTTCGCGATCCTGCGCGCGGTCGTGCTGCCGCTGGTCGAGCGGTTCGTGATTCCCGTCCCCCTCGCCATGGCCCTGCTCGTGGCCGTGTGCCTGCCCCTCATCCCGATCACGGACGAGCCCATCGAATATGGCACGGAGGGGTGGCTTTGGGCCTTCTTCGGCCTCGGCCATCGGCTGGCCCTCACGGAGGGCACGCCCCGCGCGATCCTCACCCGCAATGCGCTGGGGGCCGCCGCCGCGACCGCCTACATCGTGCGCGAGGTGCACGATTACGGCTTCACCTCCGTGCAGACCGCGATCCTGTTCGCGCTCGTGATCGCCGTCTGCGCCGCGCTGGTGCTGTTTCGCCGCCAGCCGCTCGCCCTCCAGCCCCCCGCCCCTCTCGCCGCGCTCATGCGCTTCTGCGGGCGCTATTCGCTCGAGATCTACGCCATCACCCTTTTCGTCTCCTACATCGTCGCTTATGCGATCTCGGCATGACGAACGCGCATAAACCCCTCGCGGGGGTCAAGGTTCTCGAACTCGCCCGCATCCTCGCCGGCCCCTGGGCCGGGCAGACGCTCGCCGATCTCGGCGCCGACGTCGTGAAGGTGGAGCGGCCCGGCGCCGGCGACGACACCCGCGGCTGGGGCCCGCCCTACGTGGAGGCCGCCGACGGTGGGCACCTCTCGGCCGGGTATTTCCACTCCTGCAACCGGGGCAAGCGCTCCGTGGCGGTGGATTTCGAGACCCCGGAGGGGCAGGCGATCGTGCGCCGCCTCGCCGCCCAGGCCGACGTGCTGATCGAGAACTTCAAGGTCGGGGGCTTGAAGAAATACGGTCTCGATTACGAGAGCCTGAAACAGGTCAATCCCCGCCTCGTCTATTGCTCCATTACGGGCTTCGGCCAGACCGGGCCCTATGCTCCTCGCGCCGGCTACGACTTCATCATCCAGGCCATGGGCGGGATCATGGACCTCACCGGCGAGGCGGAGGGCGAGCCCCAGAAGCCGGGCGTGGCGTTTGCCGATATCTTCACGGGCATCTACTCCGTGATCGGCATCCTGGGGGCGCTGCGCCAGCGCGACGCCACGGGGATGGGCGCCCATCTCGACATGGCGCTCCTCGACACGCAGACCTCCGTGCTCGCGAACCAGGCCCTGAACTACCTCGTCTCCGGCCGCGTGCCGAAGCGCATGGGCAACGCGCATCCGAACATCGTGCCCTATCAGGTGTTTCCCGTGGCCGACGGACACGTGATCATCGCGGTGGGCAACGACGGGCAATTCGCCAAATTCGTGCGGGTGATCGGCCACCCCGAACTCGCCCAGGACGAGCGCTTCCGCACCAACACGGACCGGGTGCGGAACCGCTCCATCCTCGTGCCGCTCCTCACCGCGATCCTGGCGGGGCACCGGCGCGACGAACTCCTCGCGGCGCTGGCGCCGGAAGCCGTGCCGGCAGGCCCCATCAACACGGTCGCGGACGTGTTCGCGGACCCGCAGGTGATCGCCCGGGGCCTGCGCCTCGACCTCGACGCCCCGGCGGCGCAAGGGGGCACGATCCCTACCGTGCGCTCGCCGATCCTCCTTGACGGCGCCCCCCTCGTGGCCGACCGTCCCTCCCCCGCCCTGGGCCAACACACCGACGAGGTCCTCGGCGACCCCGCCTGGACCGGTTCCGCGGCCTGACACCACCACCCGGAACGAGCCGATGAAGCACGACAACCCCGCGATCCAAGCCCGCACCGGCGGCCAGATCCTCGTCGACCAGCTCATTGCGCAGGGGGTCGACCACCTCTTCTGCGTGCCGGGCGAGAGCTATCTCGCGGTGCTGGACGCGCTCCACGACGCCTCCATCGCCGTGACGGTGTGCCGGCAGGAGGGCGGGGCCGCCATGATGGCGGAGGCCTACGGCAAGCTCACCGGCCGGCCCGGCATCTGCTTCGTGACCCGCGGCCCCGGCGCCACCAACGCGTCGCCGGGGCTCCACATCGCCATGCAGGATTCGACGCCGATGATCCTGTTCGTCGGCCAGATCGAGCGCGGCATGCGCGAGCGCGAGGCCTTCCAGGAACTGGATTACCGCGCCGTCTTCGGCCCCATGGTGAAATGGGCGACGGAAATCGACGATCCCGCGCGTATCCCGGAGCTCATCTCCCGCGCCTTCCATGTGGCCACGAGCGGACGCCCCGGCCCCGTGGTGATGGCCCTGCCCGAGGACATGCTCACGGAAGCAGCCTCGGTCGCCAATGCGCCCCGCTACGAGGCCCTCGAGACCCATCCCGGCCTCACGCAGATGGCGGAGCTGCAGAAGCTGCTCTGGGCCGCGGAGCGCCCCATCGTGCTCGTCGGCGGCAGCCGCTGGTCGGAGGCCGCGACGCAGCGCTTCGCCCGTTTCGTGGAGCGCTTCCAGCTCCCCGTCACGGCCACCTTCCGCCGGCAGATGCTGATCTCCCACGATCACCCGAGCTACATCGGCGATCTCGGGCTCGGCGTGAACCCGAAGCTTCTCGCCCGCATCAAGGACGCGGACCTCGTGCTGCTCCTCGGCGGGCGCCTCTCGGAGATCCCGTCCCAGGCCTACACCCTCCTCGACATCCCCGTGCCGCGCCAGACGCTGGTGCATGTGCACCCGGATTCAGGCGAACTCGGCCGGGTCTATCGCCCGCATCTCGCGATCAACGCGTCGCCCATCGCCTTCTCGGCGGCGCTCGAAGGGATGCAGCCCCCGAACAGCATCCGCTGGAGCGAGCGCACGCGGGAAGCCCATGCGGATTACCTGGCCTGGAGCAATCCAGGCCAGGTAATCCGCACGCCGGGCGCCCTGCAGATGGGCGAGGTGATGGCGCACCTGCGCGAGGTGCTGCCGGCCGATACCGTGTTCTGCAACGGGGCCGGCAATTTCGCGACCTGGATCCACCGCTTCTGGCCCTTCCGGGGCTACGGCACCCAGCTCGCGCCGACCTCGGGCTCCATGGGCTACGGGTTGCCCGCGGGCGTCGGCGCCAAGCGCATCCGGCCGGACCGGACGGTGGTGGTGTTCGCGGGCGACGGCGACATGCTCATGAACGGGCAGGAATTCGCCACCGCCGTGCAATACGATCTCCCCGTGCTCGTGGTGGTAATCGACAACGGCATGTACGGCACCATCCGCATGCACCAGGAGCGGGAATATCCCGGCCGCGTCTCGGCGACGGCGCTCAAGAATCCGGATTTCGCGGCCTATGCCCGTGCCTTCGGGGGTTACGGGGAGCGGGTGGAGCGCACGGAGGAATTCGCGCCGGCGCTGGAGCGGGCACGGGCAAGCGGCCAGCCCGCCATCCTGCACTGCCTCATCGATCCCGAGACGATCTCGCCGTCGACCACGCTCACGGCGATTCGCGAGAAGGCGCTGGCGGGGAAGGGCTAGATCCCTCCCTGCCAAGGGAGGGTGGACGCTGCGCAGCAGCGGCCGGGTGGGATGGAAGCTCAATGCTGAGAGGTTGGTGGTTCACCCCACCCGCCCCTGCGGGGCACCCTCCCCTGGCGGGGAGGGAAGATAAGCGTGACCATTGACACCCTCCCCCAGCGGCACCTATACCGCCGCCGTCCATCCCTTGGAGTGTTGATGCGCAGAGAGACCGAGTCCCGGTAGGGCCCGCCGCGAAGGCGGGCAGCGGCCCACGTTTGGCCGCGGACGGCGCGCGCGCGCCCCTCTCTCTGATCACCATCAAGCTTTCAGGGGTTCTTCCCGTGAACGTGTCCCGCAACGGGCAGCGCGTGCTCCACGTGCTCGCTCAAGGCGGCCTCATTCGCCATCACAAGGACGAAACCGGCCGCATCGTCACCATCGAATGCCTCACCCGCGAGGGGTAGCTGTTGTCGCTCTGCACCCTCGATCTGTTCCAGTCGCTCCGCCGCCGCGGCCTCGTGGCCTCGACGGGCGGCGGGCCCTACCGCATCACGCGGCTCGGGCTCGAAGCGGTCAGGAGCCGGCCCGACAACAGGTGACCTCCAAAGTCCGAGGGAGGCGGCTCAGGCCGCCTCCTTCTCCTCCAACCGGCGCGCCACGAGGCTGCGCAGGCCACGCAGGTCCTTCACGAAGGAGCGGATGCCCTCGGCGAGCTTTTCCGTCGCCATGGCGTCCTCGTTCATGGCGAAGCGGAACGCCTTCTCGTCGAGATGCATCCGCGCCGGCGCCTCGCCGGCTGTCTCGGGCGCGAGCCTGCGCGGCAGGTCTCCCTCGGCCTTGGCGAGTTCGTCGAGCAGGGCCGGCGAGATGGTGAGCCGGTCGCAGCCGGCCAGCGCCTCGATCTCGCCCGCGTTGCGGAACGAGGCGCCCATCACCACGGTCCCGATGCCGTGGGTCTTGTAGTAGCTGTAGATGCCGCGCACCGATTGCACGCCGGGATCGGTTTCGCCCGTGTAGGGCCCGCCGCCCGCCTTCACGTGCCAGTCGAGGATGCGGCCCACGAACGGCGAGATGAGGAACACGCCCGCATCGGCACAGGCCGCGGCTTGCGCCAGGGAGAACAGGAGCGTGAGGTTGCAGTCGATGCCCTCGCGCTGCAGCACTTCCGCGGCGCGGATGCCCTCCCAGGTGGAGGCGATCTTGATGAGGATGCGCTCGCGGCCGATGCCCCGCTCCGCATAAGCCGCGATGATGTCCCGCGCACGAGCGACCGTGGCTTCGGTGTCGAAGGAGAGGTCCGCATCCACCTCCGTGGACACGCGCCCCGGCACGATACCGGCGAGCTCCGCCCCGAAGGCCACGGAAAGCCGGTCGCAGGCCGCGGCCACCACGGCCTCGCGGGCGCCGCCCTGGCGGCGGGCCCAGGCGAGGGTCTCGTCCACGAGAGCGGCATAGGCCGGGGTTTCGACGGCTTTCAGGATCAGGGTCGGATTGGTGGTGCAGTCCTGAGGCTTCAGGCGGCGCACGGCGTCGAGATCGCCGGTGTCGGCCACCACCACGGTCATGGCGCGCAATTGGTCAAGCTTCGAGGGCATCGGAGGTCCTTTGCATTCGCTCTCGTGAATAGGGCGTGCGGCGCCTCAGGTGAAGACCGTCGCTGGCGTTGGAGCGCCACTCCCTCCCCTGAGGGGAGGGAGAGGAGCCTTTCTTGGCCCCCTTCTAGGGCATGAACAGCGCCCGTGCCGCCCGGACCTCGCGGACCACGAAATCCATGGTGGCGCGGATGCGGGCCACGTCCTTCAGGTCCGCATGCACGATGAGCCAGAACGAGCGGATGATCGCCACCGCTTGCGGCAGCACCGGCACGAGGCGGGGGTCTTGCACGGCAAGGAAATGGGGCAGCACGCAGATGCCGCCGCCCGCGAGCGTCGCCTGCATCTGCGCCAGCAGGTTGGAGCTCTGGAGGCGCGGGCGCAGGCCCTTCGAGACCTCGTCGAGGTAGTCGAGCTCGGGCGTGAAGATGAGGTCGTCGATGTAGCCGATCATCTCGTGCGCGTGGAGATCCTCGGGCGAGGCGATCGCCGGGTGGCGCTTGAGGTAATCCGCCACCGCATAGAGCCCGAGGCGGTAATCCGTGAGCTTCCTCGCGACGATCTTGCCCTCCTTCGGGGGCGCGAGCGAGATCGCCACGTCGGCCTCGCGCTTCGACAGCGAGAGGAGCCGCGGCATGGCGACGAGCTGGATCTCGAGATCCGGATACTGGGCGGCGAGGTTGGCCGTACGCGGGGCGAGGAAGAAGGTTCCGAATCCGTCCGGCGTCCCGACCCGCACGGTGCCGGACAGCGCGAGGTCCGCACCGCCGATCTCGCTCGACACCGCAAGGGCCTGCGTTTCCATGGTTTCGGCCTTGGCGAGGAGCCGCTCCCCATGCTCCGTGAGGGTGTAGCCCTGCGGCCGGCGCTCGAAGAGCTTCGCCTTCAAGGCCTCTTCCAGCGCCGTGATCCGCCGCGAGACGGTGGCGTGGTCGGCCCCGAGCCGGCGGGCCGCGACGGTGAGACGCCCGGCGCGGGCGACGGCCAGGAAGAAACGCAGGTCGTCCCAATCGAACCGGCTCATGCCCCCTCCCGCGCCCATGGGCATTCGCGCACGCAACGCCCACGGTCTCGCCCCGCGCGGGAGATATGGCCCATGAGTATTCGCGCACGCAAAGCCTTCGGTTTCCCCTATAGCCGTGCACATTTGGCAATGATAGACCGGGCCCGAGAAGGCTTGCATCCAGGCGAGCCCACCGGACTTTCAAACGGATCACAGGGAGGACGCGCGTCATGCGCCAGGTCGGTCATTTCATCGGCGGCAAGGAAGTCGCCGGCACGTCGGGACGGTTTGCGGACGTGTTCCAGCCCATGGACGGCAGCGTGATCGCGCGCGTGTCGCTCGCCACCAAGGCGGAGATGCGCCAGGCCGTGGAGAACGCCCGCGAGGCTCAAGTGGCCTGGGCCGCCACCAACCCGCAGCGCCGCGCCCGCGTGATGATGAAGTTCCTCGAACTCATCGCCCGTGACATGGACGCCCTCGCGGAGCTCCTGGCGCGCGAACACGGCAAGACCATTCCCGACGCCAAGGGCGACATCCAGCGCGGCGTCGAGGTGGCGGAATTCGCCTGCGGCATCCCGCATCTGTTGAAGGGCGAGTACACGGAAGGCGCCGGTCCCGGCATCGACGTCTATTCCATGCGCCAGCCGCTCGGCGTGGTGGCCGGTATCACGCCGTTCAACTTCCCGGCCATGATCCCGATGTGGAAGTTCGCGCCGGCGATCGCCTGCGGCAACGCCTTCATCCTCAAGCCCTCCGAGCGCGATCCGGGCGTGCCGATGCGCTTGGCCGAGTTGATGCTCGAAGCCGGTCTGCCCCCCGGCATCCTCAACGTGGTCAACGGCGACAAGGAAGCCGTGGATGCGATCCTCGACGATCCGGACATCCGCGCGGTGGGCTTCGTGGGCTCGTCGCAGATCGCCGAATACGTCTATTCCCGCGCCGCGGCGACGGGGAAGCGCGCGCAGTGCTTCGGCGGCGCCAAGAACCACATGATCATCATGCCGGACGCCGACATGGACCAGGCCGTGGACGCGCTCATAGGCGCGGGCTACGGCTCGGCGGGCGAGCGCTGCATGGCGGTGTCGGTGGCGGTGCCCGTGGGCAAGGCCACGGCCGACACGCTCATGAACAAGCTCATCCCGCGGGTGGAGAGCCTCAAAGTCGGCCCCTCGACGGATCCGAGCGCCGATTACGGCCCCCTTGTCACGAAGCAGCATCTGGAGCGCGTGCGCTCCTACGTCGATCTCGGCGTGCAGGAGGGCGCGAAGCTCGTGGTCGACGGGCGCGACTTCAAGATGCAGGGCTACGAGAACGGCTTCTACATGGGCGGCTGCCTCTTCGACGAGGTGAAGCCGGAGATGCGCATCTACAAGGAAGAGATCTTCGGCCCCGTGCTCTCGGTGGTGCGCGCGCGCGATTACGACGAGGCCCTGCGCCTGCCGAACGAGCACGAATACGGCAACGGCGTCGCGATCTTCACCCGCGACGGGGATGCTGCCCGCGACTTCGCCGCCAAGGTGAATGTGGGCATGGTGGGCATCAACGTGCCGATCCCGGTGCCGATCGCCTACTACACCTTCGGGGGCTGGAAGCGCTCGGGCTTCGGCGACCTCAACCAGCACGGCCCCGACGCGATCCGCTTCTACACCAAGACCAAGACTGTGACCTCGCGCTGGCCCTCCGGCGTGAAGGAAGGCGCGGAGTTCGTGATCCCAACGATGCAGTGATGCTCTCATGCCCGGGCTTCGGCCCGGGCATTCGTGACTTTGCCGCTGTTGAAACGCCTAGGTTGCCGGCGCGTGCCGCGCCGTGAAGGTGTTGGATCCGCATGACCCAGTTCGCCCTCAACGACGACCAGATCGCGATCCGCGACATGGCGCTGGCCTTCGCGGCCGAGAACCTTGCGCCCCATGCGGTGGAGTGGGACGAGCGCAAGCACTTTCCCGTTGACGTGATGCGCGAGGGCGCGGCGCTTGGCATGGGCGGCGTCTACATCGCCGAGGATGTGGGGGGCTCCGGGCTCACGCGTCTCGATGCGGCGCTGATCTTCGAGGCGCTCTCCACGGGCTGCCCCACGGTCGCGGCCTATATGTCGATCCACAACATGGCGGCCTGGATGATCGACCGCTACGGATCCGACGAGCAGCGCCGGCGCTTCCTCCCCAAACTCTGCACCATGGAGCATCTGGCGAGCTACGCGCTCACGGAGCCCGGCGCGGGATCGGATGCGGCGGCGCTCAAGACCCGCGCAGTGCGCGACGGCGACCATTACATCCTCAACGGCGCCAAGCAGTTCATCTCCGGGGCCGGCGTGTCGGACCTCTACGTCACCATGGTGCGCACCTCGGAGGGCGGCGCGTCGGGCATCTCGACCCTCGTGGTTGAGAAGGACACGCCCGGCCTGTCGTTCGGTGCCAACGAGCGCAAGATGGGCTGGAACGCACAGCCCACGCGCCAGGTGATCTTCGAGGATGCCCGCGTGCCGGTGGCGAACCGCCTCGGGGACGAAGGCATCGGCTTCAAGATCGCCATGGCGGGCCTCGACGGCGGGCGTCTCAATATCGGGGCCTGCTCCATCGGCGGCGCGCAGGCCGCCCTCGACAAATCGCTGGCTTACGCCAACGATCGCAAGGCCTTCGGCAGCCGCATCGCGGATTTCCAGGCCCTGCAGTTCAAGCTCGCCGACATGGCGACCGAGCTCGAATGCGCGCGCACGTTCCTGTGGCGCGCCGCGGCGGCCCTCGATGCGAAGGCGCTCGACGCCACGCGGCTCTGCGCCATGGCGAAGCGCATCGCCACCGACACCGGCTTCGACGTCGCGAACCAGGCCCTGCAGGTGCACGGCGGCTATGGCTATCTCGCGGATTACGGCATCGAGAAGATCGTGCGGGATCTGCGCGTGCACCAGATTCTCGAGGGTACCAACGAGATCATGCGCCTCATCGTGGCGCGTGGCCTGGTCGGACGGGGCAACGCGTGAGGCTCAGAGCTCTCGGTCTCGGCTTCGGGATCGCGGCCGCGATCCTCGCGCTGTTCTATGGCGCGGGTCCCCTCTTCTTCCTCGAAGGCCGGCGGCCGTTCCAGATCAACTTCGTGGCGGGCGCCGTGCTGGGGCTCGTCTTCGGGCTCGTGGTCCACCGCCTCACCCGCGCCCGGGCCATGGAAGCCGCCACCGCCATGGCCTTCGTGGCGATCCCCGGCATGCTCGTGATGGCCGCCGTGGGCTCGCATTTCGCGGTGTTCTTTCCCGCCCTCAACCCTGCCCTCGACAAGGTGTTCGGGTCGCTCATGCTGTGGTTCTACGGCTTCGCGCTCGCCGGCGCGCTCTGGACGGGGCGCGAGCGGTGAGCGCCTCGCGCGGGTTGCCGAGGGGCGAACCGAGCACCTGGCTCGTGCTCGCGCTCTCCGCCGTGTTCGTGAGCTTGGGCGTTCTGTTCCTCGCGGCGCCGCGCTGGGGCGCCGCCCTCTTCGGATTGCCGGCGCCCGAGGGCGCAGGCTTCTTCTACCTGCCCGCCATCGGCCTGCGCGATCTCGCCTTCGGGCTCTACCTCCTCGCGCTGGCGCGTCTGAGCGATGCCCGCGCGGTCGCCACCGTGCTAGCTATCACCACCGTGATCCCGGTCGGCGACGTGATCATCGTTGCGCTCGCGCGCGGATGGTCCCTCCACATCCTCCTGCATGCCTTCAGCGGCCTCGTGATGGCAGCGAGCGCCGCCTGGCTCTTCGCCCGATCCCGCTCCGCCTCGGAGCCCTGATCCCGTGACCGCCATCCCCGTTCTCCCGATCCCGTCTCGTCCCGGAGCAATGATCCCATGACCACCATCGCCTTCGTCGGCCTCGGCAATATGGGCGGCCCCATGGCCGCGAATCTCGTGAAGGCGGACCACCGGGTCACGGGCTTCGATCTGATGCCGGCCTCCCTCGAGCAGGCGCGCAGCGAGGGCATCGCGATCGCGGGCTCCGCCCGCGAGGCGGTGGCGGAAGCCGAGGTGATCGTCACCATGCTGCCCGCAGGCAAGCACGTGCTCTCGGTCTGGGCCGACATCCTCCCCGCCGCGAAGCCCGGCGCCCTCGTGATCGATTCCTCCACCATCGACGTGGAGAGCGCCCGCAAAGCGCACGGGCTCGCGGCCGAGCGCGGCCTCCTTTCGCTTGACGCGCCGGTCAGCGGTGGCGTCGGCGGCGCCAAGGCCGCGACCCTCACCTTCATGGCGGGCGGCTCGGCGGAGGCCTTCGTGAAAGCCGAGCCGATCCTCCAGCGCATGGGCAAGCGCGTGGTCCATTGCGGCGACGCCGGGGCGGGCCAGGCCGCGAAGATCTGCAACAACATGATCCTCGGCATCTCGATGATCGGCGTCGCCGAAGCCTTCGTGCTCGCCGAAAAGCTCGGGCTCTCGCACCAGGCGCTCTTCGACGTGGCCTCCACGTCGTCGGGCCAGTGCTGGTCGCTCACCACCTATTGCCCGGTGCCGGGACCGGTGCCGACGAGCCCGGCGAACAACGGCTACAAGCCGGGCTTCGCGGCGGCGCTCATGCTGAAGGACCTGAAGCTCGCGCAGGAGGCGGCCCTCGCCTCGGGGGCCGTGACGCCCTTGGGCGCCGAGGCCGCGCAGCTCTATGCGCTCTTCAACGGCGCCGGCCATGCGGACGACGACTTCTCGGGCATCGTGAATTTCGTCCGCGGGGCGGCCGCCGGGGCTTGAGGCGGCTTTTTCCTCAAATGCGGACCATCGACGGATCCGAAGTGTTGCAAGGGTTCTACAGCTTTGGGGCCCGCCGTCCGCTAGCGTGACCTCTAAGCTTGGGTTCCTATCGGAAGCATCGTTCCCCTATGGCGCGCCCCCCCGTCACAGCTGATCCGGCTGCCGACGCCGCAACGGTGTTGCGGCGGCTCGGCTTCGCGCTGCTGTTTCTCGCGCTGCCGGTGCTCGCGCTGTTCGGCGCCCGCACCGTCGTGGTTCTCGGGCCGCTTGCGATCATCATCCTGGTTCTCGCGGCGGCGCTCGGAGGCGGAGCCCGGCCGGTGCGGTCCCAGCTTTCCACCCTGGTGCTGTCGACCCGCGGGTTGGCCGCAGGGCTCCTCCTCCTCTGGTCGGTGGTGTCGCTGATCTGGACGCCCTATCCGGCGCAGGCCACCGAGCGCCTGATCAACATCATGGGCACCATCGTTCTGGTGCTGGCGGGCTATCTCGCCCTGCCGGAGCGCACGCGAGCCGCAAACCTCTATCTCCTCCCCATCGGGGTCGCGGCCGCGGCTCTCGCCGGCATCGTCTTGGCCCTTCTGGGCGACGACGCCGATCCGGAGCATGCGGACCAGACCCTGGAGCGCGGGCTCATCGTGCTCGTCCTGCTGGTGTGGCCGGCCCTCGCCTGGCTGCGCTCGCGCAACCGCGAGGTGGAGGCGCTCCTGCTGGCGGTCGCCGTAACCTTCGCGGCGGTGCTGGCGCCCGTGTCGCGCCCCCTGGAAGGCCTCGTCATCGGCGCCTTCGCGTTCGCCCTCACGGCGGCCCGGCCTTCGCTCGGGGTCGCGGTGACGGCGATCGCCATGGCGGCGGTCGTGATGCTGGCGCCGCTCCTGCCCTTCATCCTGACGCCGCTGGCTGCGGGGGCCCTTGGCGGCGCCGATCCCCTGGTCGGAGGCTTGCAGGCCTGGCGCACGGTGGTGGCCGAGGAGCCCTTAAGGCTTCTGACGGGCCATGGCTTCGAAACCGCGTTCCGGGGCCGGGCCGCCGGCCTGATCCCGGCCGAGGCCCCCCGCAACCTGCTGTTCGAGCTCTGGTACGAACTGGGCCTTGTCGGCGCGGCGGCGCTGGCGGTGGCGCTCTATGCCGGCGCCCGGCGCGGCGGGCGCGATCACCCGCCGCTGGTGCCGGGATTGATGGCGTCCTTCGCCTCGGCCTTCGCGCTCGCGTGTCTCGGCACCGCCACGGTGCAGATGTGGTGGCTCACGGCGCTTGCGATCACGGTGCTGGTGTTCGTCGCCACCTCGCGCGGGCAGTTCCGCACCACGCGGCCGAAGGCGATCCTGCAGATGCGCCCGACGGTGCGGCCCCAGCTCTAGGGCCCGGCCGCACCCCGGTTTCGTTAGGCCGCCGCCGGCACGTCGATGCGGCGCTCGTGCACCGCATGGCACGCCACGCCTTCCGCGAGCGGCGGGATTTCCGCCCGGCAGCGCTCGTTGGCGAAGGGGCAGCGCGGGTTGAAGGTGCAGCCCGTGGGCGGGTTGATGGGGTTCGGGATCTCGCCCTTCACCGGAATGCGCTGGCGCCCCGTCATGCCCACATCCGGCACCGCGTCGAGCAGCATGCGGGTGTAGGGGTGCTTCGGGTACTGGAAGAGCTCGCGCCCCCCTGAGATCTCCACGATGCGGCCGAGATACATCACGCCGATGCGGGTCGCCATGTGGCGCACTACGGCGAGGTTGTGGGAGATGAACAGGTAGGTGAGCCCGAACCGGTCCTGCAGGTCGCGCATGAGGTTCAGGATCTGCGCCTGCACCGACACGTCGAGGGCCGAGGTGGGTTCGTCGCAGACGATGAAATCCGCATTGGAGGCGAGCGCCCGGGCGATGGCGATGCGCTGGCGTTGGCCGCCCGAGAACTCGTGCGGGAATTTCTTGCCGTCGTCCGGGTGGAGGCCGACGAGGGTGAGCAATTCGCCGACGCGGGCGCGGATGTCGCGATCGTTGTCCAGCAGGTCGAAGGCGCGGATGGGCTCCGCGATGATGCGGTCCACGCCCCAGCGCGGGTTGAGGCTCGCATAGGGGTCCTGGAAGATCATCTGGATGCGGCGGCGCAGCTTCTGGCGGTCGGCCGAGAAGGCGGGGTTCGTCATCGAGATGCCGTCGATGTTGACCTCGCCGGCGGTGGGCGGCAGGAGGCCCACCACCATACGGGCCACCGTGGACTTGCCGGAGCCCGACTCGCCCACGAGGGCGAAGGTCTCGCCCTTGGCGATGTCGAAGGACACCCCGTCCACGGCCTTGAGGTACTGCTTCTCACCGCCTTCGAGGACGCGGTTGAGCCAGGGTTTCGAGACGTCGAAGGACCGGCGAAGGTCCTTGACCTGAACGTAGGACGATTGGCTCACGAGGGGACTCCCGCTTGGAGCGGCGTATGGGTGTGGAGCATGGGGCCGTCGGCCCCGGGCAGCAGAGGGGTGTGGATCACGGGGCAACCTGCCTCGAGCGGCACGAGGTTGGGGGTCACGAGGGGACTCCCGCTTCGAGCGGCGCGTGCGTGTGGATCTTGTGGGCGGCGGCCGTAGGGTCGTTGGCGTCGTAGAGATGGCAAGCGACCCGGTGGGCGGAGCGCTGGATCGGCTCCGGCCGGTCGCGGGTGCAGCGCTCCCAGGCATGGGGGCAGCGCGGATGGAACGGGCATCCCGGCGGAATGGCGGAAAGCCGCGGCATGGAGCCCGGGATCTGGACCAGGCGGGCATCCGAATCCTGCGACAGCGACGGGATCGCGCCCATGAGGCCGCTGGCATAGGGGTGCAGCGGGTTCTGGACCACGTCCCGCACCGGGCCGATCTCGGCGATGCGGCCTGAATACATCACGGCCACGCGGTCGGCGGTTTCCGCGATCACGCCCATGTCGTGGGTGACGAGCATGATGGCGGTGCCGTGGTCGCGGCCGAGACGCTTCAGGAGCGTGATGATCTGGGCTTGCACCGACACGTCAAGCGCCGTCGTGGGCTCGTCCGCGATGATGAGTTCGGGCTCGGCGCAGAGCGCGAGGGCGATCACCACGCGCTGGCGCATACCGCCCGAGAACTCGTGCGGATAGCCGTCGATGCGCCGCTCGGGCGCCGGGATGCCGACCTCGGCCAGGAGGTCGATGGCGCGCTTGCGGGCCTGCGAGGCGTTGAAGTTGGTGTGGGTCTGGATCGTCTCGATGAGCTGCTCGCCGACCCGGTAGAGCGGGTTCAGGCTCGTCAGCGGATCCTGGAAGATCATGCCGATGCGCTTGCCCCGCACCTTGCGCATCTCCTCAGGGGGAAGATTGTCGATGCGCGAGCCCGAAAGCCAGATTTCGCCGCCGGCGATGCGGCCCGGCGGATCGATGAGGCCGATCACGGCGGAACCCGTCACCGACTTGCCGGCGCCGGATTCGCCGACGACGCCGAGGACCTCGCCCTTGGCGATGTCGAAGGAGACGCCGTCGATCGCCTTCAGCACCCCGCGGCGGGTGACGAACTGGACCTTGAGGTCGCGGACGGAGAGAACGGGTTGAGACACTAGCGGAGCCTCGGGTTGGAAACGGGTCGGAACACTAGCGAAGCCTCAAGGTGAATGTGAGTCGAGCCACTAGCGCAGCCTCAAAGGTGGTTGTGAGTCGGGCCACTAGCGCAGCCTCACGCTGGTTGTGGGGTGAGACACTAGCGCAGCCTCGGATTGAGAACGTCCCTCAGCCAATCGCCGAGGAGGTTGATCGACAGGGCGAGCAGGATCAGCGCCAGGGCCGGCGAGAGCAGGATCCACCATTCGCCCGAGAAGAGGAATTGCTGGCCGACGCGGATGAGCGTGCCCAGCGAGGGCTGGGTCGGCGGCATGCCAACGCCGAGGAAGGAGAGCGTCGCCTCCTCGATGATGGCGAGGGCTAGGTTGATGGTGGCGATCACGAGCACCGGGCCGGTGACGTTCGGCAGCACGTGCTTCATCATCACCACGAAGGGCTTGAGCCCGATGAGACGGGCGGCGTCCACATAGACCTTGCCTTTCTCCACCATGGTGGTGGCGCGCACGGTGCGGGCATATTGGGCCCAGTTCGAGATCCCGATCGCGACGATGAGCACGATGAGCGTCGCATCCTCCTGCTGCGAGGGCGGGATGAGGCCCCGCGCCACGCCGAAGACGAGGAGCGCCACGAGGATCGCCGGAAACGACAGCTGGATGTCGGCGATGCGCATGATGACGGCTTCGGTGCGGCCGCCGAGATAGCCTGCCATCAACCCAAGCGTCACGCCGACCACGAGCGAGAACACGACCGAAGCGAAGCCGACGAGGAGCGACACCCGCGAGCCGTAGAGGATCGCCGAGAACATGTCGCGGCCCTGCGGATCCGTGCCGAGCACGAAGGTCTTGCCGGTGATCTCGTTCGGCACCATCGGCTGCGAGAAGCCGTCGGAGAGGTCGAGCTGCGCGGGATCGAAGGGGTTCTGCGGCGCGAGCAGCGGCGCGAACATCGCCGAGAGGATGAGCACCAGGGCGACCACCGTGGAGACGATGGCCACGGGAGAGTGCCGGAAGCTCCAGAGGAAATCCGAATCCCAGGCGCGGGCGAGGAAGCCCGGCGTCCGCGGCGGAGCAGGCGCAGGCACGACCGGGGCCGGCAGTGCGGTCTTGACGTTGAGACCCTCGGCCATGGCTAGCGCGCTCCCCGATTGGTGGGCGTGTGGCAAACGGGGGCCGTCGCTGGGCTCCCGGCATGGGGCATGAGGAAGTGCGGGTGCCATCAATGAGCTCCCTTGGCGCTCGGTGCGCGCAGGCGCGGGTCGAGCGCGAAATAGGTGAGGTCGGTCGCGAGGTTCACGACCACGAACACGAAGGCCACGAACACGAGATAGGCCGCCATCACGGGCACGTCCGCGAACTGCACGGCGTTGACGAACAGCGCCCCGAGCCCCGGCCACTGGAACACGGTTTCGGTCACGATCGCGAAGGCGATCACGGAGCCGAGCTGGAGGCCGGCGATCGTCACGACCGGGATCATGGTGTTGCGCAGCGCATGGCGGAACTCGATCACCCGTCCCGGGATGCCACGGGCTCGCGCGAAGCGGATGAAGTCCGAGCGCATCACCTCCAGCATCTCCGAGCGCACGAGGCGCATGATAAGGGTGAGCTGGAAGAAGCCGAGGGTGAGCACCGGCAGAACGAGGGATTTGAGCCCGCTCGTGGTGAGAAGGCCCGTGGACCACCAGCCGAGCTTCACGGTTTCGCCGCGCCCGAAGGAGGGCAGCCAGCGCAGCTCCACGGCGAAGAGGTAGATGAGGCCGATACCGATGAGAAAGGTCGGGAGCGACACGCCGACGAGCGACAGCGTCATCACCATGTTGGCGAGGAAGCCGTTGCGCCGGATGGCGGCGTAAACGCCGAGCCCCACGCCCGCGATGGTGGCGAAGAGCGCCGAGAGCACCGCCAGCTCCACGGTCGCGGGCAGGCGTTCGGCGATGAGCGCCGACACCGGACGCGCCTGGCGGTAGGAGATGCCGAAATCGCCCTGGGCGGCATTGCCGAGGAAGCGCAGGAACTGGATCGGGAAGGGCTGGTCGAGGCCAAGGCGCTGCGTGAGTTCGGCGCGGTCCTGCAGCGTCGCTTCCTGGCCCACCATGTTGGTGACCGGATCGCCGACGAAGCGGAACATGGAAAAGGCGATGAAAGCCACAGCGACCAGAACGAGCGCTCCCTGGAGAAGGCTGCGGAGGATGAAGGCGATCATTCGGGGGGCCCGGAAAAGAAAAAGGAGCGCGCGAGGTCGCGCGCTCCCCAGCTTGTATCAGCTGATTACATGCCCTTGAAGGCGACGTACTTCAGCTTCACCTGGTTCTCGGGATCGACCGGGATGTCGATGTTGTTCTTGGTCGCGTAGGCGAGCATCTGGTGGTGGACGGCGATGTAGGGGACGTCCTCCTGCACCTGCTTCCAGATCTCCGCGATCGTGGCGTTGCGCTTCGCGGTATCGACCTCGGTCGCAAGGCTCTGGATCTTCTTGTCGAGCTCGGGATTGCCGTAGCCGGTGCCGTTGTTGGCGCCGAACTTACCCGTGCGCGAGTGGTGGAGATAGGTGAACACGTACTCGGAATCGAAGGTCGGGACGCCCCAGCCGTAGAGGAAGAAGTCCGTCTCGGTCGGATCCTTCGTGATCAGCGGGAAGTGGATCGTCTTCGATTGCGAGACGAGGTTCACCTTGATCCCGGCCTGGCCCAGCATGCCGACCACCGCCTGGCAGATGCCCTCGTCGTTGACGTAGCGGTCGTTCGGGCAGTGCATGGTGATCTGGAAGCCGTTCTCGTAGCCCGCCTCCTTGAGGAGCGCCTTGGCCCGGTTCACGTCCGGCGCCGGAGCCTTGTCGAGCTCAGGGGTCCAGCCGTTCACGAAGGGAGGCATGATCACGCCGGTCGGCACCGACTGGCCGCGCATCACGACGCGCTGGATGGCCTGGCGGTTGATGGCCATGTTCATGGCCTGGCGGACCTTCTTGTCGGCCAGCGGGTTCTTGCCCTCGACGTTGTCGGTCTTGAGGTCCTTCGCGGCCACGTTCAGGCCGAAGAAGATCGTGCGGTTCTCGGGGCCTTCCGTCACGCGCAGGTTCGGCGTGTTCTTCAGGCGCTCGATGTCCTGCACGGGCACGTCCTGAACGAAGTCCACCTCGCCGGACAGCAGCGCGGCCACGCGGGTCGCGTCGGACTTGATCGGGGTGTAGATGATCTCGCTGATCTCGAGCGGGACGTCGGCGCCCTTGCCCCAATAGGCATCGTTGCGCTTCATCACCGTCTTCACGTCGGGCTCGCGCGAGACGAGCTGGAAGGCGCCCGTGCCGTTGGCGTTGCGGACGGCGAAGTTCTCTTCCTTGTTCTTGAAGTCCTGGGTCTTCGTGGCGTTGTTCGCCTCGGCCCATTCCTTGTCCATGATGAAGGTGTTGGTCAGGTTGTTGACCAGGAGCGGGTTCGGCCCCTTCGTCTTCACGTGGACGGTGGTGTCGTCGACCTTGGTGACGCTGTCGATCGAGGTCAGCAGGCCCTTCATCTCGGAGGTGGGCTGCATGGCGCGGTTGAGCGAGAACACCACGTCGTCGGCGTTGAAGGGCGCGCCGTTGTGGAACTTCACGTTCTGGCGCAGCTTGAACTCCCACACATTCGGGTCGTTCGGCAGCGTCCGCCACGAGGTCGCGAGACCCGGGACGAGTTCGCCCTTCAGGTTGCGCATCGCCAGCGGCTCGTAGATGTGGTGCGCCAGCGTGTGGGTCGCGCCCTCGTTTTGCGCATGCGGGTCCAGCGTGAGCGAGTCACCCACCCGCGCCCAGCGCAGGGTCCGGGCCTCGGCGCTGACGGCCGTCAGGGCAGTGGCGGCCAGAAGCGTGGCCGCAAGAGCATTACGTGTGGCTGACATTCAAGGTCTCTCCTCTGAAGACGCAGCCCGTTGATCGGGCCGTCATCTGAAGGCCCGGATCATAGACGGGAATTTTGCCGTGTCACCGCCGTTTTCGGGCCAAAAAGCCGGAAAATGCCGCAGAGGGAGGCGCTTTTCGGCTCACATTCTGCTGAACCGAGCCGGGGAATAGCCCCGCCTACAGGGCCGACGGGCCAAGGGCCTGCCCCGCTCTCAGCGCAGCCGTGGGTTCAGGGCGTCGCGCAACCAATCGCCCAGAAGGTTAATGGCGAGCACGAGGGTGGCCAGCGCCACGCCCGGGAAGGCCACCATCCACCACTCGCCGGAGAACAGGTAGTTGTTGCCGATGCGGATGAGGGTGCCGAGGGAAGGCATGGTCTCGGGCATGCCGGAGCCGAGGAACGACAGGGTCGCCTCGGTGATAACCGCCAGCGCCAGGTTGATGGTGGCGATCACGAGCACGGGGCCGAGCACGTTCGGCAGCACGTGGCGCAGCATGATCACGGGCGCGGGCAGGCCGATGAGGCGGGCGGCGGCGATGTAGTCCTTGTTCTTCTCCACCATCACCGAGCCGCGCACGGTGCGGGCGTATTGCACCCAAAACGACAGGCCGATGGAGAAGACGAGCACGCTCAGCATGGTGGAGGGATCGAGCCGGCCGCCGAGCACGGATTTCACGATGCCGTCCACGAGAAGCGCGATCAGGATCGCCGGGAAGGTGAGCTGCACGTCGGCGATCCGCATGATCACCGTATCGACCGCACCGCCGAGATAGCCCGCGAGAAGGCCAAGCGTGATGCCCAGCGCCGCCGAGAAGGCGACGCCGAGGAAGCCCACGAGAAGCGAGATGCGCAGGCCGTGGAGGATGGCCGAGAGGATGTCGCGTCCCTGCTCGTCGGAGCCGAGCAGGAACGGCATCTGGCCTTCCGCCTCCCAGACCGGCGGCAGACGGCTGTTCATGAGTTCGAGCTGGCCCGGATCGAAGGGGTCCTGCGGGGAGATCCAGCCGGCGAAGAGCGCGGCGGCGAAGAAGACGGCCGTCACGAAGGCCGCCACCATGGTGGTCTTGGAGCGCTTGAAGCTCGCCCACACGTCGCTGTCGAAGAAGCGGGCCGCCAGCGAGAGCTCGGATTTGGCCGCGGGGGCGGCGGGAGCCACGGGGGCGGTTTGCACGCCTTGGGTCATGGGGAGCGGTCCTTTACGCCGGCTGCCGGATCGAGGAGCGCAGGCGCGGATCGACGACCGTGTAGAGGATGTCGACCACGAGGTTGATGGTCACGAAGATGAGCGCCACGAGGAGCAGGTAGGCCGCCATGATCGGGATGTCGACGTTCTGGACCGCCTGCACGAAGAGGAGGCCCATGCCGGGCCACTGGAACACGGTTTCGGTGATGATCGCGAAGGCGATCACGGAGCCGAATTGCAGGCCCGCGATGGTGATCACGGGCACGAGCGTGTTCTTCAGCGCATGGCCGAAATGGATCGCGCGGGTCTTGAGGCCGCGGGCCCGGGCGAAGCGGATGTAGTCCGTGCGCAGCACCTCCAGCATCTCGGCGCGCACGAGGCGCATGATGAGGGTCATCTGGAAGAGGCCGAGCGTGATGGAGGGCATGATCAGGGCCTTGATCCCCGACCAGGTGAGGAGGCCCGTGGACCACCAGCCGAGCTGCACCGTGTCCCCGCGCCCGAAGGAGGGCAACCAGCCGAGAATCACGGCGAAGAGATAGATGAGCAGGATGCCGATGAGAAAGGTCGGCAGCGACACGCCGATGAGGGACACGGCCTGGAACACCTTGGCGAGCGCGCTGTCGCGGCGCAGGGCCGAATACACCCCCATGAGGATGCCGAACACCATCGCGAAGATCGTGGCGCAGATGGCCAATTCCAGGGTCGCCGGCATGCGCTCGGCGAGCAGCGTCGAGACCGGCTGGCGGAACTGGTAGGAGACGCCGAACTCGCCCTGCACGGCGCGGACGAGATAGCGCCCGAACTGCACCGGCACGGGATCGTCGAGGCCGAGCGAGCGGCGCACCTGCTCGCGTTCGGCCGCGGGCGTGTCGATGGACACGATCTGGTTTACCGGATCGCCGGCGAAGCGGAACATCCCGAAGGCGATGACGCCGACTGCGAAGAGAACCGCAATGGCCTGGAGGGCGCGGCGGAGGATGAAGGCGATCATGGTGTTCTCAATCCCTCCCTGCACAGGGGAGGGTGGTCGGAGCGAAGCGCAGACCGGGTGGGGTGGAGGCTCAACCTTCGCAGGCTGGCGCTTCACCCCACCCGGCCGCCTCAGAAGGCGTCCACCCTCCCCTGGCGGGGAGGGATCATAGAGCGCTTACTCCTTGCGGGCCCAGTAGAGCAGGACGGAGTTGTCCGCGCGCTGGGTGAGCTTCACCTTGTTGGACACGCCCCAGGCGAGCGCCTGCTGGTGGAGCGGGATGTAGCCGTAATCGTCGAAGGCGATCTTGAAGGCCTGCTTCATGAGGTCTTCGCGCTTCGCCTTGTCGTTCTCGACCAGCACCTTGTCGGTGAGAGCGTCATGCTCCTTGTTGCAGTAGTTGCCCACGTTCGACTCGCCGCGCGAGGATTGCGGGTTGTCGCGGCAGCCCTGGATGTCGAACAGCACGTTGTGGCCGTCGAAGGTACCGGGGGTCCAGCCGAGGAGGTAGAAGGAGGTGTTGTAGTTGCCCGCCTTCAGGATCTTGGCGAAGTACTGCGCCTTGGGCTGGGCCAGCAGGTTCACCTTGATGCCGGCGCGGGCCAGCATGCCCACCACCGCCTGGCAGATCGCCTCGTCGTTGACGTAGCGGTCGTTCGGGCAGTCCATGCCGACCTCGAAGCCGTTCGGATAGCCCGCATCGGCGAGAAGCTTCTTGGAGGCTTCCACGTCGAACTTCGGCCGCTGGAACTCCTGCTCGAAGTTCACGAGTTCCGGCGCGATCATCAGGGGCGACGGGGTCGCGAGACCGCGCATGACGCGGCTCTTGATCGTCTCCATGTCGATCGCCTGGTAGAAGGCCTGGCGGACGCGCTTGTCCTTGAAGGGGTTCTTGCCCTTCACGTTGGAGAACAGGAGCTCGTCGCGGGTCTGGTCGAAGCCGAGGAAGATGGTGCGGAGTTCGGGACCCGTCATCACCTTGGCGTTCGGGCTCGAGTTCACGCGCTGGATGTCCTGCAGCGGAACCGGCTCGATCACGTCCACTTCGCCCGACAGCAGCGCGGCCACGCGGGTGGCGTCGGAGCCGATGGGGGTGAACACGATCTCGGTGAGGTTATGCTCGGCCTTGTCCCACCACTTGTCGTTCGGCTTGAACACCGTGCGGACGCCGGGCTGGTGGCTCTCGATGCGGAAGGGGCCGGTGCCGTTGGCGTTCAGCGCCGAGAAGCTCGGGGTCGTGGCGGAGGCCGGGGTCGGCGCCACCGTGTTGTTCTGCTCCGCCCACTCCTTGTCCATGATGTACCAGGTGTCCCACTGGGCATTCAGGATCGGGTTGGGGCTCTTCAGCTTCACGTCGACGGTGTGGTCGTCGACCTTCACCCACTCGGAGCTCGTGGGCACGCGGGTCTGGAAGTTCGACCCTTGCGCGCGCACGCGGGTGGCCGAGAAGATCACGTCGTCGGCGTTGAAGTCGTTGCCGTTGTGGAACTTCACGCCCTTGCGCAGATGCAGGCGCCAGGTGAGGCCGTCTTCGCTCACTTCCCAGCGCTCGGCGAGGCTCGGCTGGATCGCGAGATCCCTGCCGCGGCGGGTGAGGCCCTCATAGACGTGGCCGAGATGGGCGTTGGTGGTGGTCTCGTTCAGCGTATAGGGATCGAGGGACTTGAGGTCGCCCTGGTTCGCATAGCGCAGGGTGTTCGCCATCGCTGTGGAGGCGAGGAGCGATGCGGCGGCAGCCGCGAGAAGGGTTGCACGGAATTTCATAGAGGTCGTTCTCCGCTGGATGCCCCCGCGGGGGCGCGGAAGGCCTTCTTGGTTCTTTTGGAAGGCCGTTTGCGGCGGCCCTCCTCCCCTGAAGGGCGCCACGTTAGACGGGGAGAGGGGCCGGGGTCCAGCCCCCACCGCCGGCTTCCCGCTTCGCGCCGGCCCGCGGCCCGAGCCCCTGCCCTGCCGGGGGGATCGCGCAGCTGCGGGGCCTGTACGCGCCCGGCGTTCGGGGGTTAGATCCGCCCGGAGCGGGGAGCCCACCATGACCGTCGAATTCCTGATCACGTCCCTCATCGTGGTGGCCTCGCCCGGCACCGGGGTGCTCGTGACCCTCGCGGCCGGCCTCTCGCGGGGCGCGCGGGCCGCGGTGGTCGCGGCCTTCGGCTGCACGCTCGGGATCGTTCCCCACATGCTCGCCGCCGTCACGGGGCTCGCGGCGCTGCTCCACACCAGCGCCGTGGCCTTCCAGCTCATCAAATACGCGGGCGTGGCCTACCTTCTCTACATGGCCTGGACCACCTTGAAGGAGCACGGCGCCCTCAAGGTCGAGCCGGACCAGGCCCCGCGCTCGGACCGGCAGGTGATCGTCTCGGCGGTCCTCGTGAACGTGCTGAACCCGAAGCTGTCGATCTTCTTCTTCGCCTTCCTGCCGCAATTCGTCACCGTGGCCGAGGCGAGCCCGCTCCTGCGCATGCTGGAGCTGAGCCTCGTCTTCATGGCCATGACCTTCGCGGTCTTCGTGGTCTACGGCGTGTTCGCGGCCTCGGTGCGCAGCCACGTGATCTCGCGCCTGCGGATCCTGGCCTGGATGCGCCGCGCCTTCGCGGCCGCCTTCGTGGCGCTCGGCGCCAGACTCGCGGTGGCGGAGCGCTAGGGCACCGCTCCGAGAGGACACGCGGTGGCGGAGCGCTAGGACGCGGCTTTAAGGCTGCCTCAGCCAACGCACATCCCATCCACTCCCTCATCCTGAGGAGCGGCGACGCCGCGTCTCGAAGGAGGGGTCCAGTTCGCTCGTGGGCCCTGGAGGATCCTTCGAGACGGCCTTTCAGGCCTCCTCAGGATGAGGATTGTGGGTGGGATCGGCGACCTCGAGGCAGCCTCTTGGGCCCAGAGACCGGCGATGAGGCCGCGCGACGCCGTTCAGGCGCAGAGATCGGCCAAGAGGCGGCGCAGGAGCCGCTCGCCCGCCGCCAGTTCGCTTACCTCGATGTATTCGTCGGGCTGGTGGGCCTGGGCGATGTCGCCGGGGCCGCACACCACCGACGACCAGCCGACGCCCTGGAAGATCCCGGCCTCGGTGCCGTAGGCGACCACATGGGTGCCGTTGTCGCCGGTGAGGCGCCGCGTGAGGCGCTCGGCTTCGCCATCGTCCTCGGGCTTGAGCCCCGGGATCTCGGAGAGAATCTCGATGGCGATGCCGGTTTCGGGCGCGATCGCCCGCATGCGGGGCTCGACCCGATCCCGCGCATAGGCCCGGTAGCGCTCCAGGTAATCGAGCGGGCTCTCGGTCGGCACCGCGCGGATGTCGCTGTAGAACCAGGCCTGGGACGCCACCACGTTCGCGGCCGCGCCGCCCTGGACGATGCCGCAATGGAGTGTGGTGTAGGGCGGCTCGAAGGGGCTGTCGGCGCCCGCGCGGCGACGGTTCTCCTCCATGGTGTCCTCGTGCCAGGTGATGAGGCGCGCGGCCTGCATCACGGCGCTGACCCCCTGGTCGATGCGGCTCGAATGCACCGCCCTGCCGGTCACGCGGGTGATCAGCTGGACGGAGGCCTTGTGGCCGGTCACCACCGCATGGCGGGTGGGCTCGCCCACGATCACGGCGGCGGGCTTGGGGAGGGTGGCGGCCATCTCGCGCACCATGGAGGGCGCGCCGCGGCAGGCGAGTTCCTCGTCGTAGGAGAGCGCGATGTGGACAGGGCGCTTGAGCGGCGCCCGGGTCATCTCGGGCACCAGGGCGAGGACCAGGGCGTCGAACCCCTTCATGTCGCAGGTGCCGCGGCCGTAGAGGCGCCCGTCCCGCTCGGTCAGGGTCCAGGGATCCGTGCTCCAGTTCTGCCCTTCCACCGGCACCACGTCGGTGTGGCCGGAGAGCACGACGCCGCCTTCGACCTGCGGCCCGATGGTGGCGTAGAGGTTCGCCTTGTCGCCCTCGGGGCTCGGCACGAGGCGGCTTTCGACCCCGTGTTGGGCGAGCCAGTCGCGGCAGAAATGGATGATGTCGAGGTTGCTCGTGGTCGAGACGCTCGGAAAGGCGACGAGACGCGCGAGCATCTCCTGGGGCGTGAGATTCACGGGAGGTCCTTTCGGGGCGAGAAGGCTCCAGGATGGTGGCGCGGGTCAAGAGCGAAGCGATTGACGGGTGGGCCCTCAGGCTCCCATCGAGGGCCGGCGATTGACGGGCAGGCCTCCGGGCTCCCATCGAGGGCTGGCGATTGACGGGCGGGCCCTCGGGCTCCCATGAAGGGCCATGACCCGCGACGCGATCCTCACCTCCGACGCTCCAAAACCCCTCGGCCCCTATTCGCAGGCGGTGCGCGCCGGCGGGGTCGTCCATGTGGCGGGGCAGCTGCCCCTCGCCCCCGGGGGCGGCCTCGTGGGCCGGGGCGACATCCGGGAGCAGACCCGGGCCGTGTTCGCCAACATCGCGGCGATCCTCGATGCGGCCGGCAGCTCCCTCGACCGGGTCGTGAAGACCACCGTCTTCCTCACCAGCCTCGACGATTTCCCCGGCATGAACGACGTTTACGCCGCCACCTTCCAGGCCCCCTACCCGGCTCGCTCGACGGTGGAGATCGGCCGGCTGCCGGACGGCATGCTCCTCGAAATCGAGTGCATCGCCACCCTTTGATCCTCCCCTTCCCCACGGCATGCTGCTCGAAATCGAGTGCATCGCCACCCTTTGACCCGCCTTTTCCCAAGAGACCTCCCGAGACACCATGACCGCATTCGACGTGACCCTGGCCGATATCGAAGCCGCCCGCCAGCGCATCGCCGGCCGCGTGCGTCGGACCCCCGCCTTCCCGAGCGCCGCAACCTCGGCCCAGCTCGGCCGCACCACCGTGCTGAAGCTCGAAGCCCTGCAGGATGCGGGCTCGTTCAAGGTGCGCGGGGTGTTCAACAAGGTGATGTCGCTGACCGAGGAGGAGCGGCGGCGCGGGCTCGTCACCACCTCGGGCGGCAACCATGCCATCGCGGTCGCGACGGTGGCGGGCGCCATGGGGATCGACGCCCTCGTGCTGATGCCGAAGGTGACGCCGCGCTTCAACGTCGAGCTCACGCAGTCGCTCGGCGCCGCGGTCGAGCTCTGCGAGGATGCGGCGGAAGCCTTCGCCAAGGCCGACGCCTATCAGGCGAAAGGGCGCCTGTTCGTTCACCCCTACGACGATCCGGCGATCATCGCGGGTCACGGCACGCTGGGACTCGAACTCCTCGAGGACGCCCCGGACCTGACCCATGTGTTCGTGTCCATCGGCGGCGGGGGCTTCATGGCCGGCGTTGCAGCCGCGCTGAAGGCGCGCTCGCCGGGCATCATGATCTACGGCGTGGAGACCACGGGCGCGCCCACCATGACGAAGGCGCTCGAGGCCGGCGAGCCGGTGACGATCCGCCCGACCTCCATCGCGCGAACCCTCGGGGCGCCCTTCGCGACCCGGCGGACGCTCGCGGCGGCGCAGAGCTTCCTGCAGGAGATCGTGCTGGTCGAGGACGCACCCGCGGTGGCCGACCTCGCCTGGATCCTCCAGGCCGAGAAGGTGCTGTGCGAGCCGGCGGCCGCCTGCACGCTCACCGCCGCGCGGCGGATCGCCCCCGATCTTCCGGGCGATGCCAAGGTCGGTCTCGTGCTCTGCGGGTCCAACGTATCGCTCCATGACGTGGACGCATGGCGGCGGGATTTCGCAGGCCCGACGCCTTGACCCTGGGAGGGGGCTTCTGCTTCGCTCGCCGCATCACCTTCCGTCACCCATTACGACAGGCCCTCACCTCATGCCGATCATCAACCGCGTTGCCGACCTCAGCCCCGAGATCGCCACCTGGCGCCGCGACTTCCACGAGAATCCCGAACTGCTTTTCGACGTGCACCGCACCGCCGGAATCGTGGCAGAGAAGCTGAAAGAATTCGGCTGCGACGAGGTCGTGACGGGCTTGGGCCGCACGGGCGTCGTCGGCGTGATCCGGGGCCGCAACAACGGCTCAGGCAAGGTGATCGGGCTGCGCGCCGACATGGACGCGCTGCCGATCGAGGAAGCCACCGACGTTCCCTACAAGTCCAAGGTGCCCGGCAAGATGCATGCCTGCGGCCATGACGGGCACACCGCCATGCTGCTCGGCGCCGCGAAGTACCTGGCCGAGACCCGCAACTTCGACGGCACGGCCGTGATGATCTTCCAGCCCGCGGAAGAGGGCGGCGGCGGCGGCGACCTCATGGTGAAGGACGGCCTCATGGAGCGCTTCGGCATCCAGGAGGTCTACGGCATGCACAACATGCCGGGCATTCCCGTGGGCCATTTCGCGATCCGCCCGGGCCCGATGATGGCGGCGGCCGACCGCTTCACGATCACCATCGAGGGCAAGGGCGGCCACGCGGCGCGCCCCTTCGAGTGCATCGACCCCATCGTGGTGGCGAGCCACGTGATCACCGCGCTGCAATCCATCGTGTCGCGCAACGTGGACCCGCTCGAATCCGCCGTGATCTCGGTGTGCACCGTGAAGGCAGGCGAGGCCTTCAACGTGATCCCGCAGACCGCCATGCTGCTCGGCACCGTGCGCACGCTGACGCCCGAGGTGCGCGATCTCTGCGAGACCCGCATCCAGGCCGTGGTCCAGAACGTGTGCGCGGCCTTCGGGGCCAAGGCCACGGTGGAGTACGCCCGCGGCTATCCCGTGACCGTGAACGATCCGATCAAGACCGATTTCATGGTGAAGGCGGCCGAGCAGGTGGGCGCGAAGGTGGACACCACGGTGCTGCCGCTCATGGGCGCGGAGGACTTCTCCTACATGCTGGAGAGCCGCCCCGGCGCCTACATCTTCATCGGCAACGGCGACACGGCGGGCGTGCACCACCCGGCCTACGACTTCAACGACGAGGCCGCGCCCTACGGCGTGTCGCTGTGGGCGAAGATCGTCGAAACCGGCATGCCGGCGCGCTGAGCGCGCCTCCATTCGGTCCCGGATCGGGTGACGATCCGGGACCGAACACCCATCCGTCCTTCAATCTCCGGGGTTGATCGATGCGCAAGAAAACCTGGACCGAAAAGCTCGCGGCCAGTCGCGAGCCGAAAGTTGAAACGCTCGCCAAGCGCTTCGCCGGCATCGCGCCGGGAAAGCGCCTCCTCGTCGCAACGCCGCTGACTGTCCGCGACTACATCGCCGCGATCCCATGGGGCGAAGGGCGCTCGATCGCGCACATGCGCGACGACCTCGCCCGCCGGCATGGGGCCGACGCCACCTGCCCGACCTCCACTGGCATCTTCGTGCGCATCGCCGCCGAAGCCGCGTTGGAAGAGCTGGCGCAGGGCCGCGAGCCTCACGAGATCACCCCCTTCTGGCGCCTCGTGCCGCCCGAAAGCCCCACGGCCCACAAGCTCTCCTGCGGCCCGGATTTCATCGCGACGCAGCGCGCGCTGGAAGGTGTGCGGGGCTGACCTTTAGCGATCAGCAGCAGGGATGCGCATCTCCCTCCCCTCAGGGGAGGGTGGCATCCGCAGGATGACGGGTGGGGTGTTCGCCGTGAGGCGAGCTCTTACCGCCATCGTGCCGGATGCGCTTCGCGCAACACCCCACCCCTAACCCCTCCCCTGAGGGGAGGGAGGTGACTTCTTCCCAGCAACAGCGCTTACGTCGCCGGCGCCACCGGCGGCATGAGCCCGCCCGGCGCCGCCATCTCCGTGCTCAGTGGCATGTGTCCGCCCACGTAGCGCACCAGCGCGTCCACGCGTTCGTCGATGGTGGGGTGGCTGGAGAGGAGATCGGCGAAGCCCGAGCGTGGGTTGTCGAGGCACATCTCCATCACGGAGGAGGGCACGCCCTCCAACTCGCCCCGGCCCTCGATCTTGCGCAGCGCCGAGATCAGGGCGTCGGGATTTTTCGTCAGCTCCACGGCGCCGGCATCGGCCAGGAACTCGCGGGAGCGCATGAGGGCGAAGCGCAGCACCAGCGACAGCGCCCAGGCCACCGCGATGATGAGAAGGCCGATCACGACGGCGCCCGCCGCGCCGCCCCGGCCTTTCTTGCGGCTGTTGGACGAGCCGGAGGACGACGAGCCGCCGCTGTGGCGGATGCGGGCGCCGCGGAAGATGATTTCGCCTACCATCGACACGATGCCGGCGATGACGCCCGCCACTACCATGAGGCGCACATCCTCGTTGCGGATATGGGTGAGTTCGTGCGCCAGCACCGCCTCGACCTCGCGGTCGTCGAGTTGGTCGAGGAGGCCGCGGGTCACCGTGATCGTGTACTGGCGCTCGTTCAAACCGCTCGCGAAAGCGTTGGGCGTTGCGACCTCGATCACCTTGAGGCGCGGCACGGTGAGGCCGCGCGAGATGCATAAGGATTCGACGAGGTGATAGAGCCGCGGCTCGTCCGCGCGTTCCACGCCCCGCGCACCGGTCACGAGATCGATGAGCACGCCGTGAGCCCGGTAGGCGATCGCGACCCAGATCAGCGTCGCGACCGTCACCCAGGGCGAGAGCCGGAGAAGATCGCGCCATGCGAGGATGAGCGTCTCCGCCACGGTTTCGGCCGCGCCGCTGGAGAGGCCCAACCCCAATCCGCGCTCGGTGAGCGCGAGGCCGAAGGCGAGCACATAGACCAGCAGGAACAGTCCAACGACCAGCACTACCGAGCGGCGCCGGTTGCTCTGGATGTGGGTATAGAGACCGAAGGCCTGGAACATCGCCGTCGCGGGCTCTTAAAACTTCACCTGCGGGGCGACGTCGAGGCGCTGGCGCTCGCCTTCGCCAAGATCGAAGAACTCCCGGGGCAGGAAGCCCATGAGGCGCGAGAACAGGAGCGCCGGGAAGGACTGGATCGCGGCGTTGTATTCCGACACCGCGTTGTTGAAGAAGCGCCGCGCAGCGGCGAGCTTGTCCTCGGTTTCCGAGAGCTCCGTCTGGAGCTGGCGGAAGTTCTCGTCGGCCTTGAGGTCCGGATAGGCTTCGCCCAGCGCCATGAGGCGGCCGAGCGTGCCGTTGAGCGCCGCTTCGGCGCTCGCCTGCTGGGCCGGTCCCTTGGCGGCCACCGCCTCGTTGCGGGCGCGCACCACCGCGTCGAGGGTGTCGCGCTCGTGCGCCGCATAGCCCTTCACGGTTTCCACGAGGTTCGGGATGAGGTCGTGGCGCTGCTTCAGCTGCACGTCCACGTCCGCATAGGCCTGGGCGGCCCGGGCGCGCAGGCGCACGAGGCTGTTGTAGACCATGATGGAGTAAAGCCCGATCGCAGCCAGAACCGCGTAGCCGACCCAATCCATCGGCAGCCCCCTTTTGACGTTTTGTCTTGCCCCGATTCTCGCACGGTGGGGGCGGGCGAACAAGTTACAGGCGCCCGAAGCGCTCCGGGGCGAAGGGCTCGACGGGCAAAGGCGCCGAGCGCTGGTCGGCGAGATCCGCCACGATCCGCCCCGTGACCGGCCCGGTGGAGAGGCCGATATGGCCGTGGCCGAAGGCGAAGATCAGGTTCGGGTGCCGGGGCGCGCGGCCGATGACGGGAAGCCCGTCCGGGGTCGAGGGGCGCGAGCCGCACCAGGGGCTGGGCTCCACGGGCTCGCCCAACGCCAGCGTTCCGGCAGCTTCCGGCAGCACGCGCACGAGCTGGCGCGGGTTCGGCGGATCGTCGGGCTTCGCGATCTCGATGCCGGAGAGAAGCCGCACCGTCTCGCCCATGGGCGAGAGCACATAGGCGCCGCCGGTATCGTGGACGGGACGGGTGAGATTGCGGGTCACGCGGTAGTGGCGGTGATAGCCGCGTTCGGCCGCGAGCGGGAAGCGATAGCCGAGGCGCCGCGCCAGCGCATCGGACCAAGCACCGGCCGCGAGCACGGCTTGGCGCGCGAGAAGCGTACCGCCGGACCAGCCGACCAGCACCACATCGGCGCCCGGTTCAAGCCGCTCGCACCGCGCCTCGACCATCCGCGCACCGAGACCTGAGAGCGCCGCGCGGTAGCGGGCGACGAGCTCGCCGGGATGGGCGACGGAGCCGGATTCGGTGAAGAGCAGGCCGCGGGCGAAGCGGCGGGTGAGCGCCGGCTCGGCGGAGGCAACCTCGTCGGCATTCAAGACCTCCGTTCGCACCTTGTGGATGCCCAGGATCTCGCGCTCCAGCGCGCTTCCCGCAAAGGCCGCCTCGGTGCGGTAGAGTTTCAGGTAGCCGTGGCGCGCGATGAGATCGCGGGCGCCCGCCACGTCCGCCAGATGTAGGTGCTCGTCGAAGGATGCGGCGGTGAGGGGATCGAGGGCCGCCGCGGCGCGGCGCCAGGCGGCCTCGTTGGCGTGATCGAGAAAGCGGCGCAGCCACGGACCGGCGGCAGGGAGCGAGCGGTAGCGCAGTTGCAGCGCCGGATCGGCGTTGCTCGCGTAGCGCGCGAGGTTGCGCCACAGGCCCGGGCCCGCGACCGGAAAGAGCGAGCCGCGGCTGATCACCCCCGCATTGCCGAAGGAGGCCCGCGCCGGCGCATCCGCCGGATCGATCAGCGCGACGCTGCGCCCGCGGAGCGCCGCGTGGAGCGCGCAGGAGAGGCCGACGATGCCGCCGCCGACGATTGCGAGGTCTACGTCGGGCGTCTGCATCAGTGCGTCTCGGTGAGAAGGGCTTGCACGCGCTCCAACACCGGCCAGCGCCGGCGCGCTTCGGCAAAGGCGCCGGAGAGCGGCTCGAAGGCGAACTCCACCCGATGGCGGCCCGCCGGCACCGGCACGGCGCGAAAGAGCACGTTGGCGCGCAGGATCGGCGCGTCGCGCCCATCGACGCTGGCGCGCCACCAGGGGTGATAGGGATCGTTCAAGACGAGGTAGCCGTCCGCAGGCGCGTCCACCTCCACCTGAACCGCATTGTTGCGATAAGCCACGATGCGCGCATTGCCGGAGGCGGCCGGCGCCTGCGGTGCGGGGCGTTCCTCCAGCAGCACCGTGGTGGCGAGGTCCACGTCGGGCCAGGTGCCTGTCTTCAGCATCGCGGCGAAATCGGCACCCTGCGCGCCCGTCACAAATGAGACGCGCGGGCGGGCGCGGGGGTTCTCATACAAGAATCCATCGCGGGTTTGCGCCACGAGGGTGAGATCGCCCTCCTTCAGCTTCGGATCGATGCGCTCCACCGGAACGCCCGTCGCAATCCACCGAAGGCCGAGCAGATCCGCGAGCGTCGAGCGATAGGAGGGGAAGAGCGGCGCGAACCCGCGCTGATCGGGGAGCGCCACGTGATCGCCGGCGCCTGTCGCGGCCGAGTAGGGCGCAAGGCGCACGGGGTTGTAGCCCAGCGTGTTGTGGAGGCGGTGCACGAGGCTCGCATTGGGCCAGTGGAAACCGAGGCCCGCGAGTTCCACCCGGTCGAGGCCACCCTCGCCGAGGCGCGCCCGGATGGCGGCCAGCATCGCGTTGCCGCTCTCAGGGCGCAGCACCTCGTATTCGGCCGGCGGCAGGGCGGTGGATTCGTTCGGGCCGTTGTTCCAGGCGAGATCGCCGGCGAGAAACCCGGCGAGCAGCACCAGGGCGAAGCGGGACGAGCGCTGGACGAGCGCCGGCAGGGCCCAGAGCAGCGCCAGGGCCGCGCCCCAGCACAGGGCCGCCTTTACGAGGGGCCAGGCAGCAATCGGCAGCGTGTCCTTGGCGAAGGCGAGCGCAATGGCGGCCGCCGCCGCGGTCAGGAAGAAGGCGGCTTCGCCGAAACCCGGCAGAGGCCCCGCGCCGATGCGCCCGGTGCAGAGCCGGTGCACGGCATAGCCGGCAAGAATGGCGCCGAGCGCGCCGACGAGGAACGCGGCATCCGCGGGACGGCGGAACAGATCGACCCCCGGCATCGTCTCGAACATGATGCGGAAGGCCGGCGTCGCGCGGCCGAGCGCATAGAGCAGCACGAGCACGAGGGCGACCGCGTAGACGCGCACCTCGCGGGCGAAAAACCAGCCCCGCAAGCTGCCCGCCACCAGGAGCGCCATGGGCAGCGCCCCCATGTAGAGAACGCCCATGTTGCGGGCGAGGAAGAGATCGACGGGGCCCCACAGGGGGCTCGGCGGGCCCCAGTAATCCTCGAACGGCCCGTCGGCCCCGAAGAGGTTCGGAATCGCGGCGGTGAGCAGCAATGCCGGGTGGAGCGAGCCCTGGCCCGCGCCCGTGTAGTCGATGGCGGGCCGGTTGGAGGATTCCGCCAGCAGCACCGTGAGCATCACCGGCACGACCACGACGAGGGCGCCGCCCACGGCGCCGGCGGCGAGCGGCCCGAGGGAGCGGCCGAACCGACTCCGGAACGGGCGCGCGAGCCAGTGGTCGAGGACCACGGCGGCAAGCAACCAGAGGCCGAGATAGGCCACCTGATCGCGCCCCAGCGCCATCACGCCGGCCACGAGCCCGGCGAGGAAACCGTAGGCGAGCGAGCGGCGCTCCAGCGCCCGGAGCAGGAGGACGAGCGCGATGGGCCAGGCCGCGAGGCTCAGCACCTGGCCCACATGCTGCACGCGCCAGGCCGCCGAGGCCCCGAACGCGAAGGCGAGCGCGGCGACGAGCGCCCCCGCCGGGTGCCAGCCGCGGTCGCGGAAGAACAGGAGGATGAAGACACCGCCGAGACCGAGCGAGCCCAGCACCACCGCATCGAAGGCCTGCAGGCTCGGGCTCGGATCGAGCCAGGCCAGCGCGAGAAAGGGTGGCGAGAAGATCAGCGATTGCGGGTCCGCGATCTGCGGCGATCCGGAGAACACGAAGGGCGTCCAGAACGGCGCCTCGCCGCGATGGAGCGATTGCGCGAGGAACTGGAGCTGCGGGTAGAAATGGGCCTTGGCGTCCCAGGGGATCGTCACGAAGCCCAGCAGCCAGGGCGAGGCGAGCGCCGCCCAGGCCAGGACGAAAAGACCGGCCGCGGCCCGGTAGGAGACGTGGGAAGGCGACACGGGTCGCGCCGCCTTTATGAGCCTTAATCCTGCATCGGGGTGCGGGCCGCGAGGCCCTCAAGGTCGATGAAGTGGCCGGCCCGGTCGCGTTTGGAAGCGAGGTAGCGCACGTTCTGCGCCGTGGGGCGCCCGATCACCCGCTGGTCGGAGACAACCTCGAGGCCGGCCCGCTCCAGAGCGCCGATCTTTTCGGGATTGTTGGTCATGATCCGCACGCGGGCGACGCCCAACTGGCGCAGCATCTCGGCGGCGAAATCGAAGCGGCGCTGGTCGAGATCGAAGCCCAGCACCTCGTCAGCGTCGTAGGTGTCGTAGCCCTGCGATTGCAGCTTGTAGGCCCGGATCTTGTTGGCGAGCCCGTTCCCGCGGCCCTCCTGGTCGAGATAGAGCAGGATGCCGCCCTCGCCCTTGGCCATGGCCGCGACGGTGTCGCGGAGCTGGTCGCCGCAATCGCATTTGAGCGAGCCGAAGAGATCGCCCGTGAGGCAGGCGGAGTGCAGGCGCACGGAGACGGGCTGGGCGAGATCGGGCTTGCCCACGACGATGGCCACCTGATCGCGCAGGCCCTCGCCGCCGCGGAACACCACGAACTCGGTGTCGGGCGCGCCTTCCAGCGGCACGGGGGCGCGGCTCACGACCGCGATGTCGCGGGCCTTGGCGGAGCGATAGCCGCGGATCGCCTCGCCGGAGATCGCGAGCACCGCCCCATCGACCTCGATGCCGGAGGCGACGGGCACCACCACGACGGCGGGCATCAACAGGGAGAGGCGGGCGAGTTCCAGCGCCTCCTCGTCGACCGCCTGGACGGGGCCGACCGGCGCATCGATGCGGGATTCCACCTTCAGCGCCAGCGCCTCGATACGGGCGGGGTCGATGACGGGGAGCGCCACGGTGCCGGCCTGGGTGCGGTCGAGGCCGAGGCGGCGCAGGCGCGGGGCTGGCAGGACAAGGCGGGATTGGCCGGCGGCGGCGGCTTCGAGGCACGCGACCGGAAGGCCGTCGAGGGCCTCCACACCGATCACGAGGGCTCTGGCTTCGGCGCTTTCCACGAGAACGGGGCGGCCGCCCCGGAATTCGGCAATCGCCCGCTCGACCTTCAGGAGGTCGACGTCGCCCGACAGGCTCAAGACGAGACGCATCATCGCTGGTACCTACCCCGCATCGCCAGCCTCTTCATGGGGCCGGCTTGTTCATAGAAGCGGCCGTTAGGGTCTCAGGTGCTCATGGGAGCCCCTGTGCCTCGACGAACGGCGCTGTCTTACACCGTCTGCCGCCTTCTTAACAGCCGTAGCCCAATACGCGATGAACGGCCCCGCGGATGCAGCGGGATGGCGCAAAATTGCGGCGATTTCCCATTCCCTTGGGTCACATCCTCCAGATGTGAGCGAGCGGAGCGCAGAGCAAGAGCCGCCGCTCTTGCAAGGACGCAGCGAAGCTCGTCCAATGGGCCAAACCGGCCCGGATCGCGAGGAGTTGAGCCATGGCCACGCCGTTTGCCTCGATGGATAGAGCCGCTCTGGACGGGAGCCGGCCGGTTCAGGCCTATTCCGCGGCCCAGCAGGCGCTGCATTGGGCAACGGCGCTCCTCATCGTCACCCTCGTCCCCGTGGGCCTCACGATGACGCGGCTCGGCGAAGGGGCGCTCACCAACACCCTCTACGAGCTGCACAAATCGCTGGGGCTGACGGTGTTCGCCCTGGCGCTCGCGCGCATCGTGCTCAGGCTCGTCCGGGGCGCGCCGCCCCTCGTGCCGGGGCTGCCGGGGTGGCAGCGGGCGGCGGCGCACGGGTCCCACCTCGCGCTCTACATCCTGGTCGTCCTGGTGCCGCTCTCCGGCTGGGCCGCGACCTCGGCCTGCTGCGCGCCCGTGAACCTGTTCTGGACCCTGCCGCTGTCGCTGCCCGTGGAGGGCGGCATGGAGGCCGCCAAGGGGATCTTCGCGGTGCACGAGGCCCTGGCGTTCACGCTGAGCGCGATCGTGCTGATCCATGTGGGCGCGGCGCTCCACCACCACCTGATCCGCCGCGACGCGACCTTGCGGCGGATGCTGCCGGGGGCGCGCTAGGCTTCGGGGTTCCGTCGACGCGCGAGGGTACTTCCAGCCACGGAGGCACATGCGCGCACTTCCCTCTCCAGGCCAGATTCTCAGGATGGGGGCGCGCTAGCCTCCTGGCAGCGCGAGGCAATCCGTGTGGCCGACCGTGCAGGCGGCCTGCTCACGAGCCTGCAGCCAATCGGCGATCGTGGCCTCGGGCACCTCGCCGGTCTCGCGCACGGCCTGGGCGATGCCGCGGGCGAGTTCGGCGACCAGTGCCCGGTCCGCGGGGCCGAGGCGCCAGGGGCTGTCGGCGAGGTCCACACGGTATCCTTGAGCCCGGAACGCTGTCGCCAGCGCCTCGGTGGCCCGCGGCCCCGCGGAGGGCCCGAACCCCTTGTCGCCCCCCTGATGCGCATGGAAGGCCCGGAACACCGCGGCATCGGTCGGGTGCGGCGGCTCCCAGGCCTCGACGCCGTTGTAGGTCAGCACCGTGTAGAAGGCGGCCCCCTGCCCCGCGACGGCGGCGGCGAAACGCTCGATCCAGGGCACGGAAACGAGATCGAACAGGGCCGAGGCCGTGACGAGGTCGGGCTGATGGTGCAGCACCGCGCCCGGATCCGCCGCGAGATCGGCCTGGTGGAAGCTCACCCGGACCCGGCGCTCGCCGAGGCTGAGGCGAAGATCGTCCCCCTCCGCCTCGGCCTCGTCGGCCCAGGCGCCCAGGCGCTCGCGGGCGGCGGCGAGGAGGGTCGCGTCGTAATCGACGAGGTGCCAGTGCTGCGCGAGCCCGAGACGGGGCGCGGTGGCGCGAAGATTCGAGCCCGTGCCGCAGCCGAGATCCACGATCCTGAGCGCATCGCGCCCGGCGAACGATCCGGCCAGCGCGTCCAGCAGGGCGCGGTCGCGGGCGCGGTGGTCGGCGGGCTCGCGAAGCGTAAGCCAATCGGCGCTGAAGCCGCTCATGGGGATACCTGCTGCAGGGCGTGGGCGATGCGGGCACTGGTGTCGGGCCAGCGCGGGAGACGCTGGCCGGCCGCCCAGGAATCTTGCGCCAATCGGGCGCGAAGCTCGCGATCCGCGATGGCCTGCCGCAACGCGCGGGCGAGCGCCGCGACGTCGCCCGGCGGCACCTTGAGGGCGCCGGCGGAAGCGGTTTCGTCGGCCGCGCCGCCGGTTGATGCCACCAGCGGCAACCCCCGCGCCATGGCTTCCGCGAGACCCATGCCGTAGCCCTCGTAGAGGGAAGCGGAAACGAAGAGATCCGCGCGCCGGTAATACTCCTCCCGCGCGGCCTCCGCGACGGCGCCGGCGAGCGCGATGCGGTCGGCAAGCCCGGCCCCCGCGATGGCGTGGCGCAGGGCCGCGACCGCGTCGGGATTGCGGTCGAGGGCGCCAACGATGGTGGCCTGCCAGGGGAGATCCTTGAGGGTGGCGAGCGCCGCCACCAGCACCTCGTAGCCCTTGCGCGGCGAAACGGCCCCGACGGCCAGAATCTGCACCGGTTCGCCCGTGCCCCGCGCCCGCAGGGCGGGTTCGGTGCCGGGCTCGGTCACCGTGATGCGCTCCGGCGCGACGCCGAAATCGGAGGCGAGAACCCGCGCGGTCAGCGGGCTCGTCACGATCACGTGGCGGGCGAGCGCCAGTGCCCGCGTTTCCGACACGATCAGCGCCGCCTGACGCTCCGGCGACGATCCGCTCTCGAGGCCGAGCGGGTGGTGGACGAGGGCCACGATCGCGCGCCCGAAGCCCCGGATCAGCGCCTCCGGCATCGCGCCGTAAGCAAGCCCGTCGATGAGGAGCACCGCATCCGCCGGCATTGCGGCGACGAGGCGCGCGGTTTCCGCGAGATCGTCCACGCTCGGCGCCGGGTAGCCGCCGGGGAGCGCGAGATGGCGGATGGGAAATCCAGCCTCCTGCAGCAGGGCCAGCACGCGCCGGTCGTAGAGGTAGCCGCCGGTGGGCGTGTCCAGGTCTCCCGGAATCGCGAAGATCACCTCACGCAAGGGCGTGCTCACCCGCCGCTCAAGCGCCGACCGGGCCTTCGAACCAGGCTCGCGCCACATCGGATTCGTGCAAGGTCACGCGGATGCGCGTCACGCCCTCGGAGCCCGGACCGAGCTCGCCCCGTTGCGCCGCGCCCGCCATGGCGTCGAAGATGTGCCGGGAGAGAAATTCGGTGGTGGTGTTCTGTCCCGCGAATTGCGGCAGGGCGTCGAGGTTCTGGTATTGCAGCGGGCTCAATGTGGCTTTGAGCGCATCGTGCGCGCGGCCGATATCGACCACCACCGCATCGGGGGTGAGCGTCTCGCGAAAGAACGCCACGTCCACCACGAAGGTCGCGCCGTGCAGGCCTTGAGCGGGCCCGAAAAGCTCGCCCTTGAAGGAATGGGCGATCATGATGCGGTCGCGCACCTCGACGGCGTACATGGCAAATCCTTTGCTGATCAGGTGTAGCGGATAGCAGTGCAGAGCCCCGGGGCGCCATCCGCAAAAAGGCGCGGCAGTGCGGCGGGGAGATCCGCGAACGCCACCTCCTCGGTGACGAGCGCGTCGAGGCGGGGATCGTCGAGGAGCGCCAGCGCCTTCTGCATGCGGCGAGCGTAATCCCAGCGCGGACGGCGCGAGGGCGCCACCTGCCCGACCTGCGAGGAGACGAGTTTCAGCCGCCGGCTGTGGAAGTCGTGGCCGAGCGGCGCAGGCACCATCCGGTCGCCGTACCAGCTCATCTCGACGACGGTGGCCTCGTTGCCGGCACAGGCCAGCGCGCAGGCAAGCCCCGCTCCCGTGGCGCTCGCATGGAACACCACGTCGGCCTCGCCCGGCGCGTCCAGGGGCTTGGTGAAGGCGGCCCCGAAGGATTCCGCGACGGGGCGGCGGGCGAAATCCACGTCGATCACGGTGACGTCGGCGCCCGGCAGGCGGGCCGCGAGATACGCCACGAGAAGCCCGACGACGCCGGCCCCAACCACGAGGATGCGGTCCCCCGGCCCGGCGCCGGAATCCCAGAGAGCGTTGAGGGCGGTTTCCATATTGGCCGCGAGCACCGCCCGGCGCGCCGGTACGGCTTCCGGCACGACGTTCAGCAGGCCAAGGGGTGCATTGAACCGCTCCTGGTGGGGATGGAGCGCGAAGACCGTGCGCCCCTCGAGCGGTCCCGCCTCCACCACGCCCACGGCGCAATAGCCGTATTTCACGGGGAACGGGAAATCGCCCTCCTGCGCCGGGGCCCGCATGCGCTCGCTTTCCGCCATGGAGACCCGGCCCCCAAACACGAGGCGCTCGGTGCCGCGGCTCAGCGCCGTCCAAAGCGTCCGCACCCGCGCCTCGCCCTGGGCGGGGGCCTCGAGGACAACGGGCCGCAGCTCCGCCCGGCCCCGGGTCACGTACCAGAGGGCGCGCGTCTCCCCGCGGTCGGTCCTGCCGTTCATTGACCCTTCAGAGATTTCGCGCTTCATCGACGCCGCCCCGGACAACGAGCCCCCATGACCGAGCCCGCCCCCCTGACGCCTGCCCTGAACCTCGTCGGACCGGGCCTTAGCGCGCCGACCGGTTCGCAGTCCATGGCGATCTTGCGCCGCCGCCGCGCCTTCGTGATCGTGGTGAACCTGGCGACCTATCTCGCGCTCGCGTCCTGGATGGCCGGCATCCTGGGCGCCGGCGGCTGGACGCTCGTGGACATCCTCCTCTTTGCGGGCTTCCTGGTCGCCACGCCCTGGACGGTGCTGGGCTTCTGGAACGCGGTCTTGGGCGTCTGGCTCCTGCATTTCCGCCGCGACGGCATGGCGGCGGTGGCGCCCTTTGCGGCTGCGGGCGACCGCGACGAGCCGATTCATGCCCGCACTGCCATCCTCATGACCTTGCGGAACGAGGATCCGGCCCGGGCCTTCCGGCGCTTGCGCATCGTGAAGCGGAGCGTGGACGCCACGGGCTTCGGCGATCGCTTCGCCTACTTCGTCTTGAGCGACACCTCGAACGCGGACGTGGCCGCCGCGGAAGAAGCGGCCTTCGCGGCCTGGCGCGCTGAAAGCCCGAACCCCGACGCCCTCGTCTATCGCCGCCGCGCCGTGAACACCGGCTTCAAGGCCGGCAACGTCCGCGAGTTCTGCGAGACCCATGGGCGCGATTTCGAGTTCATGCTGCCGCTCGATGCCGACAGCCTCATGTCGGGCGAGGCCATCGTGCGCCTCGTGCGGATCATGCAGGCGAACCCGAAGCTCGGCATCCTGCAAAGCCTTGTCGTCGGCGCGCCGGCCACGAGCGCGTTCGCGCGCATCTTCCAGTTCGGCATGCGCCACGGCATGCGGCCCTACACCATGGGCTCGGCCTGGTGGACCGGCGAATGCGGCCCCTTCTGGGGCCACAACGCGCTCGTGCGCATCCAGCCCTTCGCGGAGCATTGCCACCTGCCGATCCTCCCCGGCAAGCCGCCGCTCGGCGGCCATGTGCTCTCCCACGATCAGGTGGAGGCGACGCTCATGCGCCGCGCCGGCTTCGAGGCCCGCGTGCTGCCCCAGGAAGGCGGCTCCTGGGAGGAGAACCCGCCCACGATCTTCGAATTCTCCACCCGGGACCTGCGCTGGTGCCAGGGCAACATGCAGTATTTCAAGCTGCTGAACTTAGCAGGCCTCCTCCCCATGAGCCGTTTCCAGCTCGCCTGGGCGATCCTCATGTTCATCGGCGTGCCGGCCATGACCGGCATGATCGCGCTGGCGCCCTTGAAGGCGCTTGACGGCGACGGGCCGTTCCCGGCCGGTGCCGCCATCGGGCTCTACCTCACGTTTCTTGCCATGTATCTCTCGCCGAAGCTCGCGGGCCTCCTCGACATCCTGCTGACGCCCGGCGGCGTGGCGCGCTACGGCGGCCTCGGGCGCTTCCTGGCGAGCGCGGCGGTCGAGGTGGTGTTCTCGTTCCTACTCGGCGCCGTCACCACGTTTCGCCTGACGCTCTTCATGATCGGCCTCGTCTTCGGCCGTTCGGTGGTGTGGAACGGGCAGGCGCGCGACGCCCATGGGGTCGCCTGGTCCACCGCCATGCGGGGCCTGTGGGCACCGTTCCTGTTCGGGCTCGCGGTCTGCGGTGCGTTGGCCGTGCTCGCGCCCGCGGCGCTCCTGTGGAGCCTGCCGCTGACGCTGGGTTATCTGGTGGCCTTCCCCTTCGCGGTCGTGACCGCCGCACCCGCGCTCGGGCGCTGGTTCACGGCGCGGGGCTTGTGCGCCATTCCGGAAGAGTTCGAAACGCCCTCCGAAATCCGCTCCTTGCGCGAGGCCGCATGAGCCTGCCCCCCGCCACCGCGGCGATCGCGCGCTCGCTCAGGATCTATCACGGGCCCGAGGCTCCGAAGGCCGCGATGGATGCGCTCTATACGCGCTTCGTGCGGGCAGGCGATCTCGTCTTCGACATCGGCGCCCATGTGGGCGATCGCATCTCGTCCTTTCGCCGGCTTGGCGCGCGCGTCGTGGCGCTCGAACCGCAGGCCGGCCCCTTGCGGGCGCTGCGCCTCATCCACGGCCGCGATCCCAACGTGACGCTGATTGCCGCCGCCGCCGGCGAGCGGGAGGGCACGGTGACGTTTCACGTCAACAGCGCCAACCCCACGGTCTCCACCGCATCGTCCGATTTCCTCGCGGCTGCCGACGGCGCCGGCGGCTGGGAGGGGCAGGTCTGGGACAAGGCCGTCACGGTGCCATGCCTCACGCTCGACGGGCTCATCGCGCGCTACGGCTCACCCGCCTTCGTGAAGATCGACGTGGAGGGCTTCGAGGACCGGGTGCTGGCGGGCCTGAGCCGGCCGCTCCCCGCGCTGTCCTTCGAGTTCACCACCATCGCCCGCGACTGCGCCGAGCGCTGCCTGCGGGCGCTCGCGGCGCTCGGTCCCTACCGCTTCGACGTGGCGCTCGGCGAGACACAGACGCTCACCTTCGGGGCCCCCGTCGATGCGGACGCCATGAGCCAGCATCTCGCCGCCCTTCCCCACAGCGCCAATTCGGGCGATGTGTATGCCGTTCTTTCTCCCCGTCATTCCGGGGCAGCCGCAGGCTGAGCCCGGAACCCAGCTGGCTCGTTCTCTCCGGATGCAGCTCCTGGGTTCCGGCCCGCCGCTCGCGCGGCGACCGGAATGACAGCGGAATACCCGAAAGCCCTCCCATGCGCCTCGCCTGTGCCGCCGCCCTCCTCCTCGCCAGCCTCCTCCCCGCCCACGCGGCCTCCCTCGACGGCGTGGCGGTCGATGTGGCGAACGGGAGCGAGCCGGTGCTCTGCGCCGAGAAGGACAACGTCACGCTCACCTTCGCCTCGGCGGAGGTGCGCCGCTTCCACATCGAGGCCGCGCATCCGGTCTATGTGGGCGGCGTGCGCGAGGACCGTTACGCGCCGGACTGGACCGCCTGCGAGGACATTTCCGCCGCGACCTCCGAGATCCGCCCGCCCCGCAAGGTGACGTTCTACGAGGACGTGGAGCTCTGGCTCACGGGCTACACCTTCGCGAATTTCTGGCGCGACAAGAACGTGCCGTTCCGCGTCGGCGACCGGGTCGAGAACGGGCTTCACCTCATTCAGCTCTGGGTGCGCAGGAACGAGCGCGCCGAAGAGGTGCTGGTGCTCTATCCGGCGGACGGCTACTGGCGCATCCGGCCGCTGCCGCCCGCGCATCTCGGCTGGAGCTCCTACGGCTCGTCGTTCCTCGTCGGCCCCGTGGAACAGGCCGGGCGGCCGATCGTGAACGTGAAGGACGTGTCGTTCGATCCGGCCACCAAAACCTTCCGCCTCGCCTTCGATCAAGGCGGCAGCGCCACCATCGTGCTCGGCGGCCTCGACCGCGAGAAGTTGACGCTCGATGTGAGTTTCGATCAGCCCGTCGCTGGCAAACCCTTCGCGGCGTTGCGCTCCATGTACGTCACGGAGTTCAACGCCGATGTCGCCCGCGTCGCCGTGCGCGAGAAGGATGCGCGGGGCTGGCGCGAGGAGCCCATCATGACGTTCCGGGGCGGCAAGGTCACGGATCTGTGGGCCGGGCGCCTCGTTCCCTCGCGGCACAACACCAGCGCTCCCGACATGGTGTTCAACCGCTTCCGCTCGACGCCGTAACAACTGTCGAAGAAACCGCTCAACCGCTTCCGTTCGACGCCGTAGCAACGGTCGGAGAACACGTTCAGCCGCTTCCGCTCGACGCCGTGGCGACGGTCGGAGAGATCGCTCAACCGCTTCCGCTCGACGCCTTCGGTCTCGCCGGGTTCAACGCCCGCACGAGGCGGCCGTCGATGAAGGCCAAGCCGATGCCGATGAGCGCCATGCCGGCGAAATGACGCGGCTCCAGGCGCTCGCTCAGCACCGTGGCGCCCAGCAGAATCGCGCTCACGGGGATGAGGAACGTGACCAGGATCACGTTGGTGGCGCCCGCCCGCGCGAGGATGCGGAAGTAGAGGATGTAGGCGAAGGCCGTGGAGACGAGGGCGAGGGCAAGAATCGCGGCGATGGTCGCGCCGCTCGGCACGCCCATGCGCCAGGGCTGCTCGACGACGAGCGCCAGCGGCAGCAGCACGAGGCTCGACGCCGTGACCTGCCCGGTGGCGGTCACCAGCGGCTGAACGCCGAGCGCCCGAAAGCGCCGGCCGTAGACCCCCGCGAAGGCATAAGAAACGGTGCCGAGGAGCACTGCGAGCTGCGCCAGCACATGGACGCCGAGGGACGCCAGCGCATCGGCGCCGATCATCACGGCAACGCCCGCGAAGCCGACGAGCACGCCCGACAGCCGAAGGCCCGTGAGGCGCTCGTCGCGGGTGAAGGCATGGGCCACGAGCACGGTGAAGAGCGGCGTCGCGGCATTCAGAATCGCGGCGAGCCCGCTCGCGATATGGCCCTGGCCCCACACCATGAGGCTGAAGGGGATCGCGTTGTTGAGGAGCCCCATCCCGAAGAAGGCGCGCCACACCGCGCGCTCCCGCGGCAGCGGCGTGCCCGTGACCCTCAGCACCGCGTGAAGCGCCAGCGCCGCGAGCGCGACGCGCAACCCTGCAATGGTGAGCGGCGGCCATTCCTTCACGGCGACGCCGACGAAGAAGAACGAGCCGCCCCAGACCACGGAGAGGACGACGAGCATCGCCCATTCGCGCGGTCCCATGTTCGTCGTTACCCGAGATTCCACGGCCTGGTCCCCTTACGGGCGGGGCATCGAGGGGCCGACGTTCCCGGGCTCCCGCGTCCCATCCGTGGCGATGCCATGGGCGGCCGAGGGGCCGCCACCCGTTTCCTGCGCGGGCGGGGCGTTTTAGGGAGCCGCGGAAGCGAGGCGTTTGGCGGGCGGGGCGGCGGAGCGCTCGGCCGCCGCGAGGCGCGCCGGCGGGCCTGCTTGCGCCGCCTCCCAGCCGGTGCGCGCGCCCGGCAGCGCGGTCCAGGCCGCGAGGCCCGTGCCGATGATCATGGCCGCGCAGGCCGTCATGCGCCCGAGCACGGCGAGGCTCGGCGTGCCGGCGCGGGTGCCGTGCTGGGCCAGCCGGCGCGAGGGCGCCACGAGGGCACGGTCGGGCTGCGGGTGGAGGGCGGTTTTCGGCATGGGCATCGCCTCTGGGTCGAAGCCGCATTTCACCCCGGAAAGGCTGACGGGGGTTTAAGGGAAATGGTGAACGCTTTGCCTCTCCCGCCCGGTGCATCGCATTGCGGCGAGCCCGGCAAGAAACCGTTCACGTCGATTGCAAGCGGGCCGCCGCGTTTACCGCCGCCTTAAGCCCTGGCGCGCCCTTCTCTCCCGGCAAGCGCCGGGGCCTCGCCCAGCCCAACGGCGCATCGAGACCGTCGGGGCTGCGGGGAGATCGGGATGGTGCAGGAGTGGAACGAGCCTTTCGCGTGGCGGCGGGGGACGACGGAACGGGTTCATCGCTGGGCCGCTCTCGTGGCGCTGGCCTCCCCGGTGATCGGGATTGCGCTTCTTGCCCTCGTCCTCGGAGCGGCTTGAGCGTTCAGTGGACCTCTACACTGCTTGAGCGAAGCGATCAGCCCTGCGCGGCGAGCCGGGGCGCCTCGCGCTCGCCATCGAGGGCGATGCGCACGGCGCGGGCGAGGTCGTGGCGGCGATAGGGCTTGTGGAGGATCGGCATGGTGGGCCGGCCGAGATCCGCCTGCCCCACATGGCCGGAGGTCACGAGGATGCACATGGCCGGGCGCAGCCGCCGCGCCTCGTCCACGAGGTCGAGCCCGCTCATGCCGCCCGGCATCACCACATCGGTGAAGAGAAGATCGATGCGGCGGTCCTCCCGCAGGACTTCCAGGGCCTCCCGCGCGCTCGCCGCCGTCACGACCTCGTAGCCCAGATCCGCGAGCACGCCGGAGGTCATGGTGCGCACGCCCGGATTGTCCTCCACCAGAAGAATGCGCTCCGTGCCGATGCGCTGCTCGTCCGTGTCGTCGGCTTCCGGCAGCGCCGCCTCGGCGGCCTTGCTCTCGGGCAGGGAGAGGATCACCCGCGTGCCGATGCCGACTTCCGATTCGATGCGGATGTCGCCCCCCGATTGCTGCACGAAGCCGTAGACCATGGAGAGGCCGAGGCCCGTTCCCTTGCCCACCTCCTTGGTGGTGAAGAAGGGCTCGAACACCCGCTCCAGCACGTCGGGCGGAATGCCCGCGCCCGTGTCGCTCACGGCGATCTGCACCTGGGCGGGCGGCGGGGCATCGCCCGTGCGGGGCTCGTCCGCACGCGGCTCGACGCGGCGGGTCTCGATGGTGACCTTGCCGCCGTTCGGCATGGCGTCGCGGGCATTGACCACGAGGTTGAGGATCGCGGCCTCGAACTGGGAGGGATCGAGCTTGCAGCAGGCGGCCTCGGGGGTGAGCACCGTCTGGACCTCGACGGCTTCGCCGGCGGCGCGCTGCATCAGGCGCGCGAAGTCCTCGATGAGGCGGTTGACGTTCACGACCTTGGGCTGGAGCGTCTGACGCCGCGAGAAGGCGAGGAGCTGCTGCGTGAGCTTCGCGGCCCGTCCCGCGGCCTCGAGCGCGATCTCGAGATACTTCTCCACGCGCGGACGGTTGTCGGGCCGCCGGCCGATGGCCTCGAGGCCGCCGACGATGACGGTGAGCAGGTTGTTGAAATCGTGGGCGATGCCGCTCGTGAGCTGGCCCACGGCTTCCATCTTCTGGGCCTGGCGCAGCAGCGCCTCGTTGCTCTTGCGCTCGGTGACGTCGCGGGACGAGCCGATGATCCGCGCCACCTTGCCGGTGGCGTCGGTGAGCGGAACGATGGTGGTCTCGCGGGTTACGAGGCCCGAGGGCCGCGGGATCGTGTACTCGAACTGCATGGGCACCCGCTCCGCGATGCAGCGCTGGTAATGGGGCTCGTTCTGGCGCCGGGCGTCCGGGTGGAGGAAGCTCCACATCTCGCGGCCCACCATGCCGGTTTCGGGCTCGCCCGAAATGTCCGTGACCTTGGTGTTGCCGGCCTCGTAGACGAGCCGTCCGTCCCCCTCCACGCGCACCACGAACACGCTGTCGGGGGAATGGTCAATGAGGGCCCGGTAACGCGCCTCGCTCTCGCGCAATTCGGCCGTGCGGGTCGACACCGCCCGGCGCAGCGACCGCGACCAGGCGAGCGCCCCGAAGAGCGCCGCGGCGGCCGCCGCGAAGCCGGCGACGAGCCACAGCAGGAGCCGCGATTGCTGGCGCTGCCGGTCGCGCTCGGGATCGAAGATGATCGGCTCCACGGCGAACGGCCGGCTGATCACGCCCGCCTTGAGCAGGTTGTCGCGCATGCGCGCCCAGCGATCCGGATTGATGTGGCCGAGCTGGACGACCGGATAGAGGGTGAGCTCCGCGACCCCTTGCGCCTGGAAGCGGTTGAAGCCGAGCGGGTCCTTCAGGGCGAGGGTACGCGGCAGCTCCCGGGCGATCCGCTCCGCGAGGGGGCCGGGGTTCTCGAGCGCGTATTGCCAGCCGCGCAAGGAGGCCTCGCGGAAGCGGCGCACGAGGTCCGGGTTCTCCTTGGCGAGGCGCGCATCGGCGATCAGCGCGTCGCCGTAGAAGGCGATGCCGTAATCGGAGGGGCGCAGGGCCTTGAGGTCGTTGTAGCCGCGCTCCTTCACCTCCCAGGGCACCGTGAGGCTGTAGCCGAAGACGAGGTCGTAGTGCCGGTCCACGAGGCCCTGGATGAGCTTGTCGGGATCGAAGGGCACCACGTCGAGCTTCGACGCGTCCACGCCCTCGGCCGCGAGAAGCGCGCGCAGCTCCACGTCGAGAAGCTCGTTGCCGCGGTTGCGGCCGATGCGCAGCTTCAAGAGATCGGCCGGGGTCGCCACCGCGGTATCGGCCCGGTAATAGCCCCGGGTGCCGCTCTGCTGGAAGATCGAGGCCAGGATCACGACGGGGGCGCCGTCGGCAAGCGCCAGGAGCACGCCCGCATTGCTGGTGGCGAATTGCGCCCGGCCTTCGTTGATCTCCCGCACCGGATTGCGCAGGGGCCCGTCGCGCCTGAGCGCCGGGCGGATCTCCACCTCGATGCCGGCGTCCCGGTAGAACCCCTGCCACTGGGCCGCGTAATAGCCCGCGAACTGGAACTGGTGGTCCCACTGGAGCTGGAGCACCACCCGGTCGGCGGCGCGGGCCGGGAGCGCGGCCATGCCGATCACGCTCGCGGCCCAGGAGAGGCATACCGCGAGGGAGGCCGTCAGACAGGTCCTCCAGGCACGAATGGGACTGCTCCCTCAACAGACGTGGCCGTATTGTCGCGGTTGCCGTTCCCCGGGCAAGGCCTCACGACGCCGGCGCAGCCCCAGGTGGCATGGTCCTTGGTCGCAGGCAACCAGGAGCCGGATCGCCGACCGCAGGGATCGGACCGGCCCCTGGAAGCCGGCTTCGCGCGGCAGGACCGGCCTACGGCAGGCCGGCGCCCGGTGGGATGTACGGCTCAACGCCGCGGCCGGACCACCGTCACCCACCATCTGGCGCAGCGGCCGGACCACCCTCGCCGAACGGCTCGTGCAGCCGCCGGACCGCCGTCACCGGCCGCTTAGCGCAGGGGCCAGACCAGCATCACCGACCGTCTAGCGGAGGGGTCGGACCACCTTCGCCGACCGTCTAGCGCAGGGGCCAGACCAGCATCACCAGGGGCACGCCCACGACGATCACGAGGATCGAGAGGGGGAGCCCGAGGCGCCAGTAATCCCCGAAGCGGTAGCCGCCGGGGCCCATGACCAGGGTGTTGCACTGGTGCCCGATGGGGGTGAGGAAGTCGCAGGCCGCGCCGATCGCCACCGCCATCAGGAAGGCGTCGGGGCGGTAGTTGAGCTGGGTCGCGAGGCTCGCGGCGATGGGCGCCATGACGAGCACGGTGGCGGCATTGTTGAGGAAGGGCGTCACCGCCATGGCGGCCACCATGATGAGCACGAGGGCCCCGGTGGCCGGGAGCATGTTGGCGACCTGGGAGAGCCAGCCCGCGATGAGCTCCGTGCCGCCCGTGGTGCGGATCGCCTCCGAGACCGGGATCAGGGCGCCGAGCATGATGAGGAGCGGCCACTCGATGGTCTCGTAGGCCTCGCGCAGGGTGAGCGCCCCGAGCAGGATGAGGAGCACCGCCGCGCCGAAGAACGCGATGGTGATCGGCAGCACGTCGAAGGCCACGAGCGCCATGGCGCCGCCGAGAATCCCGATAGGGATGAGGCTGCGGCGCGACACGCCGAGGCGGATGTCGCGCTCGGCCAAGGGCAGGCCGCCGAGGTCGCGCAGGGTATCGGGCATGTGCTTCAGGTTGCCCTGGAGCACCACCACGTCGCCGGCGCGCAATTTGATCGTGCGCAGCCGCTCGGTGAAGCGCTGGCCCCGGCGGCTGACAGCGAGCAGGTTCACCCCGTAGCGCTGGTAGAGCTGCAGGCCCTCGGCCGAATGGTCGATGAGGAGCGACCGGGGGCCGATGACGGCCTCGATGACGCCGATCTCGTCGGTGGCCTCGTCGGTGGCGATCTCCCGGTCCTCGCGGGTGAGCTTGAGGCCGGCGCGGGCCACCACGCGCTCGAGCGCCGCCGGATCGCCCTCCAGCATCACGGTGTCGTCCTCGCGGATCACCGCGTCGGGAAGCGGCTTGGCGCTGCGGTCGTTGGCGCGGATGATGGAGGCGACCTTCACCTCCTCTTCGGCGAGCTTGTGGATGTCGGCGACGGTCTGGCCGACGATCTCGGATTCCGGCGTGACCTTGGCTTCGGTGACGTAATCCTTGATGTCCACGGCTTCGTCGAGGGAGGCCGCGGCCCGGCGCCCGCCGGGGATGAGCCGGTAGCCGAAGGCGAGGAACACCACGCCTACCGCCGCGATGCCGAGACCCACCGGCGTGAAGTCGAACATCCCGAAGGGCTCGCCCGTCATCTCGCCCCGGATGCGCGACACGATGATGTTGGGCGAGGTGCCCACCAGGGTCACGATCCCGCCGAGCAGGGAGCCGAAGGCCATGGGCATCAGGAGCAGGGAGGGCGAGGTGCCGGTCCGCCGCGCCATCTGGAAGGCCACGGGGATCATCATGGCGAGCGCGCCGATGTTCTTCACGAAGGCCGAGAGCACCGTGACGGCGCCGACCAGCACCACCACCTGCATCTGCACGCTGCCGATGTAGGGGGCGACCCGGTTGAGGGCCGCCTCCATGACCCCGGACTTCGACACCGCGGCGCTCACGAGAAGCGCGCTTCCCACGATGATGACGATGTCGTCGCTGAAGCCCGTGAACGCCTCCTTGGCGGGCACGATGCCGGTGAGCACGGCGGCGAGCAGCGCCAGCGCCGCCACCATATCGTAGCGGATGCGCCCCCACACGAAGAGCCCCATCATGCCGGCGACGATGGCGAAGGCGAGCGATTGCTGAAGGGTCATGAAGATCCAGGGGCCGCGGGGCTTGCGGCGTGGACCGATAACGCGGGGCGCGCGGGGTTGATCCAGCGGAGCGGTTTCCCCTCTCCCCTGGAGGGAGAGGGTGGCCCTGCGAAGCAGGGTCGGGAGAGGGGGCCGTGAGTGCCACTCTCCTCAGCGATGGTGCAGCGCCAACATGGCTAGAGATGGTGGACTGACTTCCCCCTCTCCCGGCGTGCTCCGCACGCTGTCCCTCTCCCTCCAGGGGAGAGGGACGGAGGCTATTGGCTCAGCACCAGGGCCCAGTAGCGGCCATAACGGCTGTCCGAATCCGCGCGCGCCAGGCCGATGCGGCGGGCGCCGGGCATGAGGAGGTTGCTGTTGTGCCCGGGCGAGGCTTTCCAGCGGGCGACCGCCTCGGCCACCGTATCGGACCCGGCCGAGAGGTTTTCGGCCGCGCCGCCGCTGACCCCGTACTGGCGCATGCGACCGGCGAAATCCCCATGGCTGAGCTGGCCGGCCTGGGCCACAGCGCGGGCCTGGGCCTCGGCGGCCCGGTTGAGGCTCGCATCGACGGCAACGGCCGGCAGGCCGTGGGCGGTGCGGTAGGCGGAGATCATCGCGGCGGCGCTCGCGGCGTCCGCGGTCGAGACCGCCGCGAGGCTGTGCGTGGCCCGTGGTGCGATGTCGAAGGAGCAGCCCGCAAGGCCAAGCGCCAGCGCAACGCCGAGGAGGATGGAACGCATGGGGTCTGCCCCTGTCTCGAGCCCCAAGGCGGCGCCGTTGCCGCGCCTTGCCTCGAGTCCGGTGGATTGTGAGATCGGGATACCCGGACGGGTGCCCCTTGAACAACTGCCCGATGGCGGTCATGTGGGGGGCTCAACACCAGCCGTTTGGGACATTTGCGTGGCGGATGGCGGCCCCTGCAAGCCGGCCTTTCGGCGAAGCCCCTGCACTCTCAGCCGCTACCATTCGGCGATACCCCTGAACCCATCCGTCGCCACCGTTCGGCGAAGCCCTCACGCCCTTTGCGAGCCCCCTCCCGATGTCCTCAGCCGAGCCTTTCATCGCCGTCGTCGGCGGCGGTCCCGCCGGGCTGATGGCGGCCGAGGTGCTGGCGGGGGCCGGCCATGCGGTCACGGTCTACGACCGCATGCCGTCGCTCGGCCGCAAGTTCCTCATGGCCGGCCGCGGCGGGCTCAACCTCACCCATAGCGAGGACGTGGAGCGTTTCGTCACCCGCTATGCCGAGGCCGCGCCGCGCCTGAAGCCGCTGCTCGACGCCTTCAGCCCCGGGGATCTGCGCGCCTGGTGCGAGGGTTTGGGCCACGAAACCTTCGTGGGCTCGAGCGGCCGCGTGTTCCCCCGCGCCTTCAAGGCCTCGCCCCTGCTGCGGGCGTGGCTTGCCCGGCTCGAATCCTTGAGCGTGCGCTTTGCGCCCCGACACCGCTGGGAGGGCTGGAGCGAGGACGGGGCGCTGCGCTTCACCCGCGGCGATGGCGAAGCGGTGCTGGTGACCCCCGATGCGACCGTGCTGGCGCTCGGCGGCGCGAGCTGGCCACGGCTCGGCTCCGACGGCGCCTGGGCCGAGACGCTCACGGGCCGGGGCGTCGCGGTGGCGCCGCTCCGCGCCGCCAATGTGGGTTTCACGGTGCCCTGGTCCGAGGTGATGCGGGACCGTTTCGCGGGCGAGCCCCTGAAGCGCATAGCCTTGGCCTTCGAGGGCACGAGCGTGCGCGGCGAGGCGATGATCACCGCGGCCGGCGTCGAGGGCGGCGCGGTCTATGCCCTCTCGGCCGCGATCCGCGACGCGATCCTGCGCGACGGCCAGGCCACGCTTCTGATCGATCTGCGCCCGGACCTTTCGGTCGAAGCCCTCGCCCGGCGATTGGCGGCGCCCAGGGGCGGCCAGTCGGCCTCCACCTTCCTGCGCAAGGCCGCCGCCCTCCCGCCGGTTGCGATCGCGCTGCTGCGGGAAGCCCATGGGACGGAGCTGCCGCGGGAGCCGGAGGCGCTGGCGGGGGCCATCAAGGCCGTGCCGCTGACGCTTGACGGCATCAAGCCCATCGCCCGCGCGATCTCCACCGCGGGCGGCGTGAGCCTCGAAGGGGTGGACGAGCACCTGATGCTGCGCGACCACCCGGGCGTGTTCGTGGCCGGCGAGATGCTGGACTGGGAGGCGCCCACCGGCGGCTACCTCCTCCAGGCCACCTTCGCGACCGGCGTGGCCGCCGCCAAGGGCGCGCTGGCCTGGCTCAAGGCGCAGGAGGGGGATGCGTCCGGGGCTTGAAGCGCGGGAGGCGCAGGGACGGTGCTCCGACCCACCCCCTCATCCTGAGAGGCTGGCCGGTAACTCCCCTCCCCTTGCGGGCTGAGGCTCGTCGGTCAAGCACGATGGAGCGGGGCACCCCTCCCCCCTTGTGGGGGAGGGTAGGGAGGGGGGTACGCATCCCGCAGGGATGCTCGCGCGGCGACCTCTCCTGACGCATCCACTCTCGTCGCCGTACCCCCCTCTCCGGCTCTCCCCCACAAGGGGGAGAGGGGACAGCGGAGCCTCCTGCACCAGCCCCACGCCTACCCGTAAGGGGAAGGGTCGAGACCCAACCGGCGATGTCGCATTGACCGATTCAGGCCCTCGGGCCACATCCCGGCCCTCATGCCGCCCCTGGCCCAAAACCCGACTCAGGTTCTGCACGACGTGTTCGGCTTCCCCTCCTTCCGCGAGGGGCAGGAGGAGATCGTGCGGGCGGTGCTGGCCGGCGAGGACGTGCTCGCCGTGATGCCCACGGGCGCGGGCAAATCGCTGTGCTACCAGCTCCCGACCCTGGTGCGCGGCGGCCTCACGGTCGTGGTCTCGCCGCTCATCGCGCTCATGCGCGACCAGGTGGCCGCCCTGCGCCATTTCGGCGTCGAGGCCGGGAGCCTGAACTCGGCCAACGACGGCGAGGAGAACCGGCGCGTGGTCGATGCCGTGAGGGAAGGCCGCATGCGCCTCCTCTACGCCTCGCCCGAACGGCTCGCCAACACCTCGACCGCGGAATGGCTCGCGCGATCCGGCGTGGATCTGCTGGCCATCGACGAGGCCCATTGCGTCTCGCAATGGGGGCACGATTTCCGGCCTGAATACGCGCTCCTAGGGGAAGTGCGCCGGCGGCTCGGCGGCGTGCAGGCCATCGCGCTCACGGCGACCGCCGACGTGTCGACCCGCAACGACATCCTCGACAAGCTCTTCGAGGGCGAGCCCCGCACCTTCATCCAGGGCTTCGACCGCCCGAACCTGCGGCTTGCCATGCAGGCCAAGGAGAACGCGAAGCGCCAGCTCTTCGGCTTTCTCGACAAGCACCGCTACGAGAGCGGCATCGTCTATTGCTCGTCCCGCGACGCCACGGAACGCCTCGCCTCCTCGCTCGAAGACGCGGGCTACCACGCGCTCGCCTATCACGCCGGCATGAACGCGGAGGCCCGCGCCCGCAACCAGGATGTGTTCCTACAGGAGGACGGGGTCGTGATGGTGGCGACGGTCGCCTTCGGCATGGGGATCGACAAGCCGGACGTGCGCTTCGTGGCCCATGCGGCGCTGCCGAAATCCATCGAGGCCTATTACCAGGAGATCGGCCGCGCGGGCCGCGACGGCGCGCCCGCCGATACCCTCACGCTCTACGGCCTCGACGACATGCGCCTGCGCCGGCTGCAGATCGAGGAGAGCGACGCCTCGCCCGATCAGAAGCGCGTGGAGCTGCAGCGCCTCAATGCGCTGGTGGCCTTATGCGAAGCGCCGCGCTGCCGGCGGCAGACGCTGCTCGCTTACTTTGGCGAGACCACGGAGCCTTGCGGCAATTGCGATCTGTGTCTCGAAGGCGTGCAGTCCTTCGACGGCACCGTGGAGGCGCAAAAGCTCCTCTCGGCCATCGCCCGCACCGGCGAGCGCTTCGGCACCGAGCACCTCGTCAACCTGCTCGTCGGCGACGAGACGGACGCGATCCAGCGTTTCCGCCACAACCAGCTCAAAACCTTTGGGGTCGGCAAGGACCGTTCCAAGAACGAGTGGCGCTCGCTGCTGCGCCAGATCTATGCCGCGGGCCTCGTGTCCCTCGACATCGCGGAATACGGCCGCTGGACCATCACGGACCGGGGCGACGCGGTGCTGCGCGGCCAGGAGCGCATCGAGCTGCGCTCCGACGTGCTCACGAAACCCGCCGACCGCCGCCGGCGCCGCAGCGCCGCCTTCCAGGCCGACGCGGTGGTGCCGAGCGACGACCCCCTGCTCCTCGCGCTCAAGGGCCTGCGCACGCAGCTCGCGAAGGAGGAGCATGTGCCCGCCTATGTGATCTTCTCCGACCGCTCGCTCCTCGACATGGCGGCCAACAAGCCCACCACCCGCACCGCCTTCGCCTCGATCCACGGCGTGGGCCAGGCGAAGCTCGACCGCTATGCGGATGCGTTCCTCGCGGTCCTGCGGGAGCACGCGGCTTAAGCGACGCTCACCCAGGCACCGCTCGCGGCGCTCTCGGCCACCGCGTGAACCGTGCGCTCGATGCGCAAGCCCGCCTCGAAGTCGAGGCTCCAGCTGGGTTCGCCTGCGATGCGCGCGATGAGCTCGCGGCATTCGATCACCTTGAGGTCGTTGAAGCCGAGCCCGTGGCCGGGCGCGGGGACGAAGCGGCCGTAGGGAGGGTGATGCGGCCCTGACAGAACCGTGCGGAACCCTTGCGTCTCCTTCGGACCGGCAGTCGTGAAGAGCTGCACCTCGTTGAAGCGCTCCTGGTCGTAGGCGATGGTGCCCCGGGATCCGAAGATCTGCACCGCGATGCGGCCCTTGCGGCCCCAGGCCGAGCGGTTGAAGGAGACGAGCCCGGAGGCGCCGTTCTCCAGCTCCACGAGCGCGCTGGCGATGTCGTGGGTTTCCACCGTGCGGCGGGTGCCGTCCGCGGTGGCGCGCTCGGGATAGGGTTTCGCCATCTGACCGCAGACGCGGGCGATGGGGCCGACGAGCGTGTGAACCAGCGAGAAGCCGTGCACGCCGAAATCGTCGAGCGCGCCGTAGCCCGACGTCGCCTCGCTCTTCCACGAGAAGGGCGTTGCGGCGTCGGCCATGAAGTCCTCGTCCATCTCGACGCGGACATGGTTCACGGCGCCGATCTCGTCCGCCTCGATGAGGCCGCGCATGAGGCGCACCATCGGGTTCTGGATGTAGTTGTAGCCCATGACGGTGACGCGGCCGGACGCGCGGGCGGCGGCGAGCATGCGCTCCGCGTCACCAAGCGCCGGCGCCATGGGCTTCTCGCACCACACATGCTTGCCGCGCTCCAAGGCGTAGACCGCCATCTCGGCATGGAGCGCGTTCGGCGTGGTGACCGACACCACATCGACCGCCGGATCGTCCACGAGCGCGCGCCAATCCGCCGTGGCGCGGGCAAAGCCGAAGGCGTGGGCATGCTGCTCGGCCTGGGGCTGCGTCACGTCGCAGAGCACCGCGAGATGCGGGCGCTCCACATCGCCGAACACCGGCGCCACGTTGGTCCAGGCGAGCGCGTGGCACTTGCCCATGAAGCCGGTGCCGATGAGACCGACGCCGAGGGCTTTCATGCGTGGAGATCCTTCCCGCCGCGAGGTTCCGCGGGCGCGCGTCGTTTGCCTGTCTGGAACTTTTATTCCATTCTGCCCGAAAGGGCGTCAAGCTTCGCGACAAGCGCCACGGAGCGCTCCGGCGAGGGGGGAGCAAGCCATGGCGGGTGGGAGCACGGCACGGCAGGCGCCGCAGGATTACGAGAGTCTGAAAGCGCTCCTGCTCAGCCGGCGCGACACCCTGCCGAAGCGCCTGAAACAGCTCGCTCTGTTCGCGCTGGCGGAACCTGAGGAAATGGCCTTCGGCACGGTGGCCGAAATCGCGGAGCATGCGGGCGTGCAGCCCTCGACCCTGGTGCGTTTCGCGCAAGCGCTCGGCTACGACGGCTTCTCGCATCTCCAGCAGGTGTTCCGCGCACGGCTGCGCGAGGGCTTTCCCGATTACCGCGAGCGGTTGAAGGGCCTGCGCGACGCCGAAGCCAACGGCTCCCGCGCCTTGGCGCTGCTCGAGGGTTTTTCCGGCGCCGCCATGCTGTCGCTGGAGCGCGCGCGCGGCGCCGTCAATCTCGAGGCCCTGGAGCGTGCCATCACGGTGCTGGCCGAGGCCGACACGATCTATCTGCTCGGCGCCCGGCGCGTGTTTCCGATCACGGCCTATCTCGCCTATGCGCTGGGCAAGCTCGGCGTGCGGGCGCATCTCATCGACCACATCGCGCAGCTCGGCCCCGAGCAGATTTCCACCGCCACCGAGCGCGACGCCGTGCTCGCCATCAGCTTCACGCCCTACGCGCCCTCGACCCTCGATTACGCGCAGGCCGCCCAGCGTCGCGGCATTCCCGTGGTGGCGATCACGGATTCGGCCTTCAGCCCGCTCGCGGGAGCCGCGGAGGTCTGGCTCGAAGTCGCGGAAGCCGATTACGGCGCCTTCCGTTCGCTGGCGGCGTCGTTCGCGCTGGCGATGACGCTCGCGGTGGGCACGGCGGAGAAGCGGGCGGAGGCGTGAGCGGTCCGCCCCTCCTCTCCCCGCAGGCGGGGAGAGGGCTTCGCGGAACGCATGTTCCGTGAAGCGAGCGAAGCGAGGGTGAGGGGGGCTCTCAGAACTGAGCTCTACGCGACCAATCCCCCTCACCCGGTCGCGCTAAGCGCGACTCGACCTCTCCCCGCTCGCGGGGAGAGGTGGGTTACACCCGCACCGGCTTGCCGGTCTGCGCCGATTCCGTCGCCGCATCCGCGAGGCGTTGCGCCATGAGCCCGTCGCGCCCCGTCGGCGCCGGGGCCTGGCCCGATGTGACCGCGGTGAGAAACGCGTCGAACTCGGCGCGGTAGGCGTCGGCGTAGCGCTCCAGGAAGAAGTCCTGCACCGGATCGGCGGTGATGCCCGACGCGTTCGCGACCTCCACGGTGGTGCGGTGGATGTTGCCGGCGCGGATCATGCCCTTCGACCCATGCACCTCGATGCGCTGGTCGTAGCCGTAGGTGGCGCGGCGCGAGCACGAGATCTGCACGATGCGGCCGCTTTCCGTTTTCAGCAGCACCGCCGCGGTGTCGACATCGCCCGCCTCGCCGATCGCCTTGTCGACGAGGGACGAGCCCACCGCATGCACCTCGCGGGGCTCGTCGCCCAGCAGCAGGAAGCGCGCCATGTCGAGGTCGTGGATCATCATGTCCCGGAACAGGCCGCCGGACGTTGCGATGTAGCTCAGGGGTGGCGGGCCGGGATCGCGGGAGAGGATCGTGACGAGCTCGACGTCCCCGACCTCCCCGTCCGCGAGGCGCTGGCGGAGCGTGGCGAAGTTCGGGTCGAAGCGGCGGTTGAAGCCGATCATCAGAGGCGTGCCGGCGCCCTCCACCACCTTCAAGCAGCTCTCGATGCGCGGGCTCGACAGGTCCACGGGCTTCTCGCAGAACACCGCCTTGCCGGCCCGCGCCCCACGCTCGATGAGGTCCGCATGGGTGGTCGTCGGCGTGCAGATCAGGATGGCGTCCACGTCGGCGGCTTCCACCACCTCCTCGAGCCGCGCCACGCGGGCGCCGGTCGCAGCGGCAAGGGCTTCCGCCGAGGGGCCGTGCGGGTCCGCGACGGCGACGAGCCGGGCGCCCGGATGGTTGGCGGCGTTGCGCCCGTGGATCTTGCCGATGCGCCCGGCCCCGAGCACTGCGATGCGGATCATGAACTCCCCCCGTTAAGTCGGCTACGCATGGGCGAGCCGCGCGCTTTTTAGAATTGATGTTCTGCCTTGAGGTGCTAATAGAATAGACGTTTCACCGCTGCAAGCGTGCCGCTGGGCGGCCTGAGAGGAGCGGGTGAATCGCGCCCGCGCGGGAGGATCATATGCCGACGGCCCTTGATGTCATCACCATCGGCCGCGCCTCCGTGGACCTCTACGGCCAGCAGGTAGGCGGGCGGCTGGAGGACATGGCCTCCTTCTCCAAGGCCGTGGGGGGCTGTCCTTCCAACATCGCCATCGGCACCGCGCGGCTCGGGCTCAAATCGGGCCTCATCACCCGCGTGGGCGACGAGGCCATGGGCCGCTTCATCCGCGAGCAGATGGAGCGCGAGGGCGTGGTCACAGCGGGGATCAAGACCGATCCGCAGCGGCTCACGGCCCTGGTGATCCTCGGGGTTCGCGACGACAAAACCTTTCCGCTCATCTTCTACCGCGAGAACTGCGCCGACATGGCGCTGGAGGAAGGCGACATCGACGAAGCCTTTGTGGCCTCCGCCGCCTCCATCGTCGTCACCGGTACGCACTTCGCGCGGGAGAACACCGCCGCGGCGCAGATGAAAGCAATCCGCATCGCCCGTGCGCATGGCCGCAAGGTGGTGTTCGACGTGGATTACCGCCCGAACCTCTGGGGCCTCATGGGGCACGACGCGGGCGAGGCGCGCTACATGCGCTCGGAAACCGTCACCGAGCACCTCAAGCCCATCCTGCCGCTCTGCGATCTGGTCGTCGGCACGGAGGAGGAACTGCACATCGCGGGCGGCTCCGAGGACACGCTGGACGCCTTACGCGCCATCCGCGCGGTGTCCTCCGCCACCATCGTGTGCAAGCGCGGGCCCATGGGCTGCGTGGTGTTCCCGGGCGCGATTCCGGACTCGCTCGAAGACGGCATCAAGGGCCCGGGCTTTCCGGTCGAGGTCTACAACGTGCTCGGCGCCGGTGACGCCTTTCTCTCGGGCTTCCTGCGCGGCTGGCTCAAGGGCGAGCCCCTGGAGACGGCCTGCGCCTATGCCAATGCGAGCGGCGCCTTTGCGGTCTCGCGGCTTCTCTGCTCGCCGGAGATCCCGACCTTCGCGGAACTGCAGCACTTCCTCAAGAACGGCAGCCCGCACCGGGCGCTCCGCCACGACGCGGCGCTCAACCACATCCATTGGGCCACGACCCGGCGGCCGCAAGCCGAGACGCTTATGGCCTTCGCGATCGATCACCGCGCCCAGTTCGAGGCGCTGGCGAGCGAGACCGGCGCGCCCCTGGAGCGGATCTCCGCTTTCAAGCGCCTCGCGGTCGAGGCCGCGGCGCGCGTTGCCGGCGGCCGCGCGGGCTTCGGCATGCTCATCGACGGCACCTACGGTCGCGAGGCCCTGTTTCGCGCCGCCGATCACCCCTTCTGGATCGGCCGCCCCGTGGAGGTGCCGGGCTCCCGGCCCCTCGATTTCGAGGGCAGGGGAAGCCTTGCGGCCGAACTCGTGGAATGGCCCGTGGGCCACACCGTCAAGGCGCTCTGCCATTATCATCCGGACGATCCCGACGAGCTGAAGGCGCGCCAGGAGCGCGAATTGCTGCGGGTGCATGCGGCGGCGCGGGGCCTCGGGCGCGAACTTCTCGTCGAGATCATCGCGGGCAAGCACGGGGCCTTGCACGCTGACACGGTCTCGACCGTGCTGCGCCGCCTCTACAGGCTCGGCATCAAGCCCGATTGGTGGAAGCTCGAACCCCAGCGCGACGCCGGCGCCTGGCGCGCGGTCGCGGACGCCATCGCGGCCCACGATCCCTCGTGCCGGGGCATCGTGCTCCTCGGCCTCGATGCGCCGGAAGCGGAGCTCGAAGCCGCCTTCGCGGTGGCCGCGCGCGAACCCCTGGTGCGGGGCTTCGCGGTGGGCCGCACGCTCTTTGCCGATGCAGCGCGCCGCTGGCTCAAGGGCGAGATCGACGATGTCGCGGCGGTCTCAGACATGGCGTCCCGCTTCCAGCGCCTTGTGGACGCCTGGCAGCGCGCGGCGCGCATGGCTCAAGCCGCGTGAGCCCATCGCGGTCCCGAGGCCGGCCCTCGTCGAGCCGACCGGAGACGTGCGGCCGAGCACCGATGGCCCTTGCCCGTTCGCGTAGCGCGAACAGGCGCCGACAGCAGCGGCGCGTTGCAAGGATTGAGGAGAGGACGATGCAGTTCTCGGAGGATCAAGTCAGAACGGCCGCGGGCACGGCCGCCTTGAGCGAGGATCAGGTGATGCGCCTCCTGGCGGCGCTGCATGCCCTGCCGCGCGTCGCGGTCGCGTCCCAGCGGTTCGATCTCGTCCATCTCATGTGGTACGCGGGCGCCCTTCTCGTGATCGGGGCCATGGGCCTGTTCTCGACCCTCGCCTTCGAGCAGATGGGCGGGCGGGCCCTGACGGCAACGGCCATCGTCTACGCCATCGTGTTTCTGGGAGTCGGCCACTACCTCTGGCACCGACGCGGACTCGTCACCCCCGGCGGGCTCCTCGTCACCGTTGCGGTCGCGATGGCGCCGCTTGCGGTCTACGGGATCCAGGATGCCACCGGCGCCTGGGGGGCGGCAGGCGATCCCGGCCGCTACAAGGATTTCTACACGCTCATCAAGGCCGGTTGGCTCCCGATGGAGATCGCGACAATCGTCGCGGGAATCATCGCCCTGGCGTTCTACCCCTTCCCCTTCATCGTCGCCATGATCGCGGGAGCGCTCTGGTTCATGTCCATGGACCTGACCCCCTGGCTCTTCGGGACCGACGACATGACCTGGGCCATGCGCCGCAAGGTTTCCATGTGGTTCGGCCTCGCGCTTCTGCTCGGCGCCTGGGTGATCGACCTGAAGCGCCCGCGCGACAAGGACTTCGCGTTCTGGCTCCACCTCGCGGGACTGGTCTGCTTCTGGGGCGCGGTCACCTTCACGTCGAGCTCAAGCGAGATCGCAAAGGCGCTCTATTGCCTCATGAATGTCGGTCTCGTGGCGCTCGCGATCTTCCTCGGGCGGCGCGCCTATGCGGTCTTCGGCGCCATCGGGATCTCGATCTATCTCGGGCATCTGGCCGAGAAGGTATTCGCGGATTCGCTGCTCTTTCCCTTCGCCCTGTCGCTGATCGGGGTCGCGATGATCGCGGCGGGCCTGTATCTGCATCGGCACCAAGCGGCGCTCGCGGCCTGGATGGCGAACCGGCTGCCGCGAACCCTCCGGCGGCTGCGCCCCGCCCATGCCACGACGATATCCTGACGGAGTTTGTCATGCTGACCATCCGCCTCACCATGGCGCAGGCCCTGGTCCGGTTTCTTGCGGCGCAGAAAACCGTCGTGGACGGCGAGACCGGGCCGCTGTTCGCCGGCATGTGGGCGATCTTCGGCCACGGCAACGTGGCCGGCATGGGCGAGGCGCTGCAGGCCGAGCGCCAGCGGCTCCCCACCTTCCGGGCCCACAACGAGCAGGGCATGGCGCATGCAGCCATCGCGTTCGCCAAAGCCTCGCGCCGGCGGCGCATGATGGCCTGCACCACCTCCATCGGCCCCGGCGCCACCAACATGGTGACGGCCGCGGCCGTGGCGCATGTGAACCGCCTGCCCGTGCTGCTGCTGCCGGGCGACGTGTTCGCCAACCGCAGGCCCGATCCGGTGCTGCAGCAGATCGAGGCGTTCGGCGACGGCACGGTGTCGGCCAACGACTGCTTCAGGCCCGTGTCGCGCTATTTCGACCGCATCGCGCGGCCGGAGCAGATCATCCCCGCGTTGCAGCGCGCCATGCAGGTGCTGACAGACCCGGCCGAATGCGGGCCGGTGACGCTGGCGCTGTGCCAGGACACGCAGGCCGAGGCCTACGATTATCCCGAGAGCTTCTTCGCCGAGCGGATCTGGGCGCCCCGGCGCATCCGCCCCGATGCGGAGGAATTGCGCGCAGCAGCAGCCCTCCTGAAGAACGCGAAAAAGCCCTTCATCGTCGCGGGTGGCGGCGTGCTCTACAGCGAGGCCGAATCGGCGCTCGCCGCTTTCGCCGAAAAGCACGGCATTCCGGTGGGCGAAACCCAGGCCGGCAAATCGAGCCTCGCGCACGATCACTCAAAGCTCATGGGCTCGGTCGGCGTCACGGGGACGGGCGCCGCGAACGCGCTCGCGGAAGAGGCCGATGTGGTGCTGGCGGTCGGCACGCGGCTGCAGGATTTCACCACCGGTTCCTGGGCCCTGTTCAAGAATCCGGAGCGGCGCATCGTCGGCCTCAATGTGCAGGCTTTCGATGCCGCGAAGCACGCCGCGCAAGCGCTCGTGGCGGATGCCCGCGTCGGCTTGGAGGAACTCGACGCCGCGCTTCAGGGCTGGACCGCGCCCGCGTCCTGGACCGCGCGTTCTGCTGAGGAGAAATCGCGCTGGAGCGAGGTGGCGGCGCGCTACACCGGCGTCACCAATGCGGAGCTCCCTTCCGACGCGCAGGTGATCGGCGCCGTGCAGCGGAGCGTCGATCGCTCCACCATCGTGGTCTGCGCCGCCGGCGGCCTGCCGGGCGAATTGCACAAGCTGTGGCAGGCGTCCGAGCCGCTCGGCTACCATCTCGAATACGGCTATTCCTGCATGGGCTACGAGATCGCCGGAGGGTTGGGCGTGAAGATGGCCCATCCCGACCGCGAGGTCGTCGTGATGGTGGGCGACGGCTCGTATCTCATGATGAATTCGGAGCTCGCCACCGCGGTGATGCTGGGCAAGAAGCTCACCGTGGTGGTGCTCGACAACCGGGGTTTCGGCTGCATCAACCGCCTCCAGCGCGCCACGGGCGGCGAGAGCTTCAACAACTTGCTCCGTGATGCCGAGCACGAGGAATTGCCCGCGATCAATTTCGCCGCGCATGCGGCAAGCCTCGGCGCGGAGGCCCGCAAGGTCGCGAACCTCGCGGAGCTTGAGACCGCGATGAAGGACGCGCGGGGATCCTCCCGCACGCAGGTGATCGTCATCGACACCGACCCGCTCGCCTCCACCGACGCCGGCGGCCATTGGTGGGACGTGGCGGTGCCGGAGGTTTCTACGCGCGCGGAGGTGAACGCCGCGCGTGAAGCTTACCAAGACGCGCTGGCGCTCCAGCGCATCGATTGATGATAGAACCCCATAAGGCCGAGCATCTCCCTCCCCCCGCTTGCGGCGGGGAGGGGTTAGGGGTGGGGGGCGGCTCCGCTGGGCCGATGCTGGATGAGTGAGGCGCTGGTGAAGCGCCCCTCCCTCCCTTCAGGGGAGGGTGGCCGGAGCGCAGCGGAGGTCGGGTGGGGTGTTCGCCGTCAGGCGAGCTCTAGGCCCAACGCGGCAGGATGCTCTTCGCGCAACACCCCACCCCTACCCCTCCCCTAAGGGGAGGGAGGTGCTTGGTCCTGCTGGATCGAGATCCACGCCCGGCACCCCACCCTAAGTCCCTCCCCGCCGCAAGCGGGGGCGGGAGATGATCGAGTTGAGACGACAAGGCAGGAGCTGACACAATGCCAATCCGCATCGGGGCGAACCCCATCGGCTGGTCGAACGACGACATGCAGGAACTCGGCGGCGAGACGCCGCTGGAGGTCTGCGTCGCTGAGGCCAAAGAGGTCGGCTTCGAGGGCATGGAGCTCGGGCACAAGTTTCCGCGCGAGCCCGGGGCCCTCAAAGCGGCGCTCGCGCCCTTCGGCCTGGCCTGCGTGTCGGGCTGGTATTCCGCCGAACTCCTCACCCGTTCGGCGGAGGACGAGATGCGGGCGCTGCGGCCCCACCTCGATCTCCTCAAGGCGATGGGCTCCAACGTGCTCGTCTTCGCCGAGACCTCGAACGCGATCCACGGCGACCGCTCTGTGCCGCTCTCGCGCCGTCCCGTGATGGGGGCCGGCGACTGGGCGGAGTTCGGCCGCCGCGTCACCCAAGTCGCCGAGGCGACGCTCGGCGAGGGCGTGCGCCTCGTCTATCACCACCACATGGGCACCATCGTGCAGTCGGAGGCCGACATCGACGCCTTCATGGGCGCCACGGGCGAGGCCGTGCATCTCCTCCTCGATACGGGCCACGCCACCTGGGGCGGCGCAGATCCGGCGGCGCTGGCGCGGCGCTACCGCGCCCGCATCAGCCACGTCCACACCAAGGATGTGCGCCGGGACGTGATGGAGCGCGCGGGGGCCGAGGATTGGAGCTTCCTCGATTCCGTGATCGCCGGGGTCTACACGGTGCCGGGCGACGGCATGGTGGATTTCGCCGCCGTGTTCCGGGAATTGCCGGGGTACAGCGGCTGGGTGGTGATCGAGGCCGAGCAGGATCCCGCCAAGGCCCATCCGCTCACCTACGCCAGGATGGGGTTTGAACATCTCACCCGTGTTTTGAACGCCGCCGTTCAACGCTGAGCCTTGAAATGTCGAAGCTTTTGGTCAAGCCGTTCAACGCGGACGAAAACGGACGAATCCACGCCATCACCCCCAAATCGGCGGGCTGGACCTATGTGGGCTTCGAGGTCTACCGCCTGGCGAAAGGCCAATCGGTTCAGCAGGATACGGGTAATCGGGAAGCCTGCCTCGTGCTGATCTCGGGGCATGCGGCGGTGCGAGCGGGGAGTGAGGATTTCGGCACCCTCGGCGGCCGCGCCTCCCCCTTCGAGGGCGCCCCGCACTCCGTCTATGTGCCCGCCCGCTCCCGCTGGAGCCTCACGGCGGCGGGCGATTGCGAAGTGGCGGTGTGCACCGCCCCCGCCGAGGGGCACCTGCCGCCCCGGCTCATCGCGCCCGGAGAGGTCGGCCAGGAAACGCGGGGCAAGGGCACGAATGTGCGCCACGTGCGCAACATCCTGCCCGAGACGGAGCCGGCGGAAAGCCTTCTCGTCGTCGAGGTCATCACCCCCTCAGGGCACTGGTCGAGCTATCCGCCCCACAGGCACGACCGGGACGCCCTGCCGGCGGAATCGCTCTTGGAGGAAACCTACTACCACCGCCTCAACCCGCCCCAGGGCTTCGCGCTGCAGCGGGTCTACACGGACGACCGCTCCCTCGACGAGACGCTCGCGCCCGCGGACGGCGACGTGGTGCTGGTGCCCCGGGGCTACCATCCCGTCGGCGCCCCGCACGGCTACGAGCTCTATTATCTCAACGTGATGGCCGGCCCGCAGCGGGTCTGGCGCTTCCACAACGACCCGGCGCACGAGTGGCTCATGAAGGCGTGAGCCGCCCGCTCAGAAGGCGACCGTAGCGCCGCCCGCGCCGGCGGTGCCGCCCGTTCCCCCGGTGCCGGTTCCGCCGGTCCCCGTCCCACCGGTGCCTGTCCCGCCCGAGCTGCTGTCCCGGCCTCCGATCAGGATGCCGAGCACGATCACGGCCACGAGGCCGACACCGACGAGGAGGCCGCCGCCCTGCCCGCCCCAGAATTCCGAAGGCGAGGGCGCGGGAGGCGGATCGACCCGCGTGACCCGGGTGCCCGGGCGGGCCGGGGCCCCGTCGAGGGTCACGGTCTCGACCGCCGTTCCGCGCGCCGGGGCCGCTCCGACGGGCAGCGCCGGGGCTGAAACGGTGGTGCAGCCCGCCGCCTGAAGGGAGAGGGAGGCAGCCAGCAGGATCGCAACGAGGCGCTTCATGATCGAACCTTTCGTTGCGTCAGGGTGCTACGCGGGCGATGCAGCGACAAGGGTCCGCCGCCCCGATGCGGGGCAGCCGGGCGGGAACGCCGCCCGGTGTGTCGGCCTCGCCACACCCTCAGGGGTGGTGCATCCGTGTGGGGAGAAGGCCCCGGAGGGGCCGCAGGCCGCTAGCGCTCGTTCAGCACGGCGATGGGATTGACCCGGGAAGCCGTGGCGGTCCGCCGCCCCTCGCCCGCGCTGCTGCATCCCGTGCAGATGTCGCGGACGAGCCGCCGGACCCGCTCCTCGCTCGCCCGCAGCCGCTCCGCCCGCTTGTCCCGCTCGCGCTCGGCCGCCCGGTCGGCCGGGGTGGTCTGGGCGTTCTGTCCCGTGGCGGATGGCCCGCTCCGGCCGCCCTGCACGCCCGTAGCCGGGCGCGTGCCCGAACTCACGGACGGTTCCGGCACGGGGCTCGGCAGCGGCGAGGCCTGCGTCGGCGAAGGATCGACCCGGCTTTGTCCGACCGCGGGGCTGTTGGGCGGGGCGGCCTGCGTCGGGGAGATATTGGGCGAAAGCGGCGGCGGAGCCGCGACCGGAGGCTGGCTCGACCCGGTATTGCCGGGAGAGGAGAGCGAGGTCGCCGGAGCCGAACCCGAGATGCCTCCCGAAACCCCGCCGCTCGATACTCCGCCGCTCGACGCCCCGCCGCTCGATGCTCCGCCGGAAGAGCTTCCCGAGGAGCCGCCCGTCTGCGCGAGGGCAGCCGTGCCGAATGCGCCCGCCTGCCCGAGGGCGGCCGTGCCGAGCAGCAGAAGGGTGAGTGTGAGCACCGCGCGCATAGAAGCCTCTCGTCCGTGATGTCAGACCAACGGAGCGCGTTCAGGCCTGTTCCATGGGGCAAGGACCGAGGCAGAGAACCGGTCGCGGCCGGGGCTTGCGGCATCGGGGGCCCGGAACCGAGCCGCCTCGGCCTGCCAACAGGGCGACCCTGCGGAGGCCCCGACGGCCGCGAAAGATGCGCCGGGCGCCCCTCGCCCACAGGCTGCCGCGGCAGGGTCACATGAAATTGAGGGGACAAGGTCTACAATCTTGTCGCCGCAGCCCCAGATCTAGGCAGCGGCTAAGGCTTTTGCTCCAGATCAGGCTAGCGCCGCTGGGCTTCTCTCTCGCCTGCGAGGGAGGGGCCCTTTTAACGGGAGGACCCCAAGTCCTCGCCTCCCAGAGGCCAAGCCAGCGCTCGGGCCAGGGGAGCGCCACGCGGGCGTGCCTCGATCGTGATGATCGTCCCGTCGGGATCGACGGTCGACACTGTTCGTCCGCCCGCGCGGCTCACGCCTGATGAGCGCGAGCCGCAAAGACTTCATCCGCCCAACGCTCATAAGCGTGCTGGACGGCAAGGTAGGTCCTGTAGGCCCGGTCATAGCGACCGATGGATGCGAAGCGCTCCCGCAAGGCCTTCAGGCGGTCGAGCCTGCTGGTCCACTGTGCATGACGATTGGGGGACATGACCCGCCTCCGGCACAAACCAAGTTCAGCGACACCCCATCGGACGCCGCGTCGGTTACCAGAGCGTTACCTCGCTTCGATGCGAGACGGCGTGCGCCGGAACACAGCCTGTGCGCCCGTTTGCGAGGCGATAACCACGTCTTGAGCGCAGCGGGGATGCAACATCCCGCATCCTCTGGCGCAATCCCCCGGCAACACGGCTGAACCATACCGCTGCTCGACGAAGTTCGCGTTAGTGGAGCGTTCGATGGTCCGCGAAGACGTTCAGGG
>DASZAZ010000009.1:0-18497 GCA_035944635.1 Microvirga sp.
TCTGTGCTGTCCCACGTCACGACGCCTCGCGAGCGCGCCCCACCAGAACAGGACACCCCCACACAAGCACACCATAGGCTTATTGTAAGGGATAGGATCAGGTGAGAGGCTGCCCGCATGCTCCACAGCTGTCATTCCGGGGCGGCGCAGCCGAGCCCGGAACCCAGATGGCGAGACCTCTCCGGAGAGATCTCCTGGGTTCCGGCCCGCCGCTTCGCGGCGACCGGAATGACAGGGGTGGAGCTGTGGGTTTGCCGCGCGACAAGAGCGCGGTTGATCTCCCGGGCTCCGAGGGGTCAGTGTGGGACAATCCTTTCTGATTCTCCCTTTGTTCCATGGTCGCTCAAGCCCAACCGCTTTTCCTCCCCACCGATCGCCGGCAGTCGCCCATCGCGGCGGGGGTGCAGCGGGGCGTGCGGCGCCTCTTCTCGCAGCTCGGGCATTCCACGCTGGTCGAGTTCACGCTGGCCAACGGGCGCCGCGCCGATGTGATCGCGCTGGGGCCCGACGGGCTCCTCACCATCGTGGAGATCAAGTCGAGCGTGGCGGATTTTCGGGCCGATCAGAAATGGCCCGATTACGAGGATTTCTGCGACCGCTTCTTCTTCGCGATCCCCGAAACCGTGCCCTTCGACATCATGCCCGAGGATAGGGGCCTCATCGTCGCCGATTCCTTCGGGGCCGCGATCCTGCGCGAGGCGCAGCGCCATCCGCTGGCCGGTGCGCGCCGCAAGGCCGTGACCCTGCGTTTTGCCCATGCGGCGGCGTCCGTGCTCCACGGCCTCGCCGATCCCGACGCCATCGCGGACGGGCGTTTGTAAATTCCCTCTCCCCGTGAACGGGGAGAGGGCTAGGGTGAGGGGCTGGTCGGAGAAGCGCGAAGGCCCAGGACGGGTTGCGCTGCAAGACGGGCGTCGATGACATCAGGTCGGGTGGAGGCACGGTGTTTCACCGTCCGGCCCCTCACCCCAGCCCGCTCCCCGTGAACGGGGAGAGGGGGTTGGCTAGCGCGGAGCGCGCTTGGCCAGGATCCGCTGCAGGGTGCGGCGGTGCATGTTGAGGCGGCGTGCCGTCTCCGACACGTTGCGGCCGCACAGCTCGTAGACCCGCTGGATGTGCTCCCAGCGCACCCGGTCCGCCGACATGGGGTTCTCGGGCGGCGTCGCCCGCTCGCCCGGCTGCGCCATTAGGGCCGAGTGGATCTCGTCCGCATCCGCGGGCTTGGCGAGGTAGTCGAAGGCGCCGAGCTTCACGGCGGTCACGGCAGTCGCGATGTTGCCGTAGCCCGTGAGGATCACGCCCCGGGCATCCGGGCGGCGTTCCTTCAGGCGCGCGATCACATCGAGACCGTTGCCGTCGCCGAGACGCATATCGATCACCGCAAAGGCAGGCGCGGCGCTTTCCACCGCGGCGAGGCCGTCGGCCACGCTCTCGGCCACGCGCACCTCGTATCCGCGGCCCTCCATGGCCCGGGCGAGCCGGGTGGAAAACGGCCGGTCGTCGTCGACGATGAGGAGGCTCTTGTCCGTCAGCCCCTCCAGCGCCAGAGGCGCATCGGCCATTACAACATCTCCTTGCGTCACGGGACGCTCCTAATCTTGAGGCGGAAGACCGCCTGAAAGTGGCTCAAAGCCTTATATAGGAACGGTTTTTGCGTTCGCGAGGGGGGCCTGCGACATCCCCTGCGACAGTAGCGTCGCATCCCGTTCGAATGCAGGCCTCGGCCACGCGATCCGAGCCACCGCGCCAGTGGCGGGAGGCGCCGCATTCGTCAAGAGAAGATGGGCGCCGGAGCGCTCGATCAAGGTCTTGGCGATAAAGAGGCCGAGCCCCAAACCGGATCCGCCCTCCTCGCGCCCATCGCGCTCGGCGGCCGAACGGGTGGTGACGTAGGGCTCGCCCAAGCGCAGCAGCACGTCGGCCGCGTAGCCCGGCCCGTCGTCGCGGATCACGAGGCGCACCTCGTCCCGGCTCCAGCGCGCTTCGACGGTCACGAGGGTCTCGGCGAAATCCACCGCATTGTCGATGATGTTGCCGAGCCCGTAGACCACGCCGGGGCTGCGCCGGCCCATGGGCTCCGGCCCCTCCCCCTCGGTGACCACCTCGATCTCCACGCCGAGGGAGCGATGGGGAGCCACCAGTTCCTCGACAAGGTGCGAGAGCGAGATGGTTTCGAGAAAGGCCGAGCCATCCTGGCCGAGCGAGGTGAGCTTGCTGAGGATCGTGCGGCAGCGCTCCACCTGATCGCGCAGCAGCCGCAGATCCTCGGCCACGGGCCCCTCCTGGGGGAGCGCGTGGTTCAGCTCCTTGGCAACGAGGGCGATGGTGGCGAGCGGCGTGCCGAGTTCGTGGGCGGCCGCAGCCGCCAGGCCGTCGAGCTGGGAGAGATGCTGCTCCCGGGCGAGCACGAGTTCGGTGGCGGCAAGCGCCTGCGCCAGCTGGCGCGCCTCTTCCGCGACGCGCCAGGCGTAGACTCCCGTGAAGGCCGTGCCGAGGAGGATCGCGGTCCACACGCCCGACACGTAGAGGAAGGGCAATTCCAGCGGCGCGCCGGGCTCGGCCGGCAGGGGCTGGTGGGTGAGGACGAGGAGCGTCGCGCAGCCCACCGCCAGGAGCCCGAGGCCGAGGGTGCGCTCCGGCGGCAGGGCGGCGGCCGAGATCAGCACCGGGGCCAGAAAGAGCATCGCGAAGGGGTTCTGCAGCCCGCCGGTGAGGTAGAGGAGGCCTGCAAGCTGCAGGATGTCGAAGGCGAGCAGCGCCGTCGCGGCATTGTCGGAAAGGCGATGGCTCGCGGGAAATTGGATGCGCAGCGCCAGATTCACCCAGGCCGAGGCCGCGATCAGCAGGAAGCACAGGCCGAAGGGGAGCGGGAAGCCGAGCCCGAAATGAACGATCGAAACGGCGGCGGCCTGGCCGGAAATCGCGAGCCAGCGCAGGCGGACGAGGGTGTCGAGCCTGAGCTGGCGGGCGTCGCGGCCCAGATCCGCGGGGCTCAAGGGCTGCATGGGGCCGGAGCTGACCGAGGCGGGAGCGCGGCGGGGGACTTGGCGCAGAACTTGGCGCAGGACGTGGGAACACAAAAAGGCGTCATGGCGACTAGATAGGGTGCGGCATCGCGGCAGCCAAGGAAGGTGATCCTAATGGCGCAGAGGTCGGATGGCTCGGTGCGGGAGCTCGTCCAACCGTTCGGCAGTGCGATATATGCGTCACAGTCTTGTAGATTAAGGCTCCGTTAACCCTTGTCGGCCTTGTCTGGTCAAGCTGGAACCTTACTCTCCCGCGACCGGTTGATGGGATAACCGCTCCGCCTCGCGTTCCGTCTTGAGGATAGGGGCTCCCAGCTTGGGGGTATGAATGAGCCTCGCCTATTATTGGTACGACGCCGCGCATTTGATGCTGTCCCCCGCGCGCGCCGCGTCGGATGCCACGAAGCTCTTCTTCGAAAACCCCGCCAATCCGCTGAAATACACGCCCTACGCCCGCACCATGGCGGCCGCCTGCGAGATCTTCGAGCGCACCACCCGCCGCTACGACAAGCCCGCCTTCGCCTTCGGCACCACCCTGGTGGAGGGCGAGCGCGTGGCGGTCACGGAGCGCTCCGTCTGGGAGCGGCCCTTCTGCCGGGTGATCGCCTTCGACCGCGCCCACAAGAAGGCCGCGGACCAGCCCAAGGTTCTCATCGTGGCCCCCATGTCGGGCCACTACGCCACGCTCCTGCGCGGTACCGTCGAGACCTTCCTGCCCACCCACCAGGTGATGATCACCGACTGGCAGGACGCCAGCATGGTGCCGCTGGCCGACGGGCGCTTCGACCTCGACAGCTACATCGATTACTGCATGGAGATGTTCCGGGAGCTGGGCCCCGACCTCCACATCATGGCGGTGTGCCAGCCCTCCGTTCCGGTGATCGCCGCGGTCGCCCGCATGGAGGCCGAGAAGGACCCCGCTACGCCTCGCTCCATGACCCTCATGGGCGGGCCCATCGACACCCGCCGCTCGCCCACTGCGGTGAACGAATTGGCCGAGAAGCGCGGGATGCAGTGGTTCAAGCAGAACTGCATCGTGAAGGTGCCCCCCATGCATCCGGGCTTCGGCCGGGACGTGTATCCGGGCTTCCTGCAGCTCTCCGGCTTCATGGCCATGAACATCGACCGGCACCTCACGGCGCACTGGGACATGTTCAAGCACCTCGTCCAGGGCGACGGCGACTCGGCCGAGAAGCACCGGGAGTTCTACGACGAGTATCTCGCGGTGATGGACCTCACGGCGGAGTTCTACCTCCAGACGGTGGAGACCGTGTTCGTGGAGCATCTTCTCCCGAAGGGCGAGATGATGCACCGGAACAAGCCCGTGGACCTCATGGCCATCCGCCGCTGCGCCATCATGGCCGTGGAAGGCGAGAAGGACGACATCTCGGGGGTAGGCCAGACGCTGGCGGCGTTGGAGCTCACCCCGAACCTGTCGCCGGACAAGAAGGTCTACCACCTGCAACCGTCGGTCGGGCATTACGGGGTGTTCAACGGCTCCCGCTTCCGCCGGGAGATCGCCCCGAAGATCGCGGCCTTCATGGAAGCCAACGCCGAGGCTCCCGCCCGCCGTCCGGCCCCCCGCCTGCGGGCGGTCTAGGCCGGCTCGATACCGGCCCGGGAGGGGCCCTGCGGCAGAGGGTCCGAGGCGGGTTCGGTGTTGAACCCGGCCTACAGCGCGAAGGCCCTTTCTGGTGCCTGCAAACTCCTGTCAAGGTTTCGTTAACCTAACGGCAGCGGCAAACGGCTGCGCTGACGAATCCGGCCCCTTCGGGGCAGATTAGGGCCATGAGATTCGCCCTGTTTCGCCGCGTTCCCGCGGACCCTCCCCACCTCGATGTGAGCCACGGCGGACGCTCTTTCCAAGTGGCCCTGCGGCGGCGTCCGACCGCCAAACGAATCACCTTGCGCGTGTCGAGCGCCACCGGCGAGGTCGTGCTCACCCTGCCTGAGCGCATCGACCTCGCGGCCGCCCAGAAGTTCGCGACCTCCCACGGCGACTGGATCGCCACGCGCCTCGCCCGCGTCCCGGAGCGGGTGTCCTTCTGCCCCGGCGCCATCGTACCCCTGCGCGGCGTGCCCCACCGGGTGGTGCACTGGAGCTGCCTGCGCGGCGTGACCCGCGCCGTGAAGGGCCCCGATGGCGAGAACCTCATCGCGGTCTCCTGCGAGACGCCCCATGTGGAGCGCCGGGTGCGCGAGTTCCTGGAGGCGGAGGCCCGCCGCGACTTCGCGGCCGCCGTGAAGCGGCATACCGCCAAGCTCGGCGTGGCCGCGAAGCGGATCACCGTGCGCGATACGAAAAGCCGCTGGGGCTCGTGCTCGGCCCGGGGCGCGCTGAACTTCTCCTGGCGCCTCATCCTGGCGCCCGCCTTCGTGCTCGACTACCTCGCGGCCCACGAGGTCGGGCACCTCAAGGAGATGAACCACTCGCCCCGGTTCTGGCGCATCGTGCACGATCTCTGCCCGCGCACCGACGACGCGGAGAGCTGGCTCAAGCGCCACGGCACGGAGCTGCACCGCTTCGGCTGAGGCCGGCGGGACGATGCGGGGCCGCACCGCTTCGGCTGAAACCGGCCTCGCGGCACGGAGCTGCACCGCTTCGGGTGACCTTCGTGCGACGGCGCTTCGGGTGACACCCCGGGCGTTTCGGCCTAGGGAGGCGCCTCCCATCCCGGATCGGACCCCACGATGCTGAAGCCCGAAACGCTCGCCATGACGGTGGTCCTGGCGCTCCTCACCGCGCTCGGGCCGCTCTCCACCGACATGTACCTGCCCTCGCTGCCCGGGATCGCCGCCGATCTCGGCGCCTCGACGGCGGGCACGCAGCTCACCCTCTCGGCCTTTCTCATCGGCTTCGCGGTCGGGCAGTTCGTCTACGGGCCCGTGTCGGACCGGGTCGGGCGGCGTCCGGTGCTGCTCTTCGGGCTCGTGCTGTTCGGCCTCGCGAGCCTCGCCTGCACCCTCGCGCCCTCCATCGAAGCCCTGGTCGGCGCCCGGTTCGTGCAGGCGCTCGGGGCCTCGGGGCCGATCGTGCTCGGCCGCGCCATCGTCCGCGACCTCTACGAGGGGCCGCGCGCCGGGCGGGAATTGTCGCGGATGAGCACCATCATGGGGGTGGTGCCGGCGGCCGCCCCGGTGCTCGGCGGGCTCCTCCACGAGGCGTTGGGCTGGCGCTCCACCTTCGCGGTCTGCATCCTCTTCGCCGCGGCGCTCGGCACCGTGGTCTTCCTGCGGCTGCCGGAAACGATCCCCGCGCGCTCCCGCGAGCCCCTGTCGTTCCTCGCGATCCTGCGGGGCTTTCGCAGCCTCCTGGCGCACCGGGCCTATCGCACCTACGTGGCCTTCTCGAGCCTCGCCTATGGCGGGCTCTTCGCCTTCATCTCGGGCTCGTCCTTCGTGCTGCAGGGCCATTACGGCCTGCCCGAACTCCCTTACGCCTTCTCCTTCGCCTTCGTGGTGCTGGGCTTCATGGGGGGCACCACGCTCGCCCAGCGCCTCGTGCCCCGCCGGGGTCTCGACGGCACCATCGGGGCGGGGGTGGCGGCGCTCGCCGCCGGCGGGGTGGTGATGCTCGTCCTGGTGCTCGCCGGCGTGCCCTCGTCGCTCGCCGTAACCTTGCCCATGACCCTCTACGCCATGGGGGTCGGGCTCACCATGCCGCAATCCATGGCCTCGGCCATGGGGCCGTTCCCGGAGCGCGCCGGGGCGGCCTCGTCGCTCCTCGGCATGTGCCAGATGACGTTCGCGGCCGTGCTCGGCATCGCCCTCGGCCATTCCTTGGATGGAGGCGGGGCGCTGCCCCTGCCCGTGGCGATCGCGGGCGTGGGGCTGGTGGCGCTCGCGCTCTTCCACGCCACCAAGGGCGTCAGAGCGCGCTAACTGTACGAGGCTCGTGCCCAGTCGCTAAACGGGTGCGGGCGGCCTAGAGCCCGAAAAGCCGCTCCAGGAAGTTCTTGTCGCTGCGCGGAGGCGGGGTCCAGCCATCGGCCCCGGCGGTGGCGTAGCGGCCAGGCGCCGGCGCACCGGCGACCGCCATGCCGTCGCCGGGCGAGGGCGCGCGGGGTCCGATTCCGGGCAGCGCCACGGGTGGGGCGCCCTTCAGGGCCGTCTTCATGAAGGCGCTCCACACCTCCACGGGCAGGTTGCCCCCCGAAACCCGCTTCGTCGGATCGCCGTCGTCGTTGCCGAGCCACACGCCTGCGACGAGGGAGCCCGTGTAGCCCACGAACCAGGCGTCGCGGAAATCCTGGCTCGTGCCCGTCTTGCCGGCGGCCTCCCAGCCCGGGATCTCGCCTTTCTTGGCGGTGCCGATCACGAAGGTGTCGCGCATCATGGTGTTCATCATCGCCACCGCATTGGGGTCGATGACGCGCCCGAGGCCGCCGCCGGCGGGACGCCGGTAGACGCTCTTGCCCGCGGTCGTCTTCACCTCCTTGATGGCATAGGGGATCACCCCCGTGCCGCCATTGGCGAAGGCCGCGTAGGCCGCGACGAGTTCGAGCGGCGTCACCTCCGAGGTGCCGAGAGCGATGGAGGGGTTGGCCTGCAGCGGGGAGGCGATGCCGAGCCGCTGGGCGGTCTGCACCACGGCCTTGGCTCCGACCTCGAAGCCCACCTTCACGGCCACCGTGTTGAGCGAAAGCGCCAGCGCCTCGCGCAAGGTCACGGGGCCGCGGTAATCCCGCGAGTAGTTCTCCGGGGTCCAGCCCCGGTAATTGACGGGGGAATCCTCCCGCACCGTGTCGGGGGTGAGCCCGCGCTCCACGGCCGCGAGATAGACGAAGGGCTTGAAGGCCGAGCCCGGCTGCCGGCGCGCCACGGTGGCCCGGTTGAACTGGCTGTCGGCGTAGTTCCGCCCGCCGACGAGGGCCTTCAGCGCCCCGTCCGGCTGCATCGCCACGAAGGCGCCCTGGGCGACGTTGTATTTCGCGCCCTTGGCGTTGAGTTCGTCCACCACCGCCCGCTCGGCCGCGGCCTGGAGCGCCGGGTCGATGGTGGTCTGCACGGTCACGTCGGTTTCGACCTCGCCCACGAAATCGTCGAGCACGTCGATCACGTAATCGGCCACGTAGTTCATGGAGCCCGCCCCCTTGGGCCGCATGGTTTCGGCGGGGTTCGCCAGCGCGGTCTTGAAGGCCTGCGGGGTGATGAAGCCCACATCCTGCATGGCCGCGAGCACGAGCTGCGCCCGCGCCTGCGCGGCCTGGGGGTTGCGGGTGGGCGCGAGCCGCGAGGGAGCCTGGACGAGGCCCGCGAGCACCGCGGCCTCGGAGAGCGTCACGTGGCGCGCCGACTTGCCGTAATAGCGCTGCGCCGCCGCTTCCACGCCGTAAGCACCGGAGCCGAAATAGACCCGGTTGAGGTAGAGCTCCAGGAGTTCGTCCTTGGAGTAGTTGCGCTCGAGCCAGAGCGCGAGGATCGCCTCCTGGATCTTCCGCGAGGCGGTGCGCTCCTGGGTCAAGAACAGGTTCTTGGCGAGCTGCTGGGTGAGAGTCGAGCCGCCCTGCATGCTGCGGGAGGTCACGTTGCGGACCATCGCCCGGGTGATGCCCACCGGATCGATGCCGAAATGATCGTAGAAGCGCCGGTCCTCGATGGCCACGAAGGCCTTCGGCAGATGGGGCGGCAATTCCTTCAAGGTGACGGTGCGCCCGCCGGTTTCGCCACGATTGGCGATGAGGCTGCCGTCGGAGGCCAGGATCGCGATGTTGGGCGGCCGCTTCGGCACGCTGAGCTGGTCGATCGGCGGCAGCTGCGCGGCGTGGTAGGCCACGAGGCCGCCGACCGCGATGAGCGCCCAGATGCCGAGCACCACGCCCGCATAGACGAGGCGCCCGAGGAGCGAGCCGCGCCGCCCGCCCTTCTTCGGTGCCTTCTTGGGGGCTGGCTTCTCCCCTGAACCTCGGCGTCGTGCTGCCCGTTGCGGCATGGGTCCTCCGGCGCGGTCCTCGGGCCGCACCCCGATCTGCAGCGCCGAGCCCGTGTCCCGCGCCTCGGCGCCGGTATCGAAAACCGGCTCGCGCCGGCCGCGTCCGTTCGCCATGAGTAATCGTCCCCGCACCATGCCTTGCCGGTTGAGCCCGGCTTGAGCGGCCGAAGGGCACGCTAAATGTGGCGCTTTAACGGGCGGTTAAGCTTCGGATCGACGGGCCTTAGCGCTTCGCGCCCAGACGCTCGCGCTCCTGCTTGGCCGCGGCGGCGAGCGGGTGGTCGGGATGGCGGGCAATGAAGAGGTCGTAGGCCTCCCGCGTTCCGGCCCGGCGGGCGGCGTCCAGTTCCTCCTGGATCGCGATGTTGCCGTCGCGGGCGGGAGCCGCAACGGGCGAGCGGGGGCTTTGGGCCATGGCCAGATCTCCGGCGGCAAGCAGGGTGAGCAGAATGGCGAAACCGGTCAGAACCTTCACGTGGATGGGCGTCATCGAAGCACCTGTTGAGGCTGCACGAGACATAGGGCGCCCGACCTGAACGGCCGCCCAACGCCCGAGCCTCCCGGCCTGACGTGCTGCCGTAGGAACCGCCTGACTCGCGGCACGTTAGGCAGTCCATGGATTCCTATATCGTGGTGCTCGCCGGATTCGGGGCGGTGGTGCTCCTCACCGCCTGGCTTCCCATGCTGTTGAAGGAGCTGCCGCTCTCGCTCCCCATCGTCTGCGTCGGCATCGGCTTTGCGCTGTTCTCCATTCCAGGCCTCCCCGGCGTCGCACCACATCCGAGCGACTACCCGGAGGTGACCGAGCGCCTCACCGAGTTCATCGTCATCATCGCCCTCATGGGCGCGGGGCTGAAGCTCGACCGGGCGCTCGCCTGGACAGCGGCTTCGATCACCTGGCGCCTTCTCGGCATCGCCATGCCGCTCACGATCCTCGCCCTGGCCATCCTCGGCTACGCGCTTCTCGGCCTTGGGGTCGCCTCCGCGGTCCTCCTCGCCGCCTCGCTCGCTCCCACGGATCCGGTGCTCGCCAGCGACGTTCAGGTGGGCGGGCCGCGGGAGGGCAAGGAGGACGAGGTGCGCTTCGCGCTCACCTCCGAGGCCGGCCTCAACGACGGCCTCGCCTTTCCCTTCGTGAACCTCGCCATCGCGCTCGCGCTGGCCGCCGAAACCGGCGGGGACTGGTTCCTGGAATGGGCGGCTTACGATGTGGTCTGGAAGCTCGCTGCCGGCGTCGGCGTCGGCTGGATCGTGGGGCGGGGGCTCGGCTGGCTCACCTTCCGGATGCCGAACCGGGCCAAGCTCTCGCGCACGGGCGACGGCTTCGTGGCGCTCGGCGTCACCTGCCTCGCCTACGGCGTCACCGAGATGGCGCATGGCTACGGCTTCCTGGCCGTGTTCGTGGCGGCTTTGGGCCTGCGGGCGGCCGAGCGCAACCATTCCTACCACGAGAAGCTGCATGACTTCGCCGAGCAGCTGGAACGCCTCCTCATGATGGTGCTCCTCGTGATCTTCGGCGGCACCATCGCGGCCGGGGGCCTGTTTCGCGGTCTCACCTGGGAGGCCGGGCTCTTCGCCCTCGTCACCCTCTTCCTCGTGCGGCCGATCACGGGCTGGATCAGCTTGATCGGGTCCCGGCCGGAAGCGGACGAGCGGGCGGTGATCAGCTTCTTCGGCATCCGTGGCCTCGGGACCGTGTATTACCTCGCCTATGGGGTGAACCACGCGCATTTCCCGGAAGCCGATCTCCTCTGGAGCGTGAGCGGGCTCATCATCCTGATCTCCATCGTGCTCCACGGCACCACCGTGACCCCGGCGATGCGCCATCTCGACCGGCGGGCGCAGCGGCGGCGCAAGCCCGAGGGCGGGGCCCCGCAGGGCGATGCCGTTCCGGCGGAGTAGGGCAGCCGCCAACAATCGGGTCGTCGGGTAGCCCGCGGGCGGCTTGTTCCCTATAAGGCCCGAGGGGCGCTCCTCAGCGCACGCAGAGCATTTCAGGACAAGGTGGCCGTGGCGGCACGGAGCACCTCTGGCACGTCGGGACGGGTGGCCGTGGCGGCACGGAGCACGAGAGCAGCGGGAGCACGGCGCCGGTCGGATGCGATCGAACGCGCCTGCCAGGAGCGCGGCCTGCGCATGACGGGCCAGCGCCGCACCATCGCGCGCATCCTCGACGCCGCTGAGGACCACCCCGACGTGGTGGAATTGCACCGCCGCGCGGCCGCCGTGGACGACCGCATCTCGCTCTCCACCGTCTATCGCACCGTGAAGCTGCTCGAAACCGAGGGCATCATCGAACGCCGCGATTTCCGTGACGGCCGCGCCCGCTACGAGCAGGCCGCGCGGGACCATCACGACCACCTCATCAACCTTGAGACCGGCGCCGTGATCGAGTTTCATTCCGAGGAGATCGAGGCCCTGCAAACCGAGATCGCGCGGCGGCTCGGCTACAAGGTAGTCTACCACCGCCTCGAACTCTACGCGGTGCCGCTCGACGAACCCGACGAGCCGAAGGGCCGCGCATGAGCCGCTTCGGCGTTGCGCTGAGGCTCTTGGGCCTCATCCTCTTCTTCGTCCTGATCGTAGGGCCGCAGGCCTTGAGCCTGCGCTTCGGCTGGCCGCTCGCGGAGCGGCTGCCGGTGGCCTTCCACCGCCTGTTCCTGCGCCTCTTCGGCGTGCGCGTGGTGGAACGCGGGCGCCCGCCGGGCGCGGTGCCGACCCTGGTGCTCTCCAACCATGTGTCCTGGCTCGACATTCCGGTGATCGGTTCGCGGCGCCCGCTCTCCTTCATCGCCAAATCCGAAATCGAGGGCTGGCCCGTGATCGGGCTCTTCGCCAAGCTGCAGCGCTCGGTGTTCATCGATCGGGCGCGCCGCAAGGCCACCGCGGAGGTGAACCAGGCCGTCGCGCACCGCCTCATGCGGGGCGAAGCCATCGTGCTGTTCGCGGAAGGCACCACCGGCGACGGCACCCGGCTCCTCCCCTTCCGCTCGTCGCTCGTCGGCGCGGCCCGTGCGGCGCTCACCGAGCCGGGGCTGGAGCGCATCCATCTGCAGCCCCTCGCGGTCTCGTATGTGCGCCGCAACGGCCTGCCCGTGACCCGGCGCGAGAGGCCGGAGATCGCCTGGTACGGCGACATGGAATTGGCGCCGCATCTCGGCCTGTTCCTCAAGGGCGGTCCGCTGGACGCGGTGGTGACCTGGGGCGAGCCCATCGCCTTCGATCCGGCGAGCGACCGCAAGACCGCCACCGCCGAGGCCGAAGCCGCCGTGAGGGCCCTGATCCAGGCGCCGCCGGCCGCGCCCGAGGCCCCGCGCCTGCGGCCCCCGGTCCCGCGCGCAGCGCCGGTGGTGGCCTCGGAACCGAAATCGGCTTAAAAGGGCGCCGGCCATGCGGCCTCGTCCGCGGCCACGCTTTTCCGACAGAACCAGGCCCGCCCCGTGAAAAAAGCTTTCATCAAGTCCTATGGCTGCCAGATGAACGTCTACGACGCCGAGCGCATGGCGGACGTTCTCGCGGGCGAGAGCTACACGCAGACGGGGATCATGGAGGAGGCGGACCTCGTCATCCTCAACACCTGCCACATCCGCGAGAAGGCGGCCGAGAAGGTGTATTCCGAGCTCGGGCGCGTGCGGGTGCTCAAGGGCGAGCGCCAGGCGCAAGGCCTCGACACGAAGGTGGTGGTGGCGGGCTGCGTGGCGCAGGCCGAGGGCAAGGAGATTCTGCGCCGGCAGCCGGCGGTCGACGTGGTGGTGGGGCCGCAAAGCTATCACCGCCTGCCGGAACTGCTGCGCGCCGGGCGCGGCGCCGTCGACACCGAGTTTCCCGTCGAGGACAAGTTCGGCCAATTGCCCGCGCCCTCGCGGCAGGCGATCCAGACCCGCGGGATCTCCGCCTTCCTCACCGTGCAGGAGGGTTGCGACAAGTTCTGCACCTTCTGCGTGGTGCCCTATACCCGCGGCGCCGAGATGTCCCGTCCCGTGGCGCAGATCCTCTCCGAGGCCGAGCGCCTGGCCGCCGCCGGCGTGCGCGAGTTCACGGTGATCGGCCAGAACGTGAACGCCTATCACGGCGAGGGGCCGGATGGCGCCACCTGGTCGCTCGGACGCCTGCTCCACCGCCTTGCGGACATCCCCGGCATCGTGCGGCTGCGCTACACCACGAGCCATCCCCGCGACATGGACGAGGAGCTGATCGCCGCCCACCGCGATCTGCCCGCGGTGATGCCCTACCTGCATCTGCCGGTGCAGTCGGGCTCGGATGCGATTCTCGATTCCATGAACCGCCGCCACACCGGCGACGCGTACCGCCGCCTCATCGGCCGCATCCGCCAGGCGCGCCCCGACATCGCGCTTTCCTCCGATTTCATCGTCGGCTTCCCGGGTGAGACGGACGCCGATTTCGAGGACACGATGCGCCTCATTCGGGACGTGGGCTTCGCGAGCGCCTTCTCGTTCAAGTACAGCCCGCGCCCCGGCACGCCGGCGGCGGACAACGAGGCGCAGGTGCCGGAAACCGTGAAATCCGAGCGCCTGGCCCGGCTTCAGGAGTTGCTCGAGGCGCAGCGCCAGGCCTTCAACCGGGCCACCGTCGGGCGGACCGTCGAGGTGCTGCTCGAAAAGCCTGGCCGGCACCCCGGTCAAATGGCGGGCAAGTCGCCCTATCTACAAGCCGTGCAGATTGAGACCGACGCCCACCGGGTCGGAGACGTGGTCGCGGTCAAGATCGAGCGGGCGGGATCAAACAGCCTGTTCGGCGCATTGGAGTCCGGCCTGCTGACGGCAGCGGCTTGAAATTTTTGGAGCCGCTCGGCGGCTCGATTGGGAGAGCGCATTTGAGGCCAGCGGATGGGACGGCAGCACGGGGTCAGAAGCGGGGCGGGGCGGGTGCCCCATCGAGCGCCCATCCCGGCGTCGAGGAAACCGCCGAGATCACGCTGACCTTCGACGACAATCGCCTCGCCAGCATCGTCTTCGGCCAGTTCGACCAGAACCTCGCCCATCTGGAGCGCCGCCTCGACGTGGTGGCGACCGCCGTGGGCAACCGGGTGGTGATCCGCGGCGGGCCGGATTGCGCGGAGCATGCCCGCCGGGTGCTGGAGAGCCTCTACGACCGCTCGCGCACCAGCGGCACGCTCTCGCAAGGGGACGTGGACGGCGCGATCCAGGAAACCCGCGTCCAGGGCACCCTGTTCGCCGCCGAAGAACCGCCGGCCGCCGGCCGCACCGCCTTCGACCATATCTCGACCCGCAAGCGCGGCCCGGTGCGCGCCCGCAACGCGGCGCAGAACGCCTACATCAAGGCCTTGAAGCAGCACGAGCTCGTGTTCGCGGAAGGCCCAGCCGGCACCGGCAAAACCTGGCTCGCGGTCGGGCACGCGGTCTCGCTCCTCGAACAGGGTCATGCGGAGCGCCTCATCCTCTCGCGCCCCGCAGTGGAAGCGGGCGAGCGCCTCGGCTTCCTGCCGGGCGACATGCGCGAGAAGGTCGATCCCTATCTCCGCCCGATCTACGACGCCCTCTACGACTTCATGGAGGCGCGTCTCGTGGAGCGCGGGCTCACCACGGGCATGATCGAGATCGCGCCGCTCGCCTTCATGCGCGGTCGCACCCTCACCAATGCGGTGGTGCTCCTGGACGAGGCCCAGAACACCACCACCATGCAGATGAAGATGGTGCTCACGCGTCTTGGCGAAGGCTCGCGGATGATCATCACCGGCGATCCGACCCAGATCGACCTGCCGCCGGGCCAGAAATCCGGGCTGGTCGAAGCCGTGCGGATCCTAGAGGGCGTCGAGGGCATCGCCCGGGTGAGCTTCAAGGAGGAGGACGTGGTGCGCCACGACCTCGTGCGCCGCATCGTGACGGCCTACGAGGCCGCCGCCCGCACCGATCCCCCGGAGCCTCCGCGCCAGGAGGGCTATCGCGGCTACCGCCAGGGACCGCGCGGGTGAGCGCAGCCGTCTCGCTCGACCTCGTGGTCGAGGCCGGCGGCTGGTCGGCGCTGGGCGAGGTCGAAGCCCTGGCCGAACGGGCCGTGGCCGCCGCCCTCGCGGTGGCCTCCGACGCGCCCCGCGAGCCGGTCGAGATCAGCGTTCTCCTCGCCGACGACGCCACGATCCAGGAACTCAACCGGGAATGGCGCGGCAAGGACAAGCCTACGAACGTGCTCTCCTTTCCAGCATCCGAGCAGCCCGGAATTCCCGGGCCCCGCCCCCTCGGCGATCTGGCGCTCGCCTTCGAGACCATCGAGCGCGAGGCCCGCGACGAGGACAAGAGCCTCGCGGACCATGCCGTTCACCTCATCGTGCACGGCACCCTGCACCTGTTGGGCTACGATCACGAGACCACGGGCGAAGCCGAGATCATGGAAGCCCTGGAGGTGAAGGCGCTGGCGAGGCTCGGCATCGCGGACCCCTACCGGGACGCGGAGCTCGCTTGAACGAAGCCGCTGGCGAGGCTCGGCATCCGGATCCCTACCGCGACGCGGAGCTCTTATGAACGCGGCGACCGTGGCCGGGCGCAAAGACCGCACGACACGATTCGCGCGGCCGGCCCGGCCTGTGCTATGTGCTGAGGGGCTGATTGGCACCCGATGAGGAGATGGCAGCAGAGCCCCTCAAGGCCTCTGCTGATTTTGTGCGAATGACAGAGGATCGAAGTCGCATCGCGCACGCGGAGCAGGACAATCCTGATGCAGCCGGTGCCCGTGAGCGCTGGTTCGAGCGCCTTTTCCACCGATTCGGCCTGAAATCCCGCGACTCGATCCGGGACGACCTGGAAGACGCGCTGGCGGAAACCGTCGGGGATCCGAACTTCTCGCCCCAGGAACGGGCGATGCTGAAGAACGTGCTCGGCTTCCACCGCATCCGCGTCGAGGACGTGATGGTGCCCCGGGCCGACATCGTGGCGGTGTCCGCCGAAACCAATCTCGGCGATCTGCTGGGCATCTTCCGCACCGCCGGCCATTCGCGCCTGCCGGTCTACGGCGAGACCCTGGACGACCCCAAGGGCATGGTGCATATCCGCGATTTCCTCGACCTCATCGCGAACCGCGCCGATGCGCGCCCCTCCCGCCGCCGCAAGACCGTGGATGCAACCCAGCCGCCGCCGAGCCTCGGGCGCGTGGACCTCTCGCTCACGCTCGCCTCCGCCAAGATCCTGCGCCCCGTGCTGTTCGTGCCCCGCTCCATGCCGGCCGTGGACCTGCTGGTGCGCATGCAGGCGACGCGAACCCACATGGCCCTCGTGATCGACGAATACGGCGGCACCGACGGCCTCGTCTCCATCGAGGACCTCGTCGAGATGGTGGTGGGCGACATCGAGGACGAGCACGACGACGCCACCGCCCGTATGATCCTGCCCTCGGACGACGATACCTTCGTGGCCGACGCCCGCGCGGGGCTCGAAGAGGTCTCGGAGGCGATCGGGGTCGACCTCGCCCACGAGGACATCGCCGAGGACGTCGAGACCTTGGGCGGTCTCATCGTCACCCTGGCGGGCCGGGTGCCCTCCCGGGGCGAACTCATCGATGGGCCGAGCGGCCTCGAATTCGAGGTGCTCGACGCCGATCCGCGCCGGGTGAAGCGCCTGCGCATCCACCGCCCCGCCGCGGACGGCGTCGCCGTGCCGGCGGCCGAACCCCCGGCTCCCACTCCCGTCGCGGCCGCTCCCTCGCAGACGCCTCCGCCGGCGAGCGAAGCCGCGGAATGATTGCCCTCGCCCAGGCGGTGACCGGGGCCGCCGGCTGGCGCCGTTGGCTCATCGCGTTCGGCGCGGGCGCCGTCGGTGCCCTGGCGATGCCGCCGTTCGGCATCCTGCCGGCGCTCGTGTTTTCCCTCGTGCCGGCCGTGTGGCTCCTCGACGGGGCGCGGGGCTCCTCGCTGCGCGCGATCGGAACATCGGCGGCGGTTGCGGGCTGGTGGTGGGGCTTCGGCTATTTCGTGGCGGGCCTCTGGTGGCTCGGCGCCGCCTTTCTCGTCGAAGCCGACGAATTCGCCTGGGCCCTGCCCCTCGGAGTCCTGGGCCTGCCAGCGGTTCTCGCCTTCTTTCCGGCCCTCGGCTTCCTCGCCGCCCGCCTGCTGTGGTCGCGGGGGCCCCTGCGCCTGTTCGCCTTCGCGGCCGGCCTGACCCTCGGCGAGTGGCTGCGCGGGCACCTCTTCACCGGCTTTCCCTGGAACACGCCCGGCATGGCGCTGGGCCAGCATGGTCCCTTCATGCAGGCCGCCGCCGTGGTCGGCCTCTACGGCCTCACGCTGCTAGCCGTTCTCATCGCCGCGGCGCCGGCTCTCGCCGCGACCGGATCCTCCACCCGGGCGCGGATCGCGCCGCCGGTGCTGGCCGGTCTGGCGCTTCTCGCGCTTCTCGGGGCCGGGGCCCTGCGCGTCCCCCCCGACACGCTCGCGACTCTGGAGGGGGTGCGCCTGCGGATCATGCAGCCGAACCTGCCCCAGGACGCCAAATTCCACGCCCGCAACCGCGACCCGATCCTGCGCCACTATTTCGGGGTGAGCGCCCGGCCGGGCCCCGACGGGGCGGGGCTCGAAGCCGTGACGCACCTGATCTGGCCCGAATCCGCCTTCCCCTTCCTCCTGCACGAGGATGCGGGGGCGCTGGCCCAGATCGGCGCGCTCCTTCCCCGCGGGACGACGCTTGTCACCGGCGCCGCCCGCATGGCGGAGCCGCTGCCGGGCGAAGCGGTCGGGCCCTTCTTCAATGCCGTCCAGGTGGTCGACGCCGAGGGCACGATCGTAGGCTCCTACGACAAGACCCATCTCGTTCCCTTCGGCGAATACGTGCCGAAGCCCGTGGAGGCGCTCATCCAGGCCGTGGGCCTGCGCCCCTTCGTGCACATCCCGGGCGGCTTCTCGCCGGCCGAAGCCCGCCGCGTGCTCCCCGTTCCCGGCCTGCCGCCGGTGGCCGCGACCGTGTGCTACGAGGCGATCTTCCCCGGCGCCGTGGTCGCGGAGGGCCCCCGCCCGAGCCTGATCCTCAACCTCACCAACGATGCCTGGTTCGGCGAGACGCCGGGCCCCTATCAGCATTTCGCCCAGGCGCGCCTGCGGGCCGTGGAGGAGGGCCTGCCCCTGGTGCGGGCCGCCAATTCGGGGGTGTCGGCGGTGGTCGATCCTTATGGCCGGGTGCTCGGCGCGCTGCCGCTCGGCCAGGAGGGTGTGCTCGACGCCGCCGTGCCGGTTGCTCTCCCGGCCACGCTGTATAGTGTCTACCGCGACGGGATCGTCGCCGTGATGGGTCTCGTCTGCCTCGCCCTGTCCCTCGTTTCCCGCGTCGCCCATCCCCGCCGAGCGCCTGTCCCTTCCCGCGCTTGACGCGAGATCGCCGGGCCTGCGCCTCCTTGAGCCCGCCCAGAGCCTGCCTATGACCAAATCGCCCAATCCCATCGACAAGCATGTGGGCAGCCGTGTTCGGATGCGTCGGATGCTGATTGGGATGAGCCAGGAGAAGCTGGGGGAGGCTCTGAAGATCACCTTCCAGCAGGTGCAGAAGTACGAGAAGGGCACCAACCGGGTCTCCGCCTCC
>DASZAZ010000010.1:0-15248 GCA_035944635.1 Microvirga sp.
GCCCTTCTGGTGCTCTTCGAGCCGGTTGATGCAGCGGATCATGGTGGATTTGCCCGAGCCTGACGGCCCGCAGATCACGATGCGCTCGCCCCGACGCACATGCAGGTTGATGTCCTTCAGCACGTGGAACTCGCCATACCACTTGTGGACGCCGAGCATCTGCACGGCGGCTGCGGCCTTGGGGTCGACGGCAGGTGTGGAGGTGCGTGCGATGGAGGGTGCTGCTGTCATGGAGTTCACCGGTTTTGGCCTGCCGCCAGCCGTCGTTCCACCCCAAGGGAGTAGCGCGACATGCCCCAGCAGAACACGAAGTAGAAAAGAGCTGCGAAGAGATAGCCCGTGGTGCTCACGGTCGGCGCCGCCCAGGTCGGATCAACCCGCGACGCCTCAATCGCCTTGATGAGATCGAAAATGCCGATCACGTAAACGAGCGAGGTATCCTTGAAGAGCCCGATGAAGGTGTTCACGATCCCCGGGATCACGATCCGCAACGCCTGCGGCAGGATGATGAGGCCCATCATCTGCGGGTAGTTGAGGCCGAGCGACATGGCCCCTTCGTACTGGCCCTTGGGCATCGCCTGCAGACCGCCGCGCACGACTTCGGCCATGTAAGCCGAGGCGAAGAGAGCGACGCCGACCAGCGGGCGCAGCAGGCGATCCACGGTCATGTTGCCGGGCAGGAACAGCGGCAGCATGGTGTTGGCCATAATCAGCACGGTGATGAGCGGCACGCCGCGCACGAACTCGATGAAGACTACGGAGGCCAGGCGTACGAGCGGCAGCTTCGAACGCCGGCCGAGCGCCAGCAGGATGCCGAACGGGAGCGAGAATACGATGCCGACCGTGGCAACGAGCATCGTGACCAGGATTCCGCCCCACAGGCTGGTCGGCACGGCGCCGAGGCCCCAGTCGATTTCGAGGATCGCCAGTGCAGCGCCGATGGCGAGGTAGGGAATGCCGACGAAGGTCGCGATCGAGCGGGCCGGCAGATTGAAGCGTCCGCCGAGCAGGACGGCCATCAGAACGACGACGCCGACAGCGATGTAAAGCCCCCAGGTCACGGTGCTGAAGTTGGCGTCGCCGCCGGTGAGCAGCACATAGGACAGCACCGGGAAGACGCCGAAGAAGTAGACGGCACCGAGATCCCGCCGCGGTGCCCGCAGCCACAGGAGCCACACGACTCCGATCGCTAGCAGCGCGAAGAAGCCGTTCACCCGCCAGCGCTCGGCGACCGGATAGGACCCGTAGGTGAAGTAGCTCAAGCGCTCGTTCACGAAGGCCCAGCAGGCGCCGACGGGCCGCCCGATCATGTCCTCGCGGCAGGCGGCCCGGTCCGCACCGGTCCAGACCGCGTCGGTGAAGAGGAACTGCACGATCGGCGGCAGGTAGCGATAGAGCAGGAAGAACGCCAACAGGGTCAGAATAGTGTTCAGCGGTCCGTTGAACAGGTTCTCGCGCACCCAGGCCACCGGGCCGCGGGCAAGGTTCGGCGGCGGCAGGGCTGGCGCCTTTTCGGTGCTGACGAAGCGCAGGGTGTCGACGGCGGTGTTCATAGGCGCGCTCCTACCGTTCGACGATCGCCACGCGGCGGTTGTAGATGTTCATCACCATCGAGGTCAAAAGGCTGATGGTCAGATAGACCCCCATGGTGATGACCACCACCTCCACGGCCTGCCCGGTCTGGTTCAGCACCGTGCCCATGAACACCTGCACGAGGTCCGGATAGCCGATCGCCACTGCCAGCGACGAGTTCTTGGTCAGATTCAGATACTGACTCGTCAGAGGCGGAACGATCACCCGCATGGCCTGCGGGATCACCACGAGGCGAAGGGTCTTGCCGGCCGGCAGACCGAGCGAACTTGCCGCTTCCGTCTGCCCGCGGGACACCGCGAGAATGCCTGCGCGCACCACCTCGGCGATGAAGGCGGCGGTGTAGATCGTCAGGCCGAGCAGCAGGGCCACGAACTCCGGCAGGATCGAGGCACCGCCGGTGAGATTGAAGGTGCCCTTGCGGGGCAGCTCGAAGGTAATCGGATTCTCGACGGCGAGCGCGAGCAGCCCCCACATGAGGACAGGCAGGACGAGGACGAGCCCGAACGTCACCCAGCCGGTGGGGTATTGGCGCCCCGTCGCGGCCTGCTGGCGCTTGGCCCAACGGCGGAACACAAGGGCGGCAACCAAGCCGGCCACGAAGGTCGCGACGAGAACCCAGATGTCCGAGGCGAAGATCGGACGCGGCAGGAAGAGGCCGCGGGCGTTGAGGAAGAACCCGCCGCCCATTTCGATGGAATTACGCGGGGCCGGGAGCTGGGAGAGCACCGCCACGTACCAGAACAGGAGCTGAAGCAGCAGCGGAATGTTCCGCATCACCTCTACATAGACCATCGCGAGCTTGGCGATGATCCAGTTGGAGGAGAGGCGCGCCACGCCGATGAGGAAGCCGAGGATCGTCGCAAAGAAGATGCCGATGACGGCCACGAGCAGGGTGTTGAGCAGGCCCGCCACGAAGGCGGTGCCGTAGGACGAGCCCGCCGCGCTGAAGGGAATGAGCGACTGGCTGATGTCGAAGCCGGCCGTGGTGCTCAAGAAGCCGAAGCCCGACGCGATGCGCGCGCGCCTCAGATTGTCGATGACGTTGGTGGCCGCCTCGTAGATCAGGAAAGTGATGAGGCCGACCAGGAGCACCTGGTAGACAATACCGCGGATCTTCGGATCGTAGAAAACCGACGCTTTTGCCGGCGCCTGATTGATAGCGGCTGTTTGCACGGAGCCCACCCCTCCCGGCGACCGGCTCAAGCCCCATCGCCGTCACGTCGATTCCGACCGATGCCCTGCCCCACCGCAGAAGCAAAATCGTTCGTTGGAGGCGCCCGGGTCAGCCCGAGCGCTAGAGACAATAAGGGCGCCTGATCACTCAGGCGCCCCTTGGATGCTAGCGGATCGGAACGCCGTATTGCAGGCCGCCCTTGGTCCACAGCGCGTTCTGGCCGCGCTTGATCTTCAGGCGCGAGCCCTCGCCGATGTTCTTTTCGAACACCTCGCCGTAATTGCCGACGTGCTTGATGATCCGGTAGGCCCAGTCGTTGGTGAGGCCGATGGACTCGCCGAACTTGCCCTCGGTGCCGAGGAGACGCTTGATCTCCGGGTTGGGCGAGTTCTTCATCTGGTCCACGTTCGCCTTGGTGACGCCGAGCTCTTCGGCGTTCAGCATGGCGTAGTGGGTCCAGCGCACGATGTCGCCCCACTGGTTGTCGCCGTGGCGGACGGACGGTCCAAGCGGCTCCTTCGAGATGATCTCGGGCAGCACGATGTGGTCGTCCGGAGCCGAGGCGCGCAGACGCTCCGCGTAGAGGCCCGAGGCGTCCGTCGTGAAGGCGTCGCAGCGGCCGGCGTCATAGGCCTTGAAGGTTTCGTCCGAGGTCGCGAAGGCCACGACTTCGTACTTCATGTTGTTGGCGCGGAAGTAGTCCGCGAGGTTGAGCTCGGTGGTGGTGCCCTGCTGGGTGCACACCGAAGCGCCGTTCAGCTCCTTCGCGGAGGAGACGCCGAGCTTCTTGCGGACCATGAAGCCCTGGCCGTCGTAGTAGTTCACGCCGGCGAACTCGAGACCGAGCTGCGTGTCGCGCGACATGGTCCAGGTGGTGTTGCGGGCGAGCACGTCCACTTCGCCGGACTGGAGCGCGGTGAAGCGATCCTTCGCGGCGAGCGGGATGAAGCGAACCTTCGTCGGATCGTCGAAGATCGCGGCCGAGATCGCGCGGCAGAAATCCACGTCGAAGCCGGTCCAGTTGCCCTGAGCGTCCGGAACGCCGAAGCCCGCGAGGCCCGTGTTCGAGCCGCAGGTGAGCGTGCCCTTCTGCTTCACGCTGGCGAGGGTCGCCTGCGCCGACGCGCCCGTGGCCACGACGCTTGCCGCGACGAGGCCGAAGGCAATCGATGCGATAGCCTTTTTCATGCGATGTATTCTCCCACTCTGTCGATCATCCCGGCGACGGCTCTTTGGGCCTCCAGCCAGGTCCCTGTTTCGACGCTTCTTGAGCCGGTTCGGCTGAAACGGCGTCGTTCCATCACATTCCATCATGGGAACCGGGTCAAGTCGCTGATGGGTGCTCCTAAGGGTTGAGAGGCGCCTTTCCCCCGTGGTTCGCAGTCTTTTGACCGCCTTAAGGGTCCGGGAGCGCTCCGGCCTTGACGGAACCCGTGCCCGGGCTTCACATCCGCGGCCCCTTCCCATTGCCGCAGAGGCCGTATGTCCAAGCCTTCCTCCAAGTTGTCCGCCTACGGCGAACGCACCCGCCTGGTGCATGCGGGGCGCGACCCCTTCGAGCAGCACGGTTTCGTCAACACGCCGATCTATCGCGGTTCGACGGTGCTGTACCCGACAACGGACGACCTCCTGAACCGGCGCGGACGCTATGTCTACGGAACGAAAGGCACCCCAACCACCGAGGCGCTGGAGCAAGCCTGGACGGCCCTCTCAGGAGCGGCCGGCACCGTGCTCGCGCCGTCGGGCTTGGCGGCCGTGACCTTGGCGCTGATGTCGTGCCTCAAGGCGGGCGACCATCTGCTTGTGACGGACTCGGTTTACCTGCCGACGCGCACCTTCTGTAATGGCCTCCTCGCCCGTTTCGGGGTGGAGACCACCTATTACGATCCGCTGGTCGGTGCCGGGATCGAGGGCCTCATGCGCCCGAATACCGCCGCGGTCTTCACCGAGGCGCCCGGGTCCCAGAGCTTCGAGATGCAGGACATCCCGGCCATCGCCGCGGTGGCCCATGCTCGCGGCGCCGTCGTCCTGATGGACAACACCTGGGCGACCCCCCTGCTCTTTCCGCCCCACGAGCGCGGCGTCGACATCGCCATCGAGGCCGGCACCAAGTACCTGTCCGGCGGTTCCGACCTCCTCCTCGGCATGGTGTCGGCCAACGAGCGTTGCTTCAAGCCGCTCCGCGAGGCCTACGATGCTTTTGCGATGACGCCGGGGCCGGAGGACGTGTTCCTCGGCCTCCGGGGCCTGCGCTCCATGGCGCTGCGGCTTCGCGAGCACGAGCGGCAGGCTCTGGACATGGCGCGCTGGTTGCAGGCGCGGCCGGAAGTTGCCCGCGTGCTCCATCCCGCCCTCGAGACCGACCCCGGTCATGCGGTCTGGAAGCGCGACTTCAAGGGCTCCTCGGGGCTGTTCTCCGTCGTGCTGAAGCCGTGCTCGAACCGGGCGCTCGCCGCCATGCTCGACGGGCTCGAACTCTTCGGCATGGGCTATTCCTGGGGCGGTTTCGAGAGCCTCGTCGTGCCCTTCGACTGCGCAACCTACCGCACGGCGACGGCCTGGAATCCAGGCGGCCATACCCTTCGCTTCCACATCGGCCTGGAAGATCTCGACGACCTGAAAGCCGACCTCGACGCAGGCTTCGCGCGTCTCAAGGGAGCGGACGCGCAGGCGGCATGAGAGCCGTCAGGTCACGTTGGAATCGGCCTCCGACCGCTTCTCTCGCCGTTCCTTGGCGATGAGCATGAGGTTGCGCGCATAGATGAAGATCGAGAACGCCTGACCGAGAATGATCACGATGTCGCGGCGGGCGAAGCCATAGACCAGCGTCATGAGCCCGCCGCCGATGGACAGAAACCAGAAGCCGATCGGGATAACACTCCGCTCGGCTTTCTCGCTCGCGACCCATTGAACGAGGAAGCGGGCCGCAAATACAAACTGGGCCAGAACGCCGAACGCGGCCCAGAAATCGAACCGAGCGATCACCACATCGTAGAAATAGAGGCGCAGATCTTCCGAGAGGCTCAGCAGCATGGGCGTCCCTTCTCCTTTGGTGACGGCGCTGACGTTAGGACAGGCCAGCGGCTGGCTCTCGCGGCAGGGTGGCGGCCCCTTGGCATACGCCACCGCCGGACCGCATTAGGGGGTCTCAGAGGCTGGCGTCTCCAGCAACTCGGGCACCACCCGGCGACGGCGGATGAGCCACCACACGCCAAAAAGGTCCGGGATGCCGACCAAGAGCCGGTCGAGCAGGCCGAAATGGGACGTTCCGGCAAAACGAGGGCGGTCCACCACATCGAGATGCGCGACGCCATAGCCTTCCCGCGCCACAAGCGCCGGAAAGAACCGGTGAACCGTGTCGAAATAGGGAAGGTTCAGAAACAGGTCTCGACGGATCGCCTTCAGCCCGCAGGCCGTGTCTCGGGTGCCGTCGTTGAGCAGCGCCTTGCGGGCCGAATTGGCGATCCGCGACTGCCACTTCTTGAACAGGCCGTCACCCCGTCGAAGCCGCTGGCCCGCGACGAGGCCGACGTTGGGGTTAGCCTCCAGAATGGCGACCATCTGCGGCGCGAATTGAGGATCGTTCTGGCCGTCGCCGTCAAGGGTGACCACGAGCGGTGCGCGCGCCAGGCGGACTCCGGTGCGCAGCGCTGCACTTTTCCCAGCACTCCGGGCATGACGCGCGACGCGCAAATGCGGCCGTTCGGCCTGGGCTGCCACAAGGCGCTGTTGGGTGTCGTCGCTCGACCCATCGTCCACATAGACGATCTCATAGGGTTCGAGCGCGCGGCACGCCTGGTCGAGATCCGCCAAGAGGGCCTCGATACTGTCGGCCTCGTTTTTCGCCGGGATGATGAAGGCCACCCGGGGCGTGACGTCGCTCACGGTGCCGACGGCCTGGTGAGGTAGGCGGCTACCTCTGTGCGCCGGCCACTATTGATGTTGAACCCGCCCACCCGCGCGGCGAGTTCCGGCGTCAGGTTGCGGGCAGCCAGCGCAGCCTTGTAATCGGCCTCATGGCGGCGCTCGACGAACGTGACGCGGCAGCCGCCGCGGCCCGTGAACTCCGCCGCGGCCTGGGCGTTCGGGAACATCTCGAGGTCGGTGCCTACGAGAAACACGAGGCTCGGCTCGCGGTAGCCGAGCGTTCCGACTTCGGGAGCCTGGCAAGGTGCGCTCCGCGCAATGTCGGCCAAGCGGGGCGAGATCTTCAAGGCGGGGAGATTCAGCTGGGCGATCCCCAGCACCCCGAGCGCCAGGAGGATTGCGGCCGCAAGGCTCGTGAATGCTGACCGCAGGACCTCGGCCCGGCTGAAGGCCCACCACGCGAGAACCGACAGCACGCAGGCGGCTAGGAGAACCGGGAGCGCCGCGACGGGCAGGGTGCGGTCAAGCGCCCAGGTGCCACTCACCAATCCGACGGTCAGCGCGATCGGGATCCCGGGTATGAGCAAAGCAACGCCCGTGGCGCCCTTGCGATGCGGTCCGACCGCGCCCTGGCCAATCGCCATGGCAGTGGCGATGGCAATCGCTGGATAAAGCGGCAGCACATAGTGGGGCAGCTTGGTCGAGAACGCCTCGAAAAGAAGCCAGGACGGCGCGACCCAGGCTATCAGGAACGCAACGCCGTCGTCGCGGCGGCGGCTCCAGACGAACGGCAGTGCCATCGCGGCAAGCGCTGCGGCCGGCCAAAAGGTGAGGAAGAAAGCGACGAAATAGAAGCCGGGCGGACCCCAATGGTTCTGCTGTCCCGTGCTAACCTTCCCGAGCAGGTCCTCGCTCACCGCGGTGGCGAAGAACGCGCCGTCGCTTTTTAGCGCAATCGCCACGAACCACGGAGCAACCACGATGATGGTGGCCGGGATCCCAAGGCCGGGCCGCAGCGCCAGGAGCCAACGGCCGGAGCGCTCGCGCACCGACAGCGCGAGCGCGCAGAGGCCGGCAAACATCAGCACCATCGGCCCCTTGATCAGAATGCCGAGCGCGATGCCGCTCCAGAACACGCCGACCGTCAGGCCTGGAAGCCGCGCCACGCCGCGCGCGAGGTAGGCGCGCGCCAGCCCTCCCATCGCGGCAACCGAACAGGCTAGGAGCATGGCATCCGTCTTGGCGAGGCGCGCTTCCTGCATCAGCATGACCGAGCAGCCGATAAAGGCTGCTGCGAGGAACGCTTCGCGTCGGGCAACGAAGGCCAGCGCGGCCCAGTAGCTGAGGAGGACCGCCGCCACGGCACCGAGGAGGGATGGGAGCCGATAGAGGGCAACGGTGGTGCGGGCCTCGGGGACGCCGAGGCCCTCGGCTGCCGCGACCACCGCCGCCTGCATCCAGTGAATGCCGACGGGTTTCTTGTGGCGAGCCTCCTGTTGGAAGCGTATGTCGACGAAATCGCCGGTTTCCAGCATCTGCTTCGTGGCCTGGGCGAAACGCGGCTCATCGCGATCCATCGGCTGCAGACTCGTGAACCCCGGCAGCGCACAGGCTAACGTGATCGCTGCGAGCAGCAGGCAGAGGCGCCAATGGCGGGCCTCGACGAAGGCGAGCAGTCTGCCGACGAACGGCCCGGCGGTGCCGGCGGGCGGCAGGCGATCCGTAGCGGCAGGGCTGGTCATCCAAGGCTCCGGGCGGCCCACGGCCGCGAGTTGCAGGGGCCGGCTCCAGGGCTGGCGAGCGGGCCCGCAAGTGGCGCGGTCTCTCCCCCAATCGGCGAGGGAAGTCAAATGACGGAAGCGCGCAGCCGCTCGCATGGGAAGACCCACTACCGGCCGGTTCAGGCTTGGTGCAGCGCCAAGCTTGGCGGAACGGCGCCTGTTACCGAAGGTGCCGGGCGACGGCTTCGGGGAGTTCGCCCCGTTGCGCCTTCACGTGAGCGGCCAGGATCGCCGCAATGCTGGACGTGTCACGGATCTCGCCCGAGAGCGCCATCCGCACCACCTCCGCGAAGGGCTCATGCCTCAGGGCAATGACTTCGCTCTCGTCGAGAGTTCGCTCCCGCGGCTCCAGATCCCAGGCAAGATAGGCCATCGGTGTCTCGTCGGTCACGCTTCCGCAGGAGATCAGGTGAAGCAGCGGCAGCCAGGTGCGGGCTGCGACCCCGACCTCCTCCTGCAATTCGCGGGCAGCGGCCCGGTCAGGCCGCTCGCTCGATGGTCGGCCGCCGGCGGGCAGTTCCCAGGTATAGGCCCCTACGCCGAGCCGGTATTGACCGACGAGCACCACCTTCCCCTCGGCATCGACCGGAAGGACGCGGACCCCGCTTTCCTTGAAATGCACGATGCCATAGCGGCTCGGTGCTCCCGCCGCGTTCCGCACCTCGTGGTCGACGAGGGCGATGTGGCCATTCTCGTAAACCCGTGTCGATGACAGGATCGTCCACGGATTGCCTGTCGAAGGATGCTCCCGTTCCCCCACCTGCCCCCTCCTTTTCCCTACGGCAGCCGTGTAACGCAGTGATCCTGCTGCAGGTTACCGCGTCGCCGCCCGACGGAGCAGCCGGGCTGTGCGGTCGCGCATCTCCCGCCCGGCCTCCTCTAGAATCCAATCGCGAAAGGCGCGGATTTTGGGCGAGCGCCGGCGTGCTTTCGGGTAAACGACCCAGTAGGACCGTTGCGCCTCCAGAACGAGATCGAACACCTGAACCAGGCGTCCCGCGGCGATGTCGTCGGCGAAGAAATAGGGGTTCACCAGGGCCACCCCCTGCCCTGCGATCGCGGCCATGCCCTCGAATTGCTGCGTGTGCAGGGTTGGTCCGCGCCGGTCGGACAGGCTCACCCCTGGCAGCCCTGCGGCCGAGAACCATTCGCCCCACCAGGAGTCGCCGGGGCCGATCAGCGGCAGAGCGAGGAGATCGGCCGGCTTCGCCATGATCCGCCCCTCGAGCAGCCGCGGGCTGCACACCGGCGTGAAGTGGCTCGGCAGGAGATGGTGCGCCTCCAGCCCCGGCCAGTCTCCGAGGCCGCTGCGAATTCCGAGATCGATACCGTCGCGGGTGAAGTCCACCACATCCTGATCGGTATCGACCTCGACCACGATCTGCGGATAGGCCGCTTGGAAGCGCCCGAGGCGCGGCACGAGCCAATGGGCCGCAATGGTCGGCAGCACCGACATGGTGAGCACGCTATCCACATTCGTGCCCACACCCTCGAAGGCCGCGTGAAGCAGTTCGAAAGCTTCCGTGATCGCAGGAGCGAGCTGACGGCCGGCTTCCGTCAGCGCCACCTGTCGCGGCAGGCGCGCGAAGAGCGACGTGCCGACCCGGTCCTCCAGCACTTTGATCTGATAGCTCACGGCAGCCTGGGTCATGCCGAGTTCCTCGGCCGCGCGGGTGAAGCTTCGATGGCGCGCCGCCGCTTCAAAGGCGCGAATAGCGCTTAAAGGGGGAAGTTTCGAGAGCACGAGACGGGCACCCGGACAGGCGTTTCAGGCCTCATGCATAAAGCAGACTTATGCCAGCCCTCAAGCTTTCGCTTTGTCAGGTTGGCTCTCGAGGCGCAGGTTTCGGGTGTCGCGGGGGTTCGCCGTCGGGCCTTCTGAGCCCCCGCCGGAATCGTGAGGATACACCGATGAGACACCAGGACCTGCGCCGCCCGCGCAGGATCGAGAACCTGTGGCTGCGCCTGCGGCTCGCCGTCTCGATCCACTTTCCGCCGCGCCTGCGCTCCGGCGACGATCCGCACCATCTGTCCGACCACCTGTTGCGGGACTTGGGCCTCGAACGCCCGGACGGCAGACGGGAGGCAGCCGTCCGGCCGGTTCGGATAGAGGACGGCCTGGAATGGCCGCCCCGGCGACGCTCATAGCCATGAGGGAACCGGGCCGGGGCTCCCGGCTTGTTCAGCCGAAACCCATGAATGCACTCGCCCCGCCCGATTACCGCTCATATGACCCGACCTTCCTGCGGGAACTTCTGGAGCGCGCCCGCACGATCGCGGTTGTGGGCGCGAGTCCCGACCCCTGGCGGCCGAGCTTCGGCGTCGCGGGATACATGAAGCGCGCGGGCTACCGCATTATTCCCATCAATCCGACGACGGCAGGCCAGATGGTGCATGGGGAGCCCTGCCGGGCATCCCTGCGCGAGGTTCTCGACACGGTGGATCTCGTCAACGTCTTCCGCCGGCCGGACGCGATCCCCAGCGTCGTCGAGGAGGCCATCGGCGCCGGTGCACCGGCCCTCTGGCTTCAGCTTGGCATCCGGCACATGGAAGCGGCGCGCCGGGCCGAAGCCGCCGGCCTCACGGTCGTGATGGACCGGTGCATCTCGGTGGAGCACCGGCGGCTGATCGGCTGAGCACGCTTGCGCCCCTATAGGCCTCAGATCATCTGGAACTCGCCGGTCACCTTCCAGCGGCCGTAAGCCTCGACGGTGCGCGCCATGCAGGAGAGCACATCCGGCAGCGCGTCCGGTTTGAACCATCCCACCGCTAGGCTCTCGCCATCCGCGACCCGCGGTTCGCCGAGGTAAGTCCGCGCCACGTAGAGCAGCGTGTAGTAGTGGCACTGGTCCCCATTCGGGTAGGTCCAGACCTCGTGGGCCGGATCGCAGGCGAAGCCGAACGGCTTCGGATCCAGCACCTCGATTCCCGTCTCCTCCAGCGTTTCGCGCACGATCGTTCTGTCCGGGTGCTCGCCCTCGTCCGGAACGCCCCCGGGCAGGCCCCAAGTTCCAAAGTCCGAGCGCTGCTGAAAGAGGATCCGCCCCTCCGGGTCCTCGACGACGATCCGCATTCCGGGCACCAGCAGGAGGCGTGAGCCTACAACTGCCCGCAATCGCCCGAGATAGGATTCGGCAAAGCTCGTCATGGGATCATGGCTCCTCGAGGTCGGGCCCAGCACAGCAAAAGCGATTGGCTACCGCTGCGATGGTTCGGCGGCGCTGAAGCAATTATCGCGTCCAGCCTAGCAGGTTCCGCCGCTGCAGCGCATGTCTGTTGCTTTACGCTACGGCATGAAACCCGCCGGACCGGCGCCCACGTGAGCCAGAGCTTGTCTTGCCGAGGGCTCGCTCCAATCAGGCGCGTACTCCGTTACGTTAGGCACTCACGTCAGAAAATCTTTGCTGTACAAAATCTTGGCATCGGGTCGGTCAGCTTAATCCGTCTCACGTCGTGGTATGGCCACAGCCGTTCGTGTTAAGCGTAATCGCTCCGGCAGCTTGGCTTAACCACTCACAGCAATGACCTATCCCCTTCCCCGCAACGAAGTGGCGCGCCTCAACGCGCTGCATGGTCTGCACATCCTCGACACTCCCCGCGAGGAGCACTTCGATGCGGTGGCGCGTCTGGCCCAACAGGCGTTCGACGTGCCCGTGGCCTTGGTGTCCCTGCTCGATGCCGACCGGCAATGGTTCAAGGCCAGCTGCGGCGTCGATCTGGAGAACACGCCGCGGGAAGTGGCTTTCTGCGCTTACGCCGTATTGAGCGACGAGGTGCTGGTTGTCGAGGATGCGACGCGCGATGCGCGCTTTGCCAGCAATCCCCTGGTCACGGGAGAGCCTGGAGTTCGCTTTTATGCCGGCGCGCCTCTCGCCTTGGAATCGGGCTTGTGCGTCGGCACCTTGTGCATCGTCGACTTCGCACCGCGCTCTTTCTCGTCGGTGCAAGCCCACATGCTGCAGGATCTGGCCAGGACGGTCGTCGCGCATCTGCGGCTGCACGAAGCGAAGGCGGCGATCGCCGCACGGGAACTCAGGCTGCAGGAACAGTCGGGCCTGCTTGAGGCCACTCTGGAGCACATGGACCAGGGTCTGATCATGATCGACGGGGACGATCGCGTTCGCGTTTGCAACAAACGCGCGGTCGAACTGCTCGATCTACCCGCGGCGGTGATGCGCGAGCCTTGCTCGTACCGGGATATCAGGGAGTACCAGTTCGCTCGCAACGAGTTCGAGCGCAGCGGCGATGAGTTTCGCCACTGGCTCAAGACTGCGTCCTTTGGGGACAAGCCCTTTCAGTACGAACGGGAACGTCCGAACGGCACTGCGATCGAGGTGCGCTCGCTTCCGTTGCCGGACGGCGGCGCGGTGCGGACCTTCACCGATGTGACCGCGCGCCGGAAGGTGGAAACCGAATTGCGACGCAGCGAGGAGCTCTATCGCGCCCTTGTGGCTGCCAGCGCATCCATCGTGTGGCGCTCCGATCCCGCGGGAGCGATCACAGACGGCATCGGCTGGGAGGATTTCTCCGGCCAGTTCGCGGAGAGCTATCGAGGCCACGGCTGGCTTGCCGCCATTCACCCGGATGACCAGCCCAGCGCCGTCGCGACGTGGCAGGCGGTGCTAGAATCCGGCCTGCCGGGCACCAACGAGTTCCGCGTTCGGCGGGCCAACGGAGTCTACCATTGGGTGAGCTGTCGTGCCGTACCGCTGCACAACGAGGACGGCACCATTCGTGAATGGGTCGGCACATTGTCGGACATTCACGATCAAAAGCTTGCGCAGGAGGAATTGGCGCAAAGCGAGGCCCGTTATCGTCTGCTCGCCGAGAACGCCACCGACATGATTGCCCGCACGCGGCTTGACGGAACACGCCTCTACCTGTCGCCGGCGGCTCGCGACCTCTTGGGCTATGAGGCAGAAGAACTCCTCGGCTCTCATCTTGCGGAGATTACGCACCCCGACGACACCGCCATCGCCATCGACAGCATCGCAGAGCTCCTCGCCCGACCCCATCAGCAGCAGACCATCACCTATCGCCTCCGTCACAAGGATGGGCATTGGGTGACGCTCGAGTCGCGTCGGCGCCTGGTGCTGGATGCCGAGGGGAAGCCCGTCGAATTCGTCAGCGTCGCACGCGATGTCACCGAACGCCTGCACCTCGAAGATCAGCTGCGGCAAGCTCAGAAGATGCAGGCCGTGGGCCAGCTCACAGGCGGTATTGCGCACGACTTCAACAACCTGCTCACCGTGATCCTCGGTAACGCCGAGATCCTCACCGAGAACCCGGCCGATCCGGCGCTGACCCATGCTCTGGCGGCCCAGATCCTCGAGACGGCGGAGCGCGGCGCGGACCTCAATCAGAAGCTCCTCGCCTTCGGCCGGCGGCAATCCCTGAAGCCGGAGCCCCTCAAGGTCGAGCGTGTGATCGACGAGATGGTGCCGCTGCTTTATCGCACCATCAGCGAGCACATCGAGCTCAACACGGACCTTCACGCAACGGACGCTGCGGTCTCGCTCGATCGTACGCTCCTGGAGAGCGCCATCCTGAATCTCGTCGTCAATGCGCGCGATTCCATGCCGCGTGGCGGCACCGTGACGATCCGCACCGGCAAGAGGCGGGCGATGCCCGGAGAAGGCCCGCTGAAGGCTGGCCAGCCCGTGGTCTTCATTGCGGTGTCGGACACCGGCACCGGCATGGCGCCGGACGTTCTTGAGCGCGCCTTCGAGCCGTTCTTCACGACGAAAGAAGTCGGCAAGGGCTCGGGGCTTGGCCTCTCGATGGTCCACGGCTTCGCCCAGCAATCCGCGGGGCATGTGGCCATCGAGAGCACCTTGGGCCGGGGCACCACCGTGACGATGGTCCTGCCAGCGCTCCCGACCCAGGGCAACGAAGCCCGGCCCGGACCCGATGCGCCGGCCGTGGCCCCAACCGCCCGGGGTCGGATCCTGCTATCCTGCTGGTCGAAGACGAGCAGGAGGTTCTGCGGTTCGTCTCGTCTCAGCTCACGAGCCTTGGCTTCGAGGTCACCAGCGCGTCGAACGGCCCCGATGCTCTCGCGCTTCTGCGCCAGGACGGCGCGTGTTTCGACCTGCTCTTTTCGGACGTGGTGCTGCCCAAGGGTATGAGCGGCGTGGAGTTGGCGGCCCGGGCACGGGAGCTGTGCCCCGACCTCAAAGTGCTGCTCACGTCAGGCTATGCCGAAGAAGTCTTCGAGCAACACGGCCGCCCGCCGGAGGGCACTCCCCTCCTCCGGAAGCCCTACCGCCGGCGCGAACTCGCAGCGATGGTGGGCGGCCTCCTCGGAGATTGAGAGCGACGGGCCAAGCGAACGCGCAGGGATGCACCTAGCGCAGGGCCATCAACGCTGCTGTAGCCGGCGCACTGATTGTTTGCAGAGACGCCGCGGCTGTGCTCTTCTCGGTGAGCCACTCCGTTGCCCGTCAGCTGTGCCGCCATCACCGCGTTGCAGTGCCCGGTATGGTGGTGATTCTCAGTACGACCCGCGACGGGCCTTACAGCTCCCTTTCGGCAGCGCGGGACGCTGCCGAAAGGTCTTGCACTTCTATCGATCTCACAGAATGACCAACGTTGACACAGACGCAGGACAGCAATCTCTGGCGTATCGTCAGTAAGATCCCTGGCTGGTTCAACTACGCCTCGTTCTGCCTTGTATGTCTGAGTTGCCTCCTGGAACGAAGCCGGCGAGGCTGGAGGTGGGGGTCAGCCCGCGTCTGCCTAGGGCTTGCAAGCCCGCGACAGAGCTTGGTGCGGCCCCTGCCTTCGCAGTCCCGAACCCGGACAGCCGCTTGGGCCTGAGCCCGCATTCGCAA
>DASZAZ010000011.1:0-9813 GCA_035944635.1 Microvirga sp.
CAAGCCCTGCACCGCCTCGAGCGCTATGAGCGCCAAGCCCTCGCCCGCAGAGCCCGTGCCCTCGCAGCCCTCGATGCGGCAGCAACCCTCCCCACAGCTGCCAACACCCCGGTCACAGCCAACCTGCCCAAAGCTGCCAGCAACCGGGTCACAGCCCACCTGCCCGGCGCTCCAGAGCTGACGGCCGACAGCGCACACCAACAGCAGGCAGGGGAGCTGGCCCACAAGACTAGCGCAAAGACAACACCGCGCCCGACCTCCACAGCCACAGCTTCCCAATCGCACAAAACAAAGCCAATTCGAGCCACGTAGTGCATGCGTCTCAGAGTGAGCGTCAGAGGCTATTAGGCGGCGGGTGCGCCGTTAGGGCTCTCCCAAAGGTTGCTTGTTCAGTCCGCATTCATGCCGCCAAGGTTGGATGTGTGAGGCATGGACATCCGCCGAGGCGTCTAGAGTAAGGCACTTCGCTGCCACTCTTTCACATCCCATTAAGCTTATTTTTTCACATCCCATTAAGCTTATTTTTTCGCCAGCCGAGGTTGCATCAAGAGGCCCTATGGCCCACTACCCATAGCGACCCCCGCTCATTGACAATGGCGTATCCCCCGACCGATACCCTTCCTCCCCCGGAGAGGCTGCAGCAGGCCGGCAGGGCTTATGATCATGTCGGACTTCAAGAAGACGCTCATCATCACACACGACCTCGTCATGACGGCATTGGCCGTTCTCGCGACGTTTGTTGTGCGTTTTGAGGGACAGGCCTGGGATGAGCGTGTGGCCTATTTGCCCGCTTTTCTCCCATTCCTCGTGCTCTATGCTGGCCTCGTCTACTGGTTCTGCCACCTTTACCGGTCCAAGTGGCGCTTCGCGTCGCTGCCGGACTTGTTCAACATCTTCAGGGCTTCGGGCATCCTGGCTCTCACGTTGCTGGTGGCCGACTACATCCTCGTCTCGCCGCAGCTCTTTGGGTTTTATTTCTTCGGCAAGATCGCGATTGCCCTTTACTGGCTCGTTCAGATGGCGCTGCTCGGCGGACCACGCCTGGCGTTCCGCTACCTCAAATATGCCCGATCCCGCCATACGATCGAGCGCGACGCGACTATGCCGACCCTCCTTCTCGGACGGGGGAGCGACATCGACATGGTGCTGCGGGCGGTCGAGGGAGGCTCGGTCAAGAAGATCCATCCCAAGGGCATCCTCTCCCACCGACCGGACGATGTTGGGCAGGTCATGCGTGGGGTTCCCGTCCTCGGCGGCTATGACGATCTCGATCAGGTCGTGCAGGATTTTCGCGAGCGCGGGGTGACGATCCGCCGCCTCGTGGCAACGCCGAGTGCGCTGGCGCCGGAGGCCCACCCGGAGGCGCTCGTCGCCCGGGCCCGGCGGCTCGGCATCCCGCTCTCACGGCTCAAGAGCCTCGGCGACGGCATGCGCGAGGCCGAACTGGCACCGTTGGAGATCGAGGACCTCCTCCTGCGACCCACGGTCCAGATCGACCGCGAGCGGCTGGAACGCTTCATGCGTGGCAAGCGCGTGCTCGTCACCGGGGGAGGCGGGTCCATCGGAGCCGAGATCTGCACCCGCGTGGCGGCCTTCGGCGCCAGCGATCTCCTCATCCTCGACAGCTCCGAGCCCTCGCTCCACAACATCCTGGAGAACCCCGCGCTCCTCACCGCGGACACGCGGACCGAAGGGGTGATCGGAGATGTGCGGGACCGCGAGCGCATCCGGCAGGTGATCCTCGACTTCAAGCCCGACGTGGTGTTCCACGCGGCCGCCCTCAAACATGTGCCCTACCTCGAAAAGGACTGGGCGGAGGGCATCAAGACGAACGTGTTCGGCTCCATCAACGTCGCCGATGCGGCTGTGGAGGCCGGCGTCCCGGCGCTCGTCAACATCTCGACCGACAAGGCAATCGAGCCGGTGTCGATGCTGGGCGTCACGAAGCGCTTCGCCGAGATGTACGCGCAGGCGCTCGATGCGGAGTTCATGGGCCGCGGGGGCGCGACGCGGCTGATCTCCGTCCGGTTCGGCAACGTGCTCGGCTCCGCGGGATCCGTCGTGCCGAAGTTCAAGGCGCAGATCGCGCGGGGCGGGCCCGTCACCGTCACGCACCCCGACATGGTGCGCTACTTCATGACCATTCGCGAGGCCTGCGACCTCGTGCTCACGGCTGCGTCCCATGCGGATCGCGAGGGGAGGGGCGTACCGGACCGGGTCAACACGGACGAGCGCGCTTCCGTCTATGTGCTCAAGATGGGCCAGCCCGTGCGGATCATCGAACTCGCCGAACGGATGATCCGGATCGCGGGCTACGAGCCGGGCGAGGACATCGACATCGAGGTCACGGGCACGAGGCCGGGCGAGCGTCTCCATGAGATCCTGTTCGCCCGCGACGAGCCCATGGCCGAGATCGGCATCGACGGCGTCATGGCGGCGAAGCCCGTCTTTGCCGATCGCGCACGGGTCGAGATGTGGCTCAAGGGGCTCAGCCGCGCTCTGGCCGTCGACGACCGCGAGGCGGCCGAGCGGATTTTCGAGAGTGCGGTTCCGGAGAACAAGCGGCGCACGAGGGCCGCTGCTTCGGCCGGGAATGTAACGCCCCTTCCGGCCCCGACCGTCGCTCGCGGCGCCTGACCGGTGCTCGCCTCCCGGCATCCCAAAGGCTGACGGGCCGCCATGATCCTGGCGGTCGTGCCCCTTGCCGCAGCCCTCTGCGCCCTTGGCATTGTGCTCCTGAAGCCGCTGCTCGTGCGCTATGCGCTGGCGCGGCCGAATGCGCGCTCGAGCCATACCGTTCCCACGCCCCAAGGAGGCGGCATTCCGCTCGTGGGAGCTGCGCTTCTCGTGGCGGCTGCCGCCCTCGTCTGGAACGCCGCTGGCAACAGAAGCGAGTTCCCGGTCGTGGCCGCCGCGGCGCTGCTGCTCGCGGTGGTCGGTGCCGTGGACGACATCCGCCCGCTCCCGACCGCTCCTCGCCTCGCGGCGCAATTCCTTGCCGTCGGGGCCGTTGTGGCCGCAGCCGATGTGGCGCTGTGGCCCGCGCTGCTTCCACGCTGGGTCGAGATCGCCCTGCTCGTCGTGGCGGGGGTGTGGTTCGTGAACCTCGTCAATTTCATGGACGGGCTCGATTGGATCACCGCCGCCGAGATGGTGCCGATCACGGCCTTCGTCGGGGTGCTTGGACTGCTCGGCCTCGTCCCGGCGGAGGCGGGCCTGGTGGCCCTCGCGCTCTGCGGCGCGTTCCTGGGCTTTGCGCCCTTCAACAAGCCCGTGGCCCGGCTGTTCCTCGGCGATGTGGGTTCGCTCCCCGTGGGGTTGCTCGTCGGCTGGCTTCTTCTCGAACTCGCGGGAACGGGAGCTCTGGCCGCCGCATTGCTGCTGCCGCTCTACCACCTCGCGGACGCGACCATCACCCTGCTGCGCCGTCTCGCCCGCGGCGAGCGCGTCTGGGAGGCTCATCGCAGCCACTTCTATCAGCAGGCGACCACCAACGGCTTCACGCCGCTCGAGGTCAGCAGCCGGGTGTTCGGCCTCAATCTCCTGCTCGCGGCGCTCGCTGCGCTGACCCTGTGGTGGAGCCATCCAGGCGGGCAGGCCGCAGCGCTCCTCCTCGGGGCGGGCCTCGTCGGCCTCACCCTGCGCCGGTTCTCCCGTCCGCGAAGGCCTTGAGGCCCGCCGCCGGTTTGCGCGCCAGCACGACAGGGCTAGAAGGGCGCCTCGACTCGGGAAGCCCTGTGACCCCTTCCACCCCCCTTGCAGGCCGCAAGCTCGTCTTCGTGATCACGGAGGACTGGTTTTTCGCGTCCCATTTCCTGCCGATGGCGAGGGCGGCGCGGGAGCTCGGCCTCGAAACCGTGGTCGTGACCCGGGTGCGCGACCACCGAGCAGCCATCGAGGCGGCGGGCGCGAGGGTCATCCCGCTCCAGGCCGAGCGCAGCAGCCTCAATCCGATGACGGCGGGCTACGCCGCCGGCCAGCTCGCCGCCATCCTGCGCGCCGAGCGGGCGGATCTCGTTCACGCCATCGCGCTCAGGGGCATTTTGACCGGGGGCATGGCGGCGGCTCTCGCGGGCATTCCCCGCCGGATTTACGCGCTCACAGGCCTTGGGCTCATCGGCGCCCGGCAGGATCTCGCGGGCCGCGCCTTCCAGAGCGCCCTGCGTTTCGCCATTCGTGCCCTCGAAACGCGCCAGACGCGCTACCTCTTCGAGAACCCGGACGATGCCCGCCTCCTAGGCCTCGATCCCGCTGATACGGCCCGCGTCACCGTCGTGGGCGGTGCCGGCATCGATCCCGATGCGTTCGCGCCGGCTCCCATGCCCCCGCATCCGCCCCTGAAGGTTGCTCTCGTTGCCCGCATGCTGTGGTCGAAGGGAGTCGATCTCGCCGTAGAGGCCGTTCGGCGGGCTCGCTCGCGCGGCGTCGATGTGGAGCTGTCGCTCTTCGGCGTGCCCGATCCGTCGAACCGCAAGGCGATCCCCGAGAGCACCCTGCAGGGCTGGAGCACGGAACCCGGCATCCGCTGGCAGGGCCCGACGCGCGACGTGACCGCCGTCTGGCGCGACCACCACCTGGCCTGCCTGCCGTCCCGGGGCGGGGAGGGGCTTCCGCGCACGCTGCTGGAGAGCGCTGCCGCCGGCCGTGCGATCCTGACCACCGATGTGCCGGGCTGCCGCCACTTCGTCCGCGACGGCATCGAGGGGCTCGTCGTACCGCCCGACAATGCCGAGGCCCTCGCGGCGGCTTTGGTGCGCCTCGCCGGCGATCCCGCGCTCGTAGCCCGCATGGGCGAGGCCGCCCGTCAGCGTGTCTTGGACGGCTTCACCGAACGTGCGGTGATGGACGCCGTGAAGCGCCTGTACCAGGAGGCCTTGGCGTGATCCCATGAGCAAGCGACGCGCCGCACGGATCCTGGATCGGCCGATTCTTGGCCGCCGATCCCCTATTTCCGGCCGCAGCGCCCGCGGGGGTGAAGCGGCATGACCGGCCATTCTCTCGCTGCGCCGATCGAAAATCCCCGAGCCCGCCGGCTTTACAGCGCCGCGGTGATCCTCCTCGCCCTGCTGCCGGTCGCCATGGTGATCGCGAACCGATCGAGCATCCTCTTTCTGGTGGCCTCGACTCTCTGCGCGCTCGGCGGCGCGGCGGCGGAGCGCCGGCTCGGCGACGTCGTTCGAGATCTCCGATCCGCGCTCGTCACGCCTTTGGGCCTTGCGGCGCTTGGCTTTCTGACCTGGTCGGCTCTGTCGCTGCTCTGGAGCGGAGCGCGGCCGATCACCCTGCATTTCTTGGGCGAGTTCTGGTTGCCGGTCGGGAGTGCGTTGGTCTTGAGCCTCATCCTGCCGCAGCGCCTGTCGCGAGCGGGCCTCTGGCTGATCGCCGGGGCTCTCGTGCTCGGATGCGCGATCATCCTCGTCGAACTTGCGCTCGGCCTCGACCATCGCCGTGCGTTGGGTGCGCGAGCCGCGGGTTACATCTTCAACCGCTCCACGGTGACGATCCTCACCCTGGCGATCCCGGTCCTCGCCGGGCTCCTCGTCCTGGCAGGAGCCCGAGAGCGTGCCGGCGCCCTGGTGCTGTTCGCGTCCGTCGCCGCGGTGGCCATGGTCACAGAGAGCGGGGCAGGCGCGCTGGGCTTCCTGGTGGCTCTCGCGGCGGGGGGCGCAGCCTGGCTCGCACCGCGGTGGACCGCCGGCCTTGGAGCCGCCGGCCTGATGCTCGTGCTCGCAAGCGCCCCGTTCTGGGGCCCTCTCGCCGAGACCCGGCTGCCGGGCTCCGTTCACCAGGCCCTCTCCGGCGCCCATACCCGTGAACGGGCCGCGATCTGGAGCGCATTCGGGGCCGTGGTGCGCGAGGAGCCGGTGGTCGGCACGGGCTTCGCCACGAGCGCCCGGATGCCGAGCCTTCCCGTTGCCGCGCGGATCGAGGCCCGCCATCAGCCCGGGCTCGTGATGAATCATCCCCACAATGCGGCGCTGCAGGTCTGGGTCGAACTCGGGATCGTCGGGGCTGCGCTCGCGGCGCTCGTCGTCCTGCTGACGCTCCGGGCGATCATGCGTCTTCCGAGGCGCGCGTTGCCCATGGCGCTGGCCCTGTTCGCGACGGTCGCGGCCATCTCGCTCGTCAGCCATGGGGCCTGGCAGGGCTGGTGGGCGGCTGCGGTCGGCGCAGCGATCGTTCTGGCACGCGCCGTCGAGCGGCTCGCAAGCAACGCAGCCGAGGGCACAGCGAGGCGCGTCCGCCCATGATCCCCGTCACCACTTCCATCTCGCTCGACGAATCCGAGCTCCACGAGAGCTTCATCCGCGGCTCGGGGCCGGGCGGGCAGAACGTCAACAAGGTCTCGACCGCGGTGCAGTTGCGCTTCGACGTGAAGAACTCGCCGTCTCTGCCGGAGGGCGTCCGCGAGCGCATGATGCGCCTTGCGGGCAAGCGCCTCACGGGCGAGGGGGTGCTCGTCATCACGGCGCAGCGCCACCGCACTCAGGAGCGCAACCGCGAGGACGCCCTCCAGCGCCTCCTCGAATTGATCCGACAGGCCACCGAGGTCCCGAAGCCGCGCCGGCCCACCAAGCCCACCTATGGATCGAAGCAGCGCCGGCTCGATTCCAAAACGAAGCGCGGCGACATCAAGCGCACCCGCAACACGAAGCCGGGCTTCGATTAGGCGGGCGGGTAGAGGTGCCGGACGCCGTTCCGGTCCTCCACGGTGCCCGCATCGAGATCGAGCGCGCAGGGCCCGACCGGCGCCTTGCCGTGGCCGCCGGGAATGTCGAGCACGTAGGCGGGCTGGCATAGGCCCGACACACGACCGCGCAGGGCCCGCACGAGCGCCTGTCCCTCGGCGAGGGAGAGGCGGAAATGCGATGTGCCCGGCGCGAGGTCCGGATGGTGCAGGTAATAGGGCTTCACCCGCGTCTCCACGAAGGCCCGCATGAGCGCTTCGAGCGTCGCGGGATCGTCGTTGACGCCCTTGAGCAGCACCGTCTGGCTCACGAGCGGGATGCCCGCATCGACGAGCCTCGCGCAAGCCTCGCGCGCCTTTGGCGTCAGCTCCCGCGGATGATTGGCGTGGAGCGCCACGTAGACCGCCTTGCCGGATGTCTTGAGGGCTTCGACCATCGCGGCATCGACCCGCTCCGGCTCCACCACCGGCACACGAGTGTGGAAGCGGACGACCTTCACGTGATCGATCGCGCCCAGGCGCTCCATGAGCTCGGCGAGCCGGCGCGGCGAAAGCACCAGCGGATCGCCGCCGGTGAGGATCACCTCCCAGATTTCCGGGCGCGCCGCGATATAGGCGAAGGCCTCGTCCAGGGCCTCGCCCGAGAGCGTCCCGAGGCCCGCCGGCCCCACCATCTCCCGGCGGAAGCAGAAGCGGCAATAGACCGGGCATACATGCACGGCCTTGAGCAGCACCCGGTCGGGATAGCGGTGGACGATGCCCTCCACGGGGCTGTGGGGATGATCGCCGATGGGGTCGGCGCGTTCCTCGGGCAGGAAGGTGAGCTCGGCCGGGTCCGGCACGAACTGGCGCGCGATCGGATCGGCGGGATCGCCGCGGTCGATGAGTGCGGCGATCGCGGGGCTGATCGCCACCGCGTAGCGCGCCGCCACCCGCTCGAGCGCCGGTACCTGCTCCCGCTCGATCAATCCCGCCTCCGCGAGGCCCATGGGCGTACGCAAGGTCTCGCTCACCGGGGGCTCTCCGGCACCGGCGCCCACAGCACCTGCTCGATGCGCGTCGCGCCGGTGGCCAGCATGGCGAGGCGATCCAGCCCGAGCGCGATGCCGCTCGCGGCCGGCATCCCCGCCAGCGCGGCCAGGAAATCCTCATCGAGAGGGTAGGTTTCGCCGTAGACCCGCATCTTCTCCTGCATCTCGGCCTCAAAGCGCCGGCGCTGCTCGGCCGGATCCGTGAGCTCGCCGAAGCCGTTCGCGAGTTCGACCCCGCAGGCATAGAGCTCGAAGCGCTCCGCCACCCGCGGGTCGCGCTTGCTCGGCCGCGCCAGCGCCGCTTCCACGAGGGGGTACTCGTCGAGGATCGTGGCGCGGCCATGACCCAGCTTTGGCTCCACCCGCTCCACGATGACGCGGCTGAACAGGTCCGACCAGGTATCGTCCGGCGCGATGCGCAGACCGGCCCTCTGGAGCGCCGCCGCAAGCGCGTCCCGGTCGGTCTCGCCGGAGGCGTCGACCGTGGCGAGGAGATCGATGCCGGCGTGGCGCTCGAAGGCCTCCGCAACGCTGAGGCGCTCGGGCTCGAGCGCCGGATCGACACTCGATCCGCGCCAGGCGAGCCGCCTGGTGCCGGCGGCCTCCGCGGCAAGGCCGAGGAGCGCGGCGCAATCGGCCATCAGCACGTCGTAAGTCTCGCCTGCCCGGTACCATTCCAGCATGGTGAATTCGGGGTGGTGCAGGGGGCCGCGCTCGCGGTTGCGATAGACCCGGGCGAGGGTGAACAGCCGCGTCTCGCCGGCAGCGAGAAGCTTCTTGCAGGCGAATTCGGGCGAGGTGTGGAGGTAGAGCGGCTGCCGGGAGCCGTCCGCGCCCAAGGCTTCCGTTGCGAAAGCATGGAGATGCGCCTCGTTGCCGGGCGAGGCCTGGAGGGCGGCGGTTTCGACCTCGATGAAATCGTGGCCCTCGAAAAAGCCCCGGATTGCGGCCGTGATCCGGTTGCGGCCGACGAGAAACGGCCGCCGGTCGGCGTGAATGTCGGGCATCCACCAGGGGGAGGGGGCGAGGGGCGGCACGGGTTGGTCCAGGATCGCTTCGAGGGAGTGATTCGGCTTGGGGCCTTCTGTCCCAAGGCTTTCCGCCCTGAGCGTCTGGCGGATTCCGTCGAGATGGGCTAGGTGCGGCGCCGACAGATCCGCGGACGCAGCCTCAGCGCGCGTCTCATCCCACAAGGAAGTCTCCCCGTGAAGGTCATCGCCTCATCCCTGCGCAAGGGCAACGTCGTCGATGTGGACGGCCGGCTCTATGTCGTCCTCACCGCCCAGAACATCCATCCCGGCAAGGGCACCCCGGTGACGCAGCTCGACATGCGCCGCATCTCCGACGGCGTGAAGGTGTCGGAGCGCTACCGCACCACCGAGCAGGTGGAGCGCGCCTTCGTGGAGGACCGGGAGCACACCTTCCTCTACAAGGACGGCGAGGGCTCGCACTTCATGAACCCCGAAACCTACGAGCAGGTGGCGGTTCCCGACGACATCATCGGCGACCAGGCCGCCTATCTCCAGGAGGGCATGCCCGTGATGCTCTCGACCCACAACGGCGTGCCGATCGCCATCGAGCTTCCCGCTCGCGTGACCCTCGAGATCACCGAGACCGAGCCGGTCGTGAAGGGCCAGACGGCCTCCTCGTCCTACAAGCCCGCCATGCTTTCGAACGGCGTGCGCACCATGGTGCCCCCGCACATCCAGGCCGGCACCCGCGTGATCATCATGACGGAAGACGGCTCCTACGTGGAGCGCGCGAAGGATTGATGCGCCTCTTCTGAGGTCTGCATCGTCGAGGCCGGGCCGTGTGCCCGGCCTTTTGCGTTTGGGCGCACCTGCGCCTTGACCCTCGCCACCTGTGTAGGTGCGAGGCTTAGGCCTCCTGTGTGCCTTGTGCCCTGGTGGGGGCACGGGGCGCATGCAGCCCCGGCCAAGCCGGCGGCGTAAGAAGCAGGGAGGGAGGGCACCGGACGAGCGGTGCCGCACGCGCCCCGTGCACGATGATCTCACAGGCGCCAGCCCCGCGCTTCGGCAGGTCTGCTGGTCGTCTCAGACCCGCCTGCCTTAAGCACCTTCGTGCGGCCCAGCG
>DASZAZ010000012.1:0-179504 GCA_035944635.1 Microvirga sp.
CAGGCGAGCTCTAGGCCCGATGCTGCCGGATGCGCTGCCATCAGCGTCGCGCAGTGCTGCTCGTCTGATGCCGTGCCGGATGCGCTGCGCAACACCCCACCCGTTACGCTTACGCGTGCCACCCTCCCCTGAAGGGAGGGACAGGTAGCTTGCTCCCACAGGAGTGGGACTGGAAACGGGTGCAAAAAAGTGGATGGCCGGGATGAGCCCGGCCATGACGGGGTGAAATTCACGGCCCCCTCTCCCTTCGCACTGCGTGCGCTGTCCCTCTCCCTCCGGGGGAGAGGGCCAATGAGCTATTCCGCCGCGATGGCGCGGTACATGGCCGGGTCGTAGTTGAGGATCGGCGAGAGCCAGCGTTCCACCTCCGGCACGCTCATGCCCTTGCGCGCCGCGTAATCCTCGACCTGATCGCGCTCCACCTTGGCGACGCCGAAGTAATGCGCTTCCGGGTGGGCGAGGTAGAGGCCCGAGACCGAGGAGCCCGGCCACATGGCGTAGGATTCCGTGAGCCTCACGCCGATGCGGCGCTCGGCCTGCAGCAGGCTGAAGAGCGTTTCCTTCTCGGTGTGATCGGGTTGCGCGGGGTAGCCCGGCGCCGGGCGGATGCCGCGGTATTCCTCGCGGACGAGATCCTCGTTCGAGATCGCTTCGTCCGGCGCATAGGCCCAGAACTCCTTGCGGACGCGCTGGTGCATGCGCTCGGCAAAGGCCTCCGCGATGCGGTCGGCGAGCGCCTTGACGAGAATGGAGCGGTAATCGTCGTTGGCGCGCTCGAACTTTTCCGCGATCCGCACCTCTTCCAGGCCCGCCGTGACCACGAAGCCGCCCACGTAATCGGCAAGCCCGGTGTCGGACGGGGCCACGAAATCGGAGAGGCAGAGGTTCGGGCGCCCATCGCGCTTGGAGAGCTGCTGGCGCAGGCCGTGGAGGGTCGCGAGCGTCTCGGTCCGGCTCTCGCCCGTGTAGAGGCGGATGTCGTCGCCGACCGCGTTCGCGGGCCAGAAGCCGATCACGGCCTTGGGGTTGAACCAGCGCTCCTCCACGATGCGCTTCAGCATCGCCTGCGCGTCCTCGTAGAGCTGGCGCGCGGCGGCGCCCTGCTCGGCATCCTCCAGGATCGCCGGGAAACGGCCCTTGAGCTCCCAGGTCTGGAAGAAGGGCGTCCAGTCGATGAAGGGCACGAGGTCGGCGACGTCGTAGGTGCGGAAGACGCGGGTTCCCGTGAAGGTGGGCTTCGGGGGCTGATACGCCGCCCAATCGATCGGCATGCGGTTCGCGCGGGCGCGCTCGATCGGCAGCCGCAGCTTGTCGGCCTCGGAGCGGGCGTGGGCGTCCGAGACGCGGCGGTATTCGGCGCGGAGCGTGTCGACGTAAGGGCCTTTTTGATCCTCGGACAGCAGGCTCGACACCACGCTCACCGCACGGCTCGCATCGGTCACGTAGACGGCCTGGCCGCGCTCGTATTGCGGGTGGATCTTCACGGCCGTGTGGACGCGGCTCGTGGTGGCGCCGCCGATGAGGAGCGGGATATCGAAGCCCTCGCGCTCCATCTCGCCCGCCACATGCACCATCTCGTCGAGGGAGGGCGTGATGAGCCCGGACAGGCCGATGATGTCGACGCCCTCCTTGCGGGCGGTCTCCAGAATCCTTTGCGCCGGCACCATGACGCCGAGATCGATGACCTCGTAGTTGTTGCAGGCGAGAACCACGCCGACGATGTTCTTGCCGATGTCGTGCACGTCGCCCTTGACGGTGGCCATCAGCACCTTGCCGGCCGCCTGGCGCTCGCCGCCGAGGCCCGCAGCCTTTTCGGCCTCCATGAAGGGCATGAGATAGGCCACGGCCTGCTTCATCACGCGGGCCGATTTCACCACCTGCGGCAGGAACATCTTTCCCGCGCCGAACAGATCGCCCACCACGTTCATGCCGGCCATGAGCGGGCCTTCGATCACGTGGAGCGGGCGCTCGACGCTCTGGCGCGCCTCCTCCGTGTCGGCCTCGATGAACTCGGTGACGCCGTTGACCAGCGCATGTTCGATGCGCTTCTCGACCGGCCACGAGCGCCATTCGAGATCGGCGGTTTTCACCGCGCCCATGCCGTCGCCCTTGAAGCGCGGCGCGGCGTCCAGCAGGCGCTCGGTGGCATCCGCGCGGCGGTTGAGCACCACGTCCTCGCAGAGTTCGCGTAAGCCAGGATCGATGGTCTCGTAGACCGCGAGCTGGCCCGCATTGACGATGCCCATATCCATGCCGGCCTGAATGGCGTGGAACAGGAACACCGAGTGCATCGCCTCGCGCACGGGCTCGTTGCCGCGGAACGAGAAGGAGAGGTTCGAGACGCCGCCGGAGATGTGGCAATGGGGCAGCGTCTCGCGGATGATGCGCGTGGCCTCGATGAAGGCGACGCCGTAGCCGTTATGCTCCTCGATGCCGGTCGCCACCGCGAACACGTTCGGATCGAAGATGATGTCCTCGGGCGGGAAGCCCACCTGTTCGGTGAGGATCTTGTAGGCGCGGGTGCAGATCTCGACCTTGCGCTCCAGGCTGTCGGCCTGGCCCTGCTCGTCGAAGGCCATCACCACGACGGCGGCGCCGTAGGCGCGGCACACCTTGGCCTGCTCGATGAAGGCCGCCTCCCCCTCCTTCATAGAGATGGAGTTCACGATCGGCTTGCCCTGGATGCACTTCAGCCCGGCCTCGATGACCGAGAACTTGGAGGAGTCCACCATCACGGGCACGCGGGCGATGTACGGTTCCGCCGCGACGAGGTTGAGGAACTCCACCATCGCGGCCTGGGAATCGAGCAGGCCCTCGTCCATGTTGATGTCGATGATCTGCGCGCCGTTGGCGACCTGATCGCGCGCCACGTCGAGGGCCGCGGCGTAGTCGCCGTTGGTGACCAGCTTGCGGAATTTGGCCGAGCCCGTGACGTTGGTGCGCTCGCCCACATTCACGAAGGGGATGTCCTTCGTGAGAATGAAGGGCTCGAGGCCCGACAGGCGCATGAGAGGCTGCACCTGCGGGGCCGTGCGGGGCGCCTTGCCGGCCACGGCCGCCGCGATGGCGCGGATGTGGGCAGGCGTGGTGCCGCAACAGCCGCCGACCACGTTCACGAGACCCGCATCGGCGAACTCGGCCAGCATGGAGGCTGTAGCCTCCGGGCGCTCGTCGTAGAGGCCGAACTCGTTCGGCAGTCCGGCATTGGGATAGGCGCAGACCAGCGTGTCGGCAGCCTTCGAGAGCTCCTGGATATGGGCGCGCATCTCGCGCGCGCCGAGCGCGCAGTTGAGCCCGATGGAGAACGGGTCCGAATGGCGCACGGAGTGCCAGAAGGCGGTGGGCGTCTGGCCCGAGAGGGTGCGGCCCGACAGGTCCGTGATGGTGCCCGAGATCATCACGGGTAGGCGCACGCCCTTCTCCGCGAACACCGCCTGGGTGGCGAAGATCGCGGCCTTGGCGTTGAGCGTATCGAAGATCGTCTCGATGAGGATGATCTCGGCACCGCCGTCGATGAGGCCCCGCACCTGCTCGGCGTAAGCGTCGCGCACGCCGTCGAAGGTGACGGCGCGGTAGCCCGGATTGTTCACGTCGGGCGAGATCGAGAGCGTGCGGTTCGTGGGGCCGATGGCGCCGGCCACGAAACGGCGGCGGCCGTCCTCGCGCTCGGCCTCGACGGCGGCCTCGCGGGCGAGCCGCGCGCCCTCGCGATTCAACTCGTAAACGATGTGCTCGAGGCCGTAATCCTCCTGCGCGATGGAGGTGCCGGAGAACGTGTTGGTCTCGACGATGTCGGCACCGGAGCGGAAGTAATTGAGGTGGATGGCCCGCACCGCGTCGGGCTGGGTGAGGATCAGGAGATCGTTGTTGCCCTTGAGATCCCGGTTGAAGCCGCGAAAGCGCTCGCCGCGGAAATCCTCCTCGTTGAGCCGAAGATTCTGGATCTCGGTTCCCATGGCGCCATCGATGACGAGGATGCGCTGGGACGCGGCTTCACGCAGGGCTTTGAGGATTTCGGTGCCGTCGGCGGGGCGGAGGTCGGACATTGTTGACCAATCTTTGTGCGGTGCTCACATCCCTCCCTGCCAAGGGAGGGTGGACGCTGTGCAGCAGCGGCTGGGTGGGATGGAAGCTCAATGTTGAGAGGCTGGTGGTTCACCCCACCCGCCCCTGCGGGGCACCCTCCCCTGGCGGGGAGGGATGATTACGCGGCCGCCTTCTGGGCCGCGGGCTGCGGGCGCAGGCCGAGCAGGTAGCAGATCGCGTAGACGAGGTCGGCGCGGTTCATGGTGTAGAAGTGGATCTCGTTCACGCCCCGGTCCACGAGGTCGATCACCTGCTCGGCCGCGACGGCCGCGGCGACGAGCTTGCGGGTGTCCACATCCTGCTCGAGCCCGTCGAAGCGCGCGGCGAGCCAGTCGGGCACCGAGGCGCCGGTCTTCGCCGCGAAGTTCGCGGTTTGCTTGAAGTTCTGCACCGGCACGATGCCGGGGACGATCGGGATGTTGATGCCGCGCGCGCGGACGCGGTCGAGGTAGCGGAAGTAAACGTCGTTGTCGAAGAAGAACTGGGTGATGGCGCGGTCCGCGCCGCAATCCACCTTCGCCTTGAGCGCATCGATGTCGGCGTCGAAGGAGGAGGCCTCCGGGTGCTTCTCGGGATAGGCCGAAACCGAGACCTCGATATCGGCCACGCGCTTGATGCCGGCCACGAGATCGCAGGCCTGCCGGTAGCCGCCGGGATGGGGCTCGTAGGCCGTGCCGACGCCGCCGACCGGATCGCCGCGCAACGCCACGATGTGGCGCACGCCCGCATCCCAATAGGATTGCACCACCTCGTCGACCTCGCCCCGCGTGGCGGCCACGCAGGTGAGGTGGGCGGCGGGCAGCAGGTTCGTCTCGCGCACGAGGCGCGCCACGGTGTTGTGGGTGCGCTCCCGCGTCGAGCCGCCGGCCCCGTAAGTCACGGAGACGAAATGCGGGTTGAGGGGCGCGAGGCGCTCGATGGAGTGCCAGAGGGTCTGCTCCATCTCCGGGGTCTTCGGCGGGAAGAACTCGAAGGACACCTTGACGGGCGAGGCGCCGTGACGGCTCTTACGGAAGGCGGCGGGCTGCATCAGGCGACCTCGTGGTTGACGTAGTATGGCAGGGGCGAGAGCGCGTGGAGCATCACGCGACCTCTCGGTTCTGCTGATTGAGCGGAAAATCGGTGATCACGCGCGGGTCCTGGCCGAGCCAGAGCTGCACGGTGAGCTTGTCCTCGCCGGCTTTTGGCGGCGCAACTTCGCGGGTGAGCGTGCAATCGAGCCCGGCCTCTTCGAGCCAGCCCTGCACCTGGTCGGCCGCAAAGCCGAGGCGGCGGTGCGCCTGATGCTCGCGCAGGAATTCGAGGCTGTGAGGCGCGAAATCGATCACGAGGAGACGCCCGCCCGGCGCCACGAGGCGTGCGGCCTCGCGGATCGCGCGCGCCGGATCGTCGAGGTAGTGCAGCACCTGGTGGACCACCACGAGGTCGAAGGCGTTGCGCGGAAACGGGGGCGCGTAGATGTCGCCCTGGCGCAGCTCGACCCGGTTGAGGCCCGCCTTTTCGAGGTTCGCGCGGGCGACCGAGAGCATGGCGTGGCTCGCATCGAGCCCGACCGCGCGGGACACGCGGGGCGCCAGAAGCTGGAGCATCCGGCCCGTGCCGGTGCCGAGATCGAGGCAATCGCGGATGGGCTTGGGGCCGAGCGCCTCGACGACGGCAGCCTCCACGGTCGCCTCCGGGGCGTGGAGCGAACGGATGCGATCCCATTCCGGCGCGAGGCGGGCGAAGAAGGCCTGCGCGTTCTGGGCGCGCTGGGAGCGCACGGCGGAGAGCCGGGCCCGGTCGTCGGCGAGCTGTGCGTCGGCACGGTCGAGGGAGGAGAGCACCGAGCGCAGGACGCCGGCCCCAGCGCCGCGGTCCGTAAGGCGAAAGAACGCCCAGGCGCCCTCCCGGTGGCGTTCCACCAGGCCTGCTTCCACGAGGAGCTTCAGATGGCGCGAGATGCGGGGCTGGGACTGGCCGAGGATATCGGTGAGGTCGGAGACCGAGAGCTCGCCCTCCGCCAGAAGGGCCAGGATCCGCAGGCGCGTCTCCTCCGCGGCGGCCCGAAGGGTGCCGAGGGTTTCCTCGAGGCTAGGCTGGACAGTGGTGCTCATCGGGCCGAACGCTGATACATATAAAGATATGTTTATATCCGATTTCAGCGGGCGGCAAGCCGGTTCTCGCCTGTGAAATCGAACTCGCGGCCTCAGCCATGCTCGGCGACGGTGCGGGCGCGCGGCGGTCGCCGGCTCAACCCTGCTTGACGACAGGGCGGGGGACGCGGCGGATGGCGGCGTAGCGGGCCGCGACCACCACCCCGACGACGCCGACGGCCACGAGCCAGGTCAGGGCATCGATGCGCTCCCCGTTGAGAAAGGCGGCAAAGACCAGCGTCACGAAGGTTTGCAGGAGCTGGACCTGGGACACCCGGGCGATGCCGCCGATGGCGAGCCCCGCGTTCCAGGCGAAGAAGCCGAGGTATTGGCTCAAGAGGGTCACATAGGCGAAGCCGATCCAGCTCCAGGCCGGCACGGCGGCGGGATCGGGGGGCAGCAGCCAGAGACTCAGCGGGACGGTGAGCGGCAGCGACACCACGAGGATCCAGGAGATCACCTCCCAGCCGGCATAACCCCGCTGGGCGAGTTGCGCCGAGACCACGTAGCCGAGGGAGGACGAGAGCACGGCGGCAAGGAGGTAGAGGTCGCCCGGCTCGAAGCCCCCTCCCCCTTCGTGCAGGGTAAAGCCCACCACCAGCCCCGCGCCGATCACGGCCGCGATCCAAAAAGCGGCGCTCGGCCGCTCTCCCGCGATCAGCGCCGAGATCAAGGCCGTGGCGAGGGGCAGGATGCCGAGCACGACGCCGCCGTGACCCGCGGGCACGCTCTGCATGGCGAGCGCCGTGAAGAGCGGAAAGCCGCCGACGAGGCACAGGCCGCCGAGGGCGAATTTGAGCAGGTCGGCCCGTCCGGGCCAGGCCCGTCGCAGCACAAGCAGGGTCGTGCCCGCCAGAACGCCTGCGAGCGCCGCACGCCCGGCCGCGATGAAACCGGGGCTCAAGGATTCCACGGCGATGCGGGTAAAGGGCAGCGTTCCCGCAAAGATGCACACCCCCAGAAAGCCGAGGAGAAGGCCGAGGGTTTCACGGGAGAGCGGCGCGCGCGGCACGGGAGAATCCAGCGGGAGAGCCCTTCAATAGCAGATGATCTCCCGCGCGAGCGGTATAAGCTGCAGGGCAACCCTGCCCTGCTCGCCTGCGCCCAACGGACGATCTGCCTTCCTGCCCCGACTCAACCAACGGACCACGAGCCTTGGAACCACGCCGCGCCCGCCTGGCCGTCCTCATCGACGCCGACAATGCATCCGCCAAGATCGCCGGACGCCTGTTCGAGGAGATCGCCAAGATCGGCGAGGCGAGCGTGCGCCGAATCTACGGCGACTTCTCCGGCACGCGCCTGAAGCCCTGGGCCGAGATCCTGGCCAAGCACGCCATCGTTCCGCAGCAGCAATTCGCCTACATCGCGGGCAAGAACGCCTCCGACATCGCGCTCGTGATCGATGCCATGGACCTGCTGCACAGCGGGCGCTTCGACGGCTTCTGCCTCGTGTCGTCGGACAGCGATTTCACGCGGCTCGCGGCCCGCATCCGCGAGCAGGGCGTGGACGTCTACGGCTTCGGCGAACACAAGACGCCGGAGAGCTTCCGGCAGGCATGCCGGCGCTTCATCTACACCGAGAACCTGCTTATTCCTGAAGCGCCGTCCGCAGGCGCCAACGCGCCGCCCGCCGTGACATCGCTCCAACCGCCGAGCGCAGCCGTGCCGCTGTTGAAGCGGGCTCTCGCGCAGATGGAAAGCGAGGAGGGCTGGGTGAATCTCGGCGATCTCGGTCAGCGGGTCGCCACGCTGGCCACGGACTTCGATCAACGCACCTACGGCTACCGCAAGCTCAGCGACCTCGTGCGCAACACCGGCGCCTTCGAAATGGACCCTGCCACCGGCGGTCGGCCCCGCGTTCGCCTGAAGCCCGCGGCTCCCGCAAAGAAGCCCGAGCCGGCGGACAAGAAGCCGGAGGCCTCCGCGAAAACGGCGGACGCTGCTCCTCGCCGCAGGCGAGCGGCGAAATCATCCTGACCGCGCTTGCGAGCTTGCTCTCGGCCTACCGGAACGGCGGCTCGTCGAAGGAGCGCAATTTCCGGGAGTGCAGGCCGGCGCGCTGGTCGCGCAGGATGTCGAGGGCCGCGAGCCCGATCATGAGGTGCTCGCCCACCGCGCGCTCGTAGAAGGCGTTCGCGGCGCCCGGCAGCTTGATCTCGCCGTGAAGCGGCTTGTCGGAAACGCAGAGCAGCGTGCCGTAGGGAACGCGCAGGCGATAGCCTTGAGCCGCGATGGTGCCGCTTTCCATATCGACCGCGATGGCGCGGGAGAGGTTGATCTGCCGCCGCTCCTGGCTCCAGCGGAGCTCCCAGTTGCGGTCGTCGTAGGTCACCACGGTGCCGGTGCGCAGACGCTTCTTCAGGTCCTCGCCGCGGTCCCCCGTGACGCGGGCCGCAGCCTCTTGCAGCGCGAGCTGCACTTCGGCGAGGGCGGGCACCGGGATATCCGGCGGCACGGCGCTGTCGAGGATGCGGTCGCGGCGTAGATAGCCGTGGGCGAGCACGTAATCGCCGATCTTCTGCGACTGCCGCAGGCCGCCGCAATGGCCGACCATGAGCCAGCAATGAGGGCGCAGCACCGCGAGGTGATCGGTGATGTTCTTGGCGTTCGACGGGCCGACGCCGATGTTCACCAGCGACACGCCGTGGCCGTCGTCGCGGATGAGGTGATAGGCCGGCATCTGGAAGCGGTGCCAGGGCGAGGAGGCGATGCGCGCCGCGACGGTCTCGGCATCGAGCCCGCGCTCGATGGTGACGCCGCCCGGCAGTTCCAGGCGCAGCCACGGCCCGTCGGCTCTCATGGTGTCGACGGCCCAGCGGACGAACTGGTCCACGTAGCGGTGATAGTTGGTGAGCAGGATCCAGGGCTGCATGCAGCGCCAATCCGTGCCGGTGTAATGGACGAGGCGGCGAAGCGAATAGTCGACGCGCACCGCGTCGAAGAGCGCCAGCGGCCGCGGCCCGCTCTCGTTGATCACCCAGCTGCCGTCTGCGATCTCGTCGCCCACCGATGCGAGAAGCGGCGTCGGGAAGGAAAGCGCGAGGTCTGCCGCCGTGATGGCGCCGCGGGCCAATTCGTCGCCGCGCTCGAACACGTAAGGGTACGGGATTTCCTGCCGCGAGACGCCGACCTCGATGGTGACGTCGTAATCGCGCACCAGATAGCCGAGCTGCTCCAGCAGGTAGTTCTTGTAGGCGGCGGGCTGGGTGATGGTGGTGTTGTAGACGCCCGGCCCCTGGAACTTGCCGTAGGCGCGCTGGGTCGTGGGCAGCGGGCCGCCGGCGCGGTAGGTGACGCGCAGCTCCGGATAGCGAAAGCGCCCCCGCTCCTCTTCGGTCGGTGCCGTGCCCTTGGCGAAGTAGGCTTCCAGCGCCGAGCGCTGCGCCGTCATCGCGGCCTCGTGGAGCGCGATGAGCCGGTCCACGGCCTCTTGCGGCGTGGCGACGGTCTCGAACGGCGTGAGCAGGGCGGGAGCTTGGAGCGAGGGGGCGTGGTCGGCGGACAAGAGCGGATCCTTCAGCGGTCAACGCTCCGGACCGCATGCCCGGTGCGTGTCCTCAGTCGCTTTAAGCGAAACTCAGACTTTAGGCAAAGGCGGGGTGCGGCAGCCTAGAACGAGACGCAAGCCGAGCGGACCATCGTGAGCACGGATTGCTGCTGGAAGCGGGCCTTGTAGGCCTCCGCGATGGCGGTGAGCTGGGCCCGGTCGCGGGCCTCGTCCGAGAGCGCGACCACGAGCACCTTCGAGGGCTCGCGCACGATGGCGCCGCCGTCCCGCCACTGGCCACGCCCGTCGAGCACCGTGAAACCGTCCGGAAACCGCGGCGTGACCTCGGCGTCCAGGAAGGCCTGGAACCCCGCCTCGCTCACCCCGAGCCGAGGGCCGATGTTGCGTCCGAAATAGAGCTCCGCCACGGGCTTCGCCGACGCGCCACCCGTGCAGACCACGGGCTGCGTGGTCGTGCAGGCGGCCAGCAGCGGAAGGGAGGCGAAGAGCGCGAGGCGGAGGAGCATAGGACCCGAAGCTTGAGCGTTCTCCGGACCATTCCACGGGACCCGCAGCGGGGCAAGCGGCGCAAGTTCCCTCTCCCCACGAGGGGGAGAGGGGGAAACTCAGCGCGAGAACTTCTTGTACTTGATGCGGTGCGGGATGGTGCTGTCGGTGCCGAGGCGGCGCTTCTTGTCCTCCTCGTAATCCGCGAAGTTGCCCTCGAACCATTCCACATGGCTGTCGCCCTCGAAGGCCAGGATGTGGGTGGCGATGCGGTCGAGGAACCAGCGATCGTGGCTGATGATCACCGCGCAGCCCGCGTAATCCTCCAGCGCCTCTTCGAGCGCGCGCAGGGTATCCACGTCGAGGTCGTTGGTGGGCTCGTCGAGGAGCAGCACGTTCGATCCGGACTTCAGGATCTTGGCGAGGTGCACGCGGTTGCGCTCGCCGCCCGAGAGCACGCCCACCTTCTTTTGCTGGTCGCCGCCCTTGAAGTTGAAGGCGCCGCAATAGGCACGCGCGTTGATCTCGCGCTTGCCGAGATAGAGGATCTCGTTGCCGCCGGAGATCTCTTCGTAGAGCGTCTTGTTGCCGTCGAGGGTGTCGCGGCTCTGGTCCACATAGCCGAGCTTCACGCTCTCGCCGATCTTGATCGTGCCCTCGTCGGGCTGCTCCTGCCCCGTGATCATGCGGAACAGCGTGGTCTTGCCGGCGCCGTTCGGACCGATGATGCCGACGATGCCGCCGGGCGGCAGCTTGAAGGAGAGGCCGTCGATGAGGAGCTTGTCCCCGAAGGCCTTTTTCAACCCGTCGAACTCGATGACGTTTTGGCCCAAGCGCTCCGCGATCGGGATGATGATCTGGGCGGTGGTCGGCCCCTTCTCGTTCGCCTTGGCGACGAGGTCCTCGTAGCGCTGGATACGGGCCTTGGACTTCGCCTGACGGGCCTTGGGCGAGGCCGACACCCATTCGCGCTCGCGCTCGATGGTGCGCTTGTGGGCGGCTTCCTCGCGGCCCTCCTGCTCCAAGCGCTTCTGCTTCTGGCCAAGCCAGGACGAGTAGTTGCCCTCGTAAGGGATGCCGCGGCCGCGATCGAGTTCGAGGATCCAGCTCGTCACGTTGTCGAGGAAGTAGCGGTCGTGGGTCACGATGAGGATCGCGCCCGGATAGGAGCGCAGATGACCCTCCAGCCACGCCGTCGTCTCGGCGTCGAGGTGGTTGGTGGGCTCGTCGAGGAGCAGGAGCTCGGGCTGTTCGAGCAGCAGCTTGCAGAGCGCCACGCGGCGCTTCTCGCCGCCCGAGAGCTTATCCACGGGCCAGTCGTCCGGCGGGCAGCGCAGGGCATCCATGGCCTGATCGACCTTGGAATCGAGATCCCACAGGCCCTTGGCCTCGATCTCGTCTTGGAGCCGGGTCATCTCGTCCGCGGTCTCGTCGGAGTAGTTCATGGCGAGATCGTTGTAGCGCTCGAGGATGGCGCGCTGCGGGGCGACGCCTTCCATCACGTTCTCGCGCACGTTCTTGGTCGGATCGAGCTGCGGCTCCTGGGGCAGGTAGCCGACGCGGGCGCCTTCTGCGACCCAGCCCTCGCCGGACCATTCCTTGTCGATGCCGGCCATGATGCGCAGCAGGGTCGACTTACCCGCGCCGTTGACGCCGAGCACGCCGATCTTGGCGTCGGGATAGAACGACAGGTGGATGTTCTCGAGAACCTTCTTGCCGTTCGGATAGGCCTTGGTGAGGCCACGCATGTGATAGATGAACTGACGGGACACGGAGGACGCCCTGCTCTGCTGGCTAGCGATGGATGGAGTTGGGCGCTCCGTTAGCAGGGGCGCATGACAGGGGCAAGGCAGGCGGCGCCGCCCCTGCCCCTGTCAGCCGCTCAACGGGACCGATCGAGAAGCCTGATCAGCGCTTCGTTGAGGGCGAGGAACACGACGCCGACCGCGAGCAGAACGACGGTCACGGCCTGAAGGCCGAAGGCATCCGCCGCCAGGCCCGCCAGGGCCGGGATCACGGCCACGCCCAGAATGGCGCCGCTGACCTGGAAGCCCACCGCATGCGCAGCCAACCCGAGGCCGAGGCGACGGGGCGTTTCGGCCATGAGCCCCGGGAAGAGAGGGGCGATGCTCAGGCCCATGAGCACAAGCCCGAGGCCGCCGAGGACGGGGGTGGGGTTGAGCGCGAAAAGCGCGGCGCCCAGGGCGGCTCCGACCGCCCCGAGGCGGGTCAAGCGAACGCTTCCGATCCGCTGCACCGCGAAGCCCGCGGAGATGCGGCCCATGGTGAAGGCGGCCCAGAAGGCGCCCACCCAGGCTCCGGCGAGTGCGGTGCCCAAGCCCCTCGCCTCCGTCATGACCGTGAAGCTCCACTGGCCCGCCGTCGCCTCGAACCCGGTGAGGACGAAGAACGCCGCGATCTGGAGCCGGACCCGACCCTGCCGCAGGGTGTGGACCATGGTCGCGGGCTCGGCCTCGCCGGGGTTCGGCGCGGCCGGGTCGGTGCCGCTCTCGGCCATATCGGCGTCCCAGCGGCGCCGCGTGACGGCATAGACGCCCGCCAGCGGGACGAGAACGAGCGCCGTCGTCAGGATGCCCCACCGCCAGGTTCCGCCGGGTGCGGCAAGAGCCGCCGTCATGAGAAGCGGGCCCGCCGTCGCGCCGATCCCGTAGAAGGCATGGAGCCAGTTGAGCTGACGCGGGCCGAACCGGGTGGCCACATAGAGGTTGAGCGCGGCGTCGATGGCCCCGCCGCCGAGGCCCAGCAGGGGCGCACAGGCGAGGAGCAGCAGCCAGGAAGGCGTCGTCGCCCAGCCGATCAGCCCCGCGATGACGACGAGGCTGCTGAGCACCAGCAGGTTTCCGATCCGCAGCCGTTGGACAAGGGCGCCCGCGAAGGCGCTCGAGGCGAGGTACCCCGCCGCAACGGCGGCCAGGATCAGGCCCAGGCCCGACTGATCGCGCCCGAAGGTGTCGCGCATGGAGGGCCAGGCGACGCCCGTGACGGCATCGGGCAGGCCGAGGCCGATGAAGGCCACATAGGCGGTGAGCAGCAGGCCGAGACGCGACCGCTTGGGAGGGGTGCCGTGCATGGGAGGGCAGGAACTCGAACCGTGGGCGACGGCCCCACTCATCCTATGCCGGCCTGCCTCCCGCCAGAGGAGAGGCTGCCGTGCAGGGCTGCGCTGCGCGCACGGCCCCCGCGTCCACAGTTGGGGCGGACTTACAGCCCGAACAGCCTGCGTGCCCGGCCGAGAGGGGTGCGACAGCCCGAACAGCCTGCGTGCTCAGGTGGCGCGTTGCGACAACCCGAACAGGCTGCGTGCCTAGGAGGCGCGGTGCTACAGCCCGAACGGGTAGGTTTCCGGCAGACCCGTGCCGTGACCGGGCTTGAGGGGCGTCACGGCACGGGTCTCCTCGAACCACACGAAGGCGTCGAACTGGTCGGCCATCACGGCCTCGAAGTAGTGGCTGTAGCGCTCGGTCTCGGGGCGGTAGATCACGCCGATGGCGCGCTCGAGCCGCGGGTGGGAGAGCGCGGCGCGAAGCTCCGCCCGGTCGGTGCGGCGCCAATCCGTGAGGGAGCGGGACAGACCCGCGTCGCGGAAGACGCGCTCGTGGCTCTCGGCCAGCACCGGACGAACGTTCTTGATCTCCATGGGCTCGTCCCAGTCGCTCGCGGCCGCCACCGTGCCCCGGTCGGTGCCGAAGCCGACGAGCACCGCGTCGTTGCCGTAAGCGGTGCGGCAGAGCTCGCCGATGTTGAACTCGCCCTGCCAACCCATCGCGGTCGCGGAGGCGTTGCCGATGTGGGAATTGTGCGCCCACACGACAGCTTTGACGCCCTCCCCGCGGCGGCGCAGCAGGCGCTGGAGCGTATCGAACATGTGCCGGTCGCGCACGTTCCAGGACTCGGTCGAGCCCTCGTACATGATGCGGTAATAGTGCTCGGCCGCATGCACGATGCGCGCGTTCTGCTCGGCATCGAAAAAGGCTTCCGGATCGCCGTCCAGGTATTCCATGCGGCTGTCGAGCATGTCGCGAAGCTGGTCGAGCAGCGCCTGATCGCAGGGGGTCTTGCGACCGGTGAACACGGCGCGGCCATAGCGGGCGGGATCGGCCTGCCAGGGGCTCAGGCAGCCGTAGCGCCCGCGCGCATCCTTGGCGGCGTCGGGGTCCACCTTGTCGAGGTATCCCAAGACGGCCTGGATCGAGGAACCGAGGCTGTAGACGTCGAGCCCGCGGAACTCGGCGCGGCGCTCCATCGGCAGCGCCTCGTTGTGGGCGCGCATCCAGTGGGTGAGCTCCGCGACCTCCTCGTTGCGCCACATCCATTGCGGGAAGCGGGAGAACGCCTCCTCCTCGTCCGGCTCGCGCTCGTGATGGCGCACGTAAGAATCGATGCGGGCGGCATCCGGCCAATCCGCCTCGACCGCCACGATGGTGAAGCCGTGATGGGCGATGAGGCGCTTCGTGATCGCGGCGCGGGCGCGGTAGAACTCGGAGGTGCCATGGGTGGCCTCCCCCAACAGCACCACCTTGGCGTCCGCGAAGCGGTCGAACATCGCCCCGAAGGCCTCGTCGGCGATGTCCGGCAGCGGCTCGGCGGCCTCGCGGACAAGCCGCACGGCGTCCGCAATGTTGTCCTCGCGTCCGCGACGCTTGAAGAGGAGATCGGCCATGGCGTTGCCTCGCGTGAATGCTTAAAGCCCTGAGAGGCTTCGAAGATTCACACCAACGGCAGGGCCGGAGGACTTGTTCCGATGGGACCTAGCGCCCGCCCGAGACGTCGAGGAACGAGCCGGTGGCGTAGGAGGCGGCGTCGCTCAGGAACCAGACGATCGCCTCCGCGATCTCTTCCGGGCGCCCGGCCCGCCCCATGGGCGTGGTCGCGCCGAGCCGCTCCGCGCGGTCGGGCTGGCCGCCGCTGGCGTGGATGTCGGTCGCGGTGAGCCCCGGACGCACGGCATTCACCCGCACTCCCTCTGTCGCCATCTCCTTGGCGAGGCCGATGGTGAGCGCGTCCACCGCGGCCTTGGAGCCCGCATAATCCACGAACTCGAAGGGCGAGCCGAGCCGTGCCGCAATGGAGGAGACGAGGACGATGGAGCCGCCCTGCCCGCCCCGGCTCCGCGCCAGCCGGCGGGCGCTCTCGCGGGCGCAGAGATAAGCCCCGATGGCGTTGACCTCGAAGACGCGGCGCATGCGCTCGACGCCCATGTCCATCAAAGGGGCGGCCGGAGCCACGATGCCGGCATTCACCACCACCCCTGTGAGGGGGCCGAGCGCCCGCTCCGCCGCATCGAAGACCGCGATCACGTCGGCCTCCACGGCCACATCGCCCTGGAGCGCCACGGCGCGTCCGCCGGCCTCGACGACGGCCGCGACGGTGGCCTCGGCAGCCGCTCGCTCACCCACGTAGTTGACGCCGACCGACCAGCCGCGCTTGCCTGCGAGGATGGCGGCGGCGCGGCCGATGCCGCGGCTGGCGCCCGTGATCAGAACCGTTTGCGACATGGTCGCCCGCCCACCTTTCCGGAGATGCTAGAGGCCCCGCACGAGGCCGCCATCCACCATGATGTTCTGTCCCGTGATGTAGCCGGCATCCCGCGACAGCAGGAACGCCACCGTCTTGGCGATCTCCTCGACGGAGCCGTAGCGCTGCAGCGGAATCCGTGCCCTGCGCTCCGGCTTTTCGGGCAGGCTGTCGATGAAGCCCGGCAGGACGTTGTTCATGCGGATGCCCTCGCGGGCATAGCGGTCGGCATACAGCTTGGTGAAAGCGGCGAGCGCCGTGCGCAGCGCCGCGGAGACCGGGAAATCCGGGTCCGGCTCGAAGGCCGCGAAGCTCGACATGTTGACGATGGCGCCGCCCCCCGCCCCCGCCATGATCGGCGTCACGAGGCGGCTCATGCGGACCACGTTCATGAGCACCACGTCGAGGCCGAGATGCCAGTCCGCATCCGGGATGGCGAGGAGATCGCCCTTCGGCGGATGGCCCGTGTGGTTCACCACCGCATCGATGCGGCCGAAGCGTTCCATGGCGAGCGCCACGAGGCGCTCCAGATCGGCGGGCTCCGTCACCGAGCCCCGCAGCGCCGCTCCGCCGAGTTCGTCGGCCAGGGCCTCGATCCCTTCCGAGCGCGCCATCAGCACGAGGCGGTAGCCGCGGCCGGCGAGCTCGCGGGCGATGGCGGCGCCCATGCCCTTGCTGGCGGCGGTCACGATGGCGACGGGAGCTTGGTCGGTCATGGGGGTCTCTCGGTCCGGGAGGGTTCCGTTGAGCCCCGGACCCCCGAGAGTCAAGCGCCGGCGGCCCCCTTGCGCTCGTTCGCCTCCCGGATCACCACGCGCACCTTGTTGGCGAGCTGCTCCGTCGTGAACGGCTTGGTGAGCAGGTGGACACCCTGATCCAGCACGTTGTTGTGCACGACGGCATTGCGGGCGTAGCCGGTGGTGAAGAGCACCGGCAGGTCGGGGCGCAGGCGATCCACCTCTTCGGCAAGCTGGCGCCCATCGAGGCCCGGCAGGCCGATATCGGTGAAGAGCAGCGTCACGGATTCCTGCGATTGCAGCGTCGCGAGGGCCGAGTTCGCATCGCGCGCCTCCAGCACGCGGTAGCCGAGCGTGGCGAGGCTTTCCACCGAATAGGCGCGCACGTCGTTGTCGTCCTCCACCACCAGCACGGTTTCCCGCGCTTCGGCTCGGGGGAGCTCGCGGCTCTCGCGTTCGTCCAAGACCTCCTCGCCGATCAGGCGCGGCAGGTAGATGTTCACCGTCGTGCCCTGGCCGGGCTCGCTGTAGATCTTCACGTGCCCGCCCGATTGCTTCACGAAGCCGTAGACCATGGAGAGGCCGAGGCCCGTGCCCTGGCCGACCTCCTTGGTGGTGAAGAAGGGTTCGAACACCTTCTCCAGGACCTCGCGCGGCATGCCGGTGCCTGTATCGGTCACCGCAACCATCACGTACTGGCCCGGCTGAACCTCCGCGTTCGCCTGGGCATAACCCTCGTCGAGGTGGCAGTTCGCGGTCTCGATGGTGAGCTTGCCGCCGCCCGGCATGGCGTCGCGGGCATTGATGACGAGATTGAGGAGCGCGCTTTCGAGCTGGTTCTGGTCGGCGTTCGTGAGCCACAGCCCGCCGGCGAGCACGGTCTCAACGGTGATCCGCTCGCCAAGCGTCCGCCGGAAGAGATCGGACATGCCGCCGACGAGCCGGTTGAGGTTGACGGCCTGGGGCTGCAGCGGCTGGCGGCGGGAGAACGCGAGGAGCCGATGCGTGAGGCCGGCCGCCCGCTGCGCGCCCTGCCGCGCGGCCTCGATGTTGCGATGGGCCTTCGGCAGGTTCGAGCCCTCGACCGCACGGGCCGCGAAGTCGAGGTTGCCGATCACGACGGTGAGCAGGTTGTTGAAATCGTGCGCGATGCCGCCGGTGAGCTGGCCCACCGCCTCCATCTTCTGCGATTGCCGCAGCGCTTCTTCCGCGGTTTCGCGGCGGCCCGTTTCCTCCTGCCAGCGGGCGAAGATGCGCCGTTCCTGGCGGGCGGCGCGGAGCGCGAAGAGGCTCAGGGACGAGAGCGAGAGCGCCGCAAGGGCGGCGATGAAGCCGAAGGTGAGGAGGTTCGCGCGCCATTCACGGGCGACGCCGGCGAGGCTCAGGCCGTAGCTCACGTAAACGGGATAGGAGCCGATGCGCTGATAGGCATGGATGCGCGTGATGCGGTCGAGCTCGGAGGTGGTGCGGTAAAGCCCGCGATCCACCCGGGAGATGCCTCGCATGAAGCCGCTTTGCGGGCTCATGACCTCGACGCCGGTGGTCACCGGGGGATCGCGCACCAGGACGGTGCCGTCGGCACGGCCCATGGTGACCGAATCGTCGCCCGCCGTGACGGAGCGGTAGAAACGCACGAAGTATTCAGGCGCCATGGAGGCGAAGAGCACCCCGCCGGGGCTCCCGTCGCCCATGCTCCGCAGGCGCGCCATGCGGAACAGGTTCTGCCCGCTGATCTGTCCGCGGACCGGCGCCGCCACATGGGTTCGTCCCGCGGCCGCGATGGCACCGGTCACGTATTCGCGGTCGCGAAGGTCGATGGGCGGGACCGGGAAGCTGTCGCTGACCGTGAGCAGGCGCCCGTCGGCACCCACGAGGCCGACGCCCTCCACGTGGTCGGCCTCGTTGGCGAGGCGCGTGAAATATTGGGCGATTTCGGGCGAAGCGATCTGCTCCGGAGTCATGTTCCGCAGCCGCTCGTCGATGCGGCTCAGGAGCTGCTCGTTGTTCTCGAACACCTTGAGGGCGTGCTCGGCCATGAGGCCGACGGTGCGTTGCGCCCGCTCCTCGGCAGTGGCCTCGAGCTGGTGCCAGTTCTGCCAGGCCGCGAGGCCCAGGACCACGGCCGGGACAAGCACCGAGGCGACGAGGAGGGCCAGGAAATAGCGCGGCACGCGCTGGAAGTGGGTGGCGACAGCCTCCGGATCCCCGATGGCGTCGGTGGCCTGCGTGCGGCCCAGGAGCGAGGCCACGAGCCCGAGCAGGAGGATCATGAACGTGACGCCCGCCACCCCCAGGGCGAGGTTGCTTTGCGCGAGGGTGGCATGGCCGGCGGCTTCGTCGACGGCCGAGTGGGCCGTGAACACCGCCGCCTGCATGGCGGTGTAGTGCATGCCCGACACCGCGAGGCCCATGACGCCCGCCGCGAGCACCCGCTGCCCGGCGCTGGTCTTGCGCGCCGCGAGCCACAGGGCCACCGTGGAGGCTCCGATCGCGATCAGGATGGAGAGAGCGGCGAAAAAGCTGTCGTAGCCCAGATCCGCCCGCATCCGCATCGCCGCCATGCCGATGTAGTGCATCGCCGCAATGCCGATGCCCATGACGATGCCGGTGACGATCAGCACAGGCCAGCTGGCGGACCGGCGCCCGATCAGCCAGAAGCCCAATCCGGTCACGGCGATGGGCAGAGCGAGGGAGAACAGGGTGAGGCCGATGTCGTAATCCACGTGCACCGGCATGCTGAAGGCCAGCATGGCGATGAAGTGCATGGACCAGATGCCGCCGCCCATGGCGATTGCTGCCGCGGCGAGCCAGAGGCCGTAGGCCCTGCCCCGCGCGGTCTGCACGCGGCCGGCGAGATCGAGCGCGGTGTAGGACGCGAAGGCGGCGATCAGAACCGAGAGGGCGACCAGAACGTGGTCGTGGGTGCCGGCAACGGGCATCACCCATTCACCCCGCGGGAGCCGGCATAAAGCGGCGCAGCAGCCGGCATCACCCGTTCACCCGGATCGGCAGTCAGGGACGTGACGGCGGGCAGGGCCCGCACACCGGGATTGAGCACGGGAGAAGGATCACTCCAGCAGCGGAACGGCATAGCCTCAGAAAACGGCCAGGACAGAAGCCGGTTTCATCGGCGCAGGCTTAGCGGCTCATCTGGCGGAGAAAGAGCGCCCGATCAAGGGAGGGGCCCCCGCGCCCAGCGCATAGCTTTCGCGGCTTTTGAACCTTTCAGGCCGTTATTGATTGGAGTGGAACCCGCTAAGAGGTGCCGCATGCCGCTGAGCCCCGCCTACCGTCCCTCCACCCGGCACGCCGATCTCGGGCCGGACTTCTTCGACGTCGTGGCGGCGGCGCGGTTCCCGCAGCACATCATCCGACACCGCAACCAGCGCTGGGCGGAGCGGGTGGGCTTGAGCGGGCTCGCGGACGAGGAATGGATCGCCCATTTCGGGCGTTTCGAGCCCCTGCCCGGCTCGTTCCCCCAGCCCATGGCCCTGCGCTATCACGGGCACCAGTTCCGCCACTACAACCCGCAGCTCGGCGACGGGCGCAGCTTCCTCTTCGCGCAGCTCCACGACCTTCAGGACGGGCGGCTCCTCGACCTCGCCACCAAGGGCTCGGGCCAGACGCCCTGGTCCCGCGGGGCCGACGGGCGGCTGACCCTGAAGGGCGGCGTGCGCGAGGTGCTGGCCACCGAGATGCTGGAGGCGCAAGGCGTCGAAACCTCGAAATCCTTCTCCCTCGTCGAGACCGGCGAGCACCTTCAGCGCCACGACGAGCCCTCCCCGACCCGGGCCGCGGTGCTGGTGCGCCTGTCGCATTCGCATCTGCGGATCGGCACCTTCCAGCGCTTCCTCTACCTCGACGAGCCCGACAACATCCGGCGCCTGGTGGAACACGCGATCCGCACCTACCTGCCCGATTGCTGGCGGGAGGAGGAGCCCGCCCGCATCCTGGCGTTCCTGGAGGAGGTGTGCCGGCGCGTGGCGCGCATGGGCGCCCAATGGATGGCCGCGGGCTTCGTGCACGGGGTGCTCAACACCGACAACATCAACATCACGGGCGAGAGCTTCGATTACGGCCCCTGGCGCTGGCTGCCCACCTACGACCCGGCCTTCACGGCCGCCTATTTCGACGAGACGGGGCTCTATGCCTACGGACGCCAGCCCGACACCCTGCTGTGGAACCTCACGCGTCTCGCCGAATGCCTGCTGCCCCTGGCGCCGCAGGCGGATCTGGAGAAGACGCTCGGGACCTTCGAGCCCGTCCTGCATCGGGAGTTCCCGAACGCCCTGCTGCGGCGGCTCGGATTGCGGTCGGCGGGCCAGCAGGCCGACGCCGTGCTGGCGCGGACGTTCTGGATCTTCTTGAGCGAGTCGAAGGCGCCCTTCGAGCAGACCTTCTTCGACTGGTATGGGGGCCTGGCGAGCGAGGCGCGCGCCAAGGCGAGCCCGTCAGCGGCGCTCTATGGGACGCCCGCCTTCGAGGCGGTGCGCGCTGCGTTGGAGCCGTTCGAGCCCGTGGATGCGGCCCGGCTCGACCTGCCCTACTTCTTCCAGCGCCCGGCGCCCTGCACCATGCTCATCGACGAGGTGGAGGCGATCTGGGCGCCCATCGCGGCCTCCGACGACTGGTCGCTGCTCGAACGAAAGCTGCTCCAGGTCGCGGAGATGGGCGAGGCCTATCGCATCCGGGTGAACTGGGACGCTTCGGCGTAGCGCGAGCTTCGCCGCCCCCACCCTCACTCCTCCTGAGGAGCACCCGAAGGGTGCGTCTCGAAGGGAGGGGTCCAGTTCGCGCGAGGGTCCTGGAGGATCCTTCGAGACGGCGCCCCGCGCCTCCTCAGGATGAGGGGATGGGTTGGATCGGCCGATCCGTCAGTTCGCGAGCCTCAGCCCTTCGCGCGACCGCAGGCGGTTGTGGATGTCCACCGCCGCGACCTCGCCCTGCGCCATCGCGACGCCGATCTGGTTCAGACCCGTCACGATGTCGCCCGCCGCGTAGCACCCGTCGATGGAGGTGCGCTGGTGGCTGTCGGTGACGATGCGGCGGTCGGATTGCAGGTTGACGCCGAGCATGGCCGCAAGATCAGCGCGGGGATGGGTGCCGAGCGCCGAATAGATGGCGTCGAAGGCGAGCGTGCCGCCATCCTGGAAATCGAGGCGGGCGATGCGCTCCCGGTCGCAGGTGATGTCGGCCAGGGGCGTCTCCACCGTGCGGATGCCGGCCTCCTCCAAGCGCTGCCAGTTCTCGGGCGAGAGGTCGAGCTTGTCGCCGAGCGTCACGAGGGTGATGTCGGGCGTATAGGTGCGCAGGAACAGCGCCTCGCCCAAACCCGCGGTGCCGCGCCCGATGACCACGAGCTTCTTGTCGATCATCTCGTAGCCGTCGCAGATCGGGCATTGCCGCACGAGGCCGCGGCGCACCGCCTCGAGCGCGTTCGGCAGCGGCGGCTCGATATCGACCACCCCCGTGCAGAGGATCACATGCGAGGCGATGAGGGTCTCGCCGTTCACGACCGCCGAGAACAGGTTGTCCTCGCGCACGGAGAGCGAAGTCGCGGAGCCGGAGAGCACCTCGCCGCCGTGGCCGGCCAGCTGCTCGCGCATGCGCTGCAAGAGCTCGATGCCGCCGACGCCGTCCGGAAAGCCGGGGTGGTTGTGGGAACGCGGAATCCAGGAAGCGCGGCTGTGGCCGGAATCGACGAGGCCGAAGCGGCGCCGGAAGCGGGCAAGATAGATCGCGGCCGTGAGCCCCGCCGGGCCCCCGCCGATGATGAGCGCATCGAGCGGTGCCGCCTCGTTGGCTTCCGGCAGATCGTCGGTCGGAACGCTGCCGCCCTCCGGCACGTGCGTGGTCGAGCTCATTTCACACCCTGGAACGCAGATTGCGCGCCAGTGCCGAAGTCGCGAGAGGGCGTAGCGGTTCCATCCAGGCGATTTCCCATCCCCCCTTGCGGAGAGGGGCTCGGGGGTTGGGGGTGATTGCAGGATGGACCGCTCAGGTGCCTCTTGCACCATCGCTCCCCCTCTCCCGACCCTCGCTCACGCGAGGGCCACCCTCGCCCTCAAGGGGAGAGGGAGAAGACACCTACATGGTGGCGCCGATCTGCCAGGGCACGAATTCGAGGTCGCCGTAGCCGAGGTCCTCGGACTTGGTGTGCTCGCCGGACGCGACGCGCAGGACCGTGTCGAAGATCTCCCGGCCCTTCTCCTCCACCGACACCCCCTCGAGGATGTCGCCGCAATTGATGTCCATGTCTTCCTCCATGCGGCGGTAGACATCGGAATTGGTGGCGAGCTTGATGGACGGCGCCGGCTTGGCGCCGAAGGCAGAGCCGCGGCCGGTCGTGAAGGCGATGAGGTTCGCCCCGCCCGCTACCTGGCCCGTGGCGGCCACGGGATCGTAGCCCGGCGTGTCCATGTAGACGAAGCCGTGTTCCTTGACCTGCTCGGCGTATTCGTACACCGCGCGCAGGGTCGATTGCCCGCCCTTGGCGGCGGCGCCGAGGGACTTTTCGAGGATCGTGGTGAGGCCGCCGGCCTTGTTGCCGGGCGACGGGTTGTTGTTCATCTCGCCGCCGTTCTTGGCGGTGTACTCCTCCCACCAGCGGATGCGGGCGACGAGCTTCTCGCCGACCTCGCGCGTGGCGGCGCGGCGGGTGAGCAGATGCTCGGCCCCATAGATCTCCGGCGTCTCCGAGAGGATCGACGTGCCCCCATGCCGCACGAGGAGATCGGAGGCGGCGCCGAGCGCGGGGTTGGCGGTCAGCGCGGAGTGCCCGTCCGAGCCGCCGCATTGCAGCGCCAGCACGATCTCGGATGCGGGGCGCGTTTCGCGTTTGGCCCGCGCGGCGATCGGGATCATGTCGCGGATGGCCGACGAGATCGCCTCCACGGTCTTGCGCGTGCCCCCGGTCTCCTGGATCGTCATGGTCCGGAAGGTGTCGGTTTCCTGCAGGCCGTATTCCTGCTTCATGCGGCCGATCTGGAATACTTCGCAGCCCAGGCCCACCATCACGACGCCGGCGAAATTCGGGTGGCTCGCATAGCCCCATTGGGTGCGGCGCAGGACCTCGAAGCCCTCGCCATAGGCCGCGTGCCCGCAGCCCGTGCCGTGCACGATGGCGACGACGCCGTCGATACCGGGATAATCGTCGAGGATGCCGGAGCGCTCCACTTCTGCCGCGGCAAAGCGCGCGACGGAGGCCGAGCAGTTCACCGAGGTGAGGATGCCGAGATAGTTGCGCGTGCCCGTTTTGCCCGTATCGCGCCGATAGCCCTGGAAGGTGGCGCGCAGTTCCGGGGGCAGGAGATCGTCGTCGCGGGCATCCTCGGCAAAGCGGTAGTCGCGCTCGAACTCGTGCAGGCCGACGTTATGCTCGTGCACCCATTCGCCCGGCGCGATGTGGCTCTTCGCGAAGCCGATGATCTGGCTGAACTTGCGGATCGGCTCGCCCTCGCGGATCGGCGTCACGGCCATCTTGTGGCCGCGCAGGATCCGTTCGCGGGCGGTGAGGCCAGCGGCGGTATCGCCCTGCTGGACGATGTCGATGGCGATGGCGACGTTGTCGTCCGCATGGAGGCGGACGGTGCGGGGCGCGGGCTTAACGGGCGCGTTCATCTGACTGAAATTCCTAAAGATAACCGAGTTCTTTGAGGGTGCGGGGGAGCCACAGCACCGTCTCGGGGACGAATGTGATGAGAAGAAGGACGAGGAGGAGCGGGATGAGCCAGGGCGCGCAGGCCCTGACGGCATCTTCGAAGGAAATGCGCGCCACGCGCGCGAGCACGTAGAGCACCATGCCGACCGGCGGTGTCAGGAGCCCGATCATCAGGTTCAGCACCATGATGAGCCCGAAATGCACGGGATCGATGCCAAGCTTGATGGCCACCGGCAGCAGCACGGGGGTGAGAATCGTGATCGCCGCGATGGTCTCCATGAAGCAGCCGACGATCAGCAGGAACACGTTCACGAGGATCAGGAACGTGATCGGATCGCTGGCGAAGGTGATGATCCACTGGCCCAGGGCGTCGGTGGTGCGCGTCGTCGTGAGCACCCAGCCGAAGATCGAGGCGCCGGCCACGATGAGGAGCACCACGGCGGTGGTCTCCACCGTGTCCATGGTGACGCGGATGAACTGGCGGAGCGACAGCACCGAATAACGGGCCCGGTGCCCCTGCGCGGCGAGGATCACGTTGAAGCCGCGATGCACCACCACCGAGAGCAGCAGCGCATAGGCGCAGGCGCACACCGCCGCCTCCGTCGGCGTGAACAGCCCGAAGCTCATGCCGCCGATGATGATGGCGGGCGTGAGCAGGGGCAGGAAGGCATTGAGGAACGACCAGCCGAGACGGCCGAAGTGGAAGCTCGCATCGCGCCCCACGCCGTTGCGGTGGGCGTAGAGCCACACTGCGCCCGACAGGAACACCGCCATGATGAGCCCCGGCACGATGCCGGCGACGAAGAGGGCGTTGATCGAGGCGTTTGCGGCAACGCCGTAGATTACCAGCGGCAGCGAGGGCGGAATGATCGGACCGATGGTGGAGGACGCCGCCGTGAGGCCGACCGCGAATTTTGTGTCGTAGCCATGGTCGCGCATGGCCTTGATCTCGATGGTGCCGAGCCCCCCGGCATCGGCGACCGCCGTACCCGACATGCCCGCGAAGATCACTGAGCCCGCCACGTTCACGTGCCCGAGGCCGCCCTTCAGCCAGCCGACCGCGGCCACGGCGAAGTCGTAGATCTGCTTCGTGATGCCGGCGGAGTTCATCAGGTTGCCGGCCATGATGAAGAACGGCACCGCGAGGAGCGGGAAGGAATCCACCCCGTTCACCATGCGGTGGATTACCGTGATGAGCGGCACCGTCATCTCGCCCGTGATGTTGGCGAGGAACAGGAAGAGCAGCGACGAGCCCGCGAGCGCGATGGCGACGGGGACGCCGATCGCGATCATCACGATCAGCGCGATAGTCATAACGGCGATCAGCATGCGAAGGACCTCAGGCCGTTAGTCGAGAATGAGCGTGTGAGCCACATCCGCCTCGCGCCGGCGCAGGCGGCGCACGAAGCGGGCGGCGGCATGGACCGTGATGCCGGCCAGAGCCGCGGCCACGCACCAGTACATGTAGCCCTTCGGGATATCGATGGAGACCATGTAGCCCGGCGCTCGGTCGCCGAGCTCGTAGGCATACCAGGCCATGGCGCCGCAGAAGATCGCCACGACGCCGTCCACCACCACGAGATTCCAGTGCTTGGCTTCCTTGGGCAGGAACACCAGCAGCGCCTCGACCGCGATATGCGATCCTTTGCGCATGGCCATGATGGAGCCGACGAACGTGACCAGGATGAGCAGGTAACGCGCGATCTCCTCGGTCCAGCCGAGCGAGTCGTTCAGCACGTAGCGGGTGTAGAATTGGAGGAAAACGACGGCGAACAAGCCCCAAAACAGGAGGAAGACGACGATGTCCGTCCAGTTGAGGTCCGAGAGGTCCACATGGGCCTCTTGCTCCTGCCATTCCTCGAACAGCACGTCCACGTCGCGCAGCCCTTCGTCGACGGGTGCTGCCGCGCCGGGCGCGGTCGAGGGCGGCACGTGACCGGTGCCGAGGGCTTGGGTGGTGGAGGATTGCATCAGACGCGAACCTTCGATGCTCAATGGGAGGTCTCCTCATCCTGAGGGTTCGCGAAGCGAACGTCTCGAAGGACGAGGAGACCGGATCCAGCCTGCTCCGCTGGAGACGCCCTCGTCCTTCGAGACGGCCTGCGGCCTCCTCAGGATGAGGGCTGCTGCGGGGGCCCTCTCCCCGCGTGCGGGGAGAGGGAACCGGGATTAGTTCGTCGCCGACTGGATCGCCTGGAGGCGGTCATAGGTGGCCTTGTCCCAGGTGGCGTCGGAGCCGGTGTGGAGCTTCACCACGGCCTCGCGGAACGGGGCGCGGTCCACCTTCACGACGTTTTTGCCCTGGGTCTTGAACCACTCGCCGAGCTCCTTCTCCATCTTGACGATGTCGTCGGTGCACTTGTCGGCGGCCTGAGCCAGCACTTCCGTGAGGATCTTCTGCTCGTCCGCCGAGAGGCGCTTCATGGTGCCGCCCGACACGATGGTGAGCAGCGCGTCGGTGATGTGGCCGGTGAGCACGATGTTCTTCTGAACCTCGTGGAATTTCTTGGCTTGGATCGTGACGAGCGGGTTCTCCTGCGCGTCCACCACGCCCTGCGAGAGCGCGAGATACACTTCCGCGAAGGCGATCGGGGTCGGATTGGCGCCGACGGCGCGCGGGAACATGGTGTAGAGCGGCGCGTCCGGCACGCGGATCTTCATGCCCTTCATGTCTTCGGGCTTGTTGACGTCGCGGTTCGCGGTCACGTGGCGCTCGCCGTAATAGGTGAGGCTCACGACCCGGTGGCCGGTCTTCTTCTCGTAGCCCTGGCCGAGCTCCTTGAAGAGGTCGCCCTTGCGGAAGGCGTTCCAGTGACCGAAGTCGCGGAACATGAAGGGCGCGCCGCCGATCGCCAGCGGGCCGTGGGCGCGGCCGGCGAAGAGCTGGCCGGTGTAGATGATGTCCACCGTGCCGAGCGACAGGCCCTCGTTGATGTCGCTCTCCTTGCCGAGCGACGAGGCTGGGAAGACCTCGATGTCGTACTTGCCGTTGGTGCGCTTCTTGAATTCCTCGCCGGCCCAGAGCGCCCACTTATGATAGGGCTCGGAGGTCTCGTAGACGTGGGCCCATTTGAGCTTCGTCTGGGCGCTCGCCGGCAGGGCCGGGATCGCTAGGGCAGCGGCCGCGAGAAGGCCGAGGGTGATGCGGCGCGTCAGGGACATCATGGGCAGGGTTCCTCCAAGGGTTCTTCCAGATCGGCCGGATCGGCGACCGGCTCTTCGTCGAGCTTAGCAGGCTCTTGACCTGCTGCATCTAGCCCACGCGAGACGGTAGCATCGCCCCGCGTGTTCGACTAACATGCTACTATGATCGATCAGAACGACAAGGGGGCGGCCTATTCTTTCCTGCCCTCCTTCGAGCGCGGACCGCGGGGGGAGACCACCGCCAAGGTCGAACGCGTCCTGCGCGCGGCCATTGTAGGCCTCGATTTCCAGCCGGGCGAGTTCATCGACAAGGCTCTCGTCTGCGCGCGATTGGGCGTGTCGCGTTTCCCCGTGTCCGAGGCGCTGGGGCGCCTTGCGGCGGAGGGGCTGGTGGAGATCCTGCCCCAGCGGGGCACCCGGGCGGCGCGCATCCGGCTGTCGGAGATCGTCGAGGCCATGCTGATCCGCCGCGCGCTCGAAGCGGCGGTCGCCGCGATGGCGGCGGACCGCCTGCCCGACGCCCTGGTCGCGGCTCTCGACGAGAACCTGGAGGCCCAGGCCGCCGCCGTGCGCCGGGGCGACCGGCCGGGGTTCTATGCCCTCGACCTCGTCTTCCATGAAATCCTGGTGGACGGCTTGGGCCTCGCCCGCGTTTCCGCGGTGATCGAAGCGTCGCGGGGGAACGTCGACCGCGTGCGCCGCCTCCTCTCGTCCCCTCGCCGCCATGCGGTCACGCTCTCCGAACATCGCGCCATCGTGGCGGCGATTCGCGCGCGGGACGCGGAGGCGGCCCGCAAGGCCATGGAGGACCACCTGGAAGGCGTGATGGAGGAGCTTGAGCGCTTTTCCGCCGCCCATCCGGAGGTCTTCGCCGATGCGCGCGCTGCAGGGCCGCCTTCCGAGCAGAGCGCAGCTTGAGCCCTGGCCTCCGCCCTGCCCTTCCCTTAGAGCCAACCTGTTCCCTCACCCGAATCGCCCGAGATCTCCCGCATGCCCTCGCTCCTGACCGCCTCGCCCCTCCCCCAGGACGGCACCGCCGGTGCGCTCGTGGGGCGCGTCTGGCGCCCGGAGGTCAACGGACCCGCCGTCGTGGCCATCCGCGACGAGGGCGTGGTGGACATCACGCGAAGCTTCCCGACCGTGCGGGACCTCTGCGAGACCGACGACCCGGCCGGTTCGCTGCGCGGCGCTCAAGGTGAGCGCATCGGGGGCCTCGACGACGTTCTGGCGAACACGCCGGCGGATGGGCGCAATCCGGCCAAGCCCTGGCTTCTCGCGCCCATCGACCTGCAGGCCGTGAAGGCCGCGGGCGTGACCTTCGCGGTCTCGATGCTGGAGCGGGTGATCGAGGAGCGGGCGCGCGGCAATGCGGATGCGGCTGCGGCGATCCGCGCCGAGGTGACCCGACTCGTCGGCGACGATCTGGGGAAGCTCAAGCCCGGCTCCGAGCAGGCCATGGCCTTGAAGGAGGTGCTGATCCAGCAGGGCGCCTGGAGCCAGTACCTCGAGGTCGGCATCGGGCCGGATGCGGAGATCTTCACCAAGGCCCCCCCGATGGCGGCGGTCGGCACCGGCATGGATGCGGGGCTGCATCCGAAATCGAGCTGGAACAACCCGGAGCCCGAGGTGGTGCTGGCGGTGGCGTCCACGGGCCGCATCGTCGGCGCCATGCTGGGCAACGACGTGAACCTGCGCGACGTGGAGGGCCGCTCCGCGCTGCTCCTCGGCAAGGCCAAGGACAACAACGCGTCCTGCGCGCTCGGCCCGTTCCTGCGCTTGTTCGATGAGACCTTCTCCCTCGACGACGTGCGGCAGACCACCGTGACGCTCACGGTCGAAGGCGAGGACGGGTTCACGCTCAACGGCTCATCCTTCATCGCCAAGATCAGCCGCGACCCGGCCGATCTGGTGGAGCAGATGATCGGCCCGCATCACCAATATCCCGACGGCGCGGTGCTCTTCCTCGGCACCATGTTCGCGCCGGTGAAAGACCGGGGCGCGCCGGGCAAGGGCTTCACCCACAAGATCGGCGACATCGTCACGGTCGCGGCCCCGCAGCTCGGGCGCCTCGTCAACCGCATGCGCCATTCCGACCAATGCGAGCCTTGGACCTTCGGGACCGGCGCGCTGATGCGCAACCTCGCCCAGCGCGGGTTGCTGTAACCCGCCGGCACCGCACCGGCTGCGCCCACCGTTTCCGACGAAGAGTTCATCCGATTCATGGCCACCACTCACGCCTCGCCCGTTCTCGAGAACCGCTCCAGCGCGGCGGCCGGCATCGGCCTCATGGTGCTCGGCATCTTCCTGTTCGCCGTCAACGACGTGATGGGGAAATGGCTCGTGGCCACCTATTCGGTGGGCCAGTTGATGCTCATCCGCAGCATCGCGGCTCTCCTGGTGATCGCACCCTTCGTGCTGCGCGAAGGGATCTCGTGGCGGCTGCCGGAGCAGCCGGGACTGCATGCCCTGCGCATTGCGCTGTCCACCTTCGAGACGGCCTTCTTCTATTGGGCCGTGGTCTATCTCCCGCTTGCCGATGTGATGACCTTCTACCTCGCCGGTCCGATCTACGTGGCGGCGCTCGCGGTGTTCCTGCTCGGCGAACGCCTCGACCGCCGGCGCGTCGCGGTGATCGCAATCGGCTTTGTCGGCGTGCTGATCGTGCTGCGCCCGTCCGGCGCCACCATGACCTGGCCGGCGCTGATCGCGCTCGCGGGTTCGATCTTCTTCGCGCTTCTCATGATCACCACCCGCAAGCTGCGGGAGACCCGCGACACCACCCTGGTGGTGGGTCAGATTCTCGGCGCCCTGCTCTTCGGCCTCGTGACCGCGCCCTTCACCTGGGTTCAGCCCACAGTGGTGGATTTCGGGCTGCTGTCGCTCCTCGGCATCGTGGCGATGATCGCGCATATGTGCGTCAACCGTTCGCTCAAGCTGGCGCCGGCCTCCATCGTGACGCCCTATCAGTATACCCTCATCGTCTGGGCCGCGCTCTTCGGCTATCTCGTGTTCGGCGACGTGATGCAGGTCTGGACGCTCGTCGGCGCCGCCGTGATCTGCGGCGCGGGGCTCGCGCTCCTCATGTTCGAGCGCGAGCAGGGCAAGCGAGTGAAGGCCGCCGACCAAACCATCGTGCCGGAGGTCTAGGCAGGCGCGTGGTCGCGGCGCCTCCCCGGCATCGCTCGGCGCGAGGGCATCCTGGGCGCCGCAACCTCACAGCCAGAGCCGAAACACCACCGCGCCCTTCATGTCTGGGCCGAGCCGCTGCCAGCCCTTGGCCTTGTAGAAGCCCTCGGCCTTCGTTCCGGCTCCCGTCGTCAGGAAAGCCTGCCGATGGCCCGCCTGCCTCAACCGCTCCATGGCCGCATCGAGCAGCGCGGTGCCATGCCCCCGACCCTGCGCCCCGTCGATGACGAACAGGGCCCAGACGTAGCCCGTCTGATGGTTGACGCAGGTGAAACCCTGCAGCCCCGCTGCATCCTCGGACACCAGGAAGATCGCGTGGTCCATATACCAGCGACCTCTTCGTCCGTGACGAGTGCGGGATTCGGCAGCCGGTTCTCGGCCGTCCCATGACGCACCTCATAGATGCGGGGGAGATCGGCGCGCGTTGCGGCACGTAGGCGGAGCTTACTCATGCCGAGACCATACCGGCCGCTGGCCGCAGCGAAAAGCCGAAGTCCGAGGTCATCGCACCGCCGATCGGAGCGGGCTCTAACCCGTCACCCGGTTGCCGCGGCCGTAGACGAGCAGCATGGCGACGATCACGACGCCGTAGATGATCTGCCGCCCGGCCTCAGGCATCTGCATGATCGAGAGCACGGAATTGAGCAGCACGATCAGGATCACGCCGACGAGGGTGCCGAGGTAGCGCCCGCGCCCCCCGAGAATGTTGGTGCCGCCGATCACCACCGCCGCGATGGCCGGGAGCAGATAGGCGTCGCCCATGCCCTGGTAGGCCTTGGTGGAATAGCCCGCGAGCAGCACGCCGGCGAGGCCGGCGGCGGCGCCGGAGAGCGCGAAGCCGATGAGGATCACCGCATTGGTGTTGATGCCCGACAGATAGGCCGCCCGCTCCCGGTTGCCGATGGCGTAGATGGAGCGGCCGAGCGTGGTGCGGGTGAGGAGCACCACCACGAACACCGACACCGCCGCCCAGACGAGGAGCGCGACCGGAATCACCCCGCCGATGCGGGCGACGGCGAGGTACTGCATGAGCTCGGTCGCGGCGGTCTGCGGGGCGAAGCCGCCGGTATGGGCCACCATGAGGCCGCGCATAACGGCGTTCACGCCGAGCGTGAAAATCATGGAGGGCACGCGCAAGTATGCGACGCCGAGCCCGTTCACGAGACCGACCGCGAGCCCGATGCCGATGCCGACCGGGATGGCCCAGGGTCCGCCGACGGCCGTCGCCATCATGGCGGCGGCGGCGAGCGTCCAGGGCACCGAGAGATCGATGTGGCCGAGAAGAATCACGACCATCAGGCCGGCCGCGACGATGCCGAGAAACGCACCGACCTGGAGCTGCTGGAGCAGGTATTGCGGCTGCAGCAGCGGCGCGTTGCCCTGCGTGAACAGGGTGTAGCCCGTACCCGCCAGGAGGATCAGGAGCACGAATCCGGCCGCGAAGAGCACCGGCTTGTCGTCCGGCCCGAGGCGGAAGCCGCGCTGCGGCACTGTCGTGATGGCACCGCTCGTCACCAGGCCACCTCGCCGCTGAACCCCGGAGCTGCGGATCGAAACGACGTCACCGGAACACCTCAAGCTTGTTCTTCAGGCGCAGCATCTTGAAACCGCCGAGGCTCACGGCCGCCAGCAGCACGATACCCTCGAACAGCGGCTGCATGAGCGGGGCGACGTCGAAGATGCGGAAGTTGAAGGAGATGGTGCGCAGCACGAGCGCGCCGATCACGGAGCCGATGGCGCTGCCGGTGCCGCCGAGGAGCGAGGTGCCGCCGATCACCACCGCGGCGATGGAGTTCAGCGTATAGGCGCCGGCCTGGGGGATGTCGGCGTTGCCGGACGAAGTCTGCAGCGCGAGGAAGAGGCCGCCGAGGCCCGCGAACAGGCCCGCGAGGGTGAAGGCGGCGAGCTTCGCCCGGTTGATCGGCAGGCCCGACATATAGGCGGCGCTCTCCGACGATCCGATGGCATAGACCGTGCGCCCCGTGACCGACCGGGTAAACGGCACCCACACAACGATGATGATGATCGCGAGCAGGATGAGCGGGACCGGAATCCAGGCGAAGGGCTGAAGCCATGCGGCCTCGCCGTCGTCGAACAACCCGAAGGTCGCCGAGAATTCGCGCACGTCGCTGGTGACGGCCCAGGAGAGGTCTTCGTGCACCTTGCCGCCGGGGGTCGGGCGCAGGATGAGGGCGAGGCCCATATAGATCGCGCTCGTCGCGAGGGTCGCGATGATGGGCTGGATGCGCCCGTAGACCACCACGCAGCCGTTGACGAAGCCGCAGGCCGCGCCCGCTGCGATGCAGGTCGCGATCCCGAGCGCGATCTGGCCCGGGCCGCCGTTGACGAGGTGGCTGGCGATGCAGCCCACCAGCGTCATCACCGCGCCGACGGAGAGGTCGAGGCCGGCCATGAGCACCGGCACGGTCTGCGCCATCGCGATGAGCGCAAGGGCGAAAACCTCGTTGGCGTTCTGGGTCAGCACCTGCCCCGTGAAGCCGCGGGGGTGGCTCGCCTGATAGAAGAGATAGAGAACGACGAAGAGCGCGAGCGCGCCGAGGAAGCCGGCGTGATGGCGGATGCGGAGCATCCATTCGCCCGCACCCCTTTTGGGCGTGCGCGGCGCCTCCACCACGAGCGGCGAGAGCGCGGCGTCAGACATGGGCGGTCTCCGCAAGCGCCTCAGCACGGTCCCCGTCAATGCGCATGGGCGGGCTCCCGCTTCTCGACGATGTTCAAGGCGCTCGCGATGAGGTTGCGTTCGTTGATGGCCTCGCCTTCGAGCTCGCGAACGATGCGGCCGTCATACATGACGGCGACGCGGTCGCAGCAGCCGATCAGCTCCTCGTAATCCGTGGAATAGAACAGCATGCAGGCCCCGGCCTCCGCGAGCTCGCGCATGAGGCGGTAGATCTCCTGCTTGGTGCCCACGTCGATGCCGCGGGTCGGATCGTTCAGGAGGATCACGTCGGGGCCCGTGGCGAGCCATTTCGCGATCACGACCTTCTGCTGATTGCCGCCCGACAGCGTGGAGACAGGATCCGCCGGATCGCCGATCTTGATGCGCAGCTGCTCGATCGCCCGCGCCACCGCCGCGCGGGTGCGGCCGGGATCGATGAAGGGGCCGCGGGACAGGCGGCCCAACGATGCCATGGAGAGGTTGTCGGCGATCGACATGGAGAGGATGAGCCCCTCGCTCTTGCGGTCCTCCGGGATCAGCGCCATCGCAGCCTGTCCCGATTTGGCCGCCCGGGGCGACGTCGCCGAGGCCGGCTTGCCGCCGAGCGTCACGGCCCCGCGCACGCCGCGCAGCACCCCGAAGAGGGCCAGCAGCAGCTCCTTCTGCCCCTGCCCGTCGAGCCCTCCCAAGCCCACGATCTCGCCGCGCCCGGCCTCCAGGGTGACGCCATTGAGGCGGTTCTCCCAGGCAAGGTCCTTGATGGCGATGAGCGGCTGCGGCCTGGGGCGCAGGGGCTTTGGCGGAAACTGGCCCTCAATCTCGCGCCCGATCATCAGCCCGATGATCTCGTCGTGGGTGCGGGCGCCCTTGTCGAAGGTTTCGATGTGGCGCCCATTGCGGAACACCGAACAGCGGTCCGCCAGGGCCTCGATCTCCTGCATGCGGTGGGAGATGTAGAGGATGCTCAATCCCCGCGCCTTCAGGTCGAAGAGCATGCGGTAGACCCGGTCCACGTCGGCGGCAGTGAGCGCCGATGTGGCCTCGTCCAGAATCAGGAGCTTCGGATCGCGGCCGAGGGCCTTTGCGATCTCCACCATCTGCCGCCGGGAGAGCGGCAGGTCGGCGACGCGGCTCCAGGGGTTGATGTCCTCGCAGCCTACGCGGGCGAGGAGCTCCTCCGAGCGTCGACGCTGGGCGCGCCCGTCGATGAGGCCGAGCCGGCGCGGAGGGCTCGACAGCGTGATGTTGTCCGCCACCGTGAGCTCCGGCATCAGCGAGAGCTCCTGGAAGATGCAGACGATGCCGGCGCGATTGGCGGCTGCGGGATTGGGGAAGGCGACAGGCGCTCCGTCGAGGGTCATGCGGCCTTCGTCCGGCTGCACGACGCCGGCCATGATCTTCATCAAGGTCGATTTGCCGGCCCCGTTCTCGCCCAGCACCGCGTGGATCGAACCCCGCGCGCAAGCGAAATCGACGTCGCGCAGGGCATGCACGCCGCCATAGCGCTTGGAGACGTTGTCGAGGGCAAAGAAGGGGTTGGCCGGCATTCAACCTCGCTCGTAAAGCTCCCTCTCCCCGCGTGCGGGGAGAGGGCGTTGAGGCGCGGCTACTGCGTGTTCTTCGCGTCCTTGGCCATGATCTCGGGCGCCGTGATGTTCACGCCGCAGGCCGGGAATTCGTTGGCCGCGAAGAAGTTGTCGGAGAGGTTGGACCAGAAGTTCACGTTGTCCTTCAACGTGGTGTAGTCCACGACCGGGATCGGCACCGAGATGAGCTGCGGCATCGGGTTGCCTTCCAATGCGGAGATCGCAGCCTTCATGGAGATCGCCACGAGGCCCGGCGACTGGCTGTAGGAGAGGCCCTTGAGGCCCTCGCCCGCATGCTTCGCGACGAGCTTGCGGTAGCCGTTCTCGCCCTCGCCCGCCATAGGAACGAAGGGGTGCTTGGCATCCATCATGGCGCGCACGGAGCCCGTGGAGCCGCCCTGCGTGAACACGGCCTCGAACTTGCCGTGAACGGCGAGCGCGTCGGCGGTGGCCTTCTGGGCCGTGCCGTCGTCCCAATTGCCGACCACCTCGACGATCTGGAACTTGCCCTCCTTGTTCATCACCTCGCGGAAGCCGAGATGGCGGTCGCGGTCCACGGAGTTGCCCGGCAGGCCGCGCACTTCGAGGATCTTGCCGTCGCGCTTCTGGCCCAGCTCCTTCAGGAGGTGGCGGGCCGAAAGGCGGCCGATCTCGAGCTGGTCCTCGTTCACCTGCATGACCTTGTCGGTGTCGAGCACGTTGTCGAAGGGTACGATCACGACGTTGTTGCGGTCGGCCAGGCGGATGACGCGGTCGAAGCCGTCAGGCGCCACGGCGATGGTGATGATGGCGTCGTAGCCCTGGTTGATGAAGTCCTCGATGGCGCCGAGTTGGGCCGCCACGTCGGTGCCGGTCGAGACGACCTTGAACTCCTTGATCTTCTCTTTGATGCCGGCCTGCTCGGCATAGGCCTTCGCGGTCTGGATCATCTGGATGCGCCAGGTGTTGCCGACGAAGCCGTTCACCACCGCGATGCGGTAGGGGCCGGGCTTCTTGTCCCACTGCATGTACTTGGTCTGCGCGTTCCACGGCTTGAAGCAGTTCGGATCGGGACCAGGCCCGGAAACGATCTTCGGGGCCGCAAAGGCGGCGACGGACGACAGCAGCAGACCGGCAAAGGCAACGGCACTCACGCGAGCGGCACGGGTCATAAGGTCCTCCTGTGGTAGCTTTCTCAACCCCGTCCGGTTCGTCTGGCGCGAACCTGAACTGACTAGCATGCTAGTCGGATGACGGATGGGAAAACAAGGGCAAAGAGGAGGCAGTCAGACGGGCCGTCTGCGAGTTTGAGACAAAAGAAAGGGCGGCCGTCGGCCACCCGGCGACAGGCTGCTCCCGCGGCCTGCGGCAATCGTCTCGCGGGGTCGCCGCGTTACTGGCGCGCGTCTTCCGTCAGGGTGGCGCGGATGCGGGCGAGCCCGTCGGCGGCCACCGGGTCGATGCGCAGGATCGGATGGCCCTGGGCGGAGAAGCGCTTCGTGAACAGCATCCGGACATACCCGCCCGTGGTCAGGGGCAGGAAGTAGATCCCGTCCGTCTCGCCGCGCAGGAAGCAGCAGGCGCCGACATAGAAGCTCTCTTCGTAGCCCTTGATCGCGCGCCGCACGGCAGGATGCACCACCAGCGTGATGCCTTTCGACTCACACACTTCTTCGAGGCTCGACAACGTCACCACGGGACAATCCTCACTTGGCGGCGCCTCCGTTACGCGAGGCGCTTCGTACATCATCAACGTTGGGGCGCCTTCCAGGTTCACTGAGGACGGCGCGGCAGGTTCGACCGCACGCTTCCACGGGAGCAGCGCTCACGCGAAGGGATGATCCTGGGGCAGCCCCTGGGCTGCGGTCACCGGCGTGACGGCCCGCGTTTCCTCCAGGAACACGAAGGCGTCGAACTGGTCGGGGAGCGCCGCATCGAAATAATGGCTCATCCGCTCGGTCTCGGGCAGGTAGAGCACGCCGATGGCGCGCTGCGGCCGCATAGGGCGCAGCGCCTGCCGCAGAGCGGGCTGGCGTAGATCGAGGAGGAAGCGTTCGGGCCCGACCTCGCGGAAAAGGGCGCCATAGCTCTCCGGCAGGGACGGCCGCACGGTTTTCACCTCCGGCGGGCCGTCCCAGCGCGACGCGGCCATGACGGTCCCGCGGTCGGTGCCGAACCCGACCAGGCGGGCGGCATCGCCTAAATGTTTGCGGGCGAGTTCGCCGATATTGGTTTCGCCCCGCTCCCCCATCTCCGTCGCGGCCGCGTGGCCGACATGCGAGTTGTGGGCCCAGACGACCGCTTTGGCATCCGGTCCGCGAACCTCCAGCAGGGCGAGCAGGGTCTCGAACATGTGCCGGTCGCGCAGATTCCACGACGATTCCGTGCCCTGCGCCTGCGAGCGGAAGTAGCGTTCCGATCCCGCCACCACGCGGGCATTCTGGACCGCATCGAAGTGGGCGTCCTCGCGGCCGGGAGCTCCTCGTTCGCGCAGAGCCTTGAGCACCGCCGCGACCTCGTCCTCGCAGGTGTCGAAGCGCGGGCGCAGCACATCGGCCGCATATTCCGCCGGCTCGTCCGCGTACGGTTGGAGGCAGGCGTAGTTCCGGCGCACGTCAGCCGCGAGCGGGTCGTCGCCACGCCCCACATGGGCGAGGACGGCCTCCATCGAGGCAGCCATGCTGTAGAGGTCGAGGCCGTAGAAGCCGGCCTGCTGCGCGGGATCGCGCGTGCCGTTGTGGGCTTTGAGCCAATCCACGAGGGCACGCATCTCCTCGTTGCGCCACATCCAGGTGGGAAAGCGCTGAAACGGCTTGCCGGGCGCCGCCGGCCGTTCGCGGCCGCGGATATAGGCATCCACATGCGCGGCGTCGGGCCAGTCGGCTTCGGCGGCCACGATCGTGAACCCGTGCTGGCTGACCAGGCGGCGGGTGATGGCAGCGCGGGCGCGGTAGAATTCCGAGGTTCCGTGCGTGGATTCCCCGAGCAGCACCACGCGCGCTTCGGCCAGGCGGTCGAAGAACGCCCCGAAGCCTTCGTCCTCGATCGCCGGCAGCGGCTCGGCGAAGCGGGCGACCTCGCGGATCAGGGCCGCATCGCTCCCGCGCGACGGCCCCTGAGCGAGGGTCGCGCCGGTGCGGAGGGACGCTGCCGTCGCGAGACCGGAGGCCACGAAGGAGCGCCGGGTGAGCGCGCGCATGGGGTTCTCCCTGCCGAAGGCTGGCAGGTAACAGCCCGGCCGGGCGCTTGTTCCAACGTGGCGGCGCAGCCCTTTCTAGTACGAGCCGCCCATGGGCTTCGGCACGCGGGGCATGTCGGACCTGCCGGTCGACGCCGCCCGCTCGGCCCGGGCCATCCGTTCCACGATTCCCGCGATGAGGTCCGGCGCGAAGTGGTGAACCATGTGACCCGCCCCCGGCACCGACACGAGTTCGGCCTGCGGGACCTCATCGCTGAGGCGCTGCGCATGGCGGCCGAAATCCACCACCTGGTCGTCGGAGCCAGAGATCACCGTCACGGGTACGTCGAGCCCGCGGTAGCGATGCTGGAGCTTCGCCACGAAGGGGATCATGAGCGCGTTGTCCACGCTCGCCGCGCGGATATGCTCCGGACGCAGGATGAGGTCGTGGGGGAATTCGGCCTCGAACCGCGGAGCGATGGGCGCCGGCTCGAAGAGTTTGCCGTAGATGCGCGGCAGCAGCGCCGCCGTGACCGGCGGCGAGATCGTGTAGCGCATCACGTCGCCGATCACCGGGATGGCGGGCCCGGAGAAGAGCGGCACGTCGAGGCGGGCGGTGGGGTAGTAATAGCCCGACACCAGCACGAGGCCGTGCACCATGCTGGGGTATTCGAGGGCCAGCGACAGGGCCACGATCGCGCCGAGCGAATGACCGAGCACCGTGGCCTGCCCGATCCCGAGCCGGTGGATCGCGCGGCGCAGGAGGTGAGCCTGCGCCATCGGGGTCCAGACGCGGTCGCGCGGGCGCTCGGAATAGCCGAAGCCCGGCCGGTCGAACACGATCACGCGATGGCGGCGGGCAAGCCGCTCCACGAGGCCGCTCGTCACCATGTCGTCGGTGAGGGCGCCGTTGCCGTGGAAAAGCACTACGGGCTCGCCCTCGCCACGCTCGATGTAATGGAGGCGCACCCCGTCCACATGGATGAAGCGCCCGCGCGGCGGGTGCCGGCGCTCGGCGGCCTGGGCCTGCCGAACGTTGGCATAGGCTGCGAGCCCGAGCACGGCCGCGGAGCCGAGGAGCGCCGGAACGAGCCAGCCCCTCCCCTTCTTCCGCCGCCGGGCGTTGTAGGGCTGCGGTCGGCGCGGGCGGGCGGGCGGCGGCTGGTCGAGCTGAGACCAGGAGGCGTGATCGGGAGCCGCGCCGTCGCGCTCCCCGTAACGATGCCCGCTACCCAGGCCCCGCTCGGGGCCGCGGCGCGTACCGTCCATCTCCATCGGGTTCATGCCACTCTCCTGCTCGGCCGTACCAACCGGGCTCAACGGAGCGGCAAGGCCAGGGTTCCCGAGAGGAACCGGCCACGCTTGAAGGCATCGGCGTACCCGGTCGCCCCGGGCCAGACGGAAGTTCCCTTGGAACAGGGGAGCAGAGAACTGTGCCGACCTGTCGCTCCTTTGCGTTAACTTGGACCGATGACAACCGGCCGCACCTGTGGTGGGATGGCGAATGCTTCGGTCGCTGCGGCGATCTCGGCGGCTCGCTTCAACCCTCGCGCTCTCAAGGCCCCTCAAGATGCCTTTAGAAGACATCGTCATCGACCGCCGTGAACCGGACGTCGCAGCCCCGAGCACGGCCATCGTGGTCGGCCGGGCGCCGGAAGCCGCTGGAACGCTCGACACCATTACGCTTCCCGTTTCCGCGGCGAAGTCCGAGCCGGCCCGCCGTCCGCTCCTGACGCTCGTCGCCTCCCCGCGTCGCCTTTCGGGGATCGGGCCCGCCTCATCCGACCGCCGTCACTGATTTCACGCGCATCGGCCGGAGAATTCAGGCGGACGCACTAGGCAGGTCGTTCGACGCCGGTCTATGGTCGCGCGGCTCTCCGTGACGACCCTCGCCGCGCTCGTGCCATCGCGGATCGACATCGGCTGGGAGCGCGCTAACATCGTTGCGGCCGAGGGCGGGGAGCGGGATGACACAAGCCCTGATGCAGCCATCCGAGAGCACCCCCGCCTGGAGCGAGGCGGAGCGGCTCGCGGCCCTGCGCGATTTCGGCATCCTCGACACGGCGCCCGAAGCCGCCTTCGACGACATCGCCCGCATCGCCGCCCATGTGTGCGGCGCCCCCATCGCGGTGGTGAACTTCATTGAGGACGAGCGGCAGTGGTTCAAGGCCGAGATCGGCCTCGGCGTGCGCGAGACGCCCCTCGACGTGTCGATCTGCGCCCATGCCATCCTTCAGCCCGGCTTGTTCGTGGTCCCCGACACCACCAAGGACCGGCGCTTCCAGAACAATCCCCTGGTCACCGGCGAGCCCGGCCTGCGCTTCTACGCCGGGGCGCTGCTCGAAACCCAAGATGGTCTGCCGCTCGGCACCCTGTGCGTCCTCGACACCCAGGTACGTCCGGAGGGCATCACCGAAGCGCAGGGCCAGACCCTTCTGGCCCTCGCCCGCCAGGTGATGACGCAACTCGAGCACCGCCGCGCCCTCGCGCGCCTCGCGCGGCGCGAATCGGAGCTGGCCGAGAGCGAGCGGCGCTTCCGCACCATCGCGGATGCCATGCCCCAGATCGTCTGGTCGGCCCTGCCCAACGGCTACCACGACTACTTCAACCGCCGCTGGTACGAGTTCACCGGCGCGACCGCGGAGGAATGCGAGGGCACGGGCTGGAATCCGACCCTGCACCCGGACGACCGCGAGAAAGCCTGGTCGGCCTGGCAGGTGTCCCTGGCCACCGGCCAGCCCTACGAGATCGAATACCGCTTTCGGGCGCAGGACGGCAGCTACCGCTGGTTCATCGGCCGCGCCTTGCCCATCCGCAACGAGGCGGGCGCCGTGGAGCGCTGGTTCGGCACCTGCACGGACGTGGACGATCTCAAGCGTTCGGAAGAGGCCCGTGAGCTTCTCGCCCGCGAGCTGTCGCACCGGATCAAGAACATCTTCGCGGTGGTCGGCGGCCTCGCGGCGCTCTCGGTGCGCGGCCACGAGGAGGCGCGCCCCTTCGCGGAATCCTTCCGCCAGCGCCTGAACGCGCTGGCCCGTGCCAACGACTACGCTCGGCCCCATGCCGAGACGGAGATCGAGGGGCGTCAGAGCGTCCACGGCCTGATCCGCGTGCTGCTGACACCCTACCTGCAGGCCGGGCGCGAGCGCCTCATTCTGTCGGGCGACGATGTCCCGATCGGCGAGAAGAGCGCCGCATCGCTCGCCCTCATCCTGCACGAACAGGCCACCAACGCGGTGAAGTACGGCGCCCTGTCCACCGAGGCTGGACGCGTGATCGTGACGGGCGAGCGCGCGGGTGAAGGCTACACCCTGACCTGGAAGGAAGAGGGCGGCCCGCTGATCGCCGGACCGCCGATCCGCCAAGGATTCGGCACTCTCATGGCGGCCCGCAGCGCGTCAGGGCAGCTCGGCGGCGCCCTCACCCACGATTGGGCGCCGGAAGGCCTGATCATGCGGCTGACCGTGCCGGCGGCACGGCTCGTGGTCTAGCTCGCGGGCCGAAGACCCGATCTAGGCCCGCGCGACCGCCCGCTCTGCTTCCACGAGCACATCGAGCGCCCGCCAGGGTTTCGGCAGGAAGGCGGCGCTGCGGGGCAGATGCTCGATCCGGTCGCCCGGCGCGCCGGAGGTGACGGTCACCCGGATCCACGGCCACTTGAGGCTGATCGTGCGCGCGAGATCGACCCCGTCCATGAGGCAGGGCAGGCGCACATCCACGAGGGCAAAGGCCACCTCGTCGGCATGCTCCTTGAGATAATGCAGGGCCTCCTCGGCACTCGACGCCTCTTCAACCCGCAGGGGCGTCTCCTCCAGGAGGGCCGCCGCAAGATCGCGCAGGTCCCGGTCGTCTTCGACCACGAGCGCGATCCGAGAGGGTCGTTTAGCTTGTCCCATGCTGGTCTCCTGCTGTGTTTCGCTCTTAGCCCGACAGAGTTGACCGCTGCCCGAAGGCAGGCCCGACGCGCTGCGCTGGTGGTGAGGGATGTCCGGCTCACCCTCCGGAACGCGAATACGGTCTGGCGCTCGGGGCTCGCCCGAGCCCTCATGCTCTGCCGGGTGCGCCGCCCTGCGGACCGGCTGGGGGTGCGGACCAGGCGTCGTAGCCCGGAAGCCGCTCGAGGATGCAGGACAGGTGCTCCGGCAGCGCCTCGGAAACGAGGTCCTGGTATGTGCCTCTCAGCTCGCGCCCGATCTCCTGCAATATCGCGCTCTCAAAGGCGGGCTGGGGCCGCACCCCGGCGCGCGGCACCCACCGTCTGGAGCGGTGCTCGTTGACTTCCATGCCGTGTCCCCTCGGAGCGCCTGCCACCGCTGGACTGCGACGGAGCCCATTGTCGGTCGCTTGCGCTTCAGCCCGACCCTTTAACCTGGGTTAGGAACGGGAAGACTGCGCCCGGGTTCGAGCTAAACCGTTGATTATTTATAAGGTTTAGCTTGCTACGGGTCGGGATCGAACGCCCTTGTACGACGCGGAACCAGCCTTGATCGACATACCGCCGGATTGGCACGAGGCCCTCACCGCGGGCCTTGCCGGATCGGGTCGCGTCCTCCTGCTCGGCCCCCGCGATGCCGGCAAGAGCACCTTCACGCTCAGTTTTCTCCAGGCCGCCGCAGCGCGGACGATACCTGCCGCGATCCTCGACCTCGATGTGGGCCAGAAGCTCGTCGGCCCGCCCGCCTGCGTGACGCTCGGATGCCTCGGCCCGCACGGGCTCGACCTCACCGGTCTCGCCTTCGTGGGCACTACTGATCCGGTGCGGGGCTGGCGCCCGCTGATGGCCGGTGCAGAGCGGCTGAGCCGCGAGGCACCCCAGGGCTCTCTCGTCATCAACACGGGCGGGCTGCTGGCCGGTCCCGGCCGGCGGCTGAAGGCGGAGAAGATCGCGGTGCTGCAGCCCGACCTCCTCATCGCCATCGGCACGGATCCCGACCTCGAAGCCCTCCTCGCCGTCGGTCACGCGCCGGCCCTGCGCCTTGCGCCCTCCCCGCTCGCGCGGCGCAAGACGGAAGGCGAGCGGCGCGCTGCCCGGCGCGAGGCCTTTCGGGCTTACTTTGCCGGGGCGCGGGGCCACGCCGGGCCCCTCGCGGATCCGGCGCTCGCGGAGGCGCCGCCTGGCACGCTGCTCGGTCTTGCGGATGCGGCCGGGCGCGACATTGGCGTCGGCCTGCTGAGAGAGGCCGACCCCGCAAGCGGCATCGTCCGCTACAGCGCCCCAGCGTTGCCTCGGGACCCCGCCGCGATCCGCGCCAGCGCTCTCGTGCTCCGGGAGGATTGTTCCGAAATGCGGCGCCGGCCCGAGGCTTAAGGTAGGCGCCGCCCGGTGCTTTAGGACGCGCCTTGCTTGCGCCGCCCGCCGATGCTGCCCGTGCCGCCCGGCCCACCGGCGGGACCCAGCAGCGCGCCGGTCTGCCCGCCGCCCGCCCCCGTGGCGCTCACCGTGTCGAGCCCGCCGCCGGCCTGCTGGACCCGCAGATTGTTCTGCACATGGGCGACGCCGGGCACGCTCTCGGCGACGTCTTCCGCGTGCCGCTTCTCGAAGCGGGAATTGACGGTCCCCGAGAGTGTCACCTCGCGGTTCTCGACCCGGACCTCGATCTCGGACGCATCCACATGCGGATCGTCGGTGAGGCGGTCGCTCACATCCTCCAGGATGCGCTCGTCCGGCCGCTGATAGCCCTGCGGGCCGCGGCCCCGATGGGAGCCCTCCTGACGGGCATCGTCGTTGAAGCCGAAGGCGCCGAAGCCGGATCCCCGTTTGCGGTGCGGGTTCACGGTGCCGGAGCCGGGGCCGCCGCGATAATCGTCCACGAAGCCGCCGCGGTCGTCGTCATAGCCGCTGTGGCCCTGGCTCTCGTCGCCCTCGCCGCGCCGGCCGACCGCGCCAAAACCGTTGGCCGCCCCGCCCCCAAGCGCCCGTCCGCCCCGTTCGGCCTCGTCGCGAAAGCGCCTGCGATCCTCGTCCGCCATGGTCCTGCTCCTCTGCTCGACAACGATCAGACGGAAACGTGCGGGCCCGAGCCCTGTTCCGGGCCCTGTCCCGGCCCGACGCCCATTGCACCCGCGCAGCCGTGCCCTTGCAGCCCGAGGGGATGCCAAGCACGGCAGGACGGTCCACTTAGGTTCCGTGAAGGCGCACGCGGCCTGTTCGTGCCGGCGCAAGGATGGGGAGCGGACGATGGGACTTCTGGTCGACGGCGTGTGGCACGACGAGTGGTACGACACCAAGAGCACGGGCGGCCGTTTCGTGCGCAAGGACTCCGCGTTCCGCCACTGGATCACCGCCGACGGCTCCCCCGGACCGACGGGCGACGGCGGCTTCAAGGCAGAGCCCGACCGCTACCACCTCTATGTGTCGCTCGCCTGCCCCTGGGCCCATCGCACGCTCATCGTGCGGGCGCTTAAAGGTTTGGAGCGGTTTTTGCCGATCTCGTCCGTCCACTGGGTGATGCGCGAGAACGGCTGGACCTTCGAGCCCGGCCCCGGCGTCGTGCCGGACCCGATCCGCAACGCCCGCTACATGCACCAGGTCTACACCGCCGCGAAGGCGGATTACACGGGCCGCGTCACGGTGCCGGTGCTGTGGGACAAGGCGCGCGGGACGATCGTGAACAACGAATCCTCCGAGATCATCCGCATGTTCAACACCGCCTTCGACGGGCTCGGCGCCAGGGCGGGCGACTTCTATCCGCAGGCGCTGCGGCCGAAGATCGACGCGATCAACCAGCGGATCTACGACACCGTGAACAACCGGGTCTACAAGGCGGGCTTCGCGACCACGCAGGACGCCTACGAGGAGGCCGTGGTGCCGCTCTTCGAGACCCTCGACTGGCTCGACGAGCGCCTCGCCACCCGGCGCTATCTCCTCGGCTCATCGCCGACGGAAGCGGATTGGCGCCTCTTCACCACCCTCGTGCGCTTCGATCCGGTCTATGTCGGCCATTTCAAATGCAACCTGCGCCGCATCGCCGATTACCCGAACCTATCAGGCTACCTGCGCGACCTCTACCAGACCCCGGGCGTGGCCGAGACGGTGAACATGCAGCACATCAAGGGCCACTATTACGAGAGCCATCTTGGCATCAACCCAACCGGTATCGTGCCGAAGGGACCGGTGCTGGACCTCGACGCGCCGCACGGGCGGGGAGGCTTGCTTAGCTCCGCCCATACACCGGGATATGCGCGCCCGTGACCGAGCGCGCGGCATCGGAGAGCAGGAAGGCGATCACTTCGGCGATGTCGTGCGGGGGCACCCAGGCGGTGGGGTCGGCGTTCGGCATGGCGGCACGGTTTTGCGGCGTGTCGATGATGCTGGGGAGCACGGAATTCACCGTGATGCCGCGGCCCTTCAGCTCCTCGGAGAGGCTTTCCGTCAGCCGCAGCACCGCCGCCTTGGAGGCCGCGTAGGCCGAAAGGCCGTTCGGCGCCGACAGCGCGGGCCGGGCCCCGACGGCGACGATGCGGCCGCCTTCGGCGAGGCGCGGCGCGACGGCCTGCACGGCGGCGACCACGGTCCTCAGGTTCGCGGTCAGCATCGCGTCCCACACGCCCCACCCGTCCGCGGCCGACGTGCCGCCCATACTGAAGCCGCCGGCGCTCGCCACGAGGCCGTCGAGGGCACCGAAGCGGCTTGCCGCTCTATCGAGCGCCTGTGCGATGGAGCCTGCGTCCGTCACGTCGAGCCCGCCGAGGCGCAGCACCCGATCCGACGGCTCGGCCTCGGCGCGGTGGCTGCGTTCGAGCAGGACGACGTTGGCCCCTCGTTCGCCGAGCAGATCCGCCACCGCGCGCCCGAGATTGCCCGAGGTTCCGGTGACCGCGAAGGTGCGGCCGCTGAAGCTCTGCATGATCGATCGTTCCCCGCTTGCGCCTCGATGAGGCCCCTGCCCCGGATCCTAGTGCGCCGCCTTCTTGGCGCCGACGACCCCGTGCCACGCCGGCGCGGCGATGTAGTGCACGAAGGGGATCACGAGGGCGCCGAGCACGAGGCCGACCACGCCGGACGCCGCCGCCGACACGAGCCATTCCAGGAAACCCGCCATGGCCGGAACTCCGTGGCCAACCGCGACGGCCGCGTCGTGGATCAGGTGGCCCGGCCCCGTGATGCCGAACTCCTCGAGGCCGTGCACCACGATGCCGCCGCCGACCCAGAGCATGGCGGCGGTGCCGATGATGCTCAGCACCTTCATGAAGATCGGCATGCCGTAGACGAGCGCCCGGCCGAGGCCCTGCGTGACGGGCCGCATCGCCCGGTCGCCGCCGGACGGCACCCCATTGGCCGAGCCGGCGCGCAAGCCGAGAAGTGTGGAGGCGGGCCGCGGGTTCGTGGCCAGCGACACGCCGGCATCGTCCGCCTTCACGATGAGGGCCACGGCGCCGTAGACCGTCACCGTGATGCCCAACCCCACTGCGGCCAGGACGAGGGCCTGGATCCAGATTGAGCGGTCCGCCACCGTCGAGAGGGTGATGGCCATGATCTCGGCGGAGAGGATGAAATCCGTCTTGATGGCGCCCTTGATCTTCTGGTCTTCGAGCTCCTGCGGCGTGCGCGGATTGCCCGCCGTGTCCTCGTGCTCGTGGGCGGCGTGGGGAAAGACGAGCTCGTAGATCTTCTCGGCGCCCTCATAGCAGAGGAAGAGGCCGCCGAGCATCAGGAGCGGGGTGATGGCCCAGGGCGCGATGAAGCTGAGAATGAGGGCCGCGGGCAGCAGGTAGAGCAGCTTGTTCTTCAGCGAGCCGACCGCGATTCTCCAGATGATCGGCAATTCCCGGTCGGCCGCGAAGCCCACCACGTATCGGGGCGTCACCGCCGCATCGTCGATCACGATGCCGGCCGCCTTGGCGCCGGATTTCGCCGCCTGCGCGCCGATATCGTCCAAGGAGGCCGCAGCGACCTTGGCGAGGCCGGCGATGTCGTCCAGCAATGCGATGAGGCCCGTGCTCACGGAGGCTCTCCTGTCTCTAGCGCCGGCGATGCGAAGGCCAGCCGGTTCCTCAACGCCTATCTAGAGCATTCCGCTCCCGACCAAGCTCCGCCGGTCCGATTGAGGGGGCTCGTCCACAGCTCCGAGGCCATCGACCTCAAGGGTGGCGCGCGTTCGCGGTCCTAGGAGACCAGCTGCCCGGCGCTGAGCGGCGCCGTCACGATGCAGACCACCCCGCCCGGGTCGTAGACGAGCCGCGCCTTGCCGCCGAGGTCCTGGGCGAGGCTGCGCTCGATGAGGCGGGTGCCGAAGCCCCGGCGTGCGGGCGGCGACACCACCGGCCCGCCCTGCTCCTGCCAACGGAAGGTGAGGATGTCGGGATCGCCCGGCGCCACCGTCCAGGTGATCGCCACACGGCCCGTGGAGGCCGAGAGCGCGCCGTATTTGGCGGCGTTGGTCGCGAGTTCGTGGGCCGCCATGGACAGGGACAGAGTGGTGCGCGGCGCAAGCCACAGGGGCGGCCCCTCCATCTCGATCCGGCCCGGACCCTCGCGAAGATAGGGTCCGATGACCTCGTCCAGCACCGCGCGGAGCTCCGCCCCCTCCCAGTTCTCCCGGGTGAGGACGTCATGGGCCTTGGAGAGGGCGAACAGGCGCTGCTCGAAGGCCGTGATGCGCGAACGGCTCGCATCGTCCAGTTCGCGAAAGCTCTGCATCGCCAGCGACTGGACGGTCGCGAGGGTGTTCTTCACCCGGTGGTTCAGCTCGTTGATGAGGAGACGCTGGTGCTCCTCGGCCCGCTTGCGCTCGTGAATGTCCGTACAGGTGCCGATCCAGCGCATGGTGCGATCGGCCGGGCCGCCCTCGTCCTGGACCGGCAGGGCCCGGGCAAGCCACCAGCGATAGCTGCCGTCCCGGGCGCGCAGGCGGAATTCCGTCTCGTAGGGCCGCTCGGTCGCCAATGCCTCGCCCCAGACTTGGCGCGTGCGCTCAAGATCGTCCGGATGGATGAAACCGAGCCACTGGTCCCGGATCGAGCCGGCGCTGTCCGCGCCCGAATACTCCGTCCAGCGCTGGCTCACGAAGTCGATCTGGCCGTTCTGGTCCGCGGTCCAGGCGAAGCCGGGCAGCGCATCCGCGATGGTCTGGAATCGGCGCTGGCTCTGGCGGAGCGCGAGTTCGCGCTGCTTGCGCAGGGTGAGATCGCGCGCCAGCACGATGCGGACCCTCTGCCCGCGCCAGACCGTTTCGCGGGCCACGATCTCGCAGGGCAGCGTCGAGCCGTCCTTGCGGCGGGAGACGACCTCGAAGGGCTCCTCGAAGCGCTCCGCGATTTTGCGGCGAACGACCGGAATGCTCTCCGGCGACAGGGTATCGAGAATGGGTCGGCCCACGGCATCGGCCATGGAGTCGAAGCCGAACATCCGGGCATAGGCGGGGTTGCAGTCGAGGATGGTGTCGCCGTCGTGGAGCACCACGCCCTCGCGGCTCTCTTCCGAGAACAGGCGAAAGCGCGCCTCGCTCTCCTGAAGCGCGGCCTGTGACGCCTTGGCGTCCGTCACGTCGTGACCCTGCACGAAAATGCCGGTGACCGCGCCCGCCTCGTCGGTGATGGGCTGGTAGACGAAATCGGCGTAGCGGGTGAACGGCTCGCCGCCGGGAGCGCGATGGAACGTGATCGGAACCTGGCGTCCGACAAAGGGCTCGCCCGTGCGGTAGACCTCGTCGAGCAGTTCGAACAGCCCCTGGCCCTCGAGTTCCGGCACCGCCTGGCGTGCGGTCTTGCCGATCACCGGACGGTTCCCGACGCCCTCCAGATACGCTGCGTTGGCGAATTCGATGAGGTGCTCCGGCCCACGGGTGATCACGACCTCGCCGGGCGCCTGCTGCCAAAGCGCTTCCAGGCGCTCGCGCTCCGCCTGGGCCGCCGCCTGCATGCGGGCGGCGGCCGTGGTCTCCATGCAAACGCAGAAGATGCCGTTGACCCGGCCCGCCTCGTCCCGCACCGGCGTCGCGGAATAGTTGAAATGCACCTCCTCGGGCAGGCCGTTGCGGATCATCGAGAAGGTGGTGTCGTCCACCTGCAGGGCCTCGCCACTGTAGACCCGGTCCAGCACGGACGCGGCGACCTCCGTGAGATCGGGCCACACCACGGCGAAGGGCTCGCCCAGGGCCGCAGGATGGCGCTCCCCGAGGATTGCCGCATAGCCGTCGTTATAGAGGAGACGCCGATCCGGGCCCCAGATCACGCACATGGGCTGCCGCGACGCCAGGATCACGGGCACGAGCACGGCGAGCGGGCTCGGCCATTCGGCCGGATCGCCGAGGGGCGTCGAGGACCAGGGATGCGCCCGCATCAGCGCCCCCGTGGCCCCGCCTCCCTCCAGGAGACCAGGCGGTGCCGTACTAATGCGCATGGCCGGCGCTCATCCGCGCGCCGGAGCGGCCGTGGCCCGCGGCAGACGGACCATCGCCTCTCCCGTGAGCAGGGCAAGGCCGCTCCACGGGGGGCGCGGGACGAGAACGCAGCAAACTTAGGATCCCTCAGGGCTCGGGAGTAGCACAATCCAGGGGAGAATCACCGCGCAGCCCCGTCGCCGTCAAGCCACCGCCGTCCCGGAAACCAGCTTTCCCCCGAACGGCTTAGCCACCGGAGAGCGCCTTGGCCTCGAGAGCGTGGGTGTCGCGCACGTCCGGAACAGCCGCCGGGCGGCGCGTCGAGAGCTCGAAGGAGTCCCCAGACGCCAGCACATGCATCCGCACGTCGTACATGGACAATGCGTGCTCGGAGCGGGCCTCGGCAATGTTGGAACGGGTGACGCCGGCCCCGTCCACCACATAGACGCAGCCAGAGCCGATCACCCGGAACCGCTCGCCTTCCACAACGATCGCCGTGTCCTCGTCGATGCCGATGCCGAGTTCTCGGGGGTTGTGGGCCACAGCGCCGAGCAGGCGTCCGAAGCGGCCGCGCTCGGCAAAATGCTGGTCGATGATCGCATCGCGCACGAGGCCGAGGCCGGGCGCCATGTGGAGATCGCCGATCTTGTAGGACTCGCCGCTCGTGCCCTTCACGAGCATGGTCTCGCTCATCACGGACGCGCCCGCCGAGGTGCCCGCCACCACGCCGCCGCGCTGGTGGATCTCGCGCACCCGCTGCTCCACGGGCGTGTCGCCGATCTGGCTCGCGATGCGCAACTGGTCGCCGCCGGAGAAGAACACGCCAGCGGCCCCGTCGAAGAGGCGAAGCTTCTCCTCCTCGAGCGTTTCGGCCCGCTCGTTCACGTAGAGTTCCACGAGGTCCGTGACGCCGAGATCCGCGAAGGCCCTCTCGTAGGATTCGAAATAGCCCTCCGGCTCATGGGACGCCACGGTGGCGAGCACGAGCCGCCCGCCGTCGAGGTGGCGCGCCACTTCGCGCAGGATGGTGCGCTCCCCCTCCTTGTCCTCGTGACCGCCGATGATGATCAGCGGGCCCCGGGAGGCTCTCTTCGAACGGTCGGCCATGGTGCGGGTAAGAGTCCTTTTGGAAGTGCGAGGTGAAGTGGGGCAAGGCGGTGAGAAGGGGAAGAGGCGCCCTACCCTAGCGCCTCCGTGCCGCCGGCGCCTTCGTCTCGGCGCTCGACCTCGACGGCGTAGCGATCGGGCTTCGGTTTGACGCGGTAATCGAGCACCTGCTGCCACATGGCCTCCACGTCGGTAGGCGTCAGCACCACGAGATCGCCGGGCTCGGCCGAGCCGAGACAGGCTTCCGCGGCCTCGTCCTCGTTGAAGATGCGGCGGATGCGTTCCTGCGGAAATCCGGTCGAGAGCGCCCCCTCGGAGAGGAGAGCCACGATCTCCCCCGGCCGGCGGCCGCGCCGCGCGGGGTCTTCCCGGAAGATGATCTCGTCGAAGTAGCGCGCGGCCAGCGCGCCCATCTCGTGCATGTCCTCGTCGCGCCGGTCGCCCGGAATGTTGACCATGCCGATGACCCGGCGGTGACGCGGACGCATCTTCCGGATCATCTCGCCCAGCGCCCTGAGGCCAGCGGGATTGTGGGCGTAGTCGAGGATCACGCGGAAGCCGTGGCCGTCGAACACGTTGAGCCGGCCGGGGCACTGCTCGAAGGAGGCCGTGAAGGTGGAGAGCCCCGTGCGGATGAGCTGATGCGGCACGCCATGGGCATGGCAGACCGCGATGGCCGCCAGCGCATTGGCGGCGTTGAATTCCGCCATGCCGTCGAGGGTCGCGGGGATCTCCGCGACGCGCATGAGGTGCAGGCTGTCGCCGTCGTCATGGATCACGATATCGCCGCCCCTGTCGCTCGGCTCACGCACCACCGCGAGGCCGCCGTCCTCGATATGCTTGCGCAGGAAATCCGGCATGTCGTCCCCGCCGCGAAGCGAGAAGAAGGCGATGCGCCCTCCCGCGCGGCGCTGCATGCGCACGGTGTTGGGATCGTCCGCATTGAGCACGCTGGTGCCGTCGCGCCGCACGGCCTCGACCACCACGGATTTCACCCAGGCGAGATCCTCGATGGTTTCGATGCCCTTCAGCCCCAGATGGTCGGGCTGCACATTGGTGACGAGGCCGACATCGCATTCGGGGAAGCCGAGGCCCGCCCGCAGAATGCCGCCGCGGGCCGTCTCCAGCACCGCCACGTCGACGGTCGGATCGCGCAGCACCACGCCCGCGCTCCACGGACCCGAGGCGTCCGCCTCCACGATGCGCTCGTCGTTGATGTAGATGCCCGTCGTGGAGGTGATGCCCACGGTGAGCCCCTGCGTGCGCAGCACGCGGCCGATCATGCGGGAGGTGGTGGACTTCCCGTTCGTGCCCGTGATCGCGAGGATCGGGATGCGTGTCGGCGCTCCCTTCGGGAACAGCATGTCGAGCACGGGACGCGCCACGTTGCGGGGCCGCCCTTCCGAGGGCTGGAGATGCATCCGGAAGCCGGGTGCGGCATTCACCTCCACGATCCCGCCGCCGGTCTCGTGCACGGATTTCGCGATGTCCGGTGCCATGAAGTCGATGCCGCACACATCGAGCCCGATGGCGCGGGCCGCACGGCGGGCGATGGTGGCGTTGTCGGGGTGGATGTCGTCGGTGCGGTCCACCGCGGTGCCGCCGGTCGAGAGGTTGGCGGTGTCGCGAAGATAGACCGTGCGCCCTGCTTCCGGCACGCTCTCCGGCGTGAGGCCCGATTTCGCGAGGAGGCCGATCACGTGCTCGTCGACCGTGATGCGGGTCATCACCTTCTCGTGCCCGTCGCCCCGGCGCGGGTCCTGGTTCACCCGTTCGACGAGCTGCGCGATGGTGCTCCGGCCATCGCCCACAACATGGGCGGGAATGCGCTCGGCGACGGCGATGATCTCGCCGTCCACCACGAGAATGCGGTGGTCGTTGCCGCGGTAGAACTGCTCGACGATCACGTAGCGCCCGTGCTCGGCTGCCTCCTCGAAGCCGCGCCGGACCTCCTCTTCCGACATGAGGCCGATGCTGACGCCGCGCCCGTGGTTGCCGTCGAGGGGTTTCGTCACCACCGGGTAGCCGATGCGCCCGGCCTCGCGCACCGCATCGTCGGCGCGGCGCACCACGGCGCCCTTGGGGACCAGCAGGCCGGCATCGCGAAGCAGGCTTTTGGTGAGATCCTTGTCGCCCGCCGCATCGGTCGCGATCTGCGAGGTCAGGCTCGTGATGCTGGCGCGGATGCGGCGCTGATGACGGCCCGTGCCGAGCTGAACCAGACTGCGGTCGTCGAGGCGCAGCACCGGGATGCCGCGGCGCTCCGCTTCCTGGACGAGGGAGAGGGTCGTGGGGCCGAGCGCCGTGCGGCGATGCAGGCGGCGCAGCTCGTCGAGCGCGAGGTCGAGGCTGAACGTGCCGTTCGAGCGCAGCGCCGTGTCGCCCTCGTGCACCCGGTCGAGACCGGCGATGCCGCGCAGCCCCTCGGGCAACAGGCTGTCCACGAGTTCAAAGGCGAAGCGGCCTGCCATCCGGCCAAGCGCCTCGTCCTGATAGGCGAACATCACGTTGTAGACGCCGGGGTGGCCCTTGACCGAGCGCGTCTTGCCCCGAGTCACCGGCACGCCGATCATCGATTGCAGCTCGATGGCCACATGCTCGGCCACATGCCCGAGCCAGGTGCCGTCGCGCAGCCGCTCGAGAAAGCCGCCGCGGCGGTGAAGCGAGCAGCCGTGGCGGTCGAGCCCCGGGAGCATCGCGACAAGGCGGTCGTTGAACGACGGGAGCCGATTCGAAGGCCAGTGTTCAAGTCCTCCGAGATCCACCTGAATGCGGATCATCGGAATCGAGCCGTAGAGGTGCGGGCCGCGGTAGGCGCCGGTTTCGAGCACCCGCATGGGTGGGCCCTCGATCGGCTCGGCGGTGGACTGAGTGGACGGGTCCGTTGTCTCACGGATCATTGTTGTCGGCTCCCTGCGGCGCTGCGCTCATCGCGGGGCACAAGCACGGCGCTCGCGCATCCGGGGGATCCGCGCTCGGGCGTTGGTGCTGAGCGATGGTCGGCCGGACGGAAGAGCCGGCTTTGATCAACAAACAAGCAGGCTGCGTGTTCCTAGGGCACAGCTTGGAAGCGCCGGAAAAACACCAACGTTAACATACGTTTATGAGATATGTGGTCCGCCGGCGGGTACCGTCAGGCGCAGCAGATCCGGCTGGTGGCCTCGCGCCAGGCCGCCTCGCGCCGCTGCGCCATCGCGGTGTCGTGGGCGCGCTCGAACGCGACGGGGTCGAGGCACACGGCAAGCGCGGCGATCCGGCGGTGGAGGTTATCGACGAGACGCATGAACGGACTCCAGGGGCCAATGCACGGGTTGCCGATCCAACCCCGCGCGCGAGCCCGTTGTTCCGACAATCGAGACGCGCGGCGACCACGCCGCAGGGCCGTCAATCCCGGCGGCGCACCGCGAAGGCCACGGTTCCAAGCGCCAGCGCGGCGCCCGCAACCGCGAGACCGAGGGAGGGACCGCGGGCCGAAGGAACGCCCTTGCGCTCGCGCCAGCCGCCGGATGCACCCCGCCCCGCAGGGAGGGGGTGCAACAGCGCGCCTTGCGTCCGCGGCGCCCGGGGAGCGCGGCGCATGTAGCGGTGGAACGCGGCGCCCATGAGGTGCTCGACGGGTCCCGGTGCGAGCGCGTAGGCGATCTGTCCCGCGCGGGAGGGCCAGCCGACGGCCACCTCGTCACGGGGCCATTGCACGAGGTCGACGAAAGCCTCGGCCACGTCCTCGGGTGCATAGAGCACGCTGCCGGGGTCGAGTTCGCGGCCCGACTGGTTGGCGCCATGCGCGAAGCCCGGCGTGTCGATGGAGGCCGGGAACACGGCGCAGACATGGATGTGCGGCTCGTTGCGCAACTCCTGGCGCAGGCTCGCCGTGAAGCCGCGCAGGCCGAACTTGCTCGCGGTGTAGGCCGCCGCAAACGGCACCGGGGCCCAGCCCCCCATGGAGATGTTGTTGATCAGGACGCCGTGCCCCTGGCGGCGGAACACGGGCAAGGCCGCGGCGGCACCGTACATGGAGCCCAGCAGGTTCACCTCGATCACCTTGCGGTGGAGTTCGAGCCCGCCTTCCGCGAAGGGCCCGAACACTCCCGTACCGGCGTTGTTGATCCACACATCGATGGTCCCGAAGCTGTCCAGTGCCACGCGGGCGGCATTGATGACCTCCTCGGCCGCCGTAACGTCGGTGACGACGGACACAGCCTGACCGCCGAGCCCCTCGCATTCCTCCACCACCTCGTCGAGGAGATCGCCCCGGCGCGCCGCCAGGGTCAGCCGCGCCCCATGCTGCGCGAAGAGCCGCGCCGCCGCGCGGCCGATGCCGCTCGACGCGCCGGTGATGACGACGGACAGGCCACGGTCGAGGGTCATGGATCAGGCCTTCAGCAGGTGCTCGGGCAGAATGGGGAAGCGACGCACGCGCTTGCCCGTGGCGTGAAACACCGCGTTGCCGACGGCGGCCGACACGCCCGACAAGCCGAGTTCCGCCACACCCTTCACGCCGAGCGGGTTGAAGATGGTGTCGTCGCTCGGCACGAAGGTCACATCGAGTTCGCGCACATCCGCGCTCACGGGCACGAGGTATTCGGCGAGGTTGCTGTTCATGGGCCGTCCGAAGCGCTCGTCCCAATCGGTTTGTTCGAGCAGCGCCATGCCGATCCCCTGGACCATCCCGCCGATGCACTGGCTGCGGGCGGTCTTCGGGTTGACGACCCGGCCGACGTCGTAGGCGCCGACGATCCGCTGTACGCGAACGGTGCCGAAATCCGGGTCCACTTGGACCTCGGCGAAGACGGCCCCGAAGGCGGCGCTCGAATGGGTCTTGCTCTCGTCGCCCGGGGCCGACTGGCCTTGCGCCGCGATGCGGTCGAGATGGAGCCCATCGAGGAGCGCGGCATAGGGGGTGGGGGCTGCGCCCCCGACGGAAAGCCCGCCGTCGCGCCATTCGAGCGATCCCGAGTAGCGGGTGTCGCCGGTGGCCTTCAGCACCGCGGCGAGATCGTCGTGCAGCGCCTGGCAGGCGGCCTGCACCGCCGTGCCGATGCTCGCCATGGTGATCGAGCCGCCGTGGACCGGCGCATAGGGCATGTCGGTGTCGCCGAGCTGGAAGCGCACCCGCTCGACGGGGAGCCCCAGCATCTCGGCGGCGACCTGCGTCATCGAGGTGTAGGTGCCCGGCCCCATATCGGAGCCGGCAGTGCGCAGAAGCGCGGTGCCGTCCTTGAACAGGATCGCTTCCACCGTCGCCTTGGAGCGGTGCGCCGGGTATACCGCCGTTGCCATGCCGTAGCCCACGAGCAATCCGTTGCGGCGCATGGACCGCGGCACCGGATCGCGCTGCGCCCAGCCGAAGCGCTCGGCTGCCGTGCGGTAGCAGGCGCGCAGCTCATTCGAGGACCAGGGCAGGTCCTTGTGCTGGTCCTTCTCGGCGTAGTTCTTGAGCCGCAGTTCCAGCGGGTCCATGCGGAGCGCCACGGCGAGTTCGTCCATGGCGGTCTCGAGTGCCAGCAACCCGGTCGCCACACCCGGCGTGCGCATCGGGCACGGCGAGTTGGTGTTCATCTCCACGAGCCGGTAGCGCGTGCGCACATTCGCGCAAGAATAGGTATTGCGCGCCGGGTCGAGGGTGGTTTCCGCGTATTCCTCGTATGTGCCGGTCTGGCCGTAGGCCTCCTGGATGATCGCGGTGAGCGTGCCGTCGCGCTCGGCGCCGAGTTGCACCCGTTGTTCCGTATGCGGGCGAAAGCCGATGGAGGTGTAGCATTGCCGGCGGGTGAGCTCGACGCGCACGGGACGCTGCACGGCTTTGGCGGCCATCGCCGCGACCGTCACATGCGGCCAGGTCCGCAGCGCCGAGCCGAAGGCGCCGCCCACGAAGGGCGAGACCACCCGGATCGAGGCTTTCGGAATGCCGAAGATGTGGGCGATCTCGTCGCGGTCGTTATCGGGCCACTGTGTCTTGTCGTAGAGGGTGAGCTCGTCGCCCTCCCAGGCCGCAATGGTAACATGGAGCTCGATGGCGTTGTGGTGCTCGCGGGGCTGGATGTATTCCGCATCCACCGTGACGGGCGCGGCCGCGAAGGCCGCATCGGCGTCGCCAATCTCGGTGTCGCCGGGGCGGCCCTTCTTCTCGTTGCCGCGATGCGGCTCGCGGCCTCGCGAACGCTCGAAGGAAGTGAGCGCTTCCGTCTCCTCGTAGGTGACGCGCACGAGGTCGGCGGCATGGAGCGCCTGCTCCAGGGTCTCGGCGACCACGACGGCGATCGGTTGGCCGTTGAAGTAGATCGTGCGGTCCTGGAACACCTTCAGCTGCTCGCCCGATTGCGCATCCACCTGCGGCTTTTGCGAGAACTGCTTGTAGGGCAGCCGCGGTGCGTTCTCGTGCGAGATCACGGCATAGACGCCGGGCGCCCGCCGCGCGGCTTCCGCATCGATGGAGGCGATGCGCCCTGCCGGAACGGTGGAGAGCACGAGGGCTCCATGGAGCATGTCGGGCAGGTCGAACTCGGCGGCATACCGCGCTTCGCCCGCCACCTTCTTGGGGCCGTCCACCCGATTGACGGGCTGGCCCATCACCTTCCATTGCACGTTCATGCGACGTCTCCCGGAATGGAGCGCTCGATCAGGATACGGGGGGTCGGCCTCATGCGGCCTCTCCCGCCGCGAAGCCGCCGGCGCGGAGCAGCGCCCGCTCGACGGTCTTCTTCAGGAGCGGGATCTTGAAGGCGTTCTGGCCCCACGACTCGGCGCCGTCGGCCGATCGCTCGCCGGCCTCGCGGGCCAGGGGCCGGTCGAGGCGCCGGTCCATCAGCATGTCTTCCACATGCTTGAGACGCCACGGCTTGGTCGCAACGCCACCCACGGCCACGCGGGCGTCGATCACCCGGTCGCCATCCATGCCGAGGGACGCCGCGCAGGAGGCGAGCGCCCATTCGAAAGTCGCCCGGTCGCGCACCTTGACGTAATGCGAGCGCCGGCCGGCGGCGTGCAGCGGTATCCAGATCGCGACGATGAGATCGCCGGGCTTGAGCACCGTCTCGAGATGGGGCGTGTCGCCGGGCAGATGGTGCAGGTTTTCCACCAGCACCGTGCGCTCGCCGTTGGCGCCCCGGATCATCACCTCCGCGTCGCTCGCCACCAGCGCCACGGCGAGATCGCCGGGATAGGTGGCGAAGCACTGAGGCGAGCCGCCGAGCACCGCGTTGATCCGGTTCTGGCCCTCCAGGGCCGAGCAGCCGGATCCCGGATCCCGCTTGTTGCAGGGGGTGGTGATGTCGCGAAAATAGAGGCAGCGGGTGCGCTGGAGGAGGTTCCCCGCCACCGTCGCCATGTTGCGCACTTGGGGCGAGGCGGATTCGTGCAGCGCCTCCGCGACGGCCGGGAAGCGCTCGCGGATGGTCGGATCGTCCGCCACGTCGGCGAGCCGCGCCATGGCGCCGATGCGAACGCCGTCCACGGCCACGGAGACGTCGTCGAACCCGATCGGATTGATGTCCACCAGCTCGGTCGGGGTCGCGACGCCCTCCTGGAGCAGCTGAAGCATGTCGGTGCCGCCGGCGATGTAGGCGACGCCGGTTCCGCCGGCGCCGCGCTCGACGGCGGCCAGAGGATCGGCCACGGAGGTGTAAGCGAAGGGCACCATGGCTTATGTCTCCTTCCCTTCGGCGTCCTGCCGGATCGCTTCGACGGCCTCGGTCATGGCCTCCCGGGGGTCGAGCCCGCGGGCGATGGCGTCCTTGATGGCGTCCACAATGTTCACGTAGGCGCCGCAGCGGCAGAGATTTCCGCTCATGTTCTCGCGGATCTCGTCGTCGGAGCGCGTGCGCCCCTCCTGGATGAGCCCGACCGCCGACATGATCTGCCCCGGCGTGCAGTAGCCGCACTGGAAGGCGTCATGGTCGATGAAGGCCTGCTGCACGGGATGCAGCTCGCCGTCCGCAAGACCCTCGATCGTCGTGATGCTCCGACCCTGGTTCATCACCGCGAGGGTGAGGCAGGACACCACCCGCCGACCGTCCACGAGCAGGGTGCAGGCGCCGCATTGCCCGAGGCCGCAGCCCTTCTTGGTGCCGGTGAGGTGGAGGCGGTCGCGGAGCGCGTCCAGGAGGGTGGTGCGGGCATCGACGCTGAGCCGGTGCTCCTCGCCGTTGACCGTCAGCGCGATCTCGAAGGCGTGTTGGGGATAGGCGGTGCCGGCGCGTGCGCGCTCCCGGTCGACCTCAAGCATCGGCTGCTCCTGGAATGGTCCTTGGCCCGGCGGGTCAACTCGGTCGGGGGCCAGATGTTTCGCCGGCCGGAGGCAGCCTGCCTCGGGCGTGCGATGGGTCGGGGGCGCGGGATGGCCCGCGTCGGCGGGCCTGCGCGACCTAGGCCGCTCCTCGCCGACGCCTAATCCAACAGGCCGTATGGTTAAGATTGCAGGCCTGCTTCAGATTGTTGTGACCGAACCCGGAGATGTCTCATGACACTCGCTGTAGGCTGCATCGTCGCCGGTCTGGTCCTCTGGTACGCGTGAGGCGGCGACCATGCGACTGGCCCCACTTCTCGTCGCATCGCTCCTCCTCACCGCACCGCAGGCCTGGTCCAAAGAACCCGCCGCCCCACCCGAACTCGTTGGGCGGTATGGAGCCTCGCCCGAACAATGCCGGGCGTTTCACCGCAGCGATGCCGGCCTGACCATCGGGCCGGATCGCTGGAAGCTCAACGAAGGCGCCGCCGGCGTCAGCGAAGCACGCATCGTCGGGACGCAGCGCCACGGATCGGCGACCGTCCTGAACCTCAAAGCCACCGATGGCCGCGCTCAGCGACAGGTGGTGCATCTGCTGGATGACGGGGTCATCGAGATCGAGACCGCCCCGGCCTCCTCGCCGCGCCGGGCCTTCGTGCGCTGCCGCCCGGCGGATGCCGCGGCCGGCATCGGCCTCGACACGATCCCGGCCGGGCAGACCAAGGGCATGAACGCGGTGTTCGCCGCCGCCTACGCGAAAGCCGTACCGACGGCCTGTCCGGCCTTGAAAGCTCGCACGGCCAGCGCCGATCAGGTCGTGTGGCTCGGACGGCAGGCCTGGCTCAAATACCTCGTCGAGCGCCGTCTGACGCCTTATGGAGCCGCGAGCTACGAGCACGATGCGCAGCGCACCGTGGCGCAAACGGAAGTCCGGGCACGCGAGGCCGTAGTCTTGGACGCGCGAACGATCGAGGGCTTCTGCGAGCGGGCGCTCGACGCCTTTGGCCCGAGCGGGCGTGTGATCCCGAAACTTCTCGCCGATCCGCGTCTGCCGGTTTAGCCCCGCACGCAGCCCTCATCGTCGAGCGGCTTCTATCGAGCCGCCGCTCTTTCGATGACGTTCGACGAAATCGACAGAGCACCAGAACTCCTGGGCTTCGTGCCGCGTTACCCTCCTGCTCAGTACGCTTCGGCAGGCCTGATCACCCTAGACCGGAGCCTAGCGGCTCCCGTGCTGATGCATCTTTTTCAGGCCCTGCATCCAACCCGGATGCGGGGCCTTCTTCGCGGCCGAAAGCGTTGTGGGTTTTGATGCAAGACGTCTTGTTCTGCCGCAGGGTCACCTTAGCTGTATTCACAGCCACAAGGAGGATTTGCCATGGCTAGAACACCACGATCGACCTCGTCCAAGAGCCGCGGTGCCAGCAAGGCGCGCGGTGGTTCGTCGGGCAGCACGAAATCCGCCAAGAAGGGCGCGGCCAAGGGCGCCGCCAAGGACGCCACCAAGCGGTCGGCCGCGAAAGGGGCTGCGAAGAGCAATGCTCGCGGCAGCCAGAGCGCTGCGAAGAGCAATGCCCAGGGTGGCGGTCAGCAGAGCGCGTCCTCGCGCCGGGCTGCAGCCGCGAAGGGCGGGGCCAAGAGCGGATCGAAATCGGCCGCCAAGCGCGGGTCCAGCCGCTCGCAGGGCCGCAGCAAGGGTGGGCAGCGGGAGAGCTGGGCCGCCAGCGTCGGCTCGCTCATGACCTCGCCCATCGGCCGCGAGATCCTGGCCGAGGTGCTCGATGCCGCTGCCGCCGTCCTTCGTCGGGATCGGGCGGGCCAGCAGATCATGGACAGCATGAACGACATGGCCGAGCGCACCAGCAGCGCCGCCACCACCGCGATGGAAGTTGGTTCGGAGGTTGCCTCCGGCGCCGCCGATGCCGGCCAGCAGATCGCCGCCGCCGCCGTGGACATGGCGGAAACGGCCGCCGGCGCACTCGCCACCATGGCCACGGAAGCCGTGCTCGGCATGCTGCCCGAGAGCTCGGACAAAAGGGGGCGCGGCGGCTCGGGTGGAACGTCCTCTTAACCGCTCGTCGCTATGAAGGATGCACGGGCCGCGTTGCGTATCAGGCCCGAGCCAAAACCTTCCAACCCCGCCGGTCGGCCCACGACCGCGCGGGGTTTTCTATTGGAATGCCTCAGCGTCCGGGTGGGCTACTGCAGCGCGAGGCTGATGTCGGGTTCGGGCAGGCCGAAGGCGCGGCTCGTGATCACCGAGACCACGAAATCGGCGAGCATCATGAGCTCCGCCTGTTCGCCGCGACTCATGGTGCGCGGCTTGGAATCGATGAGGCAGAGAGCACCGAGCCTGATCTCGCCCTCGTAGGCCAGCGGCGCGCCGGCATAGAAGCGGATGAAGGGCGCCCCGGTCACGAACGGGTTGTTCCTGAAGCGCTCGTCCTTATGGGCATCCGGAATCACGAGCACATCCGGCCTCACGATCGCATGGGTGCAGAACGACACGTCGCGCTTGGTTTCCCGCGCGTCGATCCCCTGTCGCGACAAGATGAGCTGCCGCTCGGCCTCGATCAGGGTCACGAGGCAGATCGGCACCTGGAAGTGATCGCGGGCGTAAGCCGTGATGCGATCCAGCGTTTCCGCCGGAATCCAGCTCTCCGCGCCAAGGCTCTGAATGGCCTTGAGGCGCAGGGCTTCGTGGGGGTCGAGGGGGAAGTTCATGCAGGTATCGGGGGCTCGGCGTCGCGGATCGCGCGGCGGCTACGGAGGGGTTGTGAACGGGCCGATCCTGCCACCGGCAGAAGTAAACAGCTCAAACCGGATCGATCTCGGGCCACCCTTATCGCGGAACGGCATGGGAAACCACCCTGGCCTCCAGGATAGCGCCCGTCCCTCCGAACACTCCGCCTAGCGTTGATTTCGACGCAATGTTGGCCGGCCGCTCGCGATACCCCGGCAACAATCGGACGACATGGTCCCCAGCGTCAGGGTTGCGGTGAACGCAGCCCAAAGCCGGCCCCGCGGGCCGATCCCCTGGAGACCACGACGATGAAAAAGCTATCCCTCGTTTCTGCCCTTGCGCTTGCGGGCGCCGCCATGTTCGCCACCACCGGTGCCGAGGCCGGCCCGCGCCACGCCGGGGTGGTCGCCGCGGGCGTGATCGGCGGGCTCGCCGTCGGCGCCGCGGTGGCGGCTGCCACGACTCCGACCCACGTCTACTACACCAAGCGCCGGGTGCGCGCGGTGCGCGTGGTGCCGGCCTATGCGGTGCGTCCGGTCCATTACCGCTACGGCTGCGTGTCGCCGGTCTATTACGCGTGCTGACGACACAGCCGCCATCGGCCGCCCCCACCGGCCGATGGCGCTCTGCCTTCCGACACGCCCCTGCCCGCTTCCTCACCGAGCCACGACCTGCCATGGGGACAAGCCCGCCCCATTCCGTCGGACGCGCTCCCTCGCGGATCGGCGCCCCGTCCGGCCCTGATCGAGGATCGGGGGCGCTGCGCATCGGGCTCCTCAACCTGATGCCTGACGCCCCGGCCACGCACGCCCAGTTCGCCCGGCTGCTGCTTCGCGGCCCTCAGGCCGTTCGGCTCCATTCGCTGCGCCTCGACGCACCGCGGGGTCGCGCCGCTCCCTATCTGCTCCAGACGGGCCGTCCCTGGCGCGCGGCCATAAGCGAGGGTCTCGACGGGCTCATCGTGACGGGTGCTCCCGTGGAGACCCTGCCGTTCGAGGCCGTGACCTACTGGGCGGAGTTCTGCGCCCTGATCGAGGCCGCGCGGGCGAGGCTGCCGCGAACGCTTTACATCTGCTGGTCCGCGCAGGCCGCCCTGTGGCACGCTCACCGCGTCCCGAAGCACGCTCTGCCCCGGAAGGCCTTCGGCGTGTTCCGCCAGGAGGCTTGCTCAAGTTCGCCCCTGCTCGAGGGGCTCGGCGCCAGCTTTCCCGCGCCGGTCTCCCGGCACACGGAGGTGCGGGAAGCCGATCTGCCCCCGAGCATTGCCGTGCTGGCCCGCTCTGATCGGTCCGGCCTCTGCCTCCTCGCCGAGGAGGATTGCCGCACCGTCTATATGTTCAACCATCTCGAATACGATCCCGGCACCCTCCAGGGCGAATACGAGCGCGACCGCGCGGCGGGCAGGGACACCGGCCCGCCGGCATTCGACCGCGGCCTCGCAGCCCCGGGGGTCTGGCTGCCGGCGGGCCGGCGGTTCTTTCGCAACTGGCTGGCCGATGCCGCCCGATGCCGTCTGCCAGGGACCGTCGAGCGGCGGCCGGCCTGGAGCCGGCAACATTCCCGCAACATAGGGCGGATCGGACGCCATGCTCTGGAAACATGGGCGGTGCACCGTGATGACTGAACAGAACCCGGGGAGACCGTCCATGAGCGCACAGAGCCTGCCAGCTGCCGATTCGGTCCCGCGGGGCGCTCGCGCCGATCCGCGATCCTGCTGCACCGTCACCCTGGAGACGGATGTCCGCTCCCTACGCCAGGTGCCGATGTTTCGTGGCATCGATCTCTCGAAGCTGAAGCTTCTCGCCTTCGCGAGCGAGCGCATCCACTTCGACACGGGGCAGCGCTTCTTCTCCCAGGGCGATCCCTCGGACGCCGCCTACGTCATTCTGGAGGGCCGGGCGCTCGTCCTCGTCGATGCCCGGGAGGGCGAGATGGCGGTTGCCGAACTCGGCCCGGGCGCGCTCGTCGGCGAGATGGGCGTGCTGGGCGACAAGGAACGGTCGGCCACGATCCTGGCCCTGGAGCCCACGACGGTGCTCCGTACCGATCGGGGCGTTCTCCTCGATCTCATGGCGCAATTCCCGCAGATCGCAGTGGCCGTCATGCGGGAACTCGCGGCCCGTCTGGATCGCCTCAACCGGGATACCGGCGGGGGGCGCCCGCAGCATTTCGGCGGTTTCGATCGCCTTCGCAGTGCCGATATCGAGGCCCTTATGCGTTCACACCCTTGCGACGCCCGCGCTATAGAGGCGTTGATGTCCGGCTGGGCCGATCCCATTCTTTAGGGCCGGCTTGGACCGCTCGAGACAAAGCCGCAAAGGATTGAACGATGCCGATGCTTCCCTCCCTTCGCCTGAGCCGCCCCCTCGTCGGAGCCGCCCTTCTCGCGTCCGCCCTGCTCGGCCTGACCGCCGGCGCCCAGGCGCAGCGCGGTGCGGCAGGCCCCTTCGGGGATATCGTCGGCTCCTGGACGGGCAACGGCACGGTTTCCCTGGCGAACGGTTCGAACGAGCGCATCCGCTGCCAGGCCGCCTATGCCCTGGGCGATGACCCCAACAACCTGCGCACGGCGCTTCGCTGCGCCAGCGACAGCTACAAGTTCGAGCTCAACAGCGATGTGAACTTCCAGGGCGGGTCCATCCAGGGCGCCTGGCGGGAGGCCACGCGCAACCTCTCGGGCCAGGTGTCGGGCACCGCAGGCCCAGGCGAGGTGGCGGCCAAGATCAACAGCCCCGGCTTCGCGGGAACCTTCACCGTAGCGACCCGCGGCGACAAGCAATCCGTGAGCATGCAGGCTCCGGGCACGGCGCTCGCCGCCGTCACGATCAGCCTGAGCCGCCGCTAAACGCGTCCACGAATCTCGCGACGGCCACGATGAACCTGAGCCTTCGCGAGGGCGCCCCTATCGCGGGCGGGGGGTGGCCTCGGCGGCCACCGCCTCGGCTCCGCGGCCGCGCCGGGTCAGGCGGCGGAAGAGCATCACCGTGGCGGGCAGGATCAGCAGATCGCCCACCAGCGCCGCGATCAAGGTGAAGGCCGACAGCCAGCCGAAGAGCCGGAGCGACGGCAGATCGGAAAACACGGTCACGGCCAGCCCGCAGGCGAGAACGAGCGAGGTGAGGATCAACGCCGGGCCCACCAGCACGGTGGCGCGCTTGACGCCGAGCGCGGGATCCTCGCCGGGCCGCTCCTCCAGCCGCAGGCGGTTGAGGTAGTGGATCGTAGCATCGAGGCCGAGGCCGAAGGCCACCGTCAGCGCCACGATGCTCGCGAATTGCAGCCCCTCCCCCATCACCGCGAGAACTGCGCCTGAGGCAACGATCGGGAACAGTCCCGGCAGGATGCTCACCACCACCACGAACAGCGAACGGAAGGCGATCCCGATCAGGGCCGCCACGAAGATCATCTCGATCGTGAGGCCCTGGTTGAGCTGGCTGATCATGGTGGCGCTGTTGCGCGCCGCGATGGCGGACAGGCCCGTCACCGAGATGCGGTAGTTGCCGTGCTGGGCGCGCACGCTCGCCAGCGTCTTGTCGAGGGTTTCGATCACCGGCAGGAGTTCGCTCACGTCCTTGTCGGGGATGCGCCCCGTCACCACCACGGCATCCCCGGTGACGGAGATGAAGCGGCGGGTCAGGTGCTGGGGCAGCAGGTTCACGTATTGCCGCAGAACCCCGACATCCGAGATGCCGGCCTTATCGGCGAGCCACCGGCGCAGGGTTTCGAGCGACCACACGTTGCCGACGCCGGAATGCTGCTCGACGATGCCGTGAACCTTGCCGATCACCTGCAGGGTCTCGGGCCCGTAGAGGTTCGCGCCGGGCGGGAACTCGATCAGGATGTGGATCGGGTTGGCGCCGGCGAGCTTGGCATCGAGGCGGCCGCTCGCCTCCACGGCCTGCTCCCGGTCGGGCACCTGATCGGCGAGCCGGTAGCGGGGTTCCAGACCCGTATAGACCCCGACCAGCCCTCCGACGAGGAGAATGCTCAAGGCTGAATAGAGCACGGGGCGCCGCACCATGTGGTCCGCCACCCAGCCGCAGATGTGGCGGAGCGCATCGACGGCCCGGTCGTTGTCCTTCGCCTTTGCAACCAGCCCCTCGGTGCGGCGCAGGAACAGGACGCCGAAGAGCGGCACGAGGGTGATGACCGCGACGTAGGAGATGAGGGTCGAAAGCGCCCCGGCCGCCCCGAAGGTGCGGATGAGATGCGAATCGGCGAGCAGCAGCGCCACGAAGGACAGCGCCGCGGTCGCGACCGTGACCACGCAGGCGGGCCCGACCACCAGGAGCGCCGTCCGAAGCGCCTGGCGCGGCGTATCACCCGCCAGCAGCCGGTCGCGCGCCGCGAACGTGATCTGCATGCTGTCCGAGAAGCCCATCACCATGATGAGGGGCGTGATCACGTTGAGGAACATGTTGAGGCGGAAATCGAGCCACCCCAGGAGCCCGAGCGACCACAGGATCGCCACGAGGGGCGGCGCCGCCGCCATGAAAACGAAAGCCACGCGGCGGAAGAACAGCACCGCGATGAGGCAGCCCGCCACGAAGCCGATGGCGTTGTAGAGAAGCCGGTCGCGCTCGACCGCGTTGCGGATCTCGAGCTGCATGACCGGCACCCCGGAGAGCTGCGTGCGAAGCCCCGAGCCGGCCATATCGTCCTCGACCACCTTGCGGATCTCGCCCACCACCTCGCGCAGACCCACGCGCTCGACCACCGCCTGATCGAGGGACAGGACGATGAGCGCGAGCTGGCCGTCCTCGGACAGGAGCTTGCCGCGGATGATCTCGTTCGAGCGCACGCGCTCGATGAGCTGGCGGAACTCCTCGCCTTCCGGCAAGTCCTCGGGAAAGAGCGGTGCCGGCACCTGCCCGGGCGCCGGCGGCTGGCGGGCGGAGAACAGCGAGATCAGGCCGTTCACCCCATCCACGAGCTGAACGTCGGAGGCGAGATCGCGGATCTTCTCGAGCGACTGGCGCTCCAGGAGGCGCTCGCCCTCGATCACGACGAGCACGTCGAACTCGCTCGACGGGAAGCGCTTCTCCAGCTCCTCATATTGCCGGAACTCGGCCGAATCCGAGCGGAACAGCTGGTTTAGCGAATCGTCCACGCGGATGCGCATGACTCCGAAGGCGGCGGCGACCGAGAGAGCGATGGCCAGCAGCGTCACGACGATCGGGAACGCCAGGGATACAAGCCCGAGCCGCTCGATGCCGAGCGCCAGGCTCCTCGGCTCCCGGTGCTCCGCCGGCGCTGGCTCTGGCGGATTGGACGGGTGCGAGGTTCCCTCAGCCATGTCACGCATACTCCCTTGGGGCGGGCCGCCGGCACCGGCGGCGCTCGCAAGCCCCATCGCGAGCCGCACGGGCTCACCCCTTATTACGCCCGTAAATGGTCGGTATGCCAACCCCGCCGGCCTGCACCCCACCTATCGCGGTAAGGAATTCCTCAACGGCGGGCCCCGGCGCCCTGAGTCACGCCTCAGGCACGGTCGACCTTCATGATGAGGTCGGCAAGCCCCTGCCGCTCGGCGAATTCCCGCTTGATCGCTCCTAGCCGCGCCGCGAAGGCCCGCTTGTCGGGCTCCTGGAACACCACTCCCCGCTCGGTGGACCATTGGCGGCTTTGGGCCTCCGCCTCGTCCCAAAGCACGCTCTGGAGCAGGGCGGACTCGACGGCCGCGCTGCGGACGATGGCCTGATGGGGCGGCGGAAGCTGCTCCCAGCTCCGGCGGCTCATGAGGAGCACGTCGGGCACGATGGTGTGCTCCGTGAAGGAGTAATACTTCGCGACCTCCCCATGGCGGCCGAAAACCAGGGCGGTGAGGTTGTTCTCGGCCCCGTCCACGATCCCGGTCTGGAGCGCGGAATAGACGACGCTCCAGGTCATCGGGACGGGCTTGGCGTCGAGAAGCTCGATCATGCGGACCGTCGAGGGGGACGGCTGAACGCGGATCTTGAGGCCGCGGAGATCGTCGGGATGGAGGATCGAGCGCTGGCCGTAGAAGTTCCGCGCGCCGGCATCGTAGAAGGTGAGACCCACCACCGACCCGCCGTCCTCGAGAATGGACGCACCGATCGCTCCCATGACGATCCGCCGCCAATGCTCCTTGTCGCGCAGGAGAAACGGGATGTTGAAGATCTGGTAGCCTGGGTTCACCGCGTCGAGAACGCTTGCGCTCGCCTTCGTGAAATCGAGGAGACCGGCCTTGACCTGCTCGATGAGGTCCGCCTCCTGCCCGATGAGCCCATCCGCATAAAGCTCGATCGCGAGGGCGCCGCCGCTGCGCTCCGTCACGAGGTCGGCGAAGTTCGCCATGGATTTGTGAACCGGGTGGCTCGCCGGCAGCGCGTGGGCGAGGCGCAGCGTCCGGGCCGCGCGGGCGCCGCTTCCGATGAAGAACGTTCCGCTCATCGCCGCTGCCCCGAGAAGAGCGGCACGACGGGTCGGACGGCGATTGGCTGCGGGACGCCGGCTGGGGGCCGGACCGTCGGACGCCATAAGGGACCCCACGCTTTGACCAGAGGTCAGCTTAGCATTTTTGCGCCTGTCGTCATCTGTGCGCAATCGAACATACAGAGCGGGATGCGCTCAACCTAGGCTCGTACGGCGCGAAGAGCGGCCGCGGCGCCGAATCCTGTGGCAATGGACCGCTCCCACCGCACCCGCTAGAGCTTGCGGAGGCGTGCCCATCCCGTGCAACCCTGAGGGCCAGTCGTTCGGTTTTTTCGGTTCGCTCCATGTCCTCCTCGACCTCCGCCCTCGAGCCTCCGTCGCGCAGCGTCGGCAAGGGCGGGCGTTGGCGGGGCGTCGACCTGCTCCGCTCGATCCCGATCCACTGGCGCATCCTGTCGATCGGCATCATCAACACGGTCGCGGTCATCGTGGTCGGGCTGCTGGTCTTCACCTACGCGAACCGCCTCAGCCTCGCCTGGGACGCGCTGACCCAGGCCCGCAACACGGACCGGGTGCTGATCACGCTGCGCGCGGATGTGGAGCGGGTCCAGGGGCTCATCCACCGCTACCTCAGCCAGCCCTCCGAGGCGATTCTGGAGAACATCAACCGCCAGCGCGAGGACCTTCTGCGCCGCGTCCGGGACGTTCAGGACCCGAGGGCGTCCAGCCTCATCAACGCCAACGATCTCGCGCCGGCCATGACCCGGCTCTTCGCCGGCTTCGACAGCCTGAAGAGCACCCGCGCCCTCATCGTGCAGATCCATGAGACCGAGGTTCTCAAGCCGGCCGGCGAGATGGCGGGGCTCTATGCGATCCTCACCAACAGCACCACGAGCAGTTCGCTGTTGTGGCCGGCCTTGAGCCGCTCGCGCGATTCGTTCGCCACCGCGCTCGTCGCCGCCAACTCCTTCTATCTCTCCCAGGGCCTCAAGCCTGCCTCTGAGACCCGCGAGAGCCTGGCGGCCATCGAGCAGACGGCACCCGTGATGGTGTCCCTAGCCGAAACCGATCTGCAGCGGGACGCGCTCCGCACGCTCCAGGCGCGGGCGGGCGCCTTCATGACGGGGTTCAACCGCCTGGTGGCGGTGTTCAGCACCCAGGACCAGCTGCTCCAGGGCGCGGTGGACGACACGCAGGTGGAGCTCTCCCGCCTCATCGGCCGCCTCTCCACGGCCGTGCGCAACGCAGAGGAGCAGGCGGAGGCCCGGTTCGATGAGGCTCTGCGCGAGGTCTACACCGGGGTGGGCATCCTCGGCCTCGTGTTCATGACGGCCAGCATCGCAGGCGGCGTCGCCACCGCCCGGAGCATCAAGGGTCCCATGGAGCGGCTGAAAACCACCATGCAGGACATCATGGCGGGACGCTTCCATGCCCATGTGGATGGCGTGGAAGCCCGGGACCAGATCGGCGACATGGCGCGCGCCGTGCAAGTATTCCAGGAGAACTCCATCGCGCGCTACCGCGCCGAGGAGGAATTGCGGCAGGCCAAGGAGCACGCGGAGGCTACCCTCCTCGACCTGCGCGACGCCCAGCGCAGCCTCATCGAGGCCGAGAAGTTCGCCGCCCTCGGCTCCCTGGTGGCCGGCGTCGCCCATGAGGTGAACGGCCCCGTGGGCATCAGCCTGACAGTGGCCTCCAGCCTCTCGCATCGCTGCTCGTCCATGGAAGAGGCGCTGGCCGCGTCGCAGCCCATCATGCGCTCCCATTTTGTGGAGTTCGTGCGCGGCAATCGGGAAGCCGCAAACCAGCTCGTGACCAACCTCCAGCGTGCGGGCGAACTCGTCGAATCGTTCAAGCAGGTCGCGGTGGACCGCACCCATGTGGAGCGCCGCCATTTCGATCTCGCCGAAACCACGCATCAGATCGTGGTGAGCCTCCTGCCCGGCAGCCGCAAGCGCCACATTCAGGTGGAGGTGGAGGCGGCCGAGAAGCTCATCCTCGACAGCTATCCCGGCCCCTATGGGCAGGTGCTCACAAACCTGTTCCTCAACAGCTTCACCCACGCCTTCGACGAGGGCGAAGGCGGCCGGATTCGTCTCGAGGCGAAGGCCATGGGCCCTGCCCATGTGGCCATTACCTTCGAGGACGACGGGCGCGGCATGTCGGAGGACACCCGCCGCCGCGCCTTCGAACCCTTTTTCACCACCCGGCGCAACGACGGCGGCACGGGCCTTGGGCTGCACATCGTCTACAACCTCGTGACCCACCGGCTGGGCGGGCGCATCACGGTGGAATCCGAGGAAGGCGCAGGCACCCGCTTCCGGATCGTCCTGCCGAAGGTTGCACCCGCCGGCGCGACGCTAGCGAGCTAACGCGCCTCTTTCCGACTCGCGCAACGCAGCGACCCGCGTGACGGCGTCGAGGACCTCGTTGGCCGTAAAGGGCTTCTCGAGGACGATCGCGCCCGCCTGGCCCGCATGACGGGATACCGTATCCGGGCCCGCGACCGTGTCGCCGGTGACGATCACCGTGCAGGCGGCGAGCGCCGGATCGTAGGCCGCGATCCGCGCCCGCAATTCGACGCCGTTCATCCCGGGCATCCGCAGGTCCACGAACACGGCGTCGAAGCGGCCCCGTTCGATCGCGCCGAGGGCTTCCGCAGACCCTTCCAGTACCCGGGTGCTGTGTCCCATGTCCTGCAACATCTCGGCGAGCGAATGGGCCACGTCGATCTCGTCGTCCACGATGAGGATCGAGAGCCCCGCCGGCCCCCTGCTCTCCTCCGCGACTTCCGTTTCGGCAAGGCTCGAATCGTAAGGCAGAACCACCCGGAACTGGGCTCCACCGCCTGGGCGGTCACCCAATTCGATGCGCCCACCGTGGGAGTCGATCACGCTACGCGAGATGGAGAGACCGATGCCCGTGCCCGCTCCCACGGGCTTCGTCGTGAAGTACGGTTCGAAGATGCGCTCGCGGATCGCCGCCGGCACACCCGGGCCGTTGTCGGCGACGACCAGCACGACGCAGCCCGGCTCCACCGTGGTGCGCACGAAGATGCGGCGCTCCCCCTCCCGATCGAGCAACACCTGCGTGGCATTGATCAGGAGGTTCGCGGCGACCTGACCGATGAGATCGCGATCCGCGCTGATGATCGGCAGGCCGGGGGTCAGGGCGAGGTCGATATCGATGCCGGCGCTGCGCCGCCCATAGGCCGTCATCTCGGCAGCCGCCCGAACGATCTCGTTCAAGTCCACGGGTTCGCGTTGCGGCGGCTTCTGACGCGCCATGGCGACGAAGCTCTTCACGATGCGTCCCGAGCGCTCGGCGGCCGCGTGGATGCGCTCGGCGCGCTTGCGCACGTCTTCCGTGGGCGCCTTCTCGCGCAGCAGCGTTGCCTGTGCGATCAGAATCGCGAGCGGGTTGTTGAGTTCGTGCGCCACGCCGGCCAGGAGCGAGCCCATGGCGGAGAGCTTTTCCATCTGGTGGATTCGCGTGCGCTGCGCTTCGATCTCGGCTTCCGCTTTCCGCGCAGCCGTGAGGTCGCGCAGATACGCGGTGAAGAGGCGTCGGTCGGGCAGACGCACCTCGGTGATCGCGAGTTCCACGGGAAAGATCGATCCGTCGGAGCGCATGCCCTCGATCTCGATGCGCCGGCCGATCACCGATCCCTTGCCGCTGGCGATGTAACGCTTGAAGCCGTCCGCATGAGCCTGGCGCAGGTGCGGCGGCACGATCAGGTCGCCGATAGGCTGGCCCAGCACATCCTCGCGTTGGAGGCCGAAGGTGGCCTCAGCAGCGGGGTTGAATTCGAGGACGCAGCCCTGCTCGTCGATGACGACCACGCAATCGAGGGCGGAGGTCACGACGGCAGCGTTCATGGCCTCGCTGGCGCGCAGCGCCTCGAGCCTTTCGGCGAGTTCCTGCTCGCGCTCCTTCAGTTCGGTGAAGTCGCGGGCGAAGGCGAGCACGCCCTGCACGTCGCCGGACCGGTAGGGCGCTAGCCCCTCCTGGATGTAGCGGCGGCCGTGCTTGGGATAGCTTGTCCACCCCTCGCGCCAGACGATCTCGCCGGCGGCAAGCCGCGGCAGGAGCGGCTCGTAAACGCCGTAGAGCTCCTCGCCCAGAACCTCCGCGACGCGGCGGCCAATGATGTCCGCGGCGTCCGCCTTCACGAAGTCGAGGAACGCGCGGTTGACGTAACGATAGCGATGCTCCGCATCCACGAAGACCACCCGCGCAGGAATGGCATCGATCATGGCGCGCAGCAGCGCCACGTCGGGTCCGTCGAGCTCCGCCTGGCGGCTGGAGGGCGAGAGGTGGTTCTGATCCATGGTGCCCCGGGGCGATCGCGGCGGCCCGGCAGGCCCGGGCATTCTTCGCCTGCGACCCTAGCTTCTCCCGCCCCACCCGTCACCGTCTGTGACGGCGCGCACATGTCGCGCCTCAACAGGCGCGGGTCGTGTTCAGCCCTCGTCGGGCGCGCTCCCGGGCCGGTCCGGTGGCACGAACATGTAGCCCTTCGCCCGCACGGTCACGATCGCCTCGGTGTCGAGTTTCTGCCGCAGCCGCGCGATGCGGTTGTCGATGGCCCGGTCGAAGGCGTCGTAGCTCTCGCCTGGCGCCAGCCGCATGAGTTCGTCGCGGGTGAGCACCTGGTGGGGTCGGCTCGCGAAAGTCCGCACCAGTAGCACCTCACTCGGCCCCAGCCGCTCGGGGGGATGCCCGACGCGCAGGAGGCGGGAGGCGGTGAGATCGACGGTGGCCCTTTCGAAAGCCACGACCTCGCGTTCGATCTTACCGTAGCGCCGCAGGATGCCGGCGGCCCGGGCCGCCAACTCCTGGGGCTCGACGGGCTTCACCACGAAATCGTCGGCGCCGAGTTCGAGCCCGACGACGCGCTCGATCGGATCGGGATTGGCCGTGAGGATGAGCACCGGCGGTGCCGTGCCCCGCCGCAGCCGCCGCAGCGCCTCGATCCCCTTCTCGCCCGGCATGTTGAGGTCGAGGATGATGAGGTCGAGCGTCATGCGCTCCATGATGAGGGCGAGTTCGGCGGTCGAGGAAGCGACGGCGACCTCGTGCCCGAGGTCGGCCAGGTATTCGGCGTACGCCTCGGCGAGGTCCACCTCGTCGTCGACAAGCGCAATCTTCGCCCGCTTCGGCACGGCACCCTCCCTGAACCGCGCCTAACCGGCGTCCGGCACGAACATGTAGCCCTCGCCGCGCACGGTGCGGATGAGGGTGGGATTGTCGGGATCGGATTCGAGTTTCCGCCTCAGCCGCGTGATGCGCACATCGACGCTGCGGCCGCTCTCGTTGCCCTCCCGCGATTGCGCGAGATCGAGGAGTTGCGTGCGCGACAGCACCCGGTTCGGACGCGTCGCGAGCGCTTCGAGGAGATCGAGTTCGGCGGCGGTGAGAGCAACCGCCTTTCCGTCGCGTCCCGTGAGCCTTCGGCTCTGCAAGTCGAGGCGAAACGGGCCGATCGCCATGTGGCGCGTGGAATCGTCGGCTTCCTCGGAGAGCAGCGGCGCCTTGGCGGGTTCCTCCTGCGGCAGGCGGCGGATCACGCTGCGGATGCGCGCCAGCAATTCGCGCAGGTCGTAGGGTTTGACGAGATAATCGTCGACGCCGATCTCGAGCCCGACGATGCGGTCGATCGGCGATCCGGCAGCGGTCGCAAGGATGATGCCGGGGGGATGTTCGAGACGGGTGAGCCAGCGCGCGAGGGACAGCCCGTCCTCGCCCGCCATGGCGATGTCGAGCACCGCCACATCGACACCTTCCGCCGCGACCATGACGCGAAACTCCGCAGCGCTGCCGGCCGCCAGCACCTTCAGGCCGCGCTCGGCCAGGTACTCGGCGACCGCTTCGCGCAGGTCGTCTTCATCGTCCACGATCGCAACGGTGGGCATGGGTGCTCTCGAACGGGCCTCTGCCGCCATCGCCATCATGGGTAGCGCGGGCGTGGGCGAGCGGAAAGAGGGAGCTTGGGACAAGGTCGGCCTTAGGGCGCGAGGATCGCAAGCGGCGTGGCGTAGGGCTCGATCCGCAGGGACGCATTGGCGAGGAGCCCCACCCGGCGCAAGGGCGCCTGCTGGAGATCGCCGTTCGCGGCCTTGCGCACATGGTACTGCCAGGCGGTCATCTGCCCCTTGGAGGCAATCTCGCGGGCCACGGCGCCCGCATCCCGGCCGCCGAGCTGGAGCAGTTCATCGGCCGTGAGGCCGATCACGATATCGTCCTTTACGGTGATGACCTTGAACAGGGTCACGGCGGGATCGGCAGCGGCCGGCGTGGCGAGACCGAACCCCAGCAGGGCCAATACGCCGATCCTGAGGGGTGACAGCAGAGGGGAAGCCATATTCGTGGTCCTTTGGCGCAGATGAGACCCCTCGGAAGCGTTGGGATCGGAATGCATACATTGTGAGAGCAACAATCGACGCGGCGTGTCACCGGCAAAGCGAGGGCCACCGAGGTGGAGCCTCGGTGGCACAAGCGAAGACGTTTGTGGCGCGATCGTCAGCGCAGGACGACGACGGTGGCGCCGACGGGTACGCGCTCGTAGAGGTCCTGCACGTCCTCGTTGGTCATGCGGATGCAGCCCGAGGACACCGCCTGCCCGATGGTGTTGGGCTCGTTCGAGCCGTGGATGCGGTAGAGCGACGAGCCGAGATACATGGCGCGGGCGCCGAGCGGGTTGTCCTCGCCCCCTTCCATGAAGCGGGGGAGATCCGGGCGACGCTTGAGCATCTCCGCCGGCGGGCGCCAATCCGGCCACTCGGCCTTGCGGGACACCTTGTGAACGCCGGACCATTCAAAGCCGGGTCGACCAACGCCCACCGCATAGCGGATCGCCTGCCCGCCGGGCAGCACCAGGTAGAGGCGCCGCTGCGCGGTGGAGACCACGACGGTGCCGGGGGCATAGTCGAGATCGAAGCGCACGAGTTCGCGGGGCATCGGCCCCTGCTCGACCGCACGCGTTTCGGAGCCTAGGGACGACTGCGTTTGCGACGGGAAGCTCACGAAGGCCTTGGCGCCGGACAGGCTTGCCGCGAAGGCAAGGGCCGAGACGGCGAGGATCGACAGGGTGCGCATGATGGATCTCCTGTAGGGTGTTGGGGCCCGCGGCAGCGGGCCGATGACGGGAAGGGTTGGTTGGGCGTGGGGATCAGCGGCGCGCCGGAGCGGCGATCAGAGCCGTCTCGGCGGTGATGATGCGAACCTGGCGCTGCGGGCGGTGCTGTGCGGGCGCCATGCAGTCGGGCGTGATGTAGGGCCAGGCCTGGTCAGCGCAGGATTGGGGCTTCGCCTGCTCGCGATGGGCCTGTGGCTCCACCTTCGGGGCGGCGCCGGACACCTGCTCATAGGCCGCGGTGGGAATGGGGGCGGCCTCGGCGCGCTGAGGCTCGTTGGCAAGGGCCACGACACCGGCGGCCAGCACGGCGCTCAACCCGACCGCTTTGAACAGTGCGAACATTTTGACCTCCCAGTGGCCCGTGGCCTTTTTCGATGGTCAAAGTGTTAAGCATGCTGTGTTGCGCCCGTTTCTCGCCCTGCATGTCCGGGCACCGGCTTTTGTTGCGTGGTTGGTGACAAACGACGCGGGAATGTTTCAGGCCCTGCCGGGCGCGAGCGAAATGGTCGGCCCAAGCGATCGCGGCGCTTCCTTAGATACCCGTCAAGCAGGTCCGCTCGTTTGGAGTTGCGCGGGTGCGCCATCGGCTCTCGTCGCTGACTGCGCAACATTGCCGACACGGGCGCAACAGATCACACGAGCGCACGGCGCAATGCGGCAACATCGGTGCTTCATCTTGGCTCCCATCCACAAAGGAGACCAAAGATGTTCGTCACCACCATCCTGCGGCTGCTGCCGCCTGTCCTTCGCTATCTCGGCCCGCGCCGTCAGCTCTGGGCCCTCGACGACCGCATGCTCGCCGATATCGGCATCTCGCGCAGCGAGATCGACCGCGCCGTGCAGGGCAGGCTGTGACGCCGGCACAACGGTGAGCCGCACGGGTGCGCAGCGAGCGCATCCCACCCCACTACCGCTTTGGACCCCGTTCCCATGAGACGCGAACTGCTCGTCCTTCTCGCCCTCTCCGCCCCTGCGCTGCCGGCGGCTGCAGAAGAAGTGCCCGATCTGAAGGATTGGGTCGTTCGCTGCGACAACGTCCGCTACTGCGTGGCACTGGGACTCGAGAAGGAGGACGCCGTGGAGGGCGCGTTCCTGCGCCTCACGCGAAGTGCCGCCGCCCTGGCGGAGCCGACGATCGAGGTGGTGACCGCCACGACGACGCCGGGGCGCTACCGGATCAGGCTCGCCTTCGACGATCCGGCGCTCGCCTCACCCATCCTGCTCGATGCGGGCGAGCCGGACGAGAACGACACCGTCCGCGCGCAAATCCCGCAAGAGGCCGTCGCGCCCTTTGTCGAGGGCCTGCGGCGCGGCAAGGTTTTGCACGTCACCCAGCTTCAGGGCGATGCCGAAACCCTGACAGCACGGATCGGCCTCGACGAAGCCCCCCAGGCGCTCGCCCACCTCGACGAGGCGCAGGGGCGCGGCGGCACCACCAACGCCCTTGCCGCGCCCGGCGACAAGGCCCCGGCCGGGCCGGCGGCAGACCCGGAGCTTCCCGTGGTCGTGGCCGCGAAGCCCGTCGGCAGCCGCCCCGCACCGGGTACGCCAAAGGCGGTGGCGCGGCTGCTGCGCACCGCCGATTGCGACGAGCCGCCGAATGTGAGGCCAATCCGCGAGCGCCTCGATGCCAAGACGAGCCTCTGGGGCTTCCTGTGCTGGCGCGGCGCCTACAACGAGACCTACGCCTTCTTCGTCTACCGCGAGGGCGAGAACCGGGCGGCGCCGGCTGTTTTCCAGTATGCGACGCTCCGAGGCGAGGAGCCGGATTCCAACACCCTCACCAACCCGGACTTCAGCCGCAAAGCCCTGACCATAGGGTTCTTCGACCTCGGCCGGGGGGTCGGGGATTGCGGCCAGGCGGGCCGCTATGTGTGGGACGGCCGCCAATTTGCGCTTCTCGAACTCACGTCCATGCCGGCCTGCCGCGGCGTCTCCCTCCCCGACTGGCCCGCCACCTGGCGCGCAAGGATGCGCTAGGGGCCGAAGCGACCCTTGTGGGTTGCGCTTGCAACCGGGCCAAGGGAGGACCACCTTGGCCCTATGCTCGCCCCCGCCGAAGCCCGCCCCGCCCCGCCTGTGCCCGCCCCGCCCGTGCCCGCTCCGACCCCCAGCATCGACGGCCTCGACCCGGCGATCCTCGCGGCGACGGTGCGGCTGCGCGACTGGCTCGTCACGGAAGCCGCGCGGATGCGTGATTCCAACAGTCTGATCGCGGGCTTCGCCGAGCGCCTCAATGGTCTCGGCCTGCCGATCGACCGGATCTTCGTCGCCATGGAGGCGCTGCATTCGGAATATGCGGGCATCGGGCGCTCCTGGTCCCGCGAGGAAGGCGCATCGGTGCGCCTGCTTCCCCACGGGGAGCGCCGCGAACTCGTCTACAAGGTCAGCCCCTTCGCCCATGTGAGCCGCACCGGGGAATGGCTGCTCCTCGACCTCCGGGAAACCGCAGACGACCGCTTTCCAATCATACCCGAGCTCAAGGAGGCGGGCTACCGGCACTACCTCACGATCCCGATTCGGTTCACGCTCGGCGCCGAGAACGGAATCTCCTTTGCGACCCGCAACGCCGAGGGCTTCGGCGAGCGGGGGCTTGCGGTGCTGCGCCAGATCATCCCGACCTTCGCGACCGTCATGGAGATGCGCACCACCAACCGCCGTTTGGACGACGTGCTGCGCATCTATGTGGGCGACGAGCCCCACCGGGCGATCCTCTCCGGCGCCATCCTGCGGGGACAGGTGAGCCGCATCCGCTCCGCGATCCTCTTCGCCGACATGCGCGGCTATACCCGCACCTCCTCGACCCTGAGCCCCGAGGCGGCCGTCAACCTCCTCAACGACTACTTCGATTGTCTCGTGCCGCCGATCGAAGACGAGAACGGCGAGGTGCTGAAATACATGGGCGACGGCGTCCTCGCGATCTTCCGCGACCGCGGCGACGACACGGGCGGCGCCGCTCAATCGGCCCTGACCGCTGCCATCAAAGGGCTTCAGCGCATCGCCGCAGCCAATGAGGAAGGACGCTTTCCTGTGCCCGTGACGGCCGGCATCGCGCTCCACCACGGCGAGGCGGCCTACGGCAATGTGGGCTCGGGCCAGCGCCTCGACTTTACCGTGATCGGCCCCGACGTGAACCTCGCAAGCCGCATCGCCAAGCTCAACAAGACCTTGGGGGAGCCGCTTCTCATGTCGCGCGCCTTCGTCGATCACCTCTGGGGCAACTCGGAATCGCTGGGCCAGCACGAGGTCGACGGCATCGACGAGCGCGTGGCCGTCTACCGCCCCGCCCTGTGACGCCCCGGCGCGGCCAACCGCCGGAGGCGGCCGGATTGCCGGCCCCGCCCCTTTTCCGCTAAGACCCCGAGACCTCGCCCCGGCGAAGGGCCCATAGCTCAATGGTTAGAGCCGGCCGCTCATAACGGTCTGGTTGCAGGTTCGAGTCCTGCTGGGCCCACCACGCACGATCGTCGAACCTAGGGGCAGCCGCCCTTTTGACACCCGGTGGGCCGCGGCGCTAATTCCGTGCCATGCCCATCCTCGACCCCCTCTTCGTCACCAAGGTCTACCGTGCCGATCTTGCCGATGGTTCGGCGAAAGGCGCACGTCTCAATCAGGAGATCGAGGCCGCGTGCCTCTCGATCGCGGAGGACGACACGGCCGGTCAGCGCTGGTGCGCCAAGAACGGCTATCCGGGCTACACGTCGTACGCGTCGCTCAACGATCTGCCCTGGCGGATCCCGGTGTTCGGCGAGTTGAAGCAGGCCCTCGACAAGCACGTGGCCACCTTCGCCAAGGAGCTCGAATACGACCTCGGCCAGGGCAAGCTGCAGCTCGACTCGCTGTGGATCAACGTGCTGCCGCCCGGCGGCGTGCACACCTCGCACATCCATCCGCATTCGGTGGTGAGCGGGACCTATTACGTGACGATTCCGGACGGCGCGAGCGCGCTCAAGCTCGAGGATCCGCGCCTCGGCTTCATGATGGCGGCCCCGCCGCGCAAGAAGAAGGCGAAGCCCGAGAACCGGCAATTCGCCTATATCGCGCCGAATCCCGGCACGGTGCTCCTGTGGGAGAGCTGGCTGCGCCACGAGGTGCCGTTGAACGAGGCGGAATCCGAGCGCATTTCGGTGAGCTTCAACTACGGCTGGCGCTGATCGGCGCTCCTTCGGCTTATCATCGTCGAGCCAATCAGCGCTTGCGCCGCTTCCACGTCTGAATGCGCTCCGAGCTGTCCTCGTCGCTCACTACCTCCTCCTCGACCTCGCGGAAGGTGATGGTGACGATCGGGACCACGTTCTCGTCGTCCTGCTGCTTCCGCTCGAACTGGAGCAGGTCGTAATAGGCGCAGCGCGAGCGGCCGGGATAGCCGCGGCAGGTGCCGGGCCGCGCGTGATAAACCGTGCAGCCCCGGGTGCGCTGATCGAGGAAGATGCAGGTTTCAGGAAAGATCGCATCGTCCACGCGCTTCAGCACCCGCTCGTCGTCGTGGTCGCGGGTGTAACGCGCGCGCGCCACCTCGAAGGATACGCCGAAATGTTTCGCGAGCCGGGTGATGTCACGTTTCGTGACCTTCACCCGCTCGTAGATCGAGCAGCAGAAGGCGGGGCATTTGGAGCAGTTGAAATAGACGCGCGGCTGCTCGTCCTTGATGACGCGCTCGCCCTCCACCGTGACGCCCACATCGGGCTCGAGGATGGTTTGGGGCTTCTTGGCTCCCTGCGGGCCCTCGCCACCCGAAGCCGGCGCTTTCGCGCCGCGCCTGCGCCTCGGCTTCGTCATGCCGTTGCCGGCCTCGTCCGCACCCAGCCCCTCGTCCGCCATCGCACCCTCAAACTCCGACTCGGATGACCTTACCATGGGTCAGAGCAAACGCATGCCCGCCGAAGGGGGAAGACGGTCGAAGCGGCAATCGGAAGGTTCGACCGAGCCCCTGCATGTCGCCCGTCGCGACCCTGTACGAGCCGTTCATGGGAGCGACAGGTGGCCTGGACCAGGTTTTCCCCAACGTCGCTTTCGCCCAGGGTACGGGAACCAAGTCCCGGCCCAAGCGATTGTCGAGGTCACGTTTCGTCCGTCCCACCCCTTCGTTTCCGGAGCGATCATGAAGGCTGCACTGCTCACCCAAGGGCTTCGCGCCGCCCGCCTCCGCCGGTTCCTGCTGGCAGGTACCGCCATCCCGATGCTGGCCCTCCTCTCCCCGGCAGGGGCCCTCGAGCGTCCCTCCGCCGACGGCGCCCTTGTGGTCGCCCAGGCGCTGCCGGGCGGTCCCGGCGCTGCGACCGGGGAGGAAGATCCGCGCCGTGCTCGGGGCCAAGGCGGTCAAGGCGGAAGTCAGGGTGCCGGCGGCCAGGGCCGAGGCCCCGGTGCAGGCCCCGGCGCCTCAGAGGAAGCCCCCGGCCGAGGTCGAGGTGGCGCAGGCCCCGGCGCCTCGGATGAGGCGCCCGGTCGCGTTCGCGGTGGCGGCGCAGGTCCCGGTGCGTCGGAAGAAGCGCCGGGCCGTGCCCGTGGCAATCCCTCGCCCGGAGTCCCGCAGGGCGCTCCCGCCGGTGCCGGCCCCGGTGCCTCGGACGAGGCACCGGGCCGCGTCAGCCGCCAGGATGCTCCTCCGGCGGCCCGCGAGGCTCCGGTCACCCGCGAGGCGCCTGCCACTCGCGAGGCTCCGGTCACCCGCGAGGGTCCGGCCGCTCGAGACGTCCCGCCTGCCGCGCGCGAGGTTCTAACCGCGCCCACCGTTCGTGACGCGCCCACGCCCCGCACGGCGCCCGGAGCCACGCCTGGGACGCCCCTCGGTACGACCGAGGAACCCGCTGGTCGCCCACGCCGCGACGGCGCCCAGCCCGGGACGGCTCCGGCCGAGCGCCCGGGTCGCGCGACCGACCCGCTGACGCCGGCGCGTCCGCCGGCGGCCGAGCCCACCGCCCCCACGAGACCCCCGGCCGCCGAGCCCCTCACCCCGGGTCGTCCGGGAACCCCCGTCGAGCGTCCGGCCCCGCGGGCGACACCTGCGGAGCCCGCCACGCCCGCGCGGCCCGGTGCCGAGCCAGCCGCGCCCGCGCGTCCGCCGGTCGCGACGGAACCCGCGACCCCTGCCCGTCCGCCCGTGACCGCACCGGCCCAGCCCGTAACGCCGCCGGCCGCCACGGCGCCTTCGGCGACGGTTCCCCCTGCAACCGCTCCCGGGACTCCGGGCGCGGCTCCAGCCGAACGCCAGCGCCAAGAGCGCCAAGAGCGGCAAAACCGGCCGGATCGTCCCGCGCGTCCCGGCGAGGTCCCGGCGGCCACACCGCCAGCCACCTCGGTGCCCACGGTGCCCGGAACGCCTCCCGCGGCCACGGCGCCGCGCCCTGTGGAAGTCACACCGGGTGCTCCGACGACCGCTCCGCGTCCCGTGGAAGGTGCTCCTGGAGTTCCGACGACCGCTCCGCGTCCGGTGGAAGGGGCACCCGGTGCTCCGACAGCGCCGCGCCCCGTGGAGGTGACCCCTGGCGCTCCGGCCGCTCCCACGGCTCCGCGGGCGGACTCGCCGACGGGTCGGATCGCCCCCGAGGCGCCGCTGCCGAACCGGCAGGGCACCACCTTCGAGCGCCGCATCGAGGAACGCTTCGCGCCGGGTCCCGCGGTGGGCGAGCGCCGCGACGTGCGCATCGAGGAACTGCGTGGGCTGCGCCGCGAGCGCGTGGAGGATGTGGGCGGCACCCGCCGCATCATCATCGAGGAGCCGGGCGGACGCTCCATCGTCCGCGAGGGCAACCGCGTGATCATCGAGCACAACGAGACGGAGCGCTTCCGCCGCTCCTATCGGGATGCCGATGTGGTCGTGGAGCGCCGCGGCGTCAATGAGGTCACGGTGGTGCGTCGCCCGAACGGCGTCGAGATCATCACCGAGCGCGACCCTGAAGGAAACCTCGTGCGCCGCGCGCGCCGGGAGGCCGGTCGGGAGATCGTTCTCATCGAGAACGTGATCCAGGACCGTCCGCGCCGCGGCCGCGTGGTCGAGGAAGTCGTCGAGTTGCCGCCGCCGCGGGTGCAGATTCCCCGCGAGAAGTATGTGGTGGAAGTGGAGCGCGCGAGCCAGGCCGACCTCTACGAGGCCTTCACGGCCCCGCCCGTGGAGCGGGTCGAGCGCCGCTACACCCTCGACGAGGTGCGCCAAAGCCGGAGCGTCCGCGAGCGGGTGCGCCGGGTGGACGTCGATACGATCACCTTCGGCTTCGGGTCCTGGATCCTGTCGGAGGATCAGATCGGCGCCATGACCGGGATCGCGGAAGCGATCGGGCGGGCCATCCAGCAGAACCCGAGCGAGGTGTTCCTGATCGAGGGCCACACGGACGCGGTCGGACCCGACATCGACAACCTCACGCTCTCGGACCGGCGCGCCGAGACCGTGGCCCAGATCCTGACGGAACGCTTCCAGATCCCGGCCGAGAACCTCACGACGCAGGGTTACGGCGAGCAGTTCCTCAAGGTCGCCACGGAGGCCGCGGAAGCCCAGAACCGCCGCGTCACGATCCGGCGCATCACGCCGCTGATCCAGCAGCAGGCGCAGCGCTAACCCGCTGAGCCGCCGTTGACTTCAGGCCGGCGCCTGCCACATCGGCGGGCGCCGGCTTCTTTACGGGGGTCCCGATGCGCGTCGCCGTGTTCAGCACGAAACCCTACGACCGCCGCTTCCTCGATGCGGCGAGGGGCGAGCACGAGCTCGTTTATTTCGAGCCGCGCCTGAGCGCCGCGACTGCCTCTCTCGCGGCAGACGCGCAGGCGGTCTGCGCCTTCGTGAACGACGCGCTCGACGCACCCTGCCTTGAAGCTCTCCGCCAATCCGGCATCCGCCTCGTGGCCATGCGCTGCGCGGGCTACAACAACGTGGACCTCGCTGCCGCCCAGCGCCTCGGCATCGCGGTCGCGCGGGTGCCGGCCTATTCGCCCCATGCGGTGGCGGAGCACGCCGTGGCCCTCATCCTGACCCTGAACCGCAAAACCCACCGGGCCTTCAACCGGGTGCGGGAGGGCAACTTCGCCCTCGAAGGCCTGCTCGGCTTCGATCTGCACGGCAAAACCGTGGGCGTGGTCGGCACGGGCAAGATCGGCGAATGCGTGCTCGCCATCCTCAAGGGTTTCGGCTGCCGGCTCCTGGCGCATGACCCTGAGCCGAGCTCGGCGGCTGAAGCGCTTGGGGCGGAATACGTGTCGAAGGCGGAGCTCCTGGCGCAATCCGACATCATCACGCTCCACTGCCCGCTGACGCCCGAGACCCACCACTTCATCGACCGGGAAGCCATCGCGGCGGCGAAACCCGGCGTGATGCTCGTCAACACGAGCCGTGGCGCCGTGATCGATACGCGCGCGGCGATTGCCGGCCTGAAGGACGGGCGCATCGGCCATCTCGCCCTCGACGTCTACGAGGACGAAGGCGGTCTCTTCTTTCTCGACCATTCGGGGGACGTCATTCGCGACGACGTGTTCGCCCGCCTCCTCACCTTCCCGAACGTGCTCATCACCGGCCACCAGGCCTTCTTCACACGCGAGGCGCTCACCGCGATCGCGGAGACCACCATCGGCAACATCACGGCCTTCGCCGAGACCGGCCGCCCGCTCCACCCGGTCGACGCCTGAGCCCTTGCCTACGGATGCAGGCGGCAGCGGGACGCCCCGAAAAACAAAAGGCCCGGCATCAGCCGGGCCTTCGCATGCTTTGAGGGCGCAGCGATCAGAAGCTGCCGAAGCGGAAATTGGCGCCGCCGCGCACGATGAAGCCGTCCTGATCGAAGCGGGAGGTGTAGGCGCCCGCGCCGCCGGCACCGACGGCCGGAACGTTCACGGTGATGCTGCCCAGATCGTAGTAGAGGTACTCTGCCTTCAGCGAGACCGCGTTCGTGATCGCCGTCTCGACGCCGGCGCCCACCGTGTAGCCGAGCTGCGTGTCGCTGCGGCGGCCGAAGAACTGCTGCGCACCGGTGACGGGAGCGCCGAAGTCGGCCGTGTACGTCGTATCCGCGATCGCGGCACCGCCGGTGGCGTAGACGAACACCCGGTCGAAGGCCACGCCGACGCGACCGCGCACGGTGGCGAGATAATCCATGTCCGTGCGGAACGTGCTGCGCGTCGAACCTACCGGGAAGGGGCCCGCGCCGAAGGGAGCCGGGTTGAGGTAGGTCGTGCGGCCGTCGATGTCCGTATAGGAGATATCGCCTTCGATACCCGCCACGAACGCGCCGAACTGCATATTGTACCCGGCGGTGCCGCCGATCAGGAATCCGTCCTGATCCACCGTCACGCGGGCCGGGCGCGCCAGCGCCGTCACGTTCGCGATGTTGCCCGGGAGCACACCCGCGGTCCTGACGCGCGTTTCGCCGAACATGCCGCCGCCGCTCACGCCGACGTAGAAGCCGGACCAGGTGAACACGGGCGCGACTGCCACCACCGGCGCGGGAGCCACGGTGCGGCGCGGAAGGTCGGCCGCCACGACGGTTGCCGTCATGGAGAGAATGGCGGCGGTCGAAAGCAGGATCTTGTTCATGGAGTTTCCTCGGAGCATGCAGCACTCCTAGAGGGTTGCGCTGCTTCCGGCTGTATCCGAAACATCACAGGGCGAGGCAAAGTCCCAGTGGCGGCATAGACAGAACAGGCCTGTTGTTCGGCGCGATCAAGATGAACTGAGCTCCTAGCAACCGGACACCAAGTCCAAGCTTAGCGGGAACGTTAACAATTCCCTAACGGTCTGCCGCCGAATACCTTGCCACATGGCGTTGATCGACGCTCAGGCGCTTGCGTGCCGGGGTCTCCACTTGCCTTGCCCAGGCGATCGGGGTCGCAGCCACTCGGTTGCGCCAGCATCCTGAGCAGCAGGACGGGGTGGCGCATTAGGCGTTGGCTAAAGCAGTCGCCCCTGCTCGTCCTCGTCGCTGGAGCGCGGCTTGGCGGCCTTCGGCGTCTCGGGGTTCACGGGAGCGGCAACCGGCTCGGCGAGCGGCTCCTGCAGGGTGGGGTCGTCGTTGCGGACGTTGTTGACGCGGGGGCTCACGGGCACCACGTCGAGCCAGTCGTCGGGACAGGGACGGACCAGCCCCATGGCCTCGCGGGCTTCGACGCCGCGCGTGTCGAGCCAGGCCGCCACCGCGTCGCGCGAGAGGATCACGGGCATGCGGTCGTGGATGCCGGAGAGCGTGCCGTTGGCGTCGGTCGTCACGATGGCGGCCGTGTCGATTTCGCCGCCCGTGGGATCGGAATAGGTCTCCCACAGCCCCGCGAGGGGCATCGGCCCGCGGTCGGCCGGGCGGATGAGGAAGGGCGCCTTCTCCTTGCCGCGCCGCTGCCATTCGTAGAAGCCATCGGCCAGGAAGATGCAGCGGCGACGCTTCAGCGCGTTCTTGAAGGTGGCCTTCGTCTCGATGGTTTCTCCCCGCGCGTTGATCACGAGGGGGAAGTCCTTCGGGTCCTTCACCCAGCCCGGCAGGAAGCCCCAGCGCACGAGGCGAAAATGGCGGGCATCGCCATCCTGCAGCACGATGGGGACGGGCTGCGTCGGCGCGACGTTGTAGCGTGGCGGAAAGTTCGGCTGCTCCGGATAGCCGAAGAGCCCGCGATAGGCGTCGGGCGGCAGGGTGATGGCGTAGCGGCCGCACATGGCTCAAGCCTCCCCGTTGCGCTTCACAGCCAGCGCTTCCAGCGAAAATACACGTAAGGCATGATCGCCGACAGCACCATGAGGACGAGCGCCCAAGGGTAGCCGAGCCGCCACTGCAATTCCGGCATGGCCTCGAAGTTCATGCCGTACACCGTGCCCACGAGGGTCGGCGGCAGGAAGATCACGGACATCACCGAGAACAGCTTGATGATGTCGTTCTGCTCGATGGTGACGAGCCCGAGCGTGGCATCGAGGAGGAACTGCACCTTGCTGGACAGGAACGTGGCGTGCTCCTCAATGGATTGCACGTCGCGGAGCGCCGTGCGCCATTCGGCCTGGAAGCCGGAATGCTTCTGCGGGCGCGGCATGGAGGCCGAGAGGAAGAGGAGCAGGCGCTCCACCGAAACCATGCTCTCGCGCACGTTCGAGATGATGTCGCCCTTGCGGCCGAGCGATTTGAGCGCCGCGCGGAAACTCGCGGCCCGACGCGTGGCCTTGCCCTCGGGCTCGAACACCTCGCGCGAGAGATAATCGACGCGCTTGCCCACATTGCCGAGGATTTCCGCCGCCCGGTCGATGATGGTCTCGATCAGCCCGTCGAGCACGGCCTCCGGCTGATGGCGGCAGCCGCCCGGTTTGACGGCGCGGCTCATGAACATGGAGAACGATCGCGGCTCGTCGTAGCGCACGGTGACCAGGGCACGGTCGGTCAGGATGAACGACACGTTCACCAGCTTCGGGGTCTCGGTCTCGGAGTGGCAGAGAATGCGCGCCGTCATGTAGCGGGCGTTGTTCTCGTGGTAGAGAATTTCCGACGGTTCGATATCGGCCATCTCTTCCCGCGTCGGGATCTCGATGGAGAGGAAGCGCTCCACGAGCCGATCCTCCTCGCGGGTCGGCTCCACGAGATCGATCCACAGCGCATCGTCCGGAATCGCTTCGCCCGGCTGCAGCACATGCCGGTCGAGGGCATCGCCCGCCAGACCGTTCCGTCCTGCCGGTTTGTGAATCAGGATCATGAACGCCTCACTCGGCTATTGAGCCGCTCGTTTCAACCACCGTCACGCGAGAGCGTTTGGCGGAGGCGGCGGATCGTCCGGCACGAAGAAGTCGGGCGCCAGCGGCACCGACGGATCGACCCGGTAGCGGGCGAAATCCGTGACGCCTTCGCCGGCCAGGAACGTGTCGTCGATGAGGAACTGGCTCGTGAACTCGCGCGAGGGCTTGTGGAAGACGGCATAGGCTGCGTCCGCAATGATTTCGGGCGTGCGGCTCGCCTGCGCGATCTGCTCGCCGCCGAGTAGATTCCTGATCGCGCTCGTCGCGATGGTGGTGCGAGGCCACAGCGCATTCACCGCAATGCCCTGGCGGCGCAACTCGCCCGCAAGCCCCAGCACGCACAGGCTCATCCCGTACTTCGCCATGGTGTAGGCGAGATGCGGCGCGAACCAGCGCTCCTTCATGTCGAGGGGCGGCGAGAGCATGAGGATGTGCGGGTTCTCGGCCTTGGCCAGATGCGGAATTGCGTATTTCGACACCATGTAGGTGCCGCGCGTGTTGATCTGATGCATCAGATCGAACCGCTTCATGTCGGTCTGCGGCGTCGGCGAGAGCGAGATTGCGCTCGCATTGTTGACCACGATGTCGATGCCGCCGAAGGCTTGCGCGGTCTGGTCGATCGCGCCCTTCACGGCGTCCTCGTCGCGCACGTCGACGAGGAGCGGCAGGGCCTTTCCACCCGCTGCCTCGATCTCCTCCGCGGCGGTATAGATCGTGCCCGGCAGCTTCGGATGCGGCTCCGCGGTCTTCGCCGCGATCGCCACATTGGCGCCGTCGCGCGCGGCCTTGAGGCCGATGGCGAGGCCGATGCCACGGGAGGCGCCGGTGATGAAGAGGGTCTTGCCTTTGAGCGACATGGGCTAGCTCGCGAGCGCCAGAGGGGCGCCTTCGACGAAGCTCGCACCGGCGAGCACGGTTTCTTCCAGGCCCCGCGCGCCGGTCGCGATGTTCTCGGCGAAGAAGCGGCAGAGCGCGATGCGGCCGGCATGGGCCGGATCGGTGTCGCCGGCCTGCATGGCGGCGTTGGCGGCAAGCGCCGCGTCCGCGAGAGCCGCCCCGCCCTGCGCCAGGCCGAAGAGACGAAGATACGGCGTCGCGCCGGCGAGCGCGTGGTTCGGATCGTTGGCCGCGAGCGCCTTCAGGAGGAAGCTCGTAGCGCGATCGAGGCTCTCCACGGTCTCGCGCAGGCGCGGGGCCGTGAGCCCGAAGGCAGGCGTCGCCTCCTTGACGAGGCGCGTGACCGTGGCGCGCATGGACGCGATCTGCGCCCGCACGGTCTCGCCGCCCGACAGGGGAAGCTTGCGCGTGACGAGGTCGATGGCCTGGATGCCGTTGGTGCCCTCGTAGATCGGCAGGATGCGGGCATCGCGCAGGTGCTGCGCCGCGCCGGTCTCCTCCACGAAGCCCATGCCGCCGTGAACCTGCACGCCGATGGAGGCGACTTCGACGCCGATATCGGTCGAGAAGGCCTTGGCCACGGGGGTGAGCAGTGCGCCGCGCTCGGCCGCAGCCTTGCGTGCGGCCGGGTCGTCCACGAGATGGGCCCGGTCGAGGGCGGCGGCGGTGAGGAAGCAGATGGCGCGCGAGGCGGCCGTGAGCGCCTTCATGGTGAGGAGATTCCGCCTCACGTCAGGGTGTTCCACGATGGGGCTCATCTCGGGGCCCGCGGCCCCAGGCGCCCGGCCCTGCCGGCGCTCGTTGGCGTAGGCGAGCGCCTGCTGATAGGCGCGCTCGGCGATAGCAACGCCCTGGATGCCCACCGAAAGCCGGGCGTTGTTCATCATGGTGAACATGCAGGCGAGGCCACGATTCTCCTCGCCGACGAGCCAGCCGACCGCCCCGCCGTTGTCGCCGTAGACCATGGTGCAGGTGGGCGAGGCATGGATGCCGAGCTTATGCTCGACGCCGTTGCAGCGCAGGTCGTTCAGGGTACCGTCCGGGAGCACCTTGGGGACGAGGAAGAGCGAGATGCCGCGCGTGCCAGGAGGCGCATCGGGCAGGCGCGCGAGAACGAGGTGGACGATGTTGTCGGTGAGGTCGTGCTCGCCGTATGTGATGTAGATCTTGCTGCCCGTGATCCGATAGGTGCCTTCGCCGGCGCGTTCCGCGCGGGTGCGGAGCGCCGCGAGATCGGAGCCGGCTTGAGGCTCCGTGAGGTTCATGGTGGCGGTCCACTCGCCGGAGATCACCTTGGCGAGGTAGCGCGCCTTCAACTCCTCGGAGCCATGGGCGGTGAGAGCCTCGATGCCGCCCATGGTGAGGAGCGGCCCGAGCCCGAAGGCCATGCAGGCGGAGTTCCACATCTCGATGCAGCCGGCGTTGAGGAGCGTCGGCAGGCCCTGGCCGCCATGCTCCGTGCTGCCCGTGAGCCCGTTCCAGCCGGCTTCGGTCCAGGCCCGGTAGGCCTCCTTGAAGCCTGGCGGCATGGTGATGGCGCCCTCCTTGAAGGGGGTGCCGTGGGTGTCGCCGACGCGGTTGAGCGGCGCGATCACGTCGTTGGCGAAGCGGCCCGCCTCTTCCAGGATGGTGTCCACAAGATCGGGGCTGAGATCGGCATAGACGCCTTCCTCGATGGCGCGATCGAGCCCCGCCACATGGCGCAGGGTGAAAGCGATGTCGGCCACCGGCGCGCGGTAGGTCATGGTGCTCTCCGCTGGGAACGGGGCTCAAGCGTTGACGGGCATCGTCGCGCGTTTAAACCCGCCGCGACAAGCACCTTCTTGGCCCGGATTGCAAGGGATAGTTTAGACGTGAACGATCAGGGGTCAATCGCGACCGAACGGCTCGCCGCGGACGAGGCCGGCCTGCAGCGGGCGGCCGCGATCCTGCGGGCGGGCGGGCTCGTCGCGTTTCCGACCGAGACCGTCTACGGCCTCGGCGCCGATGCCACGCAAGCCGAGGCGGTGGCGGGGATCTACGGCGCCAAGGAGCGCCCGCGCTTCAATCCGCTCATCGCTCACGTGCCGTCGCTCGCCGCCGCCCGCGCCGAGGGTGTGTTCGACCGGACGGCGCTCGCTCTCGCCGAAGCGTTCTGGCCCGGACCCCTGACGCTGGTGGTGCCGGCCTCACCCACCTGCACTGTGTCGGACCTCGCCCGGGCCGGGCTCGAAACGCTGGGTATCAGGGTGCCTGCCCATCCCGTCGCCCACGCTCTGCTGGAGGTTGTCGGGCGCCCGGTCTCCGCACCGTCCGCCAACCGCTCGGGTCGCGTGAGCCCGACCGATGCCGCTCATGTTCTCGGCGACCTCGACGGGCGCATCCATGCGGTGCTCGACGGTGGCGCCGCGCAGGTGGGTGTGGAATCGACGATTGTCGCGTGCCTTAGCGAGGGACCGCGATTGCTGCGCCCGGGCGGCGTCGCGCGGGAGGCCATCGAAGAGGTGATCGGACGCCCCTTGGAGGCCGGACATGAGGGCGCAAAGCCGCTGGCACCCGGCATGCTGGCCTCCCATTACGCGCCGCGGGCACGGGTGCGGCTGAACGCACGGGAGATCCAGGCGGGCGAGGCGGCGCTGCTGTTCGGGCCGGAGCCCCCGAAGGGGCTCGACGGCGCCGCGATGGCGCTGAACCTGAGCGAGCGCGGCGACCCCGCGGAGGCCGCCACGCATCTCTTCTCGTATCTGCGCCGCCTCGATGCCTCGGGCGTGAGCACGATCGCGGTGGCCCCGGTGCCGGGCACGGGGCTCGGGGAGGCGATCAACGACCGGCTGCGGCGGGCTGCGGCGGAGCGTTAGTTACCCCTTCAGCTTCGTGGCGATCTGCGCCACGTGGCGGCCTTGGAAGCGGGCGCCGGCGAGTTCGTTTTCGCTCGGCTGGCGCTGACCCTGACCGCCCGCAATCGTGGTGGCGCCGTAAGGCGCGCCGCCGGTGATCTCGTCGAGCGTCATCTGGCCCGTGAAGGCGTAGGGAAGACCCACGATCACCATGCCGAAATGCATCAGGTTCGTGATGCCGGCAAACAGGGTGGTCTCCTGGCCGCCGTGCTGCGTCGCGGTGGACGAGAACACGGAGCCGACCTTGCCGGTGAGCGCGCCGGAGGCCCAGAGCGCGCCGGCGCCGTCCCAGAAGGCGGCCATCTGCGAGGCCATGCGGCCGTAGCGGGTCGGCACCCCGACGATGATGGCGTCGTATTCGGCGAGTTCCTGCGTGGTGGCGATGGGGGCCGGCTGATCGAGCTTGAAATAGGCCTTCTGCGCGATCTCGAGGGGCACGGTCTCGGGCACCCGCTTCACCACCACCTCCGCGCCGGCTTCGCGCGCGCCTTCGGCCACCGCATAGGCCATGGTCTCGATATGGCCGTAGGTGGAATAGTACAGCACCAGAACCTTGGTCATGGGACGTCTCCAGTCGTGAGAGGTTTACGCAGCAAAGGACGGCATCGGGGGATGCCGTCCGGGAGGAGCGAGGAAGCGTGGAAGGGCTTTAGGCGGTCTTCGGCGTCAGGGCCGGCCCTGAGAATACCGGCAGGCCGGCCGGCTTCAGGGCGAAGGCGCCATCGCCCACGAGGACATGGGCGATGGCTGCGACCGCCAGGAAAGCGGGATATTCCCAGCCGCCGTCCGGGGCGTTGAACACCCAGCCGTTCGGCGCATGGATCGCGAGCGCGCCGAGGAGGACCGGCAGCAGCGCCACGGAGGCCCAGCGGCCGTAGAAGCCGAACAGGATCGCGAGGCCGCCGAGGAGTTCGGCGAGAACGATGGGCCAGGCGAGAATAGTGGGCAGGCCGACGCTGCCGAGGAAACCCTGGAAGCCGGGCATCGTGAACACCGCCACCTTCAGATAGGCGTGGGCGATGAACATGATGCCGAGAGCGGCGCGGAGGGTGAAGATGCCGTAGGGGGCAAGCCGATGGTCGATCATGCGATCAGGTCCTTGGAGCCGGGTTCAAGGTCCGGCCTGGCTTCAGAATGTGATTGTCCCTCCCGCAAATCCAGCGCTATGTTTGCCACGTCGATCTTGCACGGGTGCAAACAATGACCACGCTGCAGACGCTGGCCTGGGACGATTTCCGGCTCGTCAAAACCATCGCGGAAGCCAAGGGGCTGGCGGGCGCCGCCGAGCGGCTCAACGTCAACCATTCCACGGTTTTCCGGCGCCTCGGGCAGCTCGAGGAGGATCTCGGCGTCAAGCTCTTCGAGCGCCACCGCACGGGCTATGCGCTCACGGCGGCCGGCGAGGAGATGGCGCTCTTGGCTGAGCGCATGGAGGAGGATGTCGCGACCTTCGCGCGCAAGCTCGCGGGTCAGGCCGTGAGCCCGGCGGGCGAATTGCGCGTGACCACCAACGACACGCTCCTCGTGCACCTCCTCACGCCGCTCTTCGCCCGCTTCGCCAAGGCCTGTCCGGATGTGCGCCTCGACGTGGTGCTCGCGAACCAGGCCCTGAACCTCTCCAAGCGCGACGCGGACGTGGCCATCCGCGCCACCGACAATCCGCCGGAAACGCTGGTCGGCCGGCGCACCGCCACCATCGCCTGGGCGATCTACGGGCGTGCGGCGGATTTCCCTGAGCCCGGCACCATCGATCTCGTGGATCTCTACGACCGCCCCTGGGTGGCGCTCGGCGACAACCTCGGGGGCTTGAAGGTGGCGCGGTTCGTGCGCGAGCGCGTGGCGCTGGATCGCATCGCCTACCGGGTCAACACGGTGCTGGGGCTCGCGGAAGCCGTGGAGGCGGGAATCGGCATCGGTCCCCTGCCCTGCTTCATCGCGGATTCTCGCCCGCAGCTCGTGCGGCTCGCGCCGCCGAATCCGGATTTCTCCACCGGCCTGTGGCTGCTCACGCACCCGGATCTGCGCCAGTCGGCCCGGGTGCGGGCGTTCCTTGATTTCATGGCGGCCGAGATCGCCAAGCAGCGCAAGCACATCGAGGGGTCGGTGGCGCTGGCGCCGGTCAAGAAGGCGGGCTAGTTCCTCGGCGCGGAGCCTAGGCGATCTCCACCACGGTCCGCCCGCGCACCTTGCCCTCCACGATGCGCCGGCCTGCATCCATCACATCGTCGAGCCCGATCGTGGTGGTCATCGCCGCGAGCTTTCCAAGGTCGAGATCGTGGGCGAGGCGGTCCCAGGCCGCGCAGCGAAGCGCCTTGGGGGCCATGACGGAATCGATGCCGAGCAGCGACACGCCGCGCAGGATGAAGGGCGCCACGGAGGACGGCAGGTCCATGCCGCCCGCAAGCCCGCAGGCCGCGACGGCGCCGCCGTACCGCGTCATGGCGAGCAGATTCGCGAGCGTGTGCGAGCCCACCGAATCGACGCCCGCGGCCCAGCGCTCCTTGGCGAGCGGCTTGCCGGGCGCCGAGAGTTCCGCCCGGTCGACGATCTCGGCCGCGCCGAGACCCTTGAGGTAATCCGCTTCCTCGGCGCGGCCCGTGGATGCGATCACATGCCAGCCGAGGCGCGACAGGAGCGCGATGGCCACCGAGCCGACGCCGCCGGCCGCGCCCGTGACCACGACAGGGCCGCGGTCGGGCGCGAGTCCATGACGCTCCAGCGCCATGACGCAGAGCATCGCGGTGTAGCCCGCCGTGCCGATCGCCATGGCTTGCGCCGGCGTCAGCGCGGAGGGCAGCGGGATGAGCCAATCGCCCTTGAGGCGCGCGCGCTCCGAATAGGCGCCGAGATGCGTTTCCCCGACGCCCCAGCCGTTGAGCACCACGGCATCGCCCGGCTTGAATTCCGCGTGGTTCGAGGCTTCGACGGTGCCCGCGAGGTCGATGCCCGGGATCATGGGAAAGCGCCGCACCACGGGCGCCTTGCCGGTGATCGCGAGCCCGTCCTTGTAGTTCACGGTGGAATGGGAGACGCGCACCGTGACGTCGCCCTCCATGAGGTCGGCGTCATCGAAATCGCGTAAGCCGACGCTCTGCCCGGCCTCGCCCTTCTCGACCACCACTGCCCTGAACGCGCCCATGCCTGTCCTCCGCTCTGTCGGAGCGGTTGTGGCGTGGGCGGTGCGGGAGGGCAAGCGCCCTTCCCTCCCTGCCAAGGGAGGGTGGCCTCGCGTGAGCGAGGTCGAGTGGGATGAGAGCTCAATCTGTCTGGGTTCGTGCTTCCACCCCACCCGCCCCTGCGCGGCACCCTCCCCCGGCGGGGAGGGATCGTTACTCCGCGGGCTGCGGCACGGGGGTGCGCTCCACCGGGCGCTCGACGATGGGCAGGTTGATCGCAGCCGATGCGAGCCCCAGCGCCACCGAGAGCCACCACACGAGCGAGTAGTTGCCGTAGGCCTCGTACAACACGCCGCCGAGCCAAACCCCCAAGAAGCCGCCGACCTGGTGGGAGAAGAACGCGAAGCCGTAGAGCATCGCCATGTACTTTGTGCCGAACATCAGCATCACGAGGGAAGATGTCGGCGGCACCGTCGAGAGCCACAGGAGGCCGATCGTGATGCCGAAGAGAATGCAGGTGAGCGGCGTCGGCGGAAGGAGGATGAAGACCGTGATCGCCACGGACCGCCCGAGATAGATCCAGGCGAGCAGCCAACGCTTCGACATTCGGGTGGAGAGCCAGCCGGCGGAGAGCGAGCCCACCGCGTTGGCGAGGCCGATCACGGCGAGCGTCCAGCCCCCCACGGTAGCGGAGAGGCCCGCATCCTTGAGGTAGGCCGGAAGATGCGCCGTGATGAAGGCAAGCTGGAAGCCGCAGGTGAAGAAGCCGAGCACCAGAAGCACGTAGGAGCGGTGCTGAAAGGCCTCGCTCAGCGCCTGCCGGATCGACTGATTGGCGATCGGCCGCGGGCCGGCCGCCGTGTCCGCGCCAGATTCGGGGCGCGTCGCCAGGGCGAGGGACAGCGGCAGGACGAGCAGCACCGAGAAGGAGAAGATCACCAGGGCCTGCTGCCAGCCGTAGGCGTCGATCAGCACGTTGCCGATGGGCGGGAACAGGAACTGGCCGAAGGAGCCCGCCGCGGTGCCGGCCCCGAAGGCCATGGGGCGCCACTTTTCGGGGAGCAGCTTGCCGAAGGCGCCGAGCACGAGGTTGAACGAACAGCCGGACAGACCGAAGCCGATGAGCACGCCCGCGCCGATGTGGAGAACGCCCGGCGTGGTGGCATAGGCCATCACCACGAGGCCCGCGGCGTAGAGCAGCGCGCCGACGCAGAGAACCCGGAGCGTCCCGAAGCGGTCGGCGACGGCGCCGGCGAAGGGCTGGCCGACGCCCCAGAGCAGGTTCTGGACCGCGATGGCGAGGCCGAAGATGTCTCGCCCCCAACCGTATTCGGTGGTCATCGGGATCTGGAACAGGCCCGCGGAGGCGCGCGGCCCGAAGGTGATGAGCGCGATCAGGCAGCCGGCGAGGACGATGAATTCCGGCGAGACGCGGCGGGCGGTGGCGGACATGGGGATCTTCCGGTGTTCGAGACCCCAAGGCTAGACCACCGGGGAGCCGCCGCCAAACGCAACCGTGTAATTACACCCATCACTTCCAGGAATGGGTCGGGCCGCCCGACGAGGTCCGGCGGCCCGCACCCGACGGGCCGGATCAGGTCTGGCCGGGCTTCAGCTTGTAGAAGATATGGCGCCCGATCACGTCCATCTTCTTCAGCTTGCGGGCCCAGCGCGGGCGGACGTAATCCGCATGGTAATGGGTCGAGGAGCCCACATCCGCGAGATAGGTTTTGCCCTCCAGCACCTCGCGGGCGACGCGCTGGGCCTGATCCCAGGATTCGCGGTCGCCAATGCGGAGCGACTTGCCCTCGCAGGCGAAGGTGAACTGGCAGGCGAGGTGCCGGTGGCGGTTCTGGTAGACCACGCCGCAGATGGAACCCGGATAGAGACCGCTCTTCACCCGGTTCAGCACCACCTGCGCGACGGCGGCCTGTCCCTCCTCGGGCTCGGAGCGCGCCTCGAAATAGACGGCCTCCGCGAGGCAGCGCTGCTCCCGGTCGACCTTGTCGGGATCAATGAGATCCGCGTAGCGCGGGCGAGTGGGATCGACGGGCACGTCGATACGCGGCGGCCCGAGATCGAGGCGGGGCGATTGCGGACCGGAGACAGGCGCGGCCGCGATCTCCACCGGGACCGCATCCGCGGGCGCCGGGGTCGTGGAGGATAGCGCCATCGCGCGCCCAACCGACGGCGTGGTGCTGCCCCGCGCGGCGCCGGTGGAGCCCGCGGCCGCCGCTGCCGGCGATTGCACGGAGCTCGTCTCCTTGGTGGTGGTGACGTCGGGGTTCTGCCAGGGCTCGAAGGTTTGCTCGTCGAGATCCGGCCCCTCGATGGCACCGGGCATGAGAATCGTGGGCGGCAGCACGCGCTCGTCGCGGCCGAACATCAGCCGCGACCGGGAGGTCGCGAAGGTGTGGCGCACGTCGCCTGCGCGGCGGGACAGGCTCGGCGCCAGAGGCCGGGTCGGATCGCCCTTGGCGGCCCGCTCCACCTCCGGCAGGGCCGGAGCCTCGGGCTTCAACTCTGAGCGCAGGACGGATACCCCGTCCTCGGCGTCGGTCGGATCGTCGAGACGGATCATGCCCTGCGGCATCGCGCGGGCGAGATTGAGTCCCGGCATCACGGGATTGAGGGTCACGCCGTCGGTCGGCGGCACGAGCGCGGCCGCATCGATGAGCACATGCGCGGCCGTGCGCCCGGCGGCGCTGACGCCCGCGCGGGGGTCGTTCCCCGCAGCGGCCGTGAACGAGATTAGGACCCCGCCCGCCATGGCCCAGGGAGCCACCGTGGCGCAGATCCATTTCATTCGCGAACGGCGGGACCGCAGTCGCACGTTGCCTCACCCGGTTCGAGACCATCGTAATGGACCCCTGTTGCGAGGAGTCCGGCTCGGTTCCGGTTATCGGCTCTTATGGTTGAGGGATGGTTAAGGCGGGACCCGGTTGCGCAGGTCGTTCAGCGACGAAACCGGGCTAAGCCCCTGATTTTGCAGGATCTCAGACGAGCGCGATGATTAGCGTGATGATAAGCCCCGCCCCGATGATGCCGATGGCGCGCTCGTTCATGGTGAGCAGCACGGCCTGTCCCCGGGCGGCGCGCCACTGGATGAAGAGGTCGAGGGCAAGCCCGAACACGATGGCCCACACGACGCTCGGCACCGGCCCGTCTCGCCATGCCGGCTGATTGGCGAGCACGAGCCCGACCACAAGCCCGAAGGCGAGCATGACGGCGATGAAGAGGCGGCCTGTGGGCATGGTTATCCAGACATTCCCGCTCGCCCGTGCGAGGGCGGCGACGCCTTACGCCTGGCTCGCCACCTTGCCGCCCAGCGCCGCCTGCGCGGCGGCGAGCCGCGCGATCGGCACACGGTAGGGCGAGCAGGATACGTAATCGAGGCCCGCACTCTGGCAGAAATGGATCGAGGCCGGGTCGCCCCCGTGCTCGCCGCAGATCCCGAGCTTGATGCCGTTGCGGGTGCGCTTGCCGCGCTCCGCCGCGATCTTGATGAGTTCGCCCACGCCTTCCTGGTCGATGGTCACGAACGGATCGGCGGGCAGGATGCCCTTGGTCGTGTAGGTGCCGAGGAACGAGGCGGCATCGTCCCGCGAGATGCCGAGCGCCGTCTGCGTGAGGTCGTTGGTGCCGAACGAGAAGAACTCGGCCGCTTCCGCGATTTCGCCGGCCCGGAGCGCCGCCCGGGGCAGCTCGATCATGGTGCCGACCTGATATTCCACCGCGACGCCGGTTTCGGCCTTCACGGCGTCGGCCATGGCGACGATGCGCTCCTTCACGAGGTCCAGTTCGGGGCGCGCCATCACGAGGGGCACCATGATCTCGGGCACCACCGGCGAGCCGGTATCGCGGCCGGCCTCGACCGCGGCCTCGAAGATCGCTCGCGCCTGCATCTCGGCGATTTCGGGGTAGGCGATCGCGAGGCGCACGCCGCGGAAGCCCAGCATCGGGTTGAATTCGTGCAGCTCGGTCGCGCGGCGCTTCAGCTTCTCGGCCGATACGCCCATCACGGAGGCGACCTCCGCGAGCTCCGCCGCGCTGTGGGGCAGGAACTCGTGCAGCGGCGGATCGAGCAGCCGGATCGTCACCGGCAGTCCGCTCATGATGGTGAAAAGCTCCCGGAAATCCGCCCGCTGCATGGGCAGCAGCTTCGCGAGCGCAGCGCGTCGTCCGGCCTCGTCGTCGGAGAGGATCATCTCGCGCACCGCCACGATGCGGTCGCCCTCGAAGAACATGTGCTCCGTGCGGCACAGCCCGATGCCTTCCGCTCCGAAGGTGCGGGCCGTGCGGGCGTCGAGCGGGGTCTCCGCATTGGCGCGCACCTTCATGTGGCGCGCCTTGTCGGCCCAGCCCATCAGGGTCGAGAACTCGCCGGAGAGTTCCGGCTCCTGCATCTTGACCTGACCGATGAGCACCTGCCCGTTCGAGCCGTCGATGGTGAGGATCTCGCCTTTTTTCAGCGTCTTGCCCGCCACCGTGAGGGTCTGGGCCGCGTAATCGACGCGGATGGAACCCGCGCCCGATACGCAGGGCTTGCCCATGCCGCGCGCCACCACCGCCGCGTGGGAGGTCATGCCGCCGCGGGTGGTGAGAATGCCCTCCGAGGCGTGCATGCCGTGAATATCCTCCGGCGAGGTTTCCACGCGCACGAGGATCACCTTGCGGCCGGCCTTCACGGCGGTTTCCGCATCCTCCGAATTGAACACGATCTCGCCCGACGCCGCACCGGGCGAGGCCGGCAGGCCGGTGGCGAGCACGTTGCGCTCCGCCTTCGGATCGATGGTGGGGTGCAGCAGCTGGTCGAGGGAGGCCGGATCGACGCGGTTCACCGCCTCTTCCTGCGTGATGAGGCCTTCGCTCGCGAGATCGACGGCGATGCGCAAGGCCGCCTTCGCGGTGCGCTTGCCGTTGCGGGTCTGGAGCATCCAGAGCTTGCCGGTCTCCACCGTGAATTCCATGTCCTGCATGTCACGGTAGTGCTTCTCGAGAAGGCCGTAGATGCGCACGAGTTCGCGGTAGGCCTCCGGCATGGCCCGTTCCATGGAGGGCTTGTCGGAGCCGGATGCGATGCGCGCCTGCTCGGTGATGTCCTGCGGGGTGCGGATGCCCGCGACCACGTCCTCGCCCTGCGCGTTGATGAGGAACTCGCCGTAGAGCTCCCGCTCTCCCGTGGAGGGGTTGCGCGTGAAGGCGACGCCGGTCGCGGAGGTCTCGCCCATATTGCCGAACACCATCGCCTGCACGTTCACGGCGGTGCCCCAGCTCGCCGGAATCGCATGCAGCTCGCGGTACTTGATGGCGCGGTTGTTCATCCAAGAGCCGAACACGGCACCGACCGCGCCCCAGAGCTGCTCGTGCGGATCCTGTGGGAAGGCCTGGCCCAGCTGCTTCTCGACGATGCCCTTGTAGCGGCCGACGAGAGCCTTCCAATCGTCCGCCGTGAGGTCGGTGTCGAGATTGTAGCCCTTGCGGTCCTTGTAGTCGTCGAGGACTTCCTCGAAGTGGTGGTGGTCGATGCCGAGCACCACGTTGGAATACATGGTGATGAAGCGGCGGTAGGAATCGTAGGCGAAGCGCTGGTCCCCGGCGCCGCGGGCAAGCGCCTCGACGGTGACGTCGTTGAGCCCCAGGTTCAGCACCGTGTCCATCATGCCGGGCATGGAAGCGCGGGCGCCGGAGCGTACGGAGACGAGAAGGGGATTGGCGGCATCGCCGAAGGTGCGCCCGGTGAGCGCCCCCACATAGGCGAGGGCGGCTTCGACCTGCGTTTTCAACTCGGGCGGATAGGAGCGGCCGTGATCGTAGTAGTAGGTGCAGACTTCGGTCGTGACGGTGAAACCGGGGGGCACGGGAAGCCCGAGATTCGACATTTCGGCGAGGTTCGCGCCCTTGCCGCCGAGCAGATTGCGCATGCTCGATTGCCCCTCGGCCTTACCGTCACCGAAGGTGTAGACCCACTTCGTCATCTCGAGACCCGTTCTTGGCTTTGTTGCGCCCGCGAAAGGCAGGCGTTGGCTTGGACCATACCGAGCCAAAACGCAATCCGAACGGCCAAGGTTCCTAAGTAGAAGAAGATCGCTCAGGCAACGCGGTAGCGCTCCATAGCGTCCGACCGGACCGTCGACCCCGCGCCGGGCTTCTGCGGCACCACCATCACCCCGTCCCTCACCTCCGCGGGCTCCTCGAACACGGGCAGCAGCCAGGGAATGTATTCGAGCCAGTGGATGGCCGGGTGGGCGACCGAGAGGTGCAGATGCACATGCATCATGTCGCCCGCATGCGCCACCACCGGCAGCCGGTGGGCGTGGCCCAATTCCGCGACACGCCAGAACTCGGTGACGCCGGCGAGGCGGGTGACGTCCGGCTGCAGGTAATGCACCGCATCCCGGGCCACGAAGGCCGCGAAGTGTTCGGCCGTATAGAGCTGTTCGCCCAAGGCCACCGGGATCGGGATCTTCTCGGCCAAGCGGCGGTGGCCCTCCACGTCGTCGTACCAGATCGGCTCCTCGAACCAGACGAGGTCGAGATCGCGGGCGCCGAGGCCGAAGCGGGTGGCGGTGGGGAGGTCCCAGCGCCCATTGGCGTCGGTCATGATGCGGATCTCGGGCCCGAGCGCCCTGCGGACCGCCTCCAGGCGCCGCAGATCGGTCGAGGGGTTCTCGTGCCCGACCTTGATCTTCACGGCCTTGAAGCCCCTCCCCTCCACGCTCTCGCGCGTGTCGGCGAGGAGCTGGTCGAGGGAGAAGTTCAGCCAGCCGCCGTCCGTGTTGTAGGCCGTGAGCGTCTTCTCGGCCTTGCCGCCGAGCAGCTGCCACAGCGGCTCGCCCGCGGCCTTCGCCTTGATGTCCCACAGAGCGATGTCCACGGCGCCGAGCGCCAGATGCGAGACGCCGGCGCGCCCGACCCATTGCAGCGGCGGATGGCGAAAGAGCTTCGTCCACAGCGCCTGTACGTCGCGGGGATCTTCGCCGACGAGGAGCGGCGCGTAGCATTCCTCGATCCACCGGCAGATGAGCCGGTCCGAGGCGAGATGGGCGTGGGTGCCGAGATAGCCGTAGCCGTCGATGCCCGCATCGGTGTGAATGATGACGCCCGGCACGCCCCAATGGGTGAGGGTGTGGAGCGCGTCCGCAACGCCTCCGCTCGTGACCGGCACATGGAGCACGAAGGTTTCGAGGCTCGTGATCTTCAAAGGGCGCACTCCACAAGACGAGGAGGCGCTCGTGACCGTCAACGGGCGCACTCCGAGAAGCGACAAAGTGCGAGCCTAGGACGGCCGCCTCTCAAGCGGAAGGGAGCGCGGCATACCAATCCGCATAGGGCGTGTTCTTGGCGAGGCGGCGGTTGTAATCGGGCGCGCCGTCGCTCCACCACACCGGGCCGCGCTCGCCCTGGGCGCGCTTGGCGACGTCCACCTGCTGACCGGCGGCCCGCAGCGCCTCCGCGTCGCCGGAGCGCCGGGCGCGGCCGACCGCACGGCGGGCTTCCATCAAGGCCTTGACCAGAAGCGCGCGCAGATCGGGATCGAGCTCCGGATTGGAGCGCCGCCACAGGCGCCCGCGCACCACCATGTAGCGCCCGTCCGGGGTGATCGGGATCTCGCCCCGGGCCCGGCTCCGCGACCTCGTCTCAATGGCCGGCTCCGACTGCACGCCGGCGGAGCGTGCGGGCTCAGGTGGCCGCTCTGGCTGCACGCCCGCGGATCGCGGGTGCTCAGGTGGCGGCTCCGGCTGCACGCCAGCGCTCCTCCACATGGTTCGCGATGCCCTCGGACGCGATGTTCTTCAGCTTCGCTTCGATCTCGAAATCACTCCAGGCCATATGGCGGGCGACGAGGTCGTTGACCGCCTCGTTCCACATGAGATCCGAATGGGCCCGCAGGTCCTTGGGCTTGATTCCGGCAGCGATGAGCGCGCCGAAATCGGGGGGAGCGTCGATGTCGTGGTCCGGCAGCAGGTCCTCCCGCGACACGCTCACATGGCTGACGGGGCGCACGCCGCGCCAGGATTCCTGGATCACGGCGATGCGGGGATCCTCGGGCTCGATGTACTCGCCCCGACTTGCGATCCAGTGGTGGTGCAGGTCGAGGACGATCGGCAGGCTGCCGGCGAGGGGCAGAAGATCGTCGAGGCCGTAGCTGACCTCGTCGTTCTCCACTGTGATGAGGTTGCGCGCGGCCTCGGACAAGCCCTTGAGCCCCGTCCGAAAGCCCTCGGCTCCGACAGCGCGCGCGCCCGCATGGATGTTGATGTGAGCCCCGTGCGGATGCCAGCCGCCGCCGAAGCCCATGAGCTCCATGATCTCCGTGTGGTATTCGAACTCCTCCACCCCGTTCTTCAGCGCCGAAGGGTTGAGGGAGGCGATCACGCAGAACTGGCCCGGATGCATGGAGAGCCGCACGCCGCGCTCGCGGGCGAGAGCTCCCGTTTCGGAGAGGCTCCGCTCGATGAGGTTCCTGAGGTCGGAGTCCCGGTAGTAGTCCTGGCAGCTCGGATGGGTGTAGCCCGGCAGGATCTGGCTCGCCATGCGATGGAGCCGCTCCACGGGGGGGCGGGTCGCCACATGCTCGATCTGCCGCCGCAGGGCAGCCAGATTGTGGGTCACCACGGAGGCGAGCTTGTCGTAGGCCGCCTTCGGATCCTGTCGGCCGAGATACGCCATCGTGACGATGACGATGTTCATCTCGCGCGCGGCTTCCGCATCGCCGGATTCCGGGATGAACTTGCAGCAAAAGCCAAGCCGCGGGGTGGTGATCCTGTCCTGCCTCATGAACCGCTAACGCCGGACGCGGGCCTCTGGATCACCCCGCGGCGACGATAACGCACATGGGAGGGCTGCGCGTCGAGGCGCAGCCGATCGGGAGCCGCGGCGGCCGGCTTCAGTGCCGGCCCGGCTCCACGTCGGCCGGAATCGAGCGCACGATGCTCTCTTCCTGGAAGGGCTTGGGGATGAAGGACGCCCCGCGGAGGTGAACGGGCAATTCGCTGCGCTGCGAGGCCGACACGAAGGCGAAGGGCACCTTGCGTTCGAGAAGCGAGGAGGCGATTTCGAAGCTCTTGCCGTCCACCACATCGATGTCGAGCAGCGCGAAGTCGAAAGCGTCGGCCAGGTGCGCGCGGGCGTCCACGAGCGAGTCGAACACGCCGACCACCTCATGTCCTGCGTTCTCGACGATCGCCTGCAGGTCGAGGGCGATGAAGGGATCGTCTTCGAGAATCAGAATCCGCACGCAATTGACTCCACCGGCCTTGACCGCAAGGCCATGTCGCGCCGCTCGACCGGCGATCCGATCGGGAAAGGGAGAGGAACCGGATGAGGTCCGCAGACATAGCGGCTGGCTAACAGGGATAGAACGGGCCTGGACGAGGGTAAGTTCCTTAACTTGCGGGCCCCGCCTTCGCAGGCTTCGGCCACGAGAGCGTTGGCGTGGCCCTTACGGACCGGGGATGAAATCCCCATCTCTCATTCAAGCCAACGGCACGCCCCCTGCCGTCGGTATCGGCCACGATGCCGGGACGGTGACGCCGGATGTACGCGCACCTGACCGCCGTGGCCGTTGTCTTTTCAGGCCCCTTCGGCCCTGCCCCCCTCCCCATCTCGGACGCAAAGCGCCGGCCCGAAGGCCGGCGCTTCTGTCCGTCTGCAGAGCCCGGGTCGGGGGCGGTTCGCGCCGCTCGACCCTGCTCGCGTCAGGTTAGTGACGGTTCGCGCCGCCCTGCTTGGGGCGGAACTCGCTCTCGTGATGAGCGAAGCGAGGATCGTCGCCGCTGAAGGACTCGTCCACGAATTCACGGCCGCGCTGAGCCATCTCGTGGGCGTAACGCAGGCCCTGCTCGCGGACCTCGTCGGCCCACTCGCCGAAGACCTCATCCTCGCGACGGGTGCGCGGGAGAAGCGCGCCGATCAGGAGGCCGGCCGCCAGGCCGATGATGCCCACCATGACGGGGTTTTCAGCCACGTAGCGCTGCACGCCGCCAGAGCGCATGCCGCGGCCCGAGCGGCCGCTGCTCTGGAACTTGCCCGACACCCATTCGGACGCATCCTCGTAGGTGTCACGGGCCCATTCGGACGCCTGCTCGTAGGCGTCGCCGGCCATTTCGCTGGCCTGCTCGTACACCTCGCCCGCGCGGCGCTGGGCTTCGCCCGCCACCTGCCGGGCCTGGTCTGACATGCCGGCCTGCGAGCCGCCCTGCGAACCACCCTGCTGACCGCGGTTCTGCGAGCCGCCTTGGGACCCGCCCTGAGATCCGCCCTGCGAGGAGCCCCCGGAGGCGCTGCGGGACGCACCCGTGCCGCCGGTGCCGCCCATGGGCTTCGAGGTGTGAGAAGCGAGCGTCGAGCTCTGGCCCGAGGTGCCGCCGTAGGACGCGCCCGAACCGGATGCGCCCGCCGAACCCGACATGCCGCCGGAGGAGCCGGCTCCGGACGAGCCCGAACCCATCGAGCCGGACGAGCCAGCGCCCATCGAGCCGGAGGAGCCGCCCGTCGAACCTGCACCCATGGAGCCCGAGGAGCCCGCACCCGAGGACTGGGGCTTCGGGGGCTGACCCGCGTTACCCGCGGAGGTGCCCGCCGAGATGTTGGCGGCCGAAAGGGTGTCGGAGCCCGTGCCCTTGTTCTGGTTCGAGGTGCCGGGGGTCGAGGACGACTTGTTCGCCTCGTTCTTCTGCTGATCGCTCATGGCTGTCTCCTGTGAGAAAAAGGGGAGTCGTCACATCCGCGTGCCGAGGCTCGTCGCGGCGAGCGGCGAGATCGGATCGCGGCGCTCGTCGAGGGCATCCGGCACCGGGTCGACCAGACGCTCCGCCAGTGGATCGCTGTCCGCGAAGGTGGCGGCCGGCGCCGGGGCCGGCGTGTAGACTCGCGTGGTGCCGGTGCGCACCGGCGGCATGGCGGCATCGTCGTAGGGCCGGAAGGCCACCCCGCGCACCGGGGCCTGCCGCTCCCGCTGCGAGCGGTAGAGCAGCCAACCGATGCCGGCGGCCACCAGCATCACGGGCACCGGATTGCGGCGGATCACGTCGAGCGCGCTGTCGTAGGCCGCCGCATAGGGCGTCCGACGGACCTGGCCGAGCACATCGTCGAGGATGCCCGACACGGAGAGCTTGTCCTGGATGCGGTCGATCGTGAGATCGAGCCGCGCCCGGCTCTCCTCGATGTCCCGTTCGATGTCGTTGATGGATTGCGTCATCACGAGACCCTTTCAGAGCTGGGGCAAGTGCGGGATGAAAGAGGGCCCGTCACGACGGGACCCTTTCAGAGCTGGGACGGGGGCAGGACGCGAAGGGCCTCGTCATCACGAGACCCTTTCGGAGATGACCCGGGTGTCGCGTTGAAGCGAACGCACGGTCCGCTCGGGCGTGAGGCTGAAGGACGAGAAGGCCTTCTTGCCGTAGAGCCCGAGTCCGACCGCGATGGCGGCCAGGACGCCGCCGACGATGAGCGCGGCGAGCGCCTCCGAGTCCACCACCGTGGCGAGCCATTCCACCAGGGCTTCCGTGAGCAGGATGATGGCGCCGATCGCGAAGATTGCGGCGCCCATCATCATGGCGATGCCGAGGAAGAGGCTCTTGATGCTCTCCGACATCTCGGCCCTGAAGAGCGTGAACTCCTTGCGGGCGAGGTCCGAGGATTCGCGCAGCGCCTCCCCGAACAGGTTCTGGATGTGCGGGCCGTTCGGCGCGGCGCGCGCGCCGGCGGTGCCGTGGAGGCGTTCCTCGGCCCGCTCCTCGGCTGCCCGCCGCTCGTCGGCGTGGGCAGCCTTGTAGTTGACGTTTGCCATGAACGAATTCCCTCCTTAGTCGCGGGACGTCTGGCGCGTGCCGGATCCCGAGCTTTGGCCGCCCGCCATCTGTCCGCGCTGCTGGCCGGAACCCTGACCCCGCTGCTGGCCCGAAGAGCCGCCGGTGCTGCGGCCGCCGGACATCTGGGCGCCGCCACGGCCGCCCTGCACGCGGCTGTCGCGCATGCCTTCGGCCGAAGCCTTGATGAAGCGCGCGAGCATGAACCCGGCGGTGAGCGTCACGGCGCCGACCACGGCCGGGCGACGGCGGACCACGTCTTCGACCTCGTTGAAGATCTCGGCGAAGGAGCGCTCGCGAATGGTGCCGGCGAGCTGGTCGAGCCCTTCGGCCGCGCCGTCCACGAAGGCGCGGATGTTCGGACGATCTTCGAAGGAGGTGGTGGACTCGCGCAGCGAGTTGGCGAAATCCGTCACCGACTGGGCGACGTCGTCCTTGCGGCGGTCCACATAGGACGTCGCCTGATCCCGCGCGCTGTCGAGGAAGTGGCGGCCGCGGGCCATGGCGGCGCCGGCGATCTCACCCACATCGTCCTTCAAGGCATCCCAATCTGCCTCTTGACCCTGCTGCGACTTCACCTGGCTGCTGTTGGCGCCGTTCTGATGGCCCACGCTCATGGGTTCAACCTCCTTGGAAACTCACTGGAGGTAACACGGCGAAGCGCAGCAGGTTCCGTTGCGTCACGCGTGAGCGGAGCCGTGCCGCCCGTGGGGCGGTTTGCGAGCCTGTTCATGAATGAACGTTTCACAGCTCGCATGCGTTCAACCGAAGCCGTGCGACAGGCTGTTGCGAGGGGCCGGACCACCCCATGGGCGCTTGCTGAGGATCCTGACGAGGAGGAGCGATGGCGGAGGCGGTGGCGAGGCGGATCGACGAGCACCGGGCGAACGAGCCCGGCCGGGGCCGGGAGGCGGATGCGCCGACCGAGATCCCGCATCTCGGGTGGAAGGACATCCTCTACCGGCTCTGGGACGAGATCTTCAAAGACCGCATCGGCACGATCGCGGCCGGCACCACCTTCTATATCATCCTGTCGATCTTCCCCGCGCTCGGTGCCCTCGTCTCCCTCTACGGCCTCATCGCCGATCCGGGCACGATCCAGTCCCACCTCGCCGATCTGCGCGGGCTCGTGCCGGCCGCGATGCTCGAACTCCTCGACCAGGAGCTTACCCGCCTGATGGGATCACGGGAGGAGAGTCTCGGCTGGAGCTTCGGTCTCGGCCTTGCCGTGGCGCTCTGGAGCGCCAACAGCGGCATGAAGGCTCTCTTCGACGCGCTGAACGTGGCCTACGACGAGGAGGAGAAGCGCGGCTTCATTCAGCTGAACCTGCAATCGCTGGGCTTCACGCTCGGCGCCATCCTGTTCTTCATCCTGCTCCTCAACGTGGTGATCGGCGTGCCCGTGATCCTCAATCTCCTGCCGCTGGGGCCGCTCGCGAGCGTGCTGGTCTCGGTGCTGCCCGCGCTCCTCCTCTTTGCCGTCGCGGCCCTCGTCATCGCGGTGCTCTATCGCTACGGGCCGAGCCGGGCCAACGCGCAATGGCGCTGGATCACGCCGGGATCGCTCGGCGCCGCCTTCGTGTGGCTCCTCGGGTCGGTGCTGTTCTCCTGGTATCTCGCCAACTGGGGCAACTACTCGGCGACCTACGGGTCGCTTGGCGCCGCCATCGGCATGATGATGTGGATCTACATCTCGCTCTGGATCGTGCTCGTCGGCGCCGAGCTCAACTCGGAGATCGAGCACCAGACGGCGCGGGACACCACCACGGGCCCAGCGAAACCCCTCGGCACCCGCGGGGCCGCCATGGCGGACCGGGTCGGGGAAGCCAGGGCTTGAACGGCCCTGCCCTGCCTTTGGGCCTGGGCAGGGCTGTCCCAGCGAGGCTGGCGGGTGGCGGCCGAAGCGGCTAGGCGGGAGCCCACGTCTTCTCGCACCTGGTGTTTCATGACCGACCCCGTTCTCGCCCGCCTGCAGGGCGACCGCGCCGCCATCGTCGACCGGCTTTGCGCCTATGTCCGGCATCCTTCCGTCTCCGCCGACCCGGCCTTTGCGGCGGGCATGCGGGCCGCGCAGGACTTCCTGATCGAACGCCTCGGCGCCCTCGGCTTCGCGAACGTGCAGCGCCTCGAAGCCGGGGGCCATGCGGCGGTCTACGGCGAATGGCTCGGCGCCCCCGGCCGGCCCACCTACCTCGTCTACGGCCATTACGACGTGCAGCCGCCGGACCCGCTCGACAAGTGGCGCACGCCGCCCTTCGAGCCCACCTTCGCGAACGAGCGCATCTACGCCCGCGGCGTCTCCGACGATAAGGGCCCGAGCATCATCGCGCTGGAGACGCTGGGCGCGTTCCTGGCCGTCGAGGGCCGCCTCCCCTTCAACGTGAAGCTCTTCCTCGAAGGCGAGGAGGAAACCGGCAGCGCGACCTTGGGCGACATCCTGGCCAAGCACCGGTCGTTGCTCGCTGCCGACGCGGTGATCTCGGCCGACGGCGCCCGTTGGCGCGCGGACCTGCCCACCATCAACATCGGCTCGCGGGGCAATACGGGTTTCGAGTTCACGGTCACCACGGGGGTGAAGGACCTCCATTCCGGCCGCTACGGCGGCGCGGTGCCGAATGCGCTCCACGTCGTCGCGGAGCTCGTCGCCTCCTTGCGCGACGGCCAGGGCAGCATCGCGGTGAAGGGCTTCTACGACGGCATCCCGCCGCTCTCGGAAGAGGAACGCGCCATGATGGCGGCGATCCCCTTCGACGAGGACGGTTTCTACGAGAGCCTCGACACCGCCGCCGTGGGGGAGCCCGGCTACACCACCATCGAGCGCCTGTGGGTGCGCCCGACGCTCGAGGTGAACGGGATGTGGGGCGGCTATACGGGCGCCGGCGGCAAGACCGTGATCCCGAACGAGGCTCATGCGAAGATCACCACGCGCCTCGTTCCGGGCCAGGATCCCGACCGGGTGCAGCAGGCCGTCATGGACCACCTCCAGCGCCATTGCCCGCCGGGCGCCCGGATCGCGTTCACGGGGGAGCGCGGCCGGAGCGGCGCCTATCTCGTGCCGCCGGACCACCCCCTGCTCCACGCCGCCGAAGCGGCGCTTCAGGATGCCGGAGGCGTGGCGCCGATGCGGGTGCGGATGGGCGCCACGCTCCCCATGACCGACATCGTGATGCGCGAGCTCGGCATCGACACGGTGATGTTCTCGTTTGCCACGTCGGACGAGGATTACCACGCCCCGAACGAGTTCTTCCGCCTCTCCTCTTTGGACCAGGGCCTCGCGGCCTGGGTGGCCCTCGTGCGGCGGCTGGCGAGCCACGGGGCCGAGGCCTACGCCCCGTTCAAGCGCGGCGCTCCCGCGGCGGCCTAGGGTCTCAAGGGCCGCATCCATTGTCGAGCTCGCGCGTTGAGGAGGGGTGAACCCTTGAACGCGAGGAGGCCATGGCAACGGGACGGCTCGGCACGGTGGCGGCAGGTCTTGTGCTGTCGGCCGTGCTCCTGGCGGCCGCGCCGCCCGTCGGCGCCCAGCCCAGCGGCGCGCGGCCGAGCGGGGCCGTGACGCCGGACGAGATCGCTCCGCCCCTCCCCCCGCCGCGACCCGACCGCGACGCCGAGGTCCCTGAAGCCGCTGCGCCGCCCGCCGCGGCCGAAGACCCGAAGGCCGTCGCCGACGCGGCCACCTGCGAGGGGCGTCTCGCACAGCTCGGCGTGAAGTTCGAGGCGAAGCCCGCCCTAAAGGACGGCGCCTGCGGTGCGCCGGCGCCGCTGCTGATCTCGGAGTTGCCGGACGGCATCGCGGTGACGCCGCCCGCCACCATCACCTGCCCGGTCGCCGAGGCCCTCGCCCGCTGGGTCACCGAGGTCGTGAAACCGGAAGGCGAGCGGCACCTGAAGCGCGCGCCGAAGAGCGTCGCGATCGGCACGTCATACGAGTGCCGCAACCAGCGCTCCGGCGCCAAGCTCTCGGAGCACGCCTTCGCCAACGGAGTCGACGTGATGAGCTTCGCCTTCGAGGGCCGCGCCGCCCTGCCGGTCGCGCCGCATCCCCCCGGCTCCCCGGAAGCCGCGTTTCAGGACGCGGTGCGCACGGGCGCCTGCACCCACTTCACCACCGTCCTTGGCCCCGGCTCCGACGCCGCCCACGCCGACCACCTCCACCTCGACATGCGCGAGCGCAAGGCGGGTTATCGGCTGTGCCAGTAGGGTGAGTGGCGCTGGTGCCGACACGGTGGTCGGCAGCGACATGGACACACAGAGGGAACAGACGTGCCCAAACCAACCCGGCTGGGGCTGGGGAAATCGCTAATTCTGATGGAGAAACAGAACCCTAGCCACGAAGGTGGCGCTCCCTAGGGGACTCGAACCCCTGTTTTCGCCGTGAGAGGGCGACGTCCTAGACCGCTAGACGAAGGGAGCTAGCGAGGTGAAGGAGGGTCGTATAACGAGCCGCACGGGCGGCTTCAACCCCTCTCGCGCAAATTCGCCCCATCAACCCCAAGGACACCCTGTGACCGAGCCCACACGACGCGAATGGATCGTTCCCCCCGAGGCCTCGCCCGAGCGCCTCGATCGGGCGCTCGCCGGGGCCTGGGCCGATCTCTCCCGCAGCCGCCTGCAGGCGCTGATCCGCGAGGGGCGCGTGAGCGTGAACGGCGCGCCGCTGCTCGATCCCGGCCAGAAGATCGCCGCCGGTGCCGCCGTCGCCCTCGACCTGCCGCCGCCCCTGCCGGCGGAGCCCCAGGGCGAGGTCATCGCGCTGCAGGTGGTGCATGAGGACGATGCGCTCATCGTGATCGACAAGCCCGCGGGGCTCGTGGTGCATCCGGCGGCGGGCCACGAGACCGGCACCCTCGTGAACGCGCTCATCGCCCATTGCGGCGAGTCGCTCTCCGGCATCGGCGGGGTGCGCCGGCCCGGCATCGTTCACCGCCTCGACAAGGACACCTCCGGGCTCCTGGTCGTCGCGAAAACTAACCGGGCCCATCAGGGCCTCTCCGACCAGTTCGCCGATCACGGGCGCACCGGCCCCCTGGAGCGGGCCTATTATGCCCTCGTTTGGGGCGTGCCGAACCGCACCCACGGCACCGTCGAGGCCGCGCTCGGGCGAAGCTCCCACAACCGGGAGAAGATGGCCGTGGTGCGCGACGAGCAGGGCCGCGCCGCCTTCACCCATTGGGCGCTGGAGGAAACCTTCGGCGGGGCGGAGCCCGTCGCGAGCCTCGTGCGCTGCGAGCTCGAAACCGGGCGCACGCACCAGATCCGGGTCCACATGGCCCATATCGGCCACCCGCTTTTGGGTGACGGCGTCTACGGCGCGGGGTTCAAGACAAAGGCGAACCGCCTCGCTCCGGCGGCGCAGGACGCGCTGCGGCAGCTCGGGCGCCAGGCGCTCCATGCGGCCGTGCTCGGCTTCGAGCATCCGGTGACCGGCGAGGTGCTGCGCTTCGAGAGCCCGCTGCCCGCCGACCTAGCGGCGCTGCTGCAGGCCCTGCGGGGCTAGGCTGAGGATGCGCCGGCCTGGACGGGCACGGCGAAGGTAAAGGCAACGCTCACGGCCGAGATCCGGTTCGGCGTCAAGACGCCGCAAATTGCGCCATGTGCGGCACCGCACAGCGCGTCGGGCGTTGGTCCCTCAATGTAGGAACCTGACCACCTCTGTTCGGCCAAGCTCGGACCCTTTATACATGGGAGCCGGCGGTTGTCCGATCAAGGAGGCCGCGTCGGGCTCGCCTCTGGAGAGGGAGCCAAAGGAGGAAGAATATGGCTTCAGCGCTTCCCGTGCTCGCCAATGAAGGGGGCCTTTCGCGCTATCTGGACGAAATTCGCAAGTTCCCCATGCTGGAACCGAGCGAAGAATACATGCTCGCCAAACGCTGGCGCGAGCATGGGGACCGAGATGCCGCCCACAGGCTCGTGACATCCCACCTTCGCCTCGTGGCCAAGATCGCCATGGGCTATCGCGGCTACGGCCTGCCGATCAGCGAGGTGGTGTCCGAGGGCAATGTGGGCCTCATGCAGGCCGTGAAACGCTTCGAGCCCGAGAAGGGCTTCCGCCTCGCCACCTACGCCATGTGGTGGATCAAGGCGGCGATCCAGGAATACATCCTGCGCTCGTGGTCGCTCGTAAAGATGGGCACGACCGCGAACCAGAAGAAGCTTTTCTTCAACCTGCGCAAGGCCAAGGGCCGCATCTCGGCGCTGGACGAGGGCGATCTGCGCCCCGATCAGGTGAAGCAGATCGCGACCTCGCTCGGCGTCACCGAGCAGGACGTGGTCGACATGAACCGCCGTCTCGGCGGCGACACCTCCCTCAATGCGCCCCTGCGCGAAGAGGGTGAGGGCGAGTGGCAGGATTGGCTCGTCGACGACAGCGCGAGCCAGGAATCCGTGCTCGCGGCCGAGGAAGAGGGCCAGAACCGCCTGACCGCGCTGCGGACCGCGCTTTCGGTGCTGAACCCCCGCGAGCGGCGCATTTTCGAAGCCCGCCGCCTCGCGGAGGATCCGATCACGCTCGAGGAGCTCTCCAGCGAGTTCGGCGTCTCCCGCGAGCGGGTGCGGCAGATCGAGGTGCGCGCCTTCGAGAAGATCCAGGAGGCCGTGAAGAAGAACCTGGCCCAGATCGAGTCGCCCCACGCGGCCCTCACCGCCCATTAGGCGGCAGCCTGCCCGACCGACGACAAAAGCCGCGGCATCCCGCGGCTTTTTCATGCGCGCCCTCGACGTCGAGCCCTATTGCCAGCTCTGGAAGGCGTCGCGGATCACCTGCTCGCCCGCGGGGCCCTTCTCGAAGCTCACGATCGCCCGCTGGCCCGAAGCCGTGCGGATCGGCAGGTCGATCCAGCTGCGCCGTTGCATCAGCTCCGCATTGCGCTCGATGTCCCCGGGCAGGTTCGACAGCCCGATGAGGAACAGGTTGTCCCGCACGGGCACGGGCAGCCCCGCGACCGGCGTGCCGCGCCCGCCCATATCGACCTTGAACTGCAGCAGGCCCACATCGCGCACCGCCCGGCCCGGCTCGCCCGGCCGCGTCGTGAAGGCGAGTTCCACCGTGTGCGAGGCCGGCAGCGTCGGGTCGAGGTTGCGCCGGATCAGCATGTTGAGGGAGAACCCGGCCTCGGGAAACTCCACGGTGGCCCGCACGGCCGATTGCAGGGGCTGGCCCTGCCCTGCATTCACGGCGTCGAGCTTCCAGGCCACGCGCCCGCCCGTGGCCTTGGGGACCTGCGGGTTGCCGGGGTCCTCCTCGTAGAGGATGGCGCGTTGGGCGGCGTTGGGGTCGGCACGGGCTGCCGGAGGCTGCCCGGGAGCCTGGGGCGGCGGAGCCGGCCCGCCGACACGCTCGTTCAGCTTGGAACCGTCCGCGGGCGTTTGCGGCGCCTGCGCCACGGGCGCGGTCCGAGGCGCCTCCCCCGGGCGGTCGCGCAGGAACCAAGCCGCCACCGCGATGGCCACGATCACGAGCGCGAGCACGCTCGCCAGGGCGATCGAGCGTCCGCGGCCCGAACGCACTGCGACGGGCGAGCGGGAGTCGATACGCGGACGCACCGGCTGTTCCGGCTCGGGAGAGGCCGCGAAATCGTCCTCGGGCTCCGGGCGGACGGCCGCGATGGCGGCCGGAGGAGCCGCCGGGAGCGTGGCGGGCGGCAGCGGCTCGCCCTCGTGGGGAGCGGCTTCCGCAGGATCGAGGCTCGCGAGGGTCGGGCGCGACGGCGGTTGAGGCCGGGCGGGCTCGGACCGCGGGGGCTCCGGGGGCGGGCCGTATTCCGCCTCGATCCGGGCGATGGCGGCATCGAGAGCCACCCGTTCGGTCTCGATATCCTCGGGCGGCAGCGGCGGATCCAGGGTTTCGAGCTGGCCGATGAGGGCCGAGCGCGCACGCCCATAGACCGCCGCGCGCATCTCGGGCGAGCGGTCGGAGAGGCCCTCGATGGCCCGGGCGATCAGCGGATAGTAATCGGCCATGGGCTTCTGGACGGCGCGATCAGGAGTGAGCAATCGACCATGGGCTGGGGATGCGATGCCAGGCCGCCCACGTCAACCCTTCGAGGTCAACCCTTCGAGGTCAACCCTTGCGCGGGCACGCCTGGGTTCCCGGTCGGCGCCTACCCCTCGAACGGGTTCTTCATCAGGATCGTGTCGTCGCGCTCCGGCGAGGTGGAGAGCACCGCCACGGGGCAGCCGATCAATTCCTCGACCCGGCGCACATATTTGATCGCCTGCGCGGGCAGCTCGGCCCAAGAGCGCGCCCCGGCGGTGGACTGGCTCCAGCCCTCCATCTCCTCGTAGATCGGCTCCACCCGCGCCTGCCCGCCCTGGCTCGCGGGGAAGTAGTCGATGGTCTCGCCGTCGAGGCGGTACCCGGTGGCGATCTTTAGGGTCTCGAAGCCGTCGAGCACGTCGAGCTTGGTGAGCGCGATGCCGTCGATGCCCGATGTCCGCACGGTCTGGCGCACGAGGGTGGCGTCGAACCAGCCGCAACGGCGCTTGCGGCCCGTCACGGTGCCGAATTCGCGGCCGCGCTGGCCGATGAGCTCGCCGGTTTCGTCGAAGAGTTCGGAGGGGAACGGCCCCTCCCCCACGCGCGTCGTGTAGGCCTTGGCGATGCCGAGCACGTAGCCGACCGCGCCCGGGCCGAGGCCGGAGCCCGTCGCGGCCTGACCCGCCACCGTGTTCGAGGAGGTCACGAAGGGATAGGTGCCGTGGTCCACGTCGAGAAGCGCGCCCTGCGCGCCCTCGAACAGGATACGGCGGCCGGCCCGGCGGTGCTCGTCGAGGAGGCGCCACACCGCGTCCATGTAGGGCAGCACCTTCGAGGCCACCGAGGCGAGTTCGTCGTAGATCGCCTTCGGGTCGAACTCGTCGAGGCCCATGCCGCGGCGCAGCGCGTTGTGGTGCACGAGGAGCCGCTCGATCTTGTCGGGCAGGGTCTTGAGGTCCGCGAGATCCATGAGGCGGATGGCGCGCCGCCCCGCCTTGTCCTCGTAGGCCGGGCCGATGCCGCGCTTCGTGGTGCCGATCTTGGTGCCGGAATTGGCGCCTTCGCGCAGGGCATCGAGTTCGCGGTGGAGCGAGAGGATGAGGGTGGCGTTTTCGGCCACGCGCAGGTTCTCGCGGGTGATCGCGACGCCCTGCTCGGCCAGGCGCTCCACCTCCGCCACGAGGGCGTGGGGGTCGAGCACCACGCCGTTGCCGATGACCCCGAGCTTGCCCGGGCGCACCACGCCTGACGGCAGCAGCGAGAGCTTGTAGACGGCGCCGCCGATCACGAGGGTGTGGCCCGCATTGTGGCCGCCCTGGAAGCGGACCACCACGTCGGCCTGCTCGGAGAGCCAGTCGACGATCTTGCCCTTGCCCTCGTCGCCCCACTGGGCGCCCACGACGACCACGTTCGCCATCGGTAACCTCACACGAAAAACCCCGGCGCAAGGCCGGGGTGACGGGTTGAAAAACCTTGCGCGGTCTCATGCGGGATCGGGGCGGTGAGGTCAAGGCGAAGCTGGCTCGGCTGAGGGGGCGCGAGTTTCGGGCGGAACCCGGTGGGGTGCATTCCTGCCCGCGGGGCGTGACGGATCAGATAGTTCTGATGTAAACTATCTCGTCCTGGAGTTTCCGCATGCCCTCCCCCGCGCCCCGTCCCGTCCCCGAAGCCGCGCCCGATCCCTTACGGGTCTGGTTCCGCTTCGTGCGCCTGCACCGGCGCGCGGCCGGGGCCATCGCGGGGGAGCTGAAGGCGATCGGGCTCTCGATCCCCCAATTCGACCTGCTCTCCACGCTCACCGAGAACGAGGGCTTGAGCCAGCAGGAACTGGCCCAGCGCCTCTACGTCACCAAGGGCAACGTGTCGGGCCTCCTCGACCGCATGGTGGAGGCGGGCCTCGTGGAGCGGCGGCCGATTCCGGGCGACCGGCGCTCCAACGCGCTTCATCTCACGGATCTCGGGCGCAAGCTGGCGCACGAGGGCATTGCGGCGCAGCAGGCTTACGTGAACCGCACCCTCGGCACGCTTCCCTCAGACGATCTCGCCGAACTCGAACGCCTGGTGCTCGCCTGGCGCGAGCGAGCGCGGGCCGATGAGGCGCGCAATCCTTCGGCCGCCTGAGCCCCATGGCGGACGTCACCGCATTCGGCAATCCGTGCGTAAGAGGGGCCTTGTTCGACGCCATCGCATTCGGCACTCCGGCCCCCGAGCGCGGGCCGTTGGAGCCCATTGTCTAGGGACTTGCCGTTCATGTTCGACGCCATCGCATTCGCCGGCGGAGGCAACCGCTGCTACTGGCAGGGCGGCTTCTGGGAGGCCGCGGCCCCGGCCCTCGGCTTGAAGCCCGAACTGATGGTCGGCGTCAGCGCCGGCGCCTGGTCGGCCTGCTACAGCCTGCTCGGGGTCGGGCGCCGCGTGAACGCGCTCGTGGCCGAGGGCTGCGAGAGCGGGCGGCGCAATCTGGAATGGCGCGAATGGCGCCAGGGCCGCTCGGTCTTTCCCGTGGCCGGCATGTATCAGAGCCTCATGGAAACCATCGTCGACGAGGCGGCCTTCGCACAGTTGAAGAGCGGCCCCGACCTTCTCATCGCGCTCGCGCGCAAGCCGCGGCGGCTGCCGCTCTCGCTCGCGATCCCGCTCGGGATCGCAACCTACCAGATCGAAAAGAAGTGGCGTCAGCCCGTGCATCCGCGGGGAGGCCGTGCGCTCGGCTTCCAGCCGGAATTCGTGCGCGTGCAGGATCTCGCGGGCCCGACCGATCTCGTGGCGGCCCTCATGGCCTCGGCCTCGGTGCCCCCCTTCATGCCCGTGGGCCGCGTCGGCGGCCTTGCGGCCCTCGACGGCGGGCTCGTCGACAATGTGCCGGTGGAGCCCCTGCAGGCCGTGGAGGCGCGCGGGGGCAAGACGCTCGTGATCCTCTCGCGGCGATACCGGGCCTTCCCGCCGGTGCCGGGGCGCCTCTATGTGCAGCCATCCCGGCCCGTGCCGGTGGGCCAATTCGACATCACCAACGGGCCCGGCATCCGCGGCGCCTACGAGCTCGGACTGGCCGACGGCGAAACCTTCGCCAAGCGTCACCTCGCAGGCGCCATGGCCTAGGCAAGAGCTTCCACCAGCGCGGGCAGATCGGCGATGGAATCGATCACGTAATCCGCGTGCGGCTCGAGTTCGGCTCGCGCCGCCCCGCGCAAGGGACCGGAGAGCACGCAGATCGCGAGCGCTCCCGCGGCCCTGGCGGCATGCAGATCGTGGATCGAGTCGCCGACGAGCGCGACCTCGTGCGGAGCCGCGGCGATGAGATCGACGAAGCCCTGCACCATGCCGGGACCGGGCTTCGCCCCGAAGCCGGAATCGTAACCCGCGATGTAGACGAGGTACGGATCGAGCCCGAGCGCCGCCGATTGCATCCGCGCGGAGCGTTCCGCGTCGTTGGTCGCGATGCCGAGCGCCAGGCCGCGTGCTTGCAGAGCGGCGCAGAGTGCCGCGGGCGCATGAATGGGTGCGAGGCTCCTCAGGCCCCAATAGGCGAAGCGATCGTCCATCTCGCCGTAGAGATCGGGCCCCGCCGGACGCTCCAACGCCGCGGCCCACAGCGGACCGTAATGCGCGGACGAGCCCGCCACCAGGGGCGACGAGGGCAGGAAGCGGCGCTCCTTCTCGACGTAGTGGCTGATCTCGATCAGCCTCAGCAGTTTCGTGGCATCGCCATTGGCGAGTTCGCGCATGACCTCGTAGGCCGCCGGACCCCAGGTGGCGTCGAAGTCGATGAGGGTGCCGTCTTTATCGAAGAGAATGCCGCGTAAGGTCATAGTGGCTCCATAGCCTTCATCGGGGGGCTTGTCCCACGGTCATTCCGGGGCGAGCGAAGCGAGAGCCCGGAACCCAGGAGATCTTTCCGGATAAGGCTCGCCATCTAGGTTCCGGCCCGCCGCTCACGCGGCGACCGGAATGACAGTGGAGGCCATGACGATTAAGAAGCCCCTCATGACGCTCCTCACCACCTCCGCGACCGAACTCCGCCAGCGCCTGCTCGCGCGCGAGATCTCGGCGACCGAACTCCTCGACGCCACGCTCCAGCGCATCGATGCGGTGAACCCGGCCATCAACGCGGTGGTGGCGACGAACCCGGAAGCCGCGCGGGAGGCCGCCACGGAGTCGGATCGACGCATCGCGGCCGGCGAAGCGCGTCCGCTCGAAGGGCTGCCGATCACGGTGAAGGATTCCTTCGATGCGGCGGGCCTCGCCTCCACGGCGGGGGCGCCCATGTTCAAGGACCGCGTGCCGGAGGTGGACGCCGCCGCCGTGGCACGCCTGCGCGCGGCCGGCGCCGTGATCGTCGGCAAGACCAACGTTCCCGTGTTCACGGGAGATTTTCAGGCCTTCAATCCCGTGTACGGCATCACCCGCAATCCGTGGAATCCGGAGCGCTCGCCCGGCGGCTCGTCGGGGGGCGCCGCGGCCGCGGTGGCAGCGGGCCTCGCGGCGTTCGAACTCGGCTCCGATCTCGGCGGCTCGATCCGCTGGCCCTCCCATGCCTGCGGGATTTTTGGGCTGAAGACCACGTGGAACCTGGCGTCGGTGTGGGGCCATGTGCCGCCGATGCCGGAGCGGCGCATGCCGCGCAATGCGGACCTCGTGGTCGCCGGGCCGATGGCGCGCTCGGCCGCCGATCTCGACCTCGTGCTGCCGGTGATCGCCGGCCCCTTCAACGACCCATCGGCCTCGACGCCCCTCGCGCCGCCGCGCCGCACCTCGCCGCAGGGCCTGCGCGTGGCGCTCTGGCTCGACGAGCCCTTCGCGCCGGTCCAGGCCGATGTGGCAATGAGCGTGCGCCGCGCCGCCGATCTCCTGCGCGAGGCGGGCGCCATCGTGGACGAGGGTGCCCGGCCCGGCATCCGCTTCGAGGAGGCCTTCGAGGTGTTCTCGCTGTTGAACCACGCCATCGTGGCCTATTCCCTGCCCCCGAAGGTGCGCGATCGCCTGCAGCGCGCCGCGGCCGGTTTCGCTCCGGGCGACCTCTCGCACCGGGCGCTGCAGGCCAAGGGCGCGCGCATGACCCCGGGCCTGTATCAGCAGGTGAAGGCACGAAAGCAGCGCATGGAAACGCTGTGGGCGCGCTTCTTCGAGCGCTATGACGTGGTGCTCTGCCCACCCGCTCCCGTGGTCGCGATCCCGCACGACCATTCGCCGGATTTCCACGCCCGCACCCTCGACATCGACGGCACGGCGAAGCCCTATCTCGACTTCCTGGTCTGGGCCTCGCTCGCCACCAGCGCCGATCTCCCCGCCGCCGTGGCACCCGTGATGCGCAACGCGCAAGGGCTCCCGTCGGGCGTGCAGATCATCGCCGCGCGGGGAGAGGACCGCACCGCGGTCGCGGTTGCCGGCATGCTGGAAGCGCTGGGCTGCCGCTACGAGGCGCCGCCGCTCACGTCTGCAATCGTTTGAAGGCGCGGTAGACCGCATCGTCGTTGCGGGGGCCGATCAGGGCCACCAAGACGGCCTCCCCTTCGACGCGGTAGATGATGCGATATTCGCCGACATCCACGCGGCGATAGGGAAGCGCAGACCCCTTCATCATGGCGCTGTCGTGAGGCTCCGGATCGCTGCGCAGCGCCATGAGCTTCTCGGCGAGTTGGCGGGCGTGCTTCGGCGGAACGGATTGCAGGGCCTTTTGCGCGGCCTTCGTGAGTTCAATCGCGAGCATCAAGGAGGTCCCGCAGGAGGGCCTCGCTGTCCTCGCGGCTCACGAAGCCCTCGGCTTCGTTGCGCTCCGCCCGCCGGACCCAGGACGCGTCCTCCAGCGCAGCAAGCCGCTCGAAATCCTGCACCGACAGCACGACGGCGACCTGCCGTCCGTTCCGCGTGATCGAGACCGGCTCCCGGATCGCCGTATCGAGCAATTGCCCAAAATTCGTTTTGGCGTCCTTCGCGTTCATCGTCCTCATGAGCACACCATGCGTTTCGCCAGTCTCAATCAAAATAGCTAAAGTGATCATTATGTTCAACTGACGCCTCGTGGAGACATCCTGGTGCGGGCTGTGATGCAGGACAGAGCTTCTGCAATCCCCACAAAGGAGGGGCTAGCCAATGCTTCATCATCGCTCTGAGGCGCACCCGCCAGAACCGGGCTGCCCTACCCCTGCCCCATCCCGTCGGTTAGCGTGGCGACTCAATCAAGGAGGCCCGCATGCTCTCGAACCTCGCCACCCGTGACGTCGAGACCCTGATCCACCCCTACACCCAGCTGGCAAGCTTTCGCGAGACCGGGCCGCTGGTGCTGGAGCGCGGCGAGGGCGTGTGGGTCTACGACACCGACGGCAAGGGCTACATCGAGGGCATGGCGGGGCTGTGGTGCACCTCGCTCGGCTATTCCAACCCCGAGATCGCGGACGCGGCGCGGGAGCAGATGCTGAAGCTCCCCTTTACGCATCTCTTCTCCGGCCGCTCGCACGATCCGGCGATCGAACTCGCCGAGAAGCTGAAAGAGATCGCGCCCATGCCGGTCTCGAAGATCTTCTTCTGCTCCTCGGGTTCGGAGGCGAATGACACGCAGGTGAAGCTCGTCTGGTACATGAACAATGCGCTGGGCCGGCCGCAGAAGAAAAAGATCATCTCGCGCATCCGCGGCTATCACGGAGTGACGATCGCGTCCGCCTCGCTCACGGGCCTGCCCGCGAACCACATCGATTTCGATCTCCCCATCGCCAACATCCTGCACACCTCCTGCCCGCATTATTACCGCTTCGGACAGGAGGGGGAGAGCGAAGAGGATTTCGCGACCCGCATGGCGCAGGAACTGGAAGAGCAGATCCTGCGCGAGGGGCCCGATACCGTCGCGGCCTTCATCGCCGAGCCCGTGATGGGCGCGGGCGGCGCGATCCTGCCGCCCAACACCTACTTCGAGAAGATCCAGGCGGTGCTAGACAAATACGACATCCTCTTCATCGCGGACGAGGTGATCACGGGCTTCGGCCGCCTCGGCACGCCCTTCGGCTCGCAGCGCCTCGGCATTCGCCCCGACACCCTCTCCTTCGCGAAGGCCGTGACCTCGGCCTACCTGCCGCTCGGCGGCGTGATGATCCCGGAAGCCATGTACCAGGCGATGCTGGACGAGAGCCGCAAGGTCGGAACCTTCGGCCACGGCTTCACCTATTCGGGCCACCCGGTTTCGTCCGCCGTAGCCCTGAAGGTGCTGGAGATCTACGAGCGCGAGCGCATCTTCGAGGGTGTGAAGGCGAAGGCGCCCGTATTCGAGGGCCGGCTCGCGGCACTCGCCGACCACCCTCTCGTGGGCGAAGCGCGGGGCCTCGGCCTCGTCGGCGGTCTCGAACTTGTGGCCAACAAGCGCACCAAGGCGCAATACGATCCGAAGAAAGCGGTCGCGGCCAAGACCGTGGGCTTCGCGCAGGCCGAGGGCCTGATCGTGCGCTCGCTCCTGGGCGACCGCATCTCGCTCTGCCCGCCGCTCATCATCAGCGAAGCGGAAATCCACGAACTCTTCGACCGCCTCACGCGGGCCCTGGACCGCACCGCGGACTGGATTGCCAAGGAAGGGCTGATGGCGGCTTAAGAATCCCTCCCCGCCAGGGGAGGGTGGCCTGGGAAGCAGGTCGGGTGGGGTGGAAGCGCTCACCTCAACAGGTCGAGCTCTCATCCCACCCGCCCCTTCGGGGCACCCTCCCTTGGCAGGGAGGGATCAGGTCAATGCCCCTCGAAGCTCATGAGCGTGCGGACGTTCACGTCGAGTTCGCGCAGCTTCTGCGCGCCGCCGAGATCGGGCAGGTCGATCACGAAGCAGGCCGCCACCACGTTGGCGCCGATCTGGCGCAGCAGGTTCACGGCCGCGACCGCGGTGCCCCCGGTGGCGATGAGGTCGTCGACGAGCACGACACGCTCGCCCGGCGCGATGGCGTCCACGTGGATCTCCATCTCGTCGGTGCCGTATTCGAGGGAATAGGCGATCCGCACCGTCTCGTGGGGGAGCTTGCCCTTCTTACGGATCGGCACGAACCCGGCCGAAACCTGGTGCGCCACCGCGCCCCCGAGGATGAAGCCCCGCGCCTCGATCCCCGCCACCTTGTCGACGCGCCCGCCCGCATAGGGGTGCACGAGTTCGTCCACCGCGCGGCGGAACGCGCGCGCATCGCCCAGCAGGGTCGAGATGTCCCTGAAGATGATGCCGGGCTTCGGGTAATCCGGGATCGAGCGGATGGCGGCTTTGAGATCGGTGGCGAGACCCTGGTCCATGAAACTCACACAGGCTGGAATGGGGCTCAGATGTAGCCGAAGAGGCCGGCACAGCCCAGGGCTTTGATCGGGAGGCCGGCTCCCCGCGATGCGAGCGGTCGCCCCGCTCCGGCCCGGGAACTCCCGCCCAGCTTCGCCGTTGTAAATTCTGTTGAGTTCAGAGGTGCCTGGGGAGCTCGCCTGATGCTGGATCCGAAGAACGACGGCCAAACGGCGGTGTTTCGCTTCAGCACCCTGCGCGAGAGCCGCTGCGCGCTGGCCCTGCTCGCGCTCTTCACCCTCGCCACGGTGTCGGTGCTGGCCGCCACGAGCGCGCTGTCCCTTGAGCATGCCAGCCGCATCGCCACGGATCTGCGCCGCTAATTCCCCGACCTAACGAAGGCTTGAACGCCGGGCCGTTGAACCGGCGCCGCGCAAGCATACCTCCCGGCGCAACGACAGCCCGGAGGATTCCGATGCCCCTCGCCCGCGCGGCCTTTGCCGCGAGCCTGCCCTCCAGTCGCACGAGTGCGGCTGTCGCCCTGCCGGTCGGCCGCATCCGCGCGGCCTTTGCCGCCGCCCTCGCCTTGGGCCTCGCTGCGCCCGCGGCCGCTCAGGATACGCAGCGGGTCAAGACCGAGCGTGCGGAAGTCGTGGTGGAAACGGTGGCGCGCGGCTTGAGCAACCCCTGGGGCCTCGCCTTCCTGCCCGACGGCCGCATGCTCGTCACCGAACGTCCCGGCCGCCTGCGCGTGGTCTCCGCCGAGGGGGAGCTGTCGCAGCCGCTCTCCGGCATTGGCGTCGACATCGTGGCGCGCGGCCAGGGCGGATTGCTCGATGTGGCGGTGGATCCGAACTTCGCGCAAAACCGCTTCGTCTATCTGAGCGTCGCGGAAGACCGTGGCGAGGGGCGCTCCGCCACCACCGTGGTGCGGGCCCGCCTCAACGAGGGCGCTACAGCCCTCGAGGGCAGCCGCGCGATCTTCCGCCAGGATCCGGCTCACACCACCGGCAACCATTTCGGCTCCCGCCTCGTCTTCGGCCGCGACGGGCACCTCTACATCACCACGGGCGACCGCTTCACGCTCCGCGAGCAGGCCCAGAACCCGGCGAACCACATCGGCAAGATCCTGCGGGTCACCACCGAAGGACGCCCGGCGCCGGGCAACCCCTTCCTCGACCGGGAGGGCGCCCGGCCCGAGATCTGGTCCATCGGCCACCGCAACCTGCAGAGCGCGGCGTTGAACCCCGCGACCGGCGAGCTCTGGACCGTGGAGCATGGCGCCCGCGGCGGCGACGAGGTCAACATCCCGCAGCCCGGCAAGAATTACGGCTGGCCCGTGATCTCCTACGGGGTGGATTATTCCGGCGCCAAGATCGGCGAGGGCACGGCGAAAGCGGGCCTGGAGCAGCCGGTCCATTACTGGGACCCCTCCATCGCCCCCTCGGGGATGGCCTTCTACACCGGCGACAAGTTCCCGGCCTGGCGCGGCAGCCTGCTCGTCGGCGCGCTCGCCGGTCGGCACGTGGCGCGCCTATCCCTCGACGGCACCAAGGTCACGGGGGAGGAGCGCATGCTGGCGGGCTTGGGCGAGCGCATCCGCGACGTGCGCGAGGGCCCGGACGGCTTCGTCTATCTCCTCACCGACGCCTCGAACGGGCGCATCCTGCGCCTCAAGCCGGCGAGTTAGGTCTCAGCGGGTGGCAGTTGGTGCAGCAGGAGCGCCAGCCGCTGGAGCGCCGGCTGCCGGAGCAGTGCTAGAGGCAGGAGCGGAGGGGGTCACGGGCCGGGCGGCGCCGGACGGCGTCGCGAGTTCCGGCGGGATGTCGCCCGTCGTCGTGACGGCGGTCGTCGTGCCGTAGGGCCCCGAATACTGCGTCGTGGTGGTCACGGCGTCGGGGCGGCAGGCCGGCGAGCAGGAATAGGATTGAACCTGGAGCCCGTTGCGGACCTCGATCTTCTGCGGCTGCGCGGCCCCGATCCGCACGGAGGCGCGCAGGATTTCCGCATTGTCCTGGCCGAGGATGATCAGGTTCGTTTCGCCGTTGCGCTGACCGGTGAGCACGATGACCTGGTCGCCGTTGAGCGTCGCGTCCACGACGGTGGGATCGCCGATGATGATCGTCTTGGCCGGGCGCGGCAGGGTGAGGATGTCGGAGACGCCGGCCTTGAGCAGGATGCGGCGCTCCGCCAGGCCGAGTTCCACCTCGAGGCGCTGTTCCGGCCGGGCGCCCCTCTGGGCCTGGGCCTCGGCCGGCCAGGTCTCGACGGCGAAAGCAGCCGCGAGCAGAGCGAGGCCAAGGCGGGCGCGGATCGTCATGGTGAACTCCAGATGCCGGTTGGCCTGCATTGTAGACGCCGGGGCCCAAGGGGTCGAACCCGCCGGACAGCCTAATCCGATCAAAGGCTTAGCCTGACCCTAAAGGGCAGAGCTTAGCCCTCGGTTAAGGCCGGGAGCGATGCCGCGCACCCTCACCGTCCCTGAAAGATGAAGAACGCACCCGCCGCGATGAGCGAGAACCCGATGGCGTGGTTCCAGCCGATCGGCTCCTTCAGGTACAGCACCGAGAACACGGCGAAGACCAGGAGGGTGATGACCTCCTGCATGGTCTTGAGTTCGGCCGCGGAATAAACCTGCGAGCCGATGCGGTTCGCGGGCACGGCGAACCAGTACTCCACGAAGGCGATGCCCCAGCTCGCCAGCACCGCGATCCACAGGGGCGTGGATTTGAACTTGAGGTGCCCGTACCACGCGAAGGTCATGAAGACGTTCGAGGCGAAGAGCAGCAGGATCGGTGAGACGAAGGGGCTCATGCGGGGCACGCCTCAGGGATGAAAGGATGCGCCGTGGGACGCGGGATGGGCTGGCGGCTGGCGGGAACGCCGCAGGGCACCAGAGCGAGCTCACAAGGGACGATCCTCGTATCGAGATGGGCTTGGAGCCGGCGGCGATGTTCGGTTCATAGGGCAGGATTAACCCGCCAGTGGTAACGAACGCCTTGACGCGGGGCGTGACGCTGCTCGCGTGGGCGCTATCTTGCCCGCGGGTGCAGCCGAGGGGCAGCCTCAATCCGGCAGCCAAGGGGTGCGGCGTTCGATGAGATCGAGACTAGGGGCGGGGCTGCGGCTGGTGGCGGCTCTCTTGGTGGCAGGCTTCGGCTTCCTGTTCTGGCGCGGGGCCGAGTCCCACGCGCTCGACGACGCCTATGCCCTCGTCTTCGGCACCCCCGATCTCGGCCCTGTGGAGTTCGCGTCGCTCACGCGCCGGTCGAGCCCGAACGACGCCCTCGCCTGCCCCGCGGATCTCTGCCCCAAGGCCAAGGCCGATCTGGCGCCGCCCACCTTCGACGTGCCGGCGGAGCGGTTGCGCGCCATCGTGGCCGAGGTCGCCTTGGCCGAGCCCAACACCGCGTTGGTCTCCACGGAAGACGGCGGCGAGCAGGATCGCTACGTCGCCCGCACGCGGCTGATGCGCTTTCCCGATACGGTGGACGTCCGCGTGATCCCGCAAGGCGAGGGCCGCTCGACCCTGGCCCTCTATTCCCGCAGCCAGATCGGCTATTCCGATCTCGGGGCGAACCGCGAGCGCATCGAGCGCTGGCTCGCCGCCATTGCCGCCCGGGCGGCCGAGAAGCCGGAAACGACGGAAGGCTGAAGCACGTTATCGTGCGCCGAGTTTCGCGAGCACGGCCGCGCCGCCGGCGATCTGCGGATTCGAGGGGTCGAACCCCTCCCGCTTCTCCCGCGCCGTCACGAGGTCCCGCGCCCTCGCGAAGGCCGCGTCGAGACGCCGTTCGTCGCGGAGCGCCTGCGCGAAAAAGGCCTCGCCGAAATAGGTCCAGGTCGCGCCGTCCTGGCAGCCGAAGGAGGGCTTGTCGGGCGCAGCCGCCGTGATCACCAGGGTGCGCTCGTCCGCGAGCGCCTTGGCGAAGACCCCGGAATAGCAGGCCGAGACGATGAGCACTCGGTGGCGGGCGCCGGTCGCGGCGAGAAGCCGTCGCACGTCCTCCGGGGTCACGAGCCGCTGGTCCCGCCCCATGACGAGGCCGACGCCCTCGGGCAGGCCGTGCGAGGTGATGAGGAGAACGGCCACGTCCTCTTCCGCGTCGAGAACCGCGCCGACGGCCTTCGCGGCCGCGAACAGGGTCTCGGGCCGTGCGCCGAAGCGGCGCTTGCCGTTGAAGCGCACGATGGAGCGTCCGCGGGCATCGAGGGCCGCCTCCAGCACCCGCGCGGCACCCTTGGCCTCGCTCGCGAACACGCTCTGCGGTCCCCACAGCCCGAAGGAGAGGATGTAGGCGTCGACGATGCCAGGCCGCTGCGGCTCCAGGGGAAAGGGGTTGCGTTTCTGGGCGGCGGCCGGGCCCGACGCCGCGAAGGCGGCGACGACCAGGAGGGCGAGGATGCGCATCATGGGGCGATCCTAACGGCAGGCCCGCCGCTTCGCCTAGGGCGGGTTGGGGTCCGGCCTGCCGGTCCGCGCTAACGACGCAGGCGGGCGGGCGACGGTCCAGACCGCTGACGACGCAATCGGGCCGGCGGCGATCCAGGCCGCCATGCGACAATCCTCCGCCTGCGACAGGTGCGAAGTTTCGTTGCGATTCTCGGTCAAACCTTCACAGAAGCTCAAGAAACAGGCGACTAGGATCGCCTGGTGCCGGAGCCGCCCCGGTTGTCGAGCCGGGCCGCGGCGATCAGGACCAGAAGGCGAGATGGACAGGGGGCTGACCGAAAAGCGCAAGCTCGTTCTCACGGTGCTGATCGTGAGCGCGATGGTCTGCGTCGGTGCCCTGTGGTGGTTCGAGACCGCCACCGGCCTCATCTCGGAACTCGACAGCCGCGGCTACCCCTTCCTGCTCGTCATCTTCAGCGCGGCTCTCGTCGCGAACCTGTTCCTGCGCACCCATCAGCGCACCGTGGAACTGATCTGCTACCTCGGCCTTGCCTTCTATTTCGTGGTGTCGCTCTTCGCCTTCGTGGCGGTGCCGCACGGCATCTACACGGTGGCCAACACCCTCCAATGGATGCCGCTGATCTATGTGGCGGCCTTCGTGTTCTTCGCGCCCAGGCAAGCGCTTCTCGTCGCCGGCGGCGCCTATCTGTGCTCCCTCATCCCGCCCCTCGTTCTCGTGGCCGTGAAGGGCCACGACGTGTTCGGGATGCAGGTCGGCGCGCTCCTGGTGAACGCCTATGTGGTCCACCTCCTGGCGCTCCTGTCCCTCTCCCTCGTGGCGCTCCTGCACGGGCGCTTCCAGGAGGTCACGGAGCTCGCCCGGGACTTGAGGATGAACCGCGAGGAGCTGCGCGCGGCCCTCGACCTCAACCGCACGACGCTGGAGAACATGGATCAGGGCCTGCTCATGTTCGATGCGAACGAGAGGCTTCAGGTCTACAACAAGCGCGCGCTCGAACTGCTCGAACTGCCACGGGACCTTCTCGCCCGCCGCCCGCTCTACGACGAGCTCGTGCAGTACCAGATCGCCCACGGCGAGTTCGCCCACGACGAGGCGTTCCTGTATTCCGTTCCGACAACCCGGCTCTCCGAGAGCCCTCCCATCTACGAGCGCATTCGCCCGGACGGGCGGATCATCGAGGTCCGCACCGTGTTCCTCGGCAGCGGCGGCGCCGTTCGCACGATCACGGACCGCACGGCCCGCCGCAAGGCGGAGGCCCAGCTGCGCGAGAGCGAAACCCGCTACCGGCTCCTCGCCGAGAACACCGCCGACATGATCATTCTCACGGGGCTCGACCGGAAGCGGCTTTACGTGTCGCCGGCGAGCCGCGAGCTGCTGGGCTACGAGCCCGAGGAGCTGCTCGGCATCCGCAGCGGCGATCTGATCCATCCCGACGACCAGCCGAACGCCATCGGCGATCTCCAGGACCTCCTCGACGGAAACGGCCGCGCCTCCACGGTCACCTACCGGGCCCGGCACAAGGCGGGCCACTGGGTGACCGTGGAGGCGCGGCGCCGGCTCCTCGTGAACGATCACGGCCAGCCCCAGGGCCTCGTCAGCGTCATCCGCGACACCTCCGAGCGCGCCGCCCTCGAGGAGCGCCTGCGCCAGGCCCAGAAGATGGAAGCCGTGGGCCAGCTCACCGGCGGTGTCGCCCACGACTTCAACAACCTGCTGACCGTTGTGATCGGCAACAGCGAGATGCTGGTGGAAGAGCTCGCGGACCCCCATCAGCGCAGCCTCGCGACCGGCGCCCTCGAAGCCGCGGAGCGCGGAGCGCATCTCACCCAGCAGCTCCTCACCTTCGGGCGCCGGCAGTCGCTCCGTCCGAAGCGCCTCGCCCTGCGCGAGGTCGTGGAGGGCATGTTGCCCCTGCTCCGCCGGACCATCGGCGAACACATCGACCTCAAGGCCGAATTCCACGCCGGCGCGCGGGCCGCCTTCGTCGACCGCACGCTGCTCGAAAGCGCGATCCTGAACCTCGTCCTCAACGCCCGCGATGCCATGCCCCGCGGCGGCACCCTGCAGCTCGTCACCGGCGAGCGCCCCGCGGGTAAGGATGCCGGCAACCTCGCGGAGGGCGAACCCACCGTGTTCGTCACGGTGTCGGATACGGGCACGGGGATGAGCCGGGACGTGCTGGCACGGGTGTTCGAGCCGTTCTTCACCACGAAGGAAGTCGGCAAGGGCTCGGGCCTCGGCCTCTCCATGGTCTACGGCTTCGCCCAGCAATCGGGGGGGCATGTCGCGATCGAGAGCGAGCCCGGCCGGGGCACATCGGTCACGATCCTCCTACGGGCCGCCGTCAAGGGAACCCCCGAGGCGGAAGCCGCACCCGGCCTCGACCTCTCGGCCGCGCGGGGACGCGAGCGCATCCTCGTGGTCGAGGACGAGCCCCAGGTGCTCCATTTCGTGTCCGCGCAGCTCACGAGCCTCGGCTACGACGTGACGGCGGTGTCGGCGGGCGACGAGGCCCTCGAACTCATCGAGGCGGACCCCACCTTTGACCTCCTGCTCACGGACGTGGTGCTGCCCCGCGGCATCAGCGGGGTCGAGGTCGCCAAGCGCGCCCGCGCCATCCGGCCGGAGCTGAAGGTTCTCCTCACCTCCGGCTACCCCGAGGAGGTGTTCGCCCAGCACGGCCGCCCGGACGAGGGCACCCCGCTCCTGCCCAAACCCTATCGCCGCAAGGAGCTCGCGGCGGCCCTTCGCGGGCTCCTCCAGGGCCGGGACGCCCCCAGCCTCGAAGAGGCGTGACGGCACCGGGCGAACCGCCCAGTCCCGACGAGGCGTGACGGCGTGACGGCGTGACGGCAAGCGGCAAACCGCCCAGTCCCGCAGAAGCGTGACGGCGCCGGGCGAACCGTCCGGCCCCTTCGCGTGTTTCCCCCCGGAATCGAAGCCGAGCCGATGCCAAGGCGCATCCGCTCCTCCCCTCAAGCCCCGGAGGACTCCATGGACATTCCGCTCGACAAGGTGTGCGACCTCATCCTTCGCGCCCGCGCCATCGATGTGAAGGACGCGGTCACGGATCCGGCCTCGGGCTCGAACCCCATCGACGACGGCAACCTCGATTCGCTCATCTCAAGCCCGGACGACACCACCGAAGAGGAGATGCGCGACGTGATCGCGGGCCTCAACGAGGACGAGCGGGCCGATCTCATCGCGCTCGTCTATATCGGCCGGGGCGACATGGAGCCCGAGGAATGGGGCGCCGCCGTGCGCCTCGCCAAGGAGCGCGAGGACGCGATGTCGATCTCGGCCGCCGACTGGCTCATCGGCATCCCGAACCTGGGCGACCTCCTGGACGAGGGCCTCGCCGCCATGGGGCGCAGCTGCGTCTAGGCCGCACGCAAAAAGCGCCCGGCACGAGGCCGGGCGCCGCAAGGCCGTTGATCGTTCTGGCTACATCTTGGGCATCGCCGCGATGTCGCGCACAGCGCCGCTGACGCCCGCGATCTTGGCGACGCTCGTGCCTTTGCCGGTCGAGAGATCGACCTTGTAGAGTGTTTCGCCGGCCATGAGCCAACCCTCGTTGCCGCCGTTCCCGTCGGCGACGATGTCGAAGGCGGCGTTCTCGGCGCTCATGCCGAGCATGCCAATGGAGTTGAGCACGCCGTCGTTCGGGGGCACCTGGCGCACCACCGCGCCCGTGGCGTCGATGTCGTAGAGCGTGGTTTCCTTCGCGCCCTTCACCGAATTCGTATAGGCCCCGGCCACGATCTTCGGGGCCTTGCCCTTGTGCATGTCGCCGTCGGCGAACTTGAGCTGGCCGTCCTTCGTGACCTTGCCGTCGTCCACATTGGCGCGAAGGTTGGTGCCGTCGGAACCGATGATGCGCAGGCGGTCGGCGGCCGGGTTGAAGTCGATCGTGGCCATGGCGTCCGCCGGCAGCATCGCGTCGAGCTTCGACTTCTGCGTCGCCTTGCCGGACATGGGATCGATGGTCACCACCGTGCCGTCGGCCACGACGCCGTAGAGCATGCCGTCCGCCGGGCGCACGTCGATGCCGAGCAGCTTGCCCGAGATCCCCTCCACCTTCACGGTCTTGTCCACCTTCTTGGCGCCCACATCCACGATCGCGAGGGTGTTGTCGCCCACAAGCGCGGCCACGGTCTGGGCCTGGGCTGCGCCGCTGAGGGCGACGGTGCCGAGAAGAGCGGCGACGAGGGTCATGGGCTTCATGGCTGATCTCCTGGAATGCACCGGCCCTTGAGCGGCCGGCGCCGCGAATACCCGTCAGCGCCCCTGCCGGATGCAGGGAGGAAGCGAAAAATTGCGGGCGCGCTTCCGGCGAGGCTCCTGTGCAAAAAATCCGGGCAGGCTGCATCCGCGTAGACAGGGAGGGTGTAATCCCCGCATGGTAGCTTCCCTGATGGCCACCCCTCTGACGGCTTCCGGTTCGGGCCGCGCCCCTGAGCGCGCGAGCCTCGACGAGGCGCTCCGCCGCTGCGCGGCGGGCGACAAGGCCGCTTTGCGCGCCATCTACGACCTCGAAGCGCCCCGCATGCTGGGCGTGGCCATCCGCCTCCTGCGCCGCCGCGCGCTGGCCGAGGAGGCCGTGCACGACACCTTCGTGCAGGTGTGGCAGCGCGCCTCCACCTTCGACGCCAGCCGGGGCGATGCGCGATCCTGGCTCTATGCGGTGCTGCGCAACCGCGCCCTCAACATCCTGCGCGGCGAAACCCGCACGGATCTCGTCGAGGATTTCGAGCCCATGGGGCTCGTGAGCGACGACGAGAGCCCGGAGGCCTTGACGCTGCGCCTCTCCGACGCCGGCGCCCTGAAGCGCTGCCTCGAACGCCTGGAGCCTACCCGCAAGCAGGCGATCCTGCTCGCCTATGTGCATGGCTTGAGCCATGGCGAGTTGGCCGGCCGCCTCGGCGTGCCGCTCGGCACCATGAAGTCCTGGATCCGCCGCTCGCTGCTCGCCCTGCGGGAGTGCATGGCATGAGCGCGCACCCTGTCCTCACCCCTGTCGCCGGTCCCTACGCGCCAGTGCAGGGCATGAGCGCGCGCGCGCCCCTCACCCCTGTCGCCGGCCCCTACGCGCCCCGGACGTGGGCGGCGCGGGTTATCGCACGCCTGCCTGAGTTCCCGTCATGAACGCCGCCGACCGCGACCGGCTCGCCGGCGAATTTGTGCTGGGGCTGCTCGAGGCCCACGAACGCCGCGAGGCCGAGCGGCTGCTCGGTACCGACCGCGCGTTCCAGAGCGCGGTGGCGGCCTGGCAGACGCGCTTTGCCGAACTGGACGAGACCGCGACGCCCATCGCGGCCGGGGACGGCCTGTGGCGGCGCATCGAGAACGGTCTCGCGCTGGCGGAGGCGGTCGAAACGCCCTCCGTGCAGGCCAGCGACCCGACGCCCGTGGTGGTGCCGGATCCCCGCAACGCCTTCCGGGCGCTGTGGCGCAGCCTCCCCTTCTGGCGCGGGGCCGGATTGGCGGGCGCCTTCGCGACGATCGCGCTGGCCGTGGGCCTCGGCTTCCTGGCCGATCGCAGCGCGCGCCAGCCCGTGATGGTCGCGGTGCTGCTCACGGATGCGAACCGGCCGGCGGGCGTGATCAACACCTATCGCAACGGGCAGGCCGAACTCGTGCCGTTCGCGGGCTTGCAGATCCCGCAGGGCCGGGCGCTGGAAGTGTGGTCCATCGCGGGGCCGAACCAGAGCCCCGTTTCGGTGGGCGTCGTCACCGAGCCCCGCACCCTGAACCTCAATCTGCAGCGCGTGCAGAACCTTGCGCCGAACCACACCTTCGCGATCTCGGTGGAGCCGCCGCAGGGCTCGCCCACGGGCCTGCCGACCGGCCCCGTGCTGATGCACGGCATCGCGACCACTCGGCTCTAGAGCGCGCTATTCGCGGCCCTTGCCTCGGATCGCGTGTGGACGGGAATGTGACGCTCACGCAATGGTGACGCAACACGTGCTCCTTATGGAGGGTTGCTCGAAGCAGCGCCGGCGCAGCGTCTCCAGCCTCGCTGATGGTGCGTGCGACGCTGCGATCGCCGGCGGTGCACCCGGACGATCTTGCCACGATCCGACAAGGCGGGGGCAGATCCGTCCTTGATTGCAGGCCTGCCGCGGCTCAGACTCGAGGCCTTGCCCGCGTCCCGAGCCGCCCCATTGCTTGAGGAGCGTTTGATGTCCGACCAACCCGATTCCCCGAAGTCCGAGGCCGCGGACGCGCCCGTGGAGGCCGCCAAGCCCGAGGCCGTGGATGCTCCCGTGGAGATCGCCAAGCCCGCGACGCAGCCCGTCCCGCGGCCCGCGGAACCTCATCCGCTCGCGGCCATGCACCATGCGGAGGACCACGAGGACGAGGAGGCCGAGCGCCTGAAGGTCTACCTCACGGGCCCGACGGCCTTCTGCGCCTGACGCGGCTTCGCGCTTCGCCCCGAGGCGCCAAAATATTTCGGGGCGGCCCTGCATCCGCCCGACACCATGACGGGTAACCGCTTCCGAAGGCCGGTACGACCGGCCTTCGACCCGCGGTGACGGAGGCTGATCACGGCCCCGCCCCGGTGCCATGCCACGCATGAACGCAGGGAGTTCCCATGAAGCTTCGCATCCTGACGATCGCCGCCCTTCTCGTCGCCGCGCCTGCCCTCGCGCAGGAGAAGACCAAGACCGTCGGCGGCGCGCCGATGTTCCCGTCGAAGAACATCGTCGAGAACGCGGTCAACTCGAAGGATCACACCACCCTGGTCGCCGCCGTGAAGGCCGCGGGCCTGGTCGATACCCTTGCGAGCTCCGGCCCCTTCACCGTGTTCGCGCCCACCAACAAGGCCTTCGGCAAGCTGCCCAAGGGCACCGTGGAAACCCTCGTGAAGCCCGAGAACAAGGCAACGCTCACGGGCATTCTCACCTATCACGTGGTGCCCGGCCGCCTCACCGCCTCCGACCTCATGGCGCAGGTCCAGCAGGGCGGCGGCAAGGCGATGCTGAGGACAGTGGAAGGCGACACTCTCACGGTCATGCAGGCCGGCCGCGGCAAGCTCTCCATCACCGACACCAAGGGCAACAAGTCCATGGTGACCATCGCCGACGTGATGCAGTCGAACGGCGTCATCCACGTGGTCGATTCGGTGCTGCTCCCGAGCTAGGCGCCCGCTTTCGAGCGGCTCTCGCGGCGCTCCTGCCGCGAGAGCCCGCTTGCGGCAGCGGGTTCGGCCGACGGTCGTCCGACCCTGCCGCCGTGGCGCGTTGCTGATCGCGTCATCCCGAGAGCCCCGGCCTCCTCCCAGGCCGGGGCTCTTTTACGTGGGGGGCGCGCATCCGCTCCAATGCCGCAGCCTTTTGTGTTGAGCCGACACGGCGCGGCCCATTGTGTTGAGCGGTGAAAGCATGGCTCGCTGCGTTGCGCGGGCATGGCGCCGACCCGTGCGCCGCCGGCCGGGCGCCGTTCGAGGCACGTCGAAACAGCTCTTCTCCCCCGTTCGGCGGATGACGCTCCAGGGGGCTCGCGCTCAGCTTGCTGCGTGAAGACGGTCACACCGAATCGTCATCGGGTTCTGCACCATCGCAGACGACGATCTCGGCGGGCGCCAGGACGCGTCACGGACCGCATGTTTGCCCGCCTCCCGTTGGGGGCCGGCCAACTCGAACCGCAGGCGCCTGCTTTCGATGACGCCGCACATCCCCGGTCACGGAGCCCGCGGGCTCCGGAGGGAGGCACGAGATGGGCACGCATTGTCACGACACCACCACGCGCGAGCGGCTGAGCGCCGGCGTCCCGAACCCCCATGGCATCGCCTTCGAGCACGAGGTCCGCACGCTCCGGGCGCGCTACCTGCGCACCTTCGCGCGTGAGGGGCTGCAGCGCATCGGCTCCAGGGCCGCGCTGCTCTGGCGCTCGTATGGCCCGGCCCTCCCCGGACCGCGCCTTCTCCCGAGGCCGAAGCGCCTCGCCGGCGGATAGCCGCATCGCCGCAAGACGGGCGGATCGCTCTGCCGTCCGCCCGCGGCAGCCCATGCCCGCTGCACAGGAGGTCCCACGATGTTCGAAACTCACTCCCTCTGGACCGTGACCCCAGCCGATGCCGCGCTGGCGATGTTCACATTCTGCAACACGCTTCGGGTGGTCGCCTATGTGCCCCAGATCGTGAAGATCGGCCGCGACCGGCAAGGTGCGCTGGCGATCTCCTATTCGAGCTGGACCTTGTTCGGGGTGTCGAACCTGTCCACCGCGCTCTACGGCGTCCTGGTCGTGCAGGATTGGCGCCTCTCCGCCACCTTCGGCGCGAGCGCCCTGTGCTGCCTCGCGATCCTGATGATAACGGCGTGGAAGAGGATCGCGTTCGCGCAGGCCGCGCCACGGATCGCCCCACAAGCGGATGCGGTTCTGGAGACCGAGGCGAGAACGGCCGCGCCGCAGCGTCAAACGGCCGGCGTCTGGCGAGCCTATCAGGCCCGCGCGACACCCCTGCGGATCGCCGCCGGCAAGACCGGATAAGGGCCGGCGCCGGGCAGATGCCGCCCGGCGCAAAGGATGCTACAGTCGCGCTCGGGCACCGCCTCATCGGCCATCGAGGGCTGGAGGGCAGCGGGCTCGGAGCGATCGGACTCACGGAGGTGGACTCCATGGTGACGGATCGAGTTCTCGCGCTGACGGACGAAATCTACGACGCGGCCGCCGGCGGCACGCCCTGGGGCGCGATCGGCGAAAGCCTGAAGCGGTTGGTCAACGCCAGCAACGGGTGGCTGGTCGTCACCGACCCCACAGCGGAGCGCGGGGAGCTTCTCTACCGGGCCGATTATCCCGACAAGGACATCGCGGCCTATCAGACCTATTACCGGCACGTGGACCTGTGGACCATCCGCACTGCGGAAGCCGTCCGGCGGGTCGATCCCAACGCGCCCCCGAAGGCGCGCACCAGCGGGCACCTGGTGCCGGACGCGGAATATGTGCGCAGCGAATTCTATGCCGATCTCGGGCGCCGGGTCGGCCTGCGCCATGTGGTCGGCACGGTGGTGCCGCTCGGCGCGGGCGGCCTCATGCCCGTCTGCCTGCACCGCGCCGACGGCGAAGCACCGTTCGATCACGCCGATGCCCGCCTGCTCGATTGCCTGCTGCCCCATCTGCGCCGCGCCATGCAGCTGCGGCATCGCCTGAACCCGGGCGTCTCCGCCGCATCCTCCACCTTCGCGGCGCTCGACGCCCTCGCGACGCCGGTGGTCGTGGTAGATGCCGAGATGAGGGTCGTGGTCGCCAATGCCGCGGCGGAAGCCCTGGCCGCAGCCGGTTCGGCCCTGCGGATCGCAGGGCAGAAGAACGGCCCGGGCGCCCGCCAGCGGGTTCTCTCGGCCCTCCACCACGAGGATCACCGGGCGCTTGCCGCTCTGGTGCGTGCCACGGCGCTCGGCGGCTCGCCCGGCGGGGGAATGCGGCTGCGGGATGCGGCCCTCGACCCGGCGCTCGCGGCGCTGATCAGCCCCCTGCCCCGGCGCCTCGCCGACGCGCCGCCGAACGGATTGTCGGGCCGTGTGACGGGCCAGGCCCTCGTCCTGCTGCGGGACCTCACGGCCGCGTCCCGCGCGCCCGACGCCGAGCTCCTGCGCCGCCTCTTCGGCCTCACGCCCGCGGAAGCCGAGGTCGCCTGCGCCCTTTACGGCGGCGCGACCAAGAGCGCGGTCGCCGCGCAACGGGGCTTGAAGGAATCCACCATCAGGAGCCAGGTGGACGCCATTCTCCTGAAGACCGGCACCACGAACCTGCGGGATCTCGAACGGCTGCTGGCGAGCCTGCGTTAGCTCGCGCATGTCCCGATGGCCCCGGACCAGGACATGGCCTCTCGCCCGTTCTGCGGCGCGAAAGGCCGTGCCTCGCCTCACCGCCCCGCGAGCTGCTCCCGCATCTGCTCTTCCCGCTCCTGCATCTCGGGCGTGAACGCCTCGCCGAAATCCGCGGCCTCGTAGAGGGGACGGATTTCGATTTCGCTGGGGCCCGGCATCGGGTTCGGGCAGCGCCGCACCCATTCCACGGCCTCGGCCATGTCCTTGACCTCCCAGAGCCAGAAGCCGGCGACGAGTTCGTTCGTCGCCGCGAAGGGACCGTCGATCACCGTGCGGCTCGCGCCGTCAAAAGCCACGCGCTTGCCTTCGCGTGACGGCTTGAGGCCTTCGCCGCTCACCATGACCCCGGCCTTCATGAGTTCTTCGTTGAACCGCCCCATGGCTTCGAAATCCGCGGTCGTGGGCATCGTGCCCGCCTCCGAATCCGCCGTCGCCTTCACCAGAACCATCACGCGCATCGTTGTGTCCTTCTTCAGCCTGTCGGGACGCCCGCTCCCGCAGGCGCATGCGCGGCCGCGAGGGCGACCCCGCGCCTTCTCCCGCTCCTCATGCGGCCCTTGCCGGCGCTGCGCAAGGTCCGCCTCCTCGCGTTGTGAACGCTTCGTCAGCGCACGGGCCTTGCCGCCCGCCGGACGCGGTGCTTTCCTTTACGGAATCCCCGCCCACAAGGGGATCCACGGAGGAATACCCATGAAACGCCGGACCTTCCTCGCCGCCGCCACTGCGGGTGCGGCCGCCACCGCCATCGCGGCTCCCGCGATCGCGCAATCGAACCCCGACATCCGCTGGCGCCTCTCCTCGGGCTTCCCGAAGAGCCTCGACACGCTGTTTGGCGCCAACGAGGAATTCGCCCGCCACGTCTCCGAGGCCACCGACGGCAAGTTCCAGATCCAGCCCTTCGCGGCGGGCGAGATCGTGGGCACCTTCCAGGCCTTCGACGCGGTGTCGAACGGCACCGTCGAGATGATCCAGGCGCCCGGCTACTACTATGTCGGCAAGGACCCGGCCTTTGCGGTGTTCGCCGACATTCCCTTCGGCCTCAACGCCCGGCAGAAAGCCGCCTGGCTGAATCACGGCGGCGGCAACGAACTCGTCAACGAGTTCCTAGGGAAATTCAACGTCCACGGCATCGCCGCCGGCAACACCGGCACGCAGATGGGCGGCTGGTTCCGCAAGGAGATCAAGAGCGTCGCCGACGTGCAGGGCCTGAAGTTCCGCATCGCCGGCATCGCGGGCCAGGTGTTCCAGAAGCTCGGCGCCGTGCCGCAGCAGATCGCCGGCGGGGACATCTATCCGGCCCTCGAACGTGGCACCATCGACGCCGCCGAATGGGTCGGGCCCTACGACGACGAGAAGCTCGGCTTCCAGAAGGTCGCGCCCTTCTACTATTACCCCGGCTTCTGGGAGGGCGGTCCGACCGTCCACTACATGTTCCACAAGCCCAAATGGGACGAGCTCCCGAAGGCCTACAAGACGATCGTCGAGGACGCGTCGGCGCGGGTGAACATGAACATGCTGGCGAAGTACGACGCCCGCAACCCGGCCGCGCTCCGCCGTCTCGTGGGCACCGGCGCGCAGCTGCGCCCGTTCCCGCAGGACATGATGGAAGCCGCCTTCAAGGCCTCGAACGAGCTCTACGATGAAATCTCGGCCACGAACCCCGCCTGGAAGAAGATGTACGACAGCCTGCGCGCCTTCCGGAACGAGGAATACCTCTGGTTCCAGGTCGCCGAATACACCTTCGACAACTTCATGATCCGCTCCCGCGGGCGGGGGTAGGACGGACTGAAAGGTCTGGTATTTGGGAGCCCTCTCGGTGCGAGCCGAGGGGGCATTCAACGATGCTTCGCCCTGCCGGGTGTCGTGCTAACGCACACGCCACGCCGAGATTCGCGGATCAGTGAGATTGGTGTAGTCGATCACGATCGTCGCTCGCGCCTTAGGATCGTTCTCCGCGAGATACAGCATCTGGCCGCCAACATATCTGTGGTTTGAGGGTGCTGCGGGATCGGGCGAGCCCCACCCGGCACCGCGGGACGCTCCGCGTGGGATGGTGATCTCGAACGGCGCGTCGAGGAAGATGGAAAGGTCCCAATAGCCGCGCAATTCGCGCCGATGAAGAAACAGGCCGTCGAGGATGAGAACCGCGCCCTCGACTGCCAATTGCCTGGCGGAGGCAACAGGCTGATCCGTAGCGTGATCGAACACCGCCGTTCTGTAAACGCCGCTTCCACCCGGCGAGAGCGGATCGAGCAAGTCGCGCCGGAGCGCGTCAAGGTCGTACGAGTCGCGATAGAACCCTTCCGGTGAATCGCGCCCGCGCCGATAACGGTCCTCACGTGGATTGTGAAAGCCGTCCACGGATGCCCTAATCACTGGGCGGCCTCGCGCCTGCTCGGCACTCCCGAGCCGGTCCGCAAGAGTGGTCTTTCCCAACCCGTCTACGCCATCGACCGCAACCCGCAAGGGTCCATTGCGCTTGAAGGCGACGACGGCATCGGCGAGCGTCTCGATCAGAGGCACACTCATCCTCCGTGCCGGTTGAGCCCGACGGGTGGGGGCCCGCCGCGCGGCGCTTCATCCTTGGTCCGCTGCCCGTAAGCGGCAACGCAGCCTGCATGCGCTAGGCGTGCCCCGCCTCCTCCTCGGGACCGCGCGGCCTAAGCTTCACCATTGATATTGCTCCGCTTTTCGGCCCCGGTTGAACCTTGACCAGGGGAACCGCGTCCTTTGAACGCGGTTCTCCGAAGGTGTTCGCGCAGGCCTGTCGAACGAAAGCTGCGGCCGAGAGGCCGTGCCCTTTGTTGTGTTCAAACCCTTGGAGTGACAAATGCTGAAGACCGCAATGCTGGCCTCGGTGGCCGCTTTGGCGCTCGGCGCGACGGCCGCGAGCGCTCAGACGTCCACCATCAATTGTGCTGGTCCGAACGCGAACGCCTTCGAGCGCATGACCCTTCCGGCCTGCGGGCCCGAGGCCGCCACCGGTGAGGTGGTCGAGCGGCGCACGGAGCGCCAGGCCCGCACCGTGCTGCGCCCCGAAACCGTGCAGCGCACGCAAACCGTGATGCGGCCCGAGACCGTGCAGACCACCCGCACCGTGAACGAGCAGGTTCAGGTTCCGGTGGCCCGCACGGAACTGCAGCCCGTCACCCGTCAGGAAACCCGCACGGTCGTGGATCGCGAGACCGTTCCCGTGCAGCGCACAGTGCAGCGTCCCGTCACCGTGCCGGTGACCCGCGAGGTCGAGGTGCCCGTGCAGGTGCCGCGTCAGCGCACCGTGTTCGAGACCGAGCAGGTGCCCGTGCAGCGCACCGTCACCGAGATGGAGCAGGTGCCCGTGCAGCGCGTCGTGAACCGTACCGAGCAGGTGCCGGTGCAGCGCACGATCACGGAGACCGAACAGGTGCCGGTGCAGCGGACGATCACCGAAACCGAGCAGGTTCCCGTGCAGCGCACGGTGACCGAGCGCGTGCCCGTGACGCGTCAGCAGACCGTGATGCGCGCCCGCATCGTCTACGAACCGGAGACGATCCAGACCACCGAGATGGTGGAGCAGCCCCGCACGGTCACGGAAATGCAGTCCGTGCCGCGCCAGCGCACGATCACGGAGTTCCAGAGCGTGCCGCGCCAGCGCACGGTGACAGAATACCAGACCGTGCAGCGTCCCGAGACCATCACGGAAATGCAGTCCGTGCCGCGTCAGCGGACCGTGACCGAGTACCAGACCGTGCAGCGTCCCCGCACCGTCACGGAAAACGAGACCGTGATGCAGCGCCGTCAGGTGGTCGAGAACCAGACCGTCATGCAGCCCCAGACCGTGACGGAGTTCCAGACCGTCGAGCGTCCGCGGCAGGTCGTCGAGAACCGCACGGAGCTTCAGCCCCGCACGGTGATGGACACGCAGACCGTGAACCGCCCCCGTCAGGTGGTCGAGAACCAGACCGTGATGCGGCCCCAGCAGGTCACCACCCAGGAGACCGTGCTGCGCCCCGAGACTGAGATCCGCACCACCAACGTGGAACGCCGCGTCGGCACGCGGACCGTCGCGGCTCGCGGCGCCGCGGCCGATGTGACCACCACGGGCAGCGTCGCGGGTTCGAACGGCGGCTTCATGACCACGGGCATGAGCGCCAGCATGGGCATGGGCATGGGTGCCGACATGCAGCCCACTGAAGAGCCCATGGAGCAGCCCCGCGAGCGTCGTCGCAACCGCGCCTCACGCTAAGCTGAGACTGCTACAGGAAAGAGCGGGTCGGCCCTCGGGCCGGCCCGTTTTTCTTGTCCCCATCCTCCGAGGGAAGGGTGCCCAGCGCACCCGAGCCGAGGCGCTGTCCCTCCCTTTAGGGGAGGGTGGCACGCGTAAGCGTGACGGGTGGGGTGTTGCGCGTGAGCGCATCCGGCACGGCCCGCGACGAGCAGCATTGCAGGACGCTGATGGCACCGCATCCGGCGCGGCGGTTACGGGCAGCATCGTAGGACGCTGATGGCAGCGCATCCTGCCATGTTGAGCCTAGAGCTCGCCTACGGCGAACACCCCACCCGTCGCCCTGCGGGCGCCACCCTCCCCTGAAGGGAGGGAAGGCAGGATGAGCGGCAGTGCGGGCGTATCCCCCCTCTCCCGACCCCTGCTCACGCTGGGGCCACCCTCTCCCTCCAGGGGAGAGGGGTCAGCCCTCGTTCACCCTTTATTCTCACCCGCGCCCGCGCCATATTCCGGCTATGGCCAAATCTCCGAAGAAACCGAAGCTCTCCACCGGCAAGGCGTCGAAGCCGGAGTTGAAGCCCCTCGACACCTATCTTGCCGATCTCCTCAACCCCGCGGTGAACCGGGAGCGGGAGGAGGCTGAAGGGTTCGCGGAGCGCGCCCAGGCGGCCTACGCCCAGGGCCAGGCCACGGACGTGGACCCGGCGCTCGCCAAGAAGCTCGGCCTCAGAACCCCCGACGACGGGCCGGATGTGCCGGACGATTCGCGGGAGGACACCTCGCTGGCGGCGGACGGCGTTTCGGCCACGGTGCAGGCCCTCACCCAGTTGCTGACGAACGGCAATCCGCTGTTCAAGGACGGCAAGCTCTGGGCACCCCACCGGCCGGCGCGGCCCGAGAAGTCCGAAGGCGGCATCCCCTTCAAGATCGTGTCCGAGTTCAAGCCGGCGGGCGACCAGCCCACCGCCATCAACGAGCTCGTGGACGGGGTGCGCCGGCAGGAGCGCGACCAGGTGCTCCTCGGCGTCACGGGCTCGGGCAAAACCTTCACCATGGCCAAGGTGATCGAGGAGACGCAGCGCCCGGCGCTGATCCTCGCCCCCAACAAGACGCTGGCGGCCCAGCTCTACGGCGAGTTCAAGAGCTTCTTCCCCGAGAACGCAGTGGAGTACTTCGTCTCCTACTACGACTACTACCAGCCCGAGGCCTATGTGCCGCGCTCGGACACCTACATCGAGAAGGAATCCTCGGTGAACGAGCAGATCGACCGCATGCGCCATGCGGCGACCCGCGCCCTGCTCGAACGCGACGACGTGATCATCGTGGCCTCGGTGTCGTGCATCTACGGTATCGGCTCGGTGGAAACCTACACGGCCATGAGCTTCACCGTGAAGGTGGGCGAGAAGATCGAGCAGCGCCAGCTCATCGCCGACCTCGTGGCCCTGCAATACAAGCGCATCCAGAACGACTTCGCCCGCGGCACCTTTCGCGTGCGCGGCGACGTGATCGAGCTCTTCCCCGCCCACTTGGAGGACCGCGCCTGGCGCATCGGCCTCTTCGGCGACGAGATCGAGAGCATCGTCGAGTTCGACCCGCTCACGGGCAAGAAGGTGAACGACCTCCAATTCGTGAAGGTCTACGCCAACTCCCACTACGTGACCCCGCGGCCGACGCTGCAGCAGGCCATGAAGGGCATCAAGGAAGAGCTGAAGTGGCGGGTCGAGGAACTGACCCGCATGGGCCGCCTCCTGGAGGCGCAGCGCCTCGAGCAGCGCACCACCTTCGACCTCGAGATGATCGAGGCCACGGGCTCCTGCGCGGGCATCGAGAACTATTCGCGCTATCTCACGGGCCGGCGCCCCGGCGAGCCGCCGCCGACGCTGTTCGAATATCTCCCCGACAACGCGCTCGTCTTCACCGACGAGAGCCACGTGACCGTGCCACAGATCGGCGGCATGTATCGCGGCGACTTCCGCCGCAAGGCGACCCTCGCGGAATACGGCTTCCGCCTCCCCTCCTGCATGGACAACCGGCCCCTGCGTTTCGAGGAATGGGACGCCATGCGCCCGCCCTCGGTGCACGTCTCCGCCACGCCCGGCAAATGGGAGATGGAGCAGACCGGCGGCGTGTTCGTCGAGCAGGTGATCCGCCCCACGGGCCTCGTGGACCCGGTGGTGGAGATCCGCCCCGCGCGCTCCCAGGTCGATGACCTCTTGGGCGAAGTGCGCGAGATGGCGGCCAAGGGCTACCGCACCCTCGTCACCACCCTCACCAAGCGCATGGCCGAGGACTTGACCGAATACCTACACGAGAACGGCGTGCGCGTGCGCTACATGCACTCCGACATCGACACCCTGGAGCGCATCGAGATCATCCGCGATCTGCGGCTCGGCGCCTTCGACGTGCTCATCGGCATCAACCTGCTGCGCGAGGGCCTCGACATTCCCGAATGCGCGCTCGTCGCAATTCTCGATGCCGACAAGGAGGGGTTTCTGCGCTCCGAAACCTCCCTGGTGCAGACCATCGGCCGCGCGGCGCGGAACGTGGAAGGCCGCTGCATCCTCTACGCTGATCACATCACGGGCTCCATGGAGCGCGCGATGGCGGAAACCACCCGCCGCCGCGAGAAGCAGATGGCCTACAACGTGGAGCACGGCATCACGCCCGAAAGCGTGAAGAAGAACATCGGCGACATCCTGGAGAGCGTGTACGAGCGCGACCACGTCACCGTCGATGCGGGCCTCGCGGATGTCACCGTCGGCCACAACCTCAAGGCCGTCATGGCCGATTTCGAGAAGCGCATGCGGGAAGCCGCCGCGAACCTCGAATTCGAGGAGGCCGCTCGCTTGCGCGACGAACTCAAGCGCCTGCAGGCCACGGAGCTTGCCATCGGCGACGATCCGCTGGCCTCGCAGGGCGAGGTGGAGCGCGAGGCCGGCCGCTACGGCGGCTCGCGCAAATACGGCCGCGCCGCGAACCTGCCCCCGAACCAGCGTGGCGATGCCGGCACGCCCACGGGCTACGGCCCGCTCGGCAAGGGCACGTCGGACGAGGGCACCCGCATTCGCAAGCCTACGCTCGACGAAATGGGCCCCGGCACCGACCGCGAGGTCCCGCTCACCTGGAAGGAACGCCCCGCAGGGCGCAGCACGCAGGGCTTCGCGGGGCAGAAGCCGAAATACAAGGGGCGCAAGGGGCGCTGACCGGGGAGCACACCGATGCAGGACGACGCGAACGACAGCCCAACTCGGCCGATCGATGCGACGGTGCAGGACGACGCGGACGACAGCCCGGCCCGGCTGATCGATGCGAAGATCGCCGAGCTGAAGGACTGGCGGGGCGACGTCCTCGCGCGCATGCGGGCGCTCATCCGGGAGGCCGATCCCGCCATCGCGGAAGCCGTGAAGTGGCGCAAGCCCACCAACCCCGCGGGCGTGCCCGTGTGGGAGCAGGCCGGCATCATCTGCACCGGCGAGGCCTTCAAGGGCTATGTGAAGCTCACCTTCGCCAAGGGCGCCGCCCTGCCCGACCCGGCGGGCCTGTTCAACAACGGCTTCAACGGCAACACCATGCGGGCCATCGACATCCGCGAGGGCCAGGCGATCGATGGGGAGGCCTTCAAGGCGCTCATCCGCGCCGCCGTCGCGCTGAACCGCGCCGCACCGGCCAAGGGAGCCGCCCCGGTCAAGCGAGCCGCGCCGGCCAAGCGAGCCGCCCGGTCCGCTCCGGCTTCGTGAGGCGGCCGAAGGGCGGGCGCGCGGTGATCACCCCTCCGGCGAGCCCCGCTTCACCCCGTCCTTGATGAACACCTGGAACGGCGTGGTGCCGGAGGCGCCGCCGTCCTTGGCGCGCCAGCGGCCGTTGGTGCAGAGGATGCCGCCGGCCGTCGGCACGGCGTCGAACTCCACCTCGTTGCGGTAGACCGTGCCGTTCGGCTCCACGGCCTGGAAATCCGTGCGGCAGAGCGTGCCCGTCACCACCGGGTCGTAGCCCCGGATCACGATGCCCCCGCCCCCGGTGCTCGGAAACTCCGCCTGGAGCGGCGCCCAGGTTTCGGGGGCCGCCTGCGCGAGCACGACGCCTGCGGATGGAGCGCTCCCTTGCGCGAGCGCCAGGCCCGCGGGCAGGAGGAAGAGGGCGGCAAGGGCAAGGCGCATGGGAGGACTCCGGGGCGATCGCAGCCTCTACCCGCGAGGCCCCGCGGCGGATGCACCGCCCGGGCCCTTAATCCCTGAAGTAATGATCCCCCGGCAGCTTCGCCCGGTAGAGGTGGAGGAAGGCGTCGGGGCCCAGCGGATACCCGCGGCAGGCGATCGTCGCGAGGCGCTTGGCGCCCCGGTCCACCTCGAGCCCCGCGAAATAGCGCAGGCGCGGCCCGTCCGTGTAGAGGATCGTGTAGGTCACGTCCCCGCGCTGGAAGCGGATGAAGTCCCCGCCTGCGGCCCCGACCACGCCCCAGCGGAACGCGTCCTGCGGACGCGACGCGCCGTCGGGATGGGTGAGCTCCACGGCCCCCTTTCGCCCGAAGCGGTAGGCGAGCGTGCCGGCTTCCTCCGAGAGGTCGGCCGAGCCGCAGAGCGAGAGGATCTTGCCCCCCGCCTTGGTGGCGCAGGAGAAGATCGCGACCTCGTTGGGGGTGCACAGGCTCGGGCGCGTGTCGCGCCAAGGCGTTGCGCTCGACGTCGCCGCGCCGGCAGCCGCCGCACATCCCGGCAGCGCGAGGAGGAGTGCAAGCGCCGCGAGGGCGGAACGGGGGCTCACGAGCCCTCCCCCGGCGCGCATTGGGGCGCCGGCCGCAAATCGTCGGGCAGCGGGCTCGCCTCGTCCTCGATCTCGTAGAGTCCCCCCGGCAGCTTGGCGGGGTACAGGGGGGTGTAGCCCCGCTCCCCTAGCGGCCAGCGCTCCCGGCATCGCATCTCGGCGATCCGCTTCGCGCCGCGATGCACGGTGACGCCGGCGAAGTGGCGCAGGCGCGGGCCGTCGGAGAACTCCACCGTGTAGGTGGTGCCCCCGCGGCTGAAGCGCACGAAGTCGCCGCCCGCGGCCCCGACGGTGCTGTAGATGAAGTGGTTCTTCGCCGGTCCCTCGGCCTCCGGATAGGTGAGCTCCACGGCCCCCTTGCGCCCGAACCGATAGGTGAGCCGCCCCGTCTCCTCCGCAAGATCGGGCGTCGCGCAGAGCGACACGACCTTGGCCCCGATGGAGCAGGAGAACACGGTCACCTCCTGCCCCGTGCAAAGGCTCGGCCGCGTGTCGCGCGCGAGCGCGGGGCCTGAGGCCACGATGCCGAGGAGGCTCACGATGAAAACGAGGCGGCGCATGCGGATCTCCGGCGAGAACGAGCGCTCCGTGCGAAGCGCGATGGTTCTCATCTTGGGCCGGGAGTGTTTCCGCCGTATTGTGCCGCAGGCCGCCGATGTTGCGGGACCTTTGCGCGCCGCCGCTGGCTCGCGGCGGTCACCCGTGGCCGAAAATCCGGCCCCGAGACTGACGCCGCGACGCGACGAAGTTCAGTTGGTCACGGCGTAGCGACGGGCCACGTCGCGGGCGACGTCCTCGCCGAAGAAGAGCTCCACATAGGCCACCTTCTGGCGCTCCCACCAGGTGAGGAGCCGGCACGAGCCGATCCGGTTGCCTCCCGCAATCAGGTCCAGTTCGGCTCCGCTGAGTTCCCGCATATCGTCCCCCTCGATCCGCTGTCCGAGGTTACATCCTCGTGACAGCCCGCAATCGTAAGTCTGGCTGCTTGCGGCAGCAAGAAGGTGAGGGTGGGGGTTGGGGTACGGTGCGCTCCGGAATTGCTATCGAGGCCGTCAGACGCAAAAGGCTGACATGCGGCGGCCTCACACAGCTCGTCTGAGCTTCAAGCCGAGCACTTCCTGCGCTGCTGTCGCGGGCCGGCTCTTAGGCCGCTAACTGGCGCTGTCTATTGGCCTTCCACTGTTCCAGCTTTTCCATTCCGAACGTAACGAAGTAGCCCAGATAGCGCTGTGGTCCCGTCAACGGGGCTATGTCCTCCGGCGGAAAGCCGCGCGCGCGGCACTCATCGTTTCGAGCCTGAATATCCACGAGCCTCTTTACGGGCGGCTCTGTCTTCTCGACCAATAGGCGTTCTTGGCAAAGCTGCCGGTATAGATTTTCGGTCGGCTCTGACGCCTCCAACTTCGCCGCGAGGTCGGTAAACTTGGAGGCCAAGTCACTGTGCTTCTCGGACTTCTTGTCCGGCGAAATCACAATATCTAAGATCGCCCACATTGCGACGAAAGCAGAGAAGGCAGTAGCCCACGTCTCAGCTCCAGCACTCAGCAAGAAGAATGCACCGCTTCCCGAGATTACTGTTACAACTTTCATGGCGTCTCTCCACGCGCCGTAGAACGCGCAGAGTTTTTCATGATAGCGGCGCGACTTATGGATAGAGAACGACAGGTCGTAAAACTGTCCCTCTAGCTTTTCTTGGGGGGGTCTCGGTCTGTCCCAATCAGTTGATCGTCCCTGTGAGCGAGTGCTCCGTTTAGCCGCCCCCTTTGGCTTCTTTGGGGCGCTGGCTGATCTTGAGCGCGACTTGATGCTGCCTTTTGCTGAGGGTGATCGCGAACTGCTTTCGTTATCGCCCGACTTGCCGGAGGAGCCTTTGGAGCCAGACTTGCTTGCCATCTAAATTACCCGCTGAAGCCCAGGCGCAGATGCCTAGCTCTTCTTGGGCGGCCGCGGCCTGTCCCAGTCGGTTGTCCTAGTTGAGCCGTCCCCAGTTCGCCTTCGTCTCTCTTCCTCGGACTCCTCCTCGCGCTGCCGCCGCTCCCTCTCCTGTCGTTCGCGTTCCTCGCGTTCCCGACGCTCTCGATCATCTACCATCACAACCCCCGTTTGTGCTGAGGATCAGTTCCATGTCAGGGAGAGTCAACCTGAATGCCTACTCGGGCTTGTTCCTCTTCTCGCGCCGCTTACCTGCCTTCATCTCAAAATGAGGCTTCCAGCGGCGCGCTCAGCACGTTCTTGAGCACCCGCCGGAACTTGGGGTCTTTGGTGGGGCCGCCATCATATTTGGAGCTGTCGCTTGCCACTGTCTGACGATCCTTGGATTGGCTCTCATTCACCGCTGCCCCCCGAAAAGATCCACGCTCTCGGCTATCTAACGTTCGCTTGGAACTCATGCGAGTATTGGGCAGGCGCCACCTTTTGCGCGGTCCTCGGCGTACGGGAAGAGGTGGGCCGCGCCATTACGCACGGCCTAGGGGATATTACCCTCTGGACCATGATTGTTGATGTTGCCAGGGCCAGAGGATTTCACGAAGACGCCATCGACCATCTCAAACATGCATCGAAACTCTATGATCGCTGCCGCTCCAACCGAAACGCCTACGTTCATGCTGGGGGCGCTATGGCCGCTACATCGGACGGGAGCAAGGGCCTTGCCCTGGTACGAAAAAAGGGCCCCGAGCTTTTTGGCCAGAAGCTACCCGACTCGTTGGCCGATATTCGGCGCGTGGGCGAGCAGATCAGAGAGCTTAATCGCTATCTGGCGGATTTATGCATGACGGTAGCGACAATCTCCAAAGAGGAGAACGTCGAGCCATGGCCCGAAAAACCTCCTCTGCCAGAGTTAGTCGTTCGACCTCCCCCTCAAGAGAAGCCAAAACCGCCCCCTCCGCCTCGATCATCTCAGGCGTGACCTCAAGCTCTGGCTCTGAGGGGTGCGCCGGACAGTAGTCATCCAATTATGTGACCACGACATATGTCCTGCGCATTGACTATGTTCCTGTTATGTTCTATGTCTCTCGTGTCCTGTCCAACCGGGGCGCGCTCGCGAGGCGTCGCAGTGTGAGGGCAGCATCGCTTGTGTGAGCGGGTCCGTTCGGGCCTGCTTGGATGAGCGGTGGCTTGGAGGAGTGATCCTCCGGGTTGATGCGGTGATCTGAGCCTGTTCGCTCGCAACGGGCAGGCTCCAGGAAGCGAGTTGGTGGGGTAGCGTGGCTCAGGGCACGTGGGAGCCTCATCGGCTGTGGCCTCGTCCGTCCAGGCGGAGCAGCGTGTGCGTACGCTCCAAGGCCGGGCCGCACCTCGTGTGCTTAAGGCAGGCGGGTCAGCTGTTGCGGTGACCACCTCACGAGGTGAACCTAAACACAGCGGACCGACGGCAGCCGAAGCGCGGGGCTGGCGCCTGTAAGGTCATCGTGCACGGGGCGCGTGCGGCGCTGGCTCGTCCGGTGCCCTCCCTGCCTCTTCTTACGCCACCGGCTTGGCGGTGCTGCATGCGCCCCGTGCCCCCGCCTTGTGGGCACACGAGGCCTCACCCCCATCCGCCTCGCGCCGAACCGGCCGCGAGGGCGGCGGTGCAGGCCGGGTGCGCCCCCTCCCCTTTTCCTTGTCCCCCTTTCATCACCGGAGCCCCGTGCCGCGCGGGCGGCCGTGGGCTCGCAGCCCAGGAGCCCCCATGGCCGAGCCAAGCCCCTCCCGCCTCTCCCTCACGCCCGCCCCGACCCCCAGGCCGCCGGCGGCCGTGGCCCCGAGCGCCCTCGAAGGGCTCCCCCTCGATGCGGCGGCGCTCGAGGAGCACTTCGGGTTCGTGCTGCCGGATTACGTGCATGCGGACTATCCCTACGACGTGCCGCCCTCCCGTCTGGACGTCGCCACCGGCACGCTCTCCTGGCTCGGGGCCTGGCGCAGCTGCCCCCATGCCCCCTGCCGCCGCGCCCGCTTCTGCAGCGGCACCGAGGGTCCGCCCTGCTACCGCGCCGACCGCCGCGCCCTCCAGCAGGCACTTCTGGTGTCCTACCTCCAGGATCTCGGCGCCTGCGGCCCCTCCGATTACGAGCCGCTCCTCACCGCGGCGGGCAACCGCTATGCCGTGATCCCACCCGAATCGCGCCCCGACCCCCGCCCCCGCAGGATGCGCCGGCGGAGGCGGTGAGGGGTTTGGGCGCTCCCTCTCCCCTGGAGGGAGAGCGGGAAGTCGGGCCACTCCTGTTCCGGCCATCCACGTCTTCACAACCGTCAAAGCGGCACGAACGCCCCTCCCTCCCTTCAGGGGAGGGTGGCGCCCGTAGGGCGACGGGTGGGGTGTTGCGCGAAGCGCATCCTGCCATGTTGGGCCCGGAACTCGCCTTCGGCGAACACCCCGCCCCTAGCCCCTCCCCTGAGGGGAGGGAGGTGGCTACCGAGCGGCAGCGCAGGTCTGTCCCCCTCGCCCTTTGGGAGAGAGGAACGCGCCCTACCCCATCACGAGGTAGCCGCCGACCGCCACGGCGAGGAGGGCGAGGACGCCGCTGGGGAGGAAGCCCCAGGAGCGGCTGTAGGGCCAGATCGGCACCGTCGCGATCACGAACAGGATCACGAGAAACACGAGGATGGTGGACAACGGCATGGGGCACTCCCGGATCGGGAGGAGAATGCGGGAGGGGCGATGGGGGTTGCAGGGGTGGTCCTCCCACCCAACCCCCTCATCCTGAGGAGCACCCGAAGGGTGCGTCTCGAAGGAGGGCTCCCGTTCCCGCGAGGGTCCTGGAAGCCTCCTTCGAGACGCGGCTGCGCCGCTCCTCAGGATGAGGGGGAGGATGGGACGGATAAGGGAGCGGTAAGCCACGCCCCTGTGAACGCCCGCCTCTGCATCCAAAGGGCTGTCATCCCCATATAGGCTGCAGCACAATGGGTCCTTGTTGGAGAACCAGATGATGACGCGACGGACTTTGGGATCGGGCATCGGCGCCGCTGCGGCGGGCCTTGGGCTCAACAAGCTGTTCGGCGAGAGCGCCGAGGCGAAGCCGGGCGACAAGGCGTTCCCGGTGGCGATGAGCGATGCCGAGTGGAAGAAGAAGCTCTCGCCGCAGGCCTACGACGTGCTGCGCCAGCACGGCACCGAGCGCGCCGGGTCGAGCCCCCTCGATCGCGAGAAGCGCCGCGGCACCTTCGTGTGCGCGGGCTGTGACCAGCCGGTGTTCACCTCCGAGACGAAGTTCGATTCCGGCACCGGCTGGCCGAGCTTCTACCAGCCCATCGAGGGCGCCGTCGGCACGTCGGAGGACCGCAAGTTCTTCATGACCCGCACGGAGGTGCATTGCGCCCGCTGCGGCGGCCATCTCGGCCACGTGTTCGAGGACGGGCCGAAGCCCACGGGGCTGCGCTATTGCATGAACGGCGTCGCCATGCGCTTCCAGCCCGCCGACGCGGCTTAAAGACGGAGGGCGGCATGAACCGGATCGGCCTTTTCGCCGGAGCGCTTGCGTTCCTGGGCCTCGGCTCGCTGGCGGGCGCGGAGGAGCGCACCAAGCTCGCGCCCCCTCCCCCGCCGGGGATGGCGGTCGCGACGTTCGCGGCTGGCTGCTTCTGGTGCGTGGAGCCGCCCTTCGACAAGCTCACCGGCGTGGTCTCCACCACGTCGGGCTATACGGGCGGCAAGGCCGAGGGCGCGACCTACAAGGAGGTCTCGAACGGCGGCACGGGCCACACCGAAGCCGTGCAGGTGGTCTACGATCCCACGAAGGTGAGCTACCAGACGCTCCTCGACACCTTCTGGCGCAACGTCGATCCGGTGGATGCCAAGGGCCAGTTCTGCGACGAGGGCGACATGTACCGCCCGGCGATCTTCGCGCACGACGCGGAGCAGACGAAACTGGCGGAAGCCTCGAAGAGCGCCCTCGGCGGGCGCTTCCCGGAGCCGGTGGTGGTCACGGTGGAGCCGGCGCAACCCTTCTGGGTCGCGGAGGCCTACCACCAGGACTACTACATCACGAACCCGCTGAAATACGCCTATTACCGCTACGCCTGCGGCCGCGATGCGCGGCTCGAGGAGTTATGGGGTAAGGCGGGGTCTTAAGCCCGCCGTCCGCTGGGCATGCGGCCGATCCTAGCCCCGTCGTCCGCCAAGGGTTCGGCCGAAGAAGCGCGTGATCCGCGCGGCGGCATCCGCGGTGGCCGCGGCCGAGAAGCCGTGGCCCTCGCCCGGATAGATCTGCACCTCGTGCGGCGTGCCCTGCGCCTCGAGGATCCGCTGGAGCGTGCGGGCGTTCGACACCGGCACCACGCGGTCGTCCTCCCCGTGGAGCACGAGGGTCGGCGGCAGGGCGGCCGAGGTGTCGAAGCCGGAGGGCACGAAGCCGAAATAGGAGACAAGCGCGCCGACGCGCCGGTCCTGGGCGGCGACGCCAAGCGCGATGCCGCCCCCGAGCGAAATGCCGAAGAGGCCGATGCGCCCCGCGGCGACGCCGGGCTGGGCCGCCACGTAGGACACGGCCTCGCGGGCGGTCGCGGTCCATACGGGCAGGTTGCCCGGGATCGAGGCGAGCGACGCCCGGCTCTGGTCCGTGCGGTCGAGGTAGTGGACGAGGAAGACGTGGTAGCCCGCAGAGGCCAGGAACTGCGCGGCCCGCCGGTAGCGCGGTCCGGGCCCGTCCGAGCCGTGGAGGAGCACGACGCCGGGGCGGGCCGCGGTGCCGGGAGCGCTGAAGCGCTCGACCGTGACGGCCTTGCCCCCGCTCGTGAAGCCCGCGCCGGTTTGTGCCGAGGTGGCCTGGGTCAGGGCGGGCGTGCCCGCGAGCGCGAGAAGCGCTCCGAGCAGGTGGCGGCGGTGGATCACGAAGCCTTTAGCGGCGTCGGAACTGGGGATTGCCGCGCTGCGGCGGCCGCGGCGCGCCGGAGGGAGCGTCCTTGTGGCGGAAGATCAGGCGGCCCTTCTCGAGATCGTAGGGCGACATCTCGACGGTCACGCGGTCGCCCGCCAGCGTCTTGATGCGGTTCTTCTTCATCTTGCCGGCCGTATAGGCCACGATCTCATGCCCGTTCTCGAGCTGCACGCGGTAGCGGGCGTCGGGCAGGATCTCGGTCACGAGACCCTCGAAGGTGATCAGTTCTTCCTTAGCCATGGGGTTCCTGTGTTTGGGGATGCCGCCGGGAAGCGTCCTTCTTGGGCGGTCCGAGCTCGGGTCAATGCGCGTCCAGGGCTCTCGCGTCAACCCGGAAGCGGAGCGGAGCCGAACACGTCCCCGTCACTGACGACGGGGACGTGGCGGCGGTTTGTTCCGTCGAGAGCCTCTACGCGGCGTGCAGCGTGACGGCTTGCACCGGAAGGCCGAAGCGCTCGGCCAGGTGCCAGAGCAGCTCTTTCGGGGAGTGGTAATCGTAGGTGCGGTCGATGAGATGGCTCACATCCCGGGCCGCGCCCGGCTGGCTCCGCAGGAGACGCTCGACCTGGAAGGTGCGGGCGCTCGCGGTCGTCCCGAAGCCGTGCTTCGGGCTATAGGCAAAATGCATGTCTCTGGTGTCGCTTCATTGTTGGTGCGCTGCGGCTCTGGCCTACAGCGAAGGCGCTCACTTGGCGCCGGGAGCCCAGGGCTCCAATGGGCCCGCATCGGCGGGCATCTGAGGAAAAGCGTGAACCTTCAGGCCCACGCTCCCAATCGCAAAAGGGGGCTTTAGGCCGTCTTGAGGTTGCCGGCCGACTGCTTGCCGGTGCGGCGGTCCGTCTCGAGCTCGTAGGAGATCTTCTGACCTTCCGCGAGACCGTTGAGGCCCGAACGCTGCACGGCGCTGATGTGGACGAACACGTCCTTGCCGCCGTCATCCGGCTGGATGAAGCCGTAGCCCTTTTGGTCGTTGAACCACTTCACGGTACCCGTGCTCATGGCAGTTCCTTCACGTCTGTGGGTGCACGAGGGGCCAGCCCTGCCCGTGGCAGACAGGCCCCGATTAGTCGATGTTTTGGTAGATAGTCTGAACGTGCGCCCGGCAGAAATGCGAAGCGGCCCAGTCGTCTGGCCAAATGTCGATAGGGAAGATGTAGGCTTTAAGTGGGGCTAATACAAGGCGAATGGCCCGCTAAGCTCCCCCAAGCGCCTGCCGCAAGCCGGCGATCACGCGCTCAAGGGCCTGCTCGCCTTCTGCCGTGAAATGGATCGAGGAACCGTCGGCTTTCGCAAGCCCCCGCTCGGTGAGCTCGGCCACGGCCTCGTCGTCCGCCTTGTGGCCGGCACCGTCGCGCTGCACCACGCTGGACACTTTTTGGCCGCTCTCAAGCTGGTGGAATGCTGCAAACGCGAACACCGCCAGCGCCTTGTCGCTCAAGCCTTGCATCGAAGCCATGGAAACCCTCGAGGTTGGAGTGGAACAACCCGGCAACGCGGATCCCGCCCGACCGTTCGGCCTCTTCCGGCCCGGAGCCACGGTCGCATTGCCGCGCCGGATCCCAAAGCCGACGGAGGCAAGGAGCGTCCATCGGAACCCCGACTCCGGGCCATGGTTGTCTCGGGACTGTCGGTCACGACAGCCCTTTTTGCTGACGGAGGACGCTCCCATGGCAGACGACGATCGCTGGAGAAACGATCAAGACCGCAGGCGCTACCGCGACGACGATAGTCGACGCACGGCAGGCTCCTATCCGGCCTCACCGCAGCGCGGCGGTTTCTCGAGCAATGGGCGCCGCGGTGATGATGATCGAGGCGACGGCAGCATTGCCCGGCGCGGCTTCGGCAACGACCAATCGGGTTTCGAGCGCGGCGGCTCCTACACGGTCGGGCGAGGCAGCTACGATCAGGATCACCGCGAACGCGATTTCGGCGACTCCGCCGGGTACGGCAGCGGCGGCTCCGCCCGCGACCGGCGCGATGTGATGGGCGACGATTACGGCCGCGACGCCGACGACGCGGGCTTCGGCCGTGGCTCCAGGGATCACGACGGGGGCGCCTTCGACCGCATGAGCGACGAGATCCGCTCGGTGTTCGGCGACGAGGGCGCGCATCGCGGGCGCGGTCCGCGCGGTTACCAGCGCTCCGATCAGCGCATTCTGGAGGATGTGAACGATCGGCTGACCGAAGACCCCGATGTGGACGCCTCCGAGATCGAGGTGCGGGTCGAAAATCGCGAGGTGATGCTCTCGGGGACCGTCAATTCCCGCTTCGAGAAGCGGCACGCGGAAGACGTCGCCGAGAGCGTATCGGGCGTCGCCCATGTGCAGAACAACCTGCGGGTCCAAGCCAGCCCGACGAGCGGGGCTTCGGCTCAATCGGGATCCGGCGGGGCCGGCTCATCGAGCCGCTAGAAGCGAGGGCGGTGCCCCTGGGCACCGCCTTCCCTTTCGCAGGCAGTTTCCGATCGGGCCCGGCCACCCCATATGGGAGGCGACAGGGTTTCGAGGGATTATGGCCGGCATTTCCGTCACGCTTGAAGGCAACAACATCCAGCTCGCATTCCAGAAGGGCGATCAGTCCACCGCCGTGGTCATGGACGCGCAGGCTGCGCGCTCGCTCGTGAAGGCCGTGGATCAGCTCCTCAGCGTGATCGGAGAGGCTCGCGAGAGCGACACCGGCTCCATGCAGGACATGCTCGACGTCACGTCGCCCGGCGTCGAGGTCGGCACGGACGAGAACGGACACGCCGTTCTGTCGCTTCAAGCCGGCGCCTTTCCTGCCTTCATGCTGCGCCTGAAGGACGATGAAGCCCGGCACATCGCCCATAGCCTGCTCGAAATCCTCTCGAGCCCCGGTGACGTGCGCGCCTCCATCGGCGGCCACTAGGCGGGCGCGGAACCTTCGTAACGGGTTTCTGTTGTCGAACGCATGGCAGAATTGCCGTGCTTTGGACACGAGCCCATGACCGCTTCCCCCACCGGTGCCGCTCCCCACGCCGTGCCGATCATCGATGCCAAGGCCGAGCCGATCCTCAAGAATCCGGAGGCGGAGTCATTCTACGCGGAAGCCCTGCGGGAGTTGAACGAGATCGGCATCCCGTTCCTGCTCGCGGGCACCTACGCGCTCTCGGCCTATACCGGTATCACCCGCACGACCAAGGACCTCGACATCTTCTGCAAGGCCGGGGACTACCCGCGGATCCTGTCCCACTTCAAAGGGATCGGCTACGCCATCGAGGTCGAGGACGAGCGCTGGCTCGGCAAGGTCTTCAAGGGCCAGCACTTCTTCGACGTCATCTTCGCCTCCTCGAACGGCACCATGCCCATCGGCGACGAGTGGTTTCAGCACGCTCGCCAGATCGAGGTGTTCGGCTCGCCCGTTCGAATCGTCGGCCCAACGGAGCTCGTCTGGTCGAAATGCTTCATCCAGCTGCGTCACCGCTACGACGGCGCGGACGTGGCGCATACGATCCTCAAGGCGCACCAGGAGATCGATTGGCATCGGCTCCTGGCCTACATGGAGGTGCACTGGGAGGTGCTCCTCATGCATCTCCTGAACTTCCGCTGGATCTATCCGACCGAGCGCGACAACGTCCCCCGTTGGGTCATGGACGAGCTTCTGGACCGCCTCACCAAGCAGCGAGACCTGCCACCGCCCCAGATGAAGGTCTGCCGCGGCCGGATGTTCTCGCGCATCGATTACGAGATCGACGTGAAGGAGTGGGGTTTCGCCGATGTGGGCGGCGAGGGCGAGTGGCGCAACGACTGAGTGGTTGGCCCCAGCGGGAACGGAAAGGCGCCATCGCCATTGCCGACAGGAGTTGGAAGCTGAGCGCCGTCCCCCGGGCGGCCGGAGATGAGCGACGCTATGGCAAAGGATCAAGCTTCATCCGAGAAGGGGGCGAACGGCACCTTGAAGGTTGCTGCCATGGGCGATCTGCATGTGCGCGAGGATCACTCCCAATCGTTTCGGGACTTGTTCGGCGAGATTTCCCGCGAAGCGGACGTTCTCGTGCTGGCCGGCGACCTCACGGACCTCGGCAAGCCCAAGGAAGCCGAAATACTCGCCCAGGATCTGAAAGCCTGCTCCATCCCTGTCATCGGCGTGCTCGGCAACCACGACTACGAGTGCGGATGTCACGAGGAGGTTGCCCACATTCTGCGCAGTGCAGGGATGCGGGTGCTCGACGGGCAATCCACGGAGGTGGAAGGCGTCGGGTTCGTCGGTGTGAAGGGCTTCGCCGGCGGGTTCGGTCGGCGCATGCTCGGCTCCTTCGGCGAGCCCGCCATGAAGCAGTTCGTGGCCGAGACCGTGAGCGAGAGCATGCGGCTCGAGAACGCTATGCGCACCGTCCGCTCCAAGCGTGCCATGGTGATCCTGCACTACGCGCCGGTGACCGACACCATCGAAAGCGAGCCGCTGGAAATCTACCCGTTTCTCGGCTCGTCGCGCCTAGCCGAGACAATCGACCGTTTCCAGGTGAGCGCCATCGTCCACGGTCACGCCCATCGCGGTCGCTATGAAGGTCGCACGCCCGGTGGCCAACGGGTATTCAACGTGGCGCGCTTCATCGAAAAGCCGAATGGTAAGCCCTACGGCATCATCGAAATCTGAGGGCACTCCCGAGGGGGAGCACCCGCAACGAACCGGTCCTAGAAGCGGGTCCCTGGGTTCGTCGGCTGCCCCGGCAGGTAGTCCGGCTCTGACCCCGGACCCGTCGGCTCTGTGATACCGGGATCGTTCACCGGATGAGGCGTGCGCGGACCAGTGGGACCCATGTCCGGCAGCTCGTCTGGCTCCGGAGCCGGGGGGACGTCGGTTGGAATATTGCCGCCCGGCAAGGGGTCGCCCCCGGGAACGCCTGGAATCGGCGGCACGGATTCAGGGCCTGGAAGACCAGGGTTCGCCATCGGCGTCTCCCATCATGCTGGAGGCTCAAACGGGCAACCCCGCGTGCATCGACCGGTTCCGGGCCAAGCTTCGGTGGATGTTCTCACAAAAAGGAGCGGCCGGTGTGAACCGGCCGCTCTGGTATGAATGCTAGACTCTATTACGCCTGCTGGATCGCGGAGAGCTTCCAGGGGCCGCCCGCATCGCGGCGGAACGTCCAGATCTCCGTGACCTCGGTGGGACGGGTCGGATCGCCCGACACCACACGGCCGGTCGACTTCTCGACCGTTGCTTCGATCGCCGAGAACCGCATCGCTACAGTGGCATAGTCGGTGCTGCCCTCACGCCAAGCCTCAGCCAGGTCGCCCTGGAGAAGGCGCACGTCCTTGACGATGTCGACGACACCATTGCGCATGTTATCGTTGAGCTGCTCCTGGATGTAGCCTGCCACCTCCGGCGTTGCGACCTCCCACAGGCCTGCCACGTCCTGACGGGCATAGGCACCCTGAACCTCCTGGAGCGCGCGCTCGAAGGCGCTGTAATCGGCTTCGCCGATACCAAGCCCATCCGTCACGCCGGGGCGCCGGGTCGGAGCGGCCTGTGCGAACCGCTGGCCAAGACCGCCCAACGCACCGCCAAGGCCCCCTGCGAGACCGCCACCCATGCCGCCGGTCGGAGGCACCGGACCGGTGGACCGGTGGTGAGCCTGCGGACCCGCGAAGGCCGGCTGCTGCCGGCGGCGGAACCACTTGAGCGCCAAGGAGACCAGGAACGCTACGAGCGCGAGCTGGATCAAGAAGCCCAGGATCGAGCCCAGGCCCGCAAGGCCGCCGAAGAAGCCGGCTCCAAACAGCATGCCGAGCAGGCCTGCGCCGAACAGGCCGGCCATGAAGCCCGTGCCGAAGCGGCGCGGCTGCGCGACTTGGGTCGGCGGCACGCCTGGGCGCTGAATTGCCGGCCCAGTGTTCGGAACTTGCGAGCGCTGAATCGGAGAGGCCGGAGCCGGAGCGGTTCGCGTCACGGGAGGCGCGTCAAACGTGCGCCCGCCGCGGGAGCCGAAGCTGCCGCCACGTCCCGTGCGTGCTTCGGCAACGCTCGCCGTGAGCACCAGAGCCGCTGCCATCACCATGGCGGCGCGACTGCGGCGGGATTTCAAATTCATCATGTGTCGTTCACCCAAAGGGCAAAAGCCCATAGTCGATATGTGGGGTTAACCCCCCGAAAGTGAAAGAGGATCCAGCGCGGCCGCAACAATCGGGCGCATGAAAATGGGCGGCCGATGGGTTCGGCCGCCCGCATGGGAGGAAGGTGTTGCGCGGGCCGCTCTAGCGGCCCGTCTCCTGCTTGAGCTGGTCGATGCGCTTCGAGGCTTCGGCCTTGTCGAGTTCGGGATCGTAGGCCTCCGGCTCGTGTGCCTGCTCGGACAAGGTCTTGAGGTAGGAGGCCTGGGCCCCGGTCATGGGCTCGTGACCCGTCACCCAATCCTCAGGGTCCTTGATCTGGTTCGAGTTCGGGTCCGGATTGGCCTTCGGGTTTTTCACCTCCGGCGGGTCCTCATGCCGGCCCTTCGCCTTTGCATTCTGCGCCATGGGAGCGCTCCTTTTGTTCGTGAAATGTTCTCCAAGAACAACGCCTCCAAGGGTGATGGGTTCCGGCCGGAAGGGCGTGTCTCGCCTCCCGGCCGGTCTTTGAACGCGGTGCTACGCAGCCTGCGCCTTCGGGCGAACTTCGGAGGCGTAATCCTCCATCAGCACCTTAGTCATGTTGCCGGGCTGGAAGCGGTATGGGCCGATCTCGGACACCGGCGTCACCTCGGCGGCCGTACCGGTGATGAAGCACTCGTTGAAGCTCTCTAGTTCCTCCGGCATGATCCGACGCTCCTCGACATCGAAGCCCCGGCGCTTGGCGAGGTCGATCACGGTGCGGCGGGTGATCCCGTCCAGGAAGCAGTCGGCCATCGGCGTGTGGATCACCCCATCGCGGATGAAGAACACGTTGGCGCCCGTGCACTCGGCCACGCGGCCCTGCCAGTCGAGCATTAGGGCATCGGCGTAACCTTTGCGCTCCGCCCGGTGCTTGGAGATCGTGCAGATCATGTAGAGGCCCGCCGCCTTCGCGGCCGAGGGCGCCGTTGCGGGGTCCGGCCGGCGGTATTCAGCCATATCGAGGCGAATGCCCTTCATGGCCTGCGCCGGATCGAAGTAGCTCGGCCACTCCCAGGTCGCGATCGCGAGGTGAATGGTATTGTTTTGCGCCGCGACACCCATCATCTCGGAGCCGCGCCATGCGACGGGGCGCACATAGGCGTCGGTTTGCCCGTTCTTTTCGAGCACCAACCGCTTCGCTGCGCAGATCTCCTCCACCGAGTAGGGAATCTCGAAATCCAGGATTTCCGCGGACTTCTTCAGGCGCTCGGAATGCTCGCGCGACTTGAAGATCTCGCCGCCATAGGCGCGCTCGCCCTCGAAAACGCTCGAGGCGTAGTGGAGCGCGTGCGACAATACGTGGAGCTTGGCGTCCTTCCACGGAACGAGTTGCCCATCGTACCAGATCCAACCATCGCGTTGGTCGAAGGGGGCCGCCATTGCTGTCTCCTCGTGCTTCTCGTTAGGGTCGTTCGCCGCCCGATCCTTGAAATTTGCTGCTCCGCAGCGGCGACATTAAGGTTCGTTCGTTTCGCGAGAGCGGGTTGACGAGTAACAATCGGCCTGAGATATGTCAACAAGGCTGACGTAAAATGGATCGAGCGTGCAGGACGTGACCCCATCGCTGTTGAAGGCCAGACCTGCTGGCGACGACGTGCTCGCCGAGGTGCCGGCTTACGATCTCATCGAGCTGTTCTTCTTCGCCTACCGGGACTTCGTGGGAGACCCCGACCGCATCCTCGACGAGTTCGGTTTCGGGCGCGCCCACCATCGCGTGCTGCACTTCGTGGATCGGCAGCCCGGACTCACCATTGCCGAACTCCTCGACATCCTGCGCATCACGAAGCAGAGCCTCAATCGCGTCCTCAAGGAACTCATCGAGAAGGAGTTCATCGAGAGCCGCACAGGCACGTCCGATCGCCGCCAGCGGCTTCTCCACACCACGCCCCAAGGTCATGATCTCGCCGTGAAACTCGCCAAGGTGCAGACCCGCCGGGTCATGCGCGCACTTGCGGCTCTCCCCGACGGAGCAAAGGAATCGGCGAGCAGCTTCCTCACGGCCATGATCGATGCAGACGATCGGGCTCACGTGGAGCGCCTCGTGTATGGTGCTGAAGCGATGAGGCGATGAACGCGGTGGAAAGCAAGCGAGGCGTTGCGTGATGGAGCTTGCCCGAGTCGACATTCCGGACCACGCGCCCCACGTTCTCGTCGTTGACGATGACAGGCGCCTGCGTGACCTTCTCGCCCGCTTTCTGGGCGAGAACGGCTATCGCGTAACCACGGCAGCAAGCGCCGCGGAAGCGCGAGCCAAGGCCGAGAGCATTCTCTTCGATGCCATGGTGCTCGATGTCATGATGCCCGGCGAAACGGGGTTCGATTACGCACGGCGGGTTCGCGAGACCTCCCGTGTTCCCATCCTCATGCTGACGGCTCGTGCGGATGCTGCCGATCGCATTACGGGCCTTGAGATTGGGGCTGACGATTACCTGCCCAAACCTTTCGACCCCCGCGAACTGATCCTGCGGCTCGGGAACATCCTGCGCCGGGCCGAGCCGCGCGAGGCGGCTGCACTGGAGGCTGCGCCGGATGCCGTGCGATTCGGCCCCTTCACCTTCCGCTTCGATCGAGGCGAGCTGCGGCACGAGGAGGACGTCGTGCGCATCACCGAGCGTGAGCGGGAAATCCTGACGATCCTCGGTGCGCGTGCCGGCGGCAATGTGCCCCGCGAAGACTTGAGCGGCGGCGGCAGTGCTGCGAACGAGCGCACCGTTGACGTGCAGATCAACCGCCTGCGCCGCAAGATCGAGATTGATCCGGCGAATCCTGTGTTCCTTCAGACGGTGCGCGGCATTGGCTACCGTCTCGTCGTCGACCGATGAAACCGAACGTCCTCTCGGGGCCGCCCTTCACACTCTTTGAAGGGCTGCGGCGGTGGATGTGGGCGATGCTGCCGAAGGGCCTTTATGCGCGCTCGCTCATCATCATCATCGCGCCCGTGGTGCTGCTGCAATCGGTCGTCGCCTACACGTTCATGGAGCGGCATTGGCAGCTCGTCACCCGCCGCCTTTCCTCCGCGGTCACGGCCGATATCGCGGCCCTCATCGACATCTACGAGAGCTACCCGCAAGACCGAAACGCCGCCACGCTCTCACGCATCGCTGCAGAGCGCCTCAAGCTCGACGTCGACATCCTACAGGATGCCGAGCTTCCGCCAGCAGGCCCAAAGCCCTTCTTCTCGATCCTCGACCAGGCGCTGACCGACGAACTGAGCCGCCAGATCAGCCGCCCTTATTGGACCGATACGGTGGGCCGATCGAGCTTCATCGAGATCCGGGTCAAGCTCGACAACGGCGTCATGCGCGTCATCGCGCGCCGCAGCCAAGCCTATGCCTCGAACTCACACATCTTCCTCGTTTGGATGATGGTTTCGTCCCTCGTGCTGCTTGGCGTCGCCGTCCTGTTTCTGCGCAATCAGATCCGCCCGATTTTGCGCCTCGCCGACGCGGCCGAGAGCTTCGGCAAGGGCCGCGATGTGGATTTCAGACCCCGCGGAGCGCGCGAGGTGCGCCAGGCAGGTCATGCCTTCATCGAGATGAAGCGCCGCGTGGAGCGAACGATTGAGCAACGCACGACCATGCTCAATGGGGTCAGCCACGACCTGCGGACGATCCTGACCCGCTTCCGCCTGTCGCTCGCGCTGCTGCCCCAAACGCCGGAGGTCGAGGATCTGAAGCGCGACGTGGACGAGATGGGTCGGATGCTTGAGGGCTACCTCGCCTTCGCTCGCGGCGACACCGGCGAGCCCGCCGTGACGACCGATCTGCGCGCATTGCTGGAAGAGCTCCAGAGCGATGCCGAGCGGCAGGGTCACGCAACGAGCCTCGACATCGTCGGCGATCCGATGATCACCGTGCGGCCGGATGCGTTTCGTCGTCTTCTCTTCAATCTCGTCGCCAATGCCGCGCGCCATGGCGACCGGATTGCGATATCGGCCAACCACGAAACCCGTTGGCTCGTAGTGCATGTGGACGATGACGGCCCAGGCATCGCGCCGGAACACCGCGAGGAGGTGTTCAAGCCCTTCGTCCGGCTGGACGAGGCCCGGAACCAGGACGAAGGCGGTTCGGGGCTGGGACTTGCCATCGCCCGCGATATCGCCCGCACCCATGGCGGAGACATCGTGCTCGGCGACAGCCCCCTCGGAGGTTTAAGGGCGACGGTGCGCCTGCCGGCTTGAGCCGTCAGTACAGGCGCCCGCCGATCGGCACCGGGCGGTCAGGGCCGATCAGCATCACCTCGCCGCGCTCATCCGGCACGCCGAGGGTTAGAACTTCCGACATGAAGGGGCCGATCTGGCGGGGCGGAAAGTTGACGACGGCCAGCACTTCGCGGCCGACAAGCTCCTCAAGAGTATGGTTCTTCGTGATCTGCGCCGAGGAGCGCTTGATCCCGATCTGGGGCCCAAAGTCGATCGTCAGCTTGAAAGCGGGCTTACGTGCCTCCGGAAAGGCTTCGGCTGCAATCACGCGCCCGACGCGAATGTCCACCTTCAGAAAATCATCGAACGTGATCCGCGGTGTGGCCCCCTGCTCCATCTTGACCCTCTCAGTCTCGCGACAGCGCTAGATCGCAGCCGCCGGATCGCTCATATCGCCGTCATCGTAGCGCTCAGGACGCCGGCGCCCTGAGCGGCGCCTGCGACCGGCATCGAACAGTGCCTGACCCAGAACGCGCAGCGGGGTCGTGAGCCGTCGCAGATCGTCCGCGCGCTCCAATACCCGCTCGCCGTTGCGCAGCTCGCGGTCAAGCCGAGCCATGGTGCGAGCCAGCGTCGGATCGTCGTCCTCAAGCCAGGTCTCCATGGTGCGGGCGAATACCAGAACCGCTCCCTGGATCTTCAGCTTGCCGAGTGGCCCCTCCGTGGAGATGCCGGCGGCCGCAAGCATGAAGCGCTGCGAATTGAGGCCGACCTGATTGAGAGCGGCCAAAGACAGAGGATCGCTTCGCAGCGCAAAGGAGATGCGTCGGAGCGCTGCCTTGTAGGGCGTGAGCGCATCGAAGCGGCGCATCATCACGTCGAACACCCGCTCCCGCGGCGGCTCGTCAGCGAGGTCGTCGGTGGTGCCGTCCAACACCTGCTTGTCGATCATGCGCGAGAGCCCACCGAGTACTGCGCCCTTGGACGGGAAGAGGTCGCGGAACTCCGACAAGGTCACGCCGGCCTCGCGGGCGATATCGCCGACCTCGATGTCGCTCCAGGGCCGATCGGAGGCGAGCCGCATGAGGGCTTCCACGATGGCCTCGCGCTTGGACGCGGGAGGGGCGGCATGGGTTTGCTGGGTCATGGCAGGCGCTCCGATGGGGCGGGTCTTTCCTTCATGTAGGGAGCCGGATGCCCCCCGGCAGCTCAGATCAGCCCGAGAGCTCCGCCGCGCGCTGCTTCGCCGCGGCCACGGCCTGCCGCATCAGGCCTTCGAGGCCCCCCTCCTCCGCCATGAGAACCGTGAGCGCGGCCGCGGTGGTCCCGCCGGGCGAGGTTACGTTCTGCCGCAAGGTTGCGGGGGAAAGGTCGCTTTGAAAGAGGAGTTCGCCGGCGCCTGTCACGGTCTGACGCGCCAGCCGCTCCGCGAGATCCTGCGGCAGCCCCGCCGCCACGCCCGCCTTCGCAAGACACTCGACGAGGTGGAACACGTAGGCCGGCCCCGATCCGGATACGGCCGTCACGGCGTCGATGAGGTCTTCCGAGGCGACCCATTCCACAAGGCCGTTCGCCCGCAGCAGCGTGTCGGCCACGGCACGCTGCGCGGGCGTTACCTCGGCACTTGCAGCGGCACCGGTCGCGCCGCGGCCGATGCTGGCGGGAAGGTTGGGCATGGCCCTAATCAGGGCACCCGCGCGTGGCAGGCGGGAGCGGAGGTTGCCCATGGTCTTGCCGGCCAGGATGGAGATCACGAGGGTCTTCGGCCCCAGAAGTTCGTTCACGCTGGCAGCCGCGTCGTCGAGCATTTGCGGCTTGGTGGCGAGCACCATCACTTCGGGGGCTGCGGCGGCCTTGGCGGGGTTGAGGGCAATGCCCCGGTCCGAGCAGAGAGCCGTCATGGCCTCGGATGGGCGTGGGTCGAGAACGGTGAGCCCCTGGGGCTGGAGGCCCACCTTGAGCCAGCCCTCAAGCATCGCCCCGCCCATCTTGCCGGCCCCCACGAGGATGAGGCTTTGGGGCAAGGTGGCGTCGGACATCGGGGCTTCCCAACAAAAAGGACGGGCGTCGGCCGTCCTATTCCATCTCCAGGTCGCCCTGTCGAGCTTCAGCCCTTTCAGGCCTGCCCTTCCGTCTCGAAGAGCACCGCGTCGAGGGCTTCGCGAGCGGTCTTACCGGCCCAGATCACGAACTGGAAGGCTTGGAAGTAGCGCTCGCAGGCCTCAACGGAAGCCCGCAGCATGGTCTCGCACTGGGCGTGCGTGGCTTCCGCTCCGCCGGCCAGCAGGAGCGAGTGACGGAACATCACCACGTTCTCAGAGCTCCAAAGGTCGAAGTGGCCCACCCACATCTGCTCGTTGATGCGGGACACAAGCTGAAGCACCTCGCCACGGCGCCGCTCGGGGACCTTCAGGTCGAAGGCGCAGGCGACGTGGAGGGCTTCCACGTCCTCGATCCAGGTGAAGGCCACATGGTAATCGGTCCAACGGCCCGACACCGACACGGACATCTCGTCCGTTTCGGCCCGGTCGAAGATCCAGTCTCGGAGCGCAGCGAGACGCTCGACCACGTCGAGGGGGTGCTCAGCACGATCCGGGGCGAAGTGAAGATCAATCATGTCGATCCGTGCAGCTCTCGCGAGCCAAGGTAAGAGGGAACGCAAACTCGATCCGGCCTACTCACCAGTCGAAGCGCCAACGTATTCGGCCGAAGCTGCCGAAGATGTCAGGAAGTTGAATCTGCCGCCCACCCGCGAATCAGTGCTCGTCTCGACTATAGACCCGGGGATTCCCGGGTTTCAAAGCCAGAAGGACGGTCCAAGATTCGCAGCCAGCGCACAATGCGCTGGTGTGCCCTGTCCACAACACACCGTGTGATCGCGGTTTGCCGTGGCCAAATTGTGGTGCCTTGACAGGCCTGCCTCAGGGGGAGGCCGTTGCGGAACCTGTGGAACCGCCAAGGCGCTCCTCCAGGGCCTGGAGACGCGCAGCCAGCCGCTCGTTTTCCTCCCGCGCGGCAACCACCATGTCGCGCAGGACGTCGACCTCCTCCCGGGTGGGGAGGTCCATGTCGCGCAGCAGGCGTTCGGCCTGGGCCCGGACCACGGTTTCGGCCTCACGCCGCACGCCTTGAGCCGCGCCGAGTGCATCGGTCGCGAGGCGGGCGAGGTCGTCGAGCAGACGGTTCGAGGTCTGGGCCATCGGAGATCCTGAGCGGTGAGAGGTCTTGATGTGGGCTCTTTCGGGGAATGTTGCAACAGCGGCCCACGCCTAAGCGCCAGGGTGACATTCCGCGCCATTGCTCAGGCCTAACGGCTCCTTCACGGGTTGATGCCACACTTCCTCTCCGACTGGCGGCGATCAACCGAACCCTCGATGCCCTTCCTCGCCCTGCCCTTTCCCGCCATCGACCCGATCGCGATCGCCATCGGTCCTTTCGCGATCCGGTGGTACGCGCTGGCCTATGTGGTCGGGCTGCTGGGCGGCTGGTTTCTAGCCCGGCGCATCGCCGCCACCAGCCGCTTCTGGGGTGGTCTGCGCCAGCCCACCGCCACCGACATCGACGATGTGATCGTCTGGGTCGCACTGGGCATCGTCCTCGGCGGGCGGCTCGGGTACGTCCTGTTCTACAACTTCGGAGCTTACCTCGCCCGCCCGGCTGAGATCTTCGCGGTCTGGCAAGGGGGCATGTCCTTCCATGGGGGTTTCCTCGGCGCGATCCTGGCGCTGGTGCTCTTCGCGCGGTCGCGGGGGCTCAACAGCCTCGCGATGCTGGACCTCGCCGCCGTCGTGACCCCGATCGGCCTTTTCCTCGGGCGCATCGCCAATTTCATCAACGGCGAGCTCTGGGGGCGCCCGGCGCCGGACGTGCCCTGGGCCTTCGTGTTCCCGGGTGCTGGGCCGGTGCCGCGCCACCCCAGCCAGCTCTACGAGGCCTTCGGCGAGGGGCTGGTGCTCTTCGTTGTGGTCGCGGTGGCGGTCCGACGCTTCGGCTTCCGCCGGCCGGGGCTCATCGGTGGGATCTTCGTGCTGGGCTATGCGATCGCCCGCATCGTCTGCGAATTCTTCCGCGAGCCCGATCCGCAGCTCGGCTACCTTCTCGGCACCTCGGTGGATGCGCTGCGCGGCGGTCTCACCATGGGGATGATCCTGTCGATCCCCATGGCGCTGGTGGGTGCGGGCGCTATCTGGCTTGCGGCCCGAGGCGCCACGCAGCCGCGGCTTGCGCCCCGCTCCGCGTGACCCTCCTCGACGAGATCAGGGCGCTGATCGCGGCCGAGGGTCCGATCACCGTCGAGCGCTATATGGGCCTGTGCCTCGCTCGCTATTACGGCAGCCGCGATCCGCTTGGCTTGGCCGGCGATTTCACGACGGCACCCGAAATCAGCCAGATGTTCGGCGAGCTCATCGGCCTGTGGGCGGCGGCCGTCTGGCAAGGCATGGGAGAGCCGAGCTCCATCCATCTCGTCGAGCTTGGGCCCGGCCGCGGCACCCTGATGGTCGATGCCCTGCGCGCGACGGCCCGTATTCCCGGTTTTCGGGCGGCCCTGCAGGTGCATCTCGTCGAGACGAGCCCGACGCTTCGGGACCGGCAGCGACAGGTGCTGGCCGGCACAGGCGTGTCTCCGACCTGGCACGACACGCTGGACGACGTGCCGGAGGGGGCCCTCCTCGTTGTCGCCAACGAGTTCTTCGACGCTCTCCCCATCCGCCAATTCGAGGCCACGGAGCGCGGCTGGTGCGAGCGCCTGGTGGCCCTCGCCGGGCCAGCCCTGCGCCTCGCTCTCAGCGAAGAGCCCGATGCTACCATCGATGTGCCCCCGCGCCCCGGCGCGCTGATCGAGCAGCCGCACATCGGCGCCGGTCTCATGGGAACGCTCGCGGGGAGGCTCGCGCGTCACGGTGGGGCGGCCCTCGTGATCGACTACGGCTATTGGGGCCCGGCGTTCGGCGACACGCTCCAAGCCCTCAAGGCCCATGCCTTTGCGGATCCCCTGGCCAATCCGGGCGAAGCGGACCTCACGGCCCATGTGGACTTTCATCGCCTCGCCCGTGCCGCACGGGATGCTGGTGCGCTCGTCCATGGTCCCTCCTCCCAGGGCGATTTCCTGCGGGCGCTCGGCATCGAGGTGCGAGCCTCCGCGTTGAAGGCCCGAGCCACACCCACCCAAGCGGATGCCGTCGAGGCCGGCCTGCGGCGGTTGACCGACCCCGAGGGCATGGGCGAGCTCTTCCAGGTTCTGGGCCTTTCTCATCCGCATCTCGACACCCTGCCGGGCCTGCGCTTCAACCCGCTCGCCGAGGAGACCTGATTCCATGTTCGTCGAAGCTCCCACGCTCGCCGCGTTGCCGGGCATCCGCCATGCCTTCTTCACCCGCGAGGGCGGCGTGTCCGAGGGGCTCTACGCTTCCCTCAACGGAGGCGTGGGCTCGTCCGACGCGCCCGACAACGTGCGCGAGAACCGGCGCCGCATGACCGAACAACTCGGCGTCGCGCCCGATGCACTGGCGAGCCTCTACCAGGTGCACTCGCCGGAGGTCGTCACGGTGGAGCAGGCTTGGGCTCAGGGCGAACGCCCCAAGGCCGACGGCATGGCGACCAACCGCCCTGGGCTTGCGCTTGGCATTGCGACCGCCGATTGCGGCCCCGTGCTCTTTGCGGATGCGGAGGCCCGGGTCATCGGAGGCGCCCATGCCGGCTGGAAGGGGGCGTTCACCGGCGTGCTCGAAGCGACGCTCGAGGCCATGGAGCGGCTTGGCGCCCGGCGCGAGCGGGTCGTCGCGGTGCTCGGACCCATGATCAGCCGCAAGGCCTACGAGGTAGGTCCCGAATTCGTGGCCCGCTTCACGGAGGTGGCGCCGGATAACGCGCGCTACTTCAGCTCCAGCGAGCGGGAGGGGCACGCGATGTTCGATCTGCCGGCCTATATTCGAACCAGGCTCGAGGGAGCGGGCGTCGGCACCTTCGAGGATCTCGGGCTGTGCACCTATGCGGACGAGCGACGCTTCTACAGCTATCGCCGCACCACCCATCGCGGCGAGCCCGATTACGGGCGCCTCATCTCCGCCATTGCACTCGCGGCCTAACCCGCCCTACTCCGCAAAACCCACCACGTCGGCGGTTTCCCAGGCGAGGTGCTGGCCGCCGTCGACGGCGATCATCTGGCCCGTGACGCTGCGGGCATTCGCCAGATAGACCACGGCTTCGGCGATCTCGTCCGGCGTGCCGCCGCGCCCGAGAAGGACGGCGGCGCTCTGCTTGGCGAAATCCGCCTCGTCCTGACGTGCGCCGGTGAGGGTCGGACCAGGCCCCACCGCATTGACGCGGATGCGCGGTGCCAACGCCTGCGCGAGGGTTCGGGTGGCGGTGAACAAGGCGGCCTTGGTGAGCGTGTAGGAGAAGAATTGCGGCGTCGGCTTCCAGACCCGCTGATCGATGATGTTGACGATGCTTCCCTCGGCTCCTTCGGGGAGCTGGCGGGCGAAGTCCCGCGCGAGGAAGGCGGGCGTGCGCAGATTGATGGCGAAGTGCCGGTCCCAGAGTTCGAGGTTGAGGTTCTCGGCCTCGTCCGGCTCGAACACCGACGCATTGTTGACGAGCAGCGTCAGCGGGCCGAGCGCCCGGCAGGCCTCCGGCACGATGTTCGCCACCGCGGACGGGTCGGCCAGGTCGGCGATGATGACGGAGGCCGTCCCACCCCATCCGCGGATGTCCTGTGCCAGCGCCCCCGCCTCGGCTGCGGAGCGGTTGCAATGAATTGCGACCGCGTAGCCCTCGCGGACAAGTCTTTGGACGATGCTCCGCCCGATCCGTTTGGCCCCGCCGGTCACCAGCGCTGTGCGCGTCATCGTTAATCCTCAGGTAACAAACGTGACCACTCCATGGCCACTGGCGGCATTGTCAGAGTGGTCGCGTAGCGGAAACCCAAGCATCGGCAGGCCTTCAGGGAGAAACGTCCCCTGCCGGTGCCTGCCTTATCCCGCATATTGCTGCCACGAAGCTGCCATTGTGGCTTTCCCTCCCGTGACCCATACGCAACAGAGCTTGGCGAGCATCCGCTCTATAACCTGCTCCATCAAGCGACCGCCTCGGGCCCGGATCGAAGAGCCCTCGGTCGAGATCGATAGGAGTACCATAATGAAGAAGCTATTCCTCGCAGGCGTTGCCCTGGCCACTCTCTCGGCCGGTGCTGCCTCCGCGGCTGACCTCCCGCGCCGCTCGGCGCCCGTCGCTCCGGCCCCCGTCGTGGCGGCGATCCCCGTGTTCACCTGGACCGGCCTCTATGCCGGTGTGAACGGCGGCTACGGCTTCGGCCAGGGCTCCCGCACCCTTGTGGACACGGTGACGGGTGCCACCGTCGCGCTCGGCGGCGATGACGAAGGCTTCGTCGGTGGCGGTCAGGTTGGATTCAACTATCAGATCGGTGCTTTCGTCCTCGGTGTGGAGACTGACCTTCAGTACGCAGATCTCGGCGGACGGGATCAGTTCACCGTTGGGGGCGCCACGTTCCGGACCCGCGGCGGCGACGACTACTTCGGTACCCTGCGCGGCCGGGTCGGCCTCGCCTTCGATCGCTTCATGGTCTACGGCACCGGCGGTCTCGCCTATGGCGATGTCGGCACCTTCGGGACCGAGGGCGCCGGTTGGACGGCGGGCGGCGGCATCGAATACGCCTTCACCAACAACATCACCGCCAAGGTCGAAGGCCTCTACGTGAACCTCGACCGCCGCAACACGGCCTATGCGGTCGGTGCCAGCTCCTTCCGGCCCCGCGGCGACGAGGAGTTCGGCGTGGTGCGCGCGGGCTTGAACTTCAAGTTCTAAGCCTCGCATCGTGCACGGACGAGAAGGCCCGGCGTTTGCCGGGCCTTCTTCGTTTTCTAAGCCTTCACGCGGGTGGCCTCGAAGGCCGGCACATTGGCCGCGAAGGCATCGAGCCAGGCGACCAGCTTTGGGTAATTCCCGCGCCAGGAGCCCTGGAAGCGCAGATCGAGATAGCCGAGCGCGCAGGCGAGAGCGATGCGTCCGATGTGCTGGGTGTTGGCGGGCGTGGAGAGATGCGCCTCCGCAAAATCGAGGCCGCGGGTGACCTTCCCGGCCTGATGCTCGACCCATTTCGCCTCGCGCCTGTCCTCGGCGCGGAAGCGGCCCTCGTAAACCTGGAGCAGCGCGGCATCCATGATCCCGTCGGCGAGCGCCTGCTCGCGCAGCGCCTCGAAGCGTCCCCAGCCGGTCGGGATCACGCCACCGCCGCCGGCGAGATCGTCCAAATAGTCCACGATCACGCGGGAATCGTACAGGGTCTCGCCGTTCTCGAGGATCAGGGTCGGGATCTTGCCGAGCGGGTTCTGCGCCCGCAGCGAGTCGTTCGGATCGAGGGTGTCGGCGTCGACGATGGTGATGCGGTCCGAAAGACCGAGCAGCGCCGCGCTGATCTTGACCTTGCGGCCGAAGGGCGAGGCGGGTGACGAGCGAAGCGTGATCATGGGGAAACTCCTGGCGAGATCCCCTCTTCTTGCCGAAGCGTGGCCGCCGCTCAATGGCTAGTGGCGGGACGCCAGCCCTGCGCGGGGGACAACACCCTCACTCGGCCGTGCCGAAGCGCTCCACCCGATAGGCCCCGTAGCCCGCACGGGCGAGGCGATCGGCGAGGGCCGGCAGCAGGACCTCGGCTTCGTCCCGCAAGGTCCAGGGCGGGTTGACGACGAACAACCCGCATCCGTTGAGGCGAGCGGGGTCGTCGGGCTGGTCGATGAACAGTTCGAGGCGAAGCCCGGGACGCGGGCATTCCGCATGGAGGGCTTTCGTCACCGCGTCCACGGGGGCAAGGTCCTTGATCGGATACCAGGCCGCGTAGGTGCCCGTCGGCCATTTGCGAACAGCCTTGAGGAGTTCGGCGCCGAGCCGCTCCAGCTCGTTCGGTTCCTCGAAGGGCGGGTCGATGAGGACCAATCCGCGCTTCTCCTTCGGCGGGATGAGCGAGTGCAGCGCGACCCAGGCGTCGAGGTGGAGCACCTTGAGGTTCGCGACCGCATTGTAGCGTTCGCTCAAGGTGGCGTGGTCGCGCGGATGCAGTTCGACGAACACGCCCTGATCGCTGCGACGGAGCATCTCGCGAACGATGGCCGGCGAGCCCGGATAGGTTTTCGGCCCCTGACGGGCGCGCACCGCCTCGACGACGGCGCGATAGGGCGCGAGTATCTCCTCGGCTCCCGGCGGCAGGGGCGTGTCGAGACGTCCGATCCCTGCAGCCCATTCGCCCGTGCGCTGCGCCGCGTCGGACGAGAGATCGTACAGGCCGATGCCCGCATGGGTGTCGATCACGCGCAGGGGCGCTTCCTTACGCTGGAGGTACGCGAGGATGCGCACCAGCAGCGCGTGCTTCATCACATCCGCGAAATTGCCGGCGTGAAAGGCGTGGCGGTAGTTCATCGGGGCCGGTCAGCGCGGGGCCGGCACGGCGATCTCGCCCGCCCGGCAGGCATCCCGGTCCACCTCGGGACAGGCGCGAAAACCGCGCAGATCGCGGTTCAGGCAGATGCGGATCTCCTGAAGAATCTGCCGGCGGCACTGCACTGCCATCATCTCGGGCCTCAAACCCGGATTGGCCTCTGCGAAAGCGCGCTCGATGTCGAGCGGCACGGCTCTCGTGGGCGAGGCCGGAGCGTTCAGCCGATCCGGCACCCGGACGAGTTCGCGCGCGCGGCGCACATCGCGGAAGTAATCGGCAGGACTGCCACCGGCGCAGCTCCCATGCTTGCGCCACTGGTAGCGGGCGAGGCCTTCATCGGGAAACAGGCCGGCCGCTTCTGCCAGAGCCGGGCGGGAGGGGTTGCGCCCCTCGGGCTCGCAGAAGCTCGGGTAGCCCCGCTCGAATTGCGGCCACAGGCCATGGACCACGAAGCCGAGACCGGCACCGGCGGCGCATTGCTCGCGGCCCTTCGCGTCACCTTCCGCCTCACAGAAGCCCGGCGACCAGGAGAGGGCCAGTACATAGAAATCGAAGGCGCCGGCGGGCGCGCCCCGCCGTTCGGAGGGCTGCGCGGCGGCGGAGCCGGCGAGGAGGAGGGCCGCGACGGCGGCCCCGATCCGCATCAAGGCCGGGCCTGCCTGCAGCCCGGCGCGAAGCCGTAGTTCCGGTCGAGCCCGGTGATGCACCATTCCGTGCCCCACACCGCGCCGACGGTGCCGAGGTCCTCGCGCACCGAGAAATCGATCCGGCGCTTGTGGCCGTCGGAGACCACCACTGTGCCGGAGCAGAACCGGCGCGGGATATAGTCGAGCCCCCAAGGGCGCCAGGCGAGCTGACGCACACGCTCGTAGCTCACGATGCGCAGGCTGGAATTCCAGAACCGGTCCTCGCGGGTGGCGAACCGGTCGGCAATGTCGGCGAGCACGGCGGGGTCGTTGCAGGCCGGGATGCGGGCGTCGAAGGGCACCTCGCGCCGCTCCGCCGGCTCGATCTCCCGGGCGAAGGAAGCCGTGCCGAGGGCCTGTAGAAGAACGAGCCCCGCGCCGAGGGCAAAGGCGAGCCGCATGCGATTCTCCACAACCGCGACCGAAAAACGTTCGCGGACCATGTGGGGAGAGGCCCGACCGGTCAAGGCTTCGGGGGCTCCGGGCGGCCGTTCTAGTAGAGGGTGTGGCCGTTGAGGATCATCGGCCCGCGGTCGGGGGCTTGCGGCCCGCGGTAGGGGTCTGACGGCAGCGGCAGGCCCGCGGAGGCGGCGGGCGCCCGGTAGGGGTCGGGGGGCACGGGAGCGCTCGCCGGCGGGCGGTAGGTTTGCTGGCCCGAGGCATAGACCGGCGCTTGAGGCTGACTTGCGGTGCGCGCCGGCGAACGCGAGCCCGCATCGACCGGCGCGTCCTCCTCGTAATCGATGGGCGCAAGGTCCGCCGACAGGGCCTGTGCCACCGGAACGCCGGGCTCGATGCGCGGGGTGATGTTCAGCCGGGGCTTGCAGATGCGCCGCTCGCCGCGCGGGTCGTGCCGGGCGAGATCGATGTGGAAGTGGTCGTAGTGGAAGGCGTCGGCGCCGGGCCCCAGCACGGTCGTGAAGTACCGGCAGGCTCCCAGGAACACCTCGCGCAGAAACTCCTGGTCGACCGGGTCTCCGCGCCAGCCCTTCACGACGCTGATCTCGCGCCCGTCGGCGAGCTGGAAGCCCATCACGTCCATGGCGTTGCCGAAGGCGTGCTCGGAATATTTGGCACCGCGCTGGTTGTTGCGCGGCCGGCAGGCGTAGGAGCCGGCGCGAAGGTCGGCCACCGGCGTGCCGTAATAGAGCAGTGCGGCCGGCTTCACGATCTCCTCGACCCAGGCGTCGATGGTGGCGATCGCGGGACAGGCGAGCGTCGCCTGCTTCGACAGGCCGACGGTGCCGCCGGCGAAGGCCGCGACCGCAAAGGGATAATCCATTCCGCAGGCGCCGGGCCCGTCGATCTTGGATGTGCGGGACATGTAGGCGGACGGCTGGACGAGATTGGCCTTGAGGCAGGCTTCCTCGGCTTGCGCGCGCCAGGGTTCGCGCTGTTCGAAACGGAACAGCCCGCATCCGGTCAAACCCAGTCCCACTAGCGTGAGGGTGATGAACGCAACGAACCCACGGCGCATCCCGGGACCTTGCACCGCCGCTCGTAAATGTTTGGTCAATCGGCTGAAATTTTCGCGAGCGCCGGGGCGAGTATCCGGCGACGGGTGATCGTTCAGGTGCCTGTGCAGGGCCTCTGGCGCCGTGCTAGGAGGCGCGGGCTGACACGGACCCGCCATGCTCTCCCTTCTCGACCTCCTCTCCCGCATCGATGCCGGCACGCTCACCCCCGAGGGGGCGGTGCGCCTCTCCCGCGACGCCATCGTGCAGGGGGACGACAACATCCGCGCCTTCGTGACCGTGGATTTCGCCGCCGCCGTGCAGACGGACGGGCCGCTGCGGGGCATCTCGGTCGGCGTGAAGGACATCGTCGATACCGCCGACATGACGACCGAATGCGGATCGCCGATCTATGCGGGCTGGCGGCCCAAGGCCGATGCGCCCCTGGTCGCCCTTGCGCGACGGGCCGGCGCGACGATCATCGGCAAGACCACGACGACACCGTTCGCCTATCTCGACCCCACCGAGACCCGCAATCCGCGCAATCCGGCCCATACGCCGGGCGGGTCTTCCGCCGGATCGGCAGCGGCGGTCGGAGCCGGGATGATCCCCCTCGCCATCGGCACGCAGACCGGCGGATCCGTCATCCGCCCGGCCTCCTTCTGCGGCGTCGCGGCCGTGAAGCCCTCCTACCGGGTGCTGCCGACGGTGGGGGTGAAAGCCTTCTCCTGGTCTCTCGACACCCCGGGGCTCTTCGCCGCCACCGTCGCGGACGCGGCCTATGCGCTGGCCGCGATCACGGGCCGGGACGAAGTGCGCGTCGACCGGCGCACACCGGCGGCCCCGCGCATCGGCGTCGTGACCCAGGACTTTGCCGGCGCGCCGGACGCCGCGAGCAGCGCCGCCCTCGATGCCGCGGCTCGCGCCGTCGAGCGGGCCGGAGCGAGCGTGCGCTCCGTCGCGCTGCCGCCGATCCTCGCCGAGGCCTTCGAACTCCATCCCACGATCCAGAACGTGGAGGCGCGGCAGGCGCTTGCCTGGGAATACGACCACCACCGAGACGCCCTCCCCCCGCTGCTGCGCGCACTCCTCGACGAGGCGCAGACGATCCCGCTTGCGGCCTACGACGATGCCCGCGGCACGGCCCATCGCGCCCGCGGCGCGCTCGGCCAGGCCTTCGCGGATTGCGATGTGCTCCTCACCTTCTCGGCTCCGGGTGCCGCGCCGCCCAGCCTCGCCTCGACGGGGCAGGCGCGCTTCAACCGGCTCTGGACCCTGATGGGAAGCCCCTGCGTGAACGTGCCCGGGCTCATCGATCCGGCAGGCCTTCCGGTCGGGGTGCAGGTGGTGGCCCCCTTCGGCAGGGACGAGGTGGCGCTGGAAGCCGCAAGCTTTATCGAGGCCGCCTTGCGCAGCGTCCAGTAAAGGCCGCGTTCACAGACCTTTTTACGGGCCGGTTTTGCTGAAGCCCGGCAACGCTTTAACGGGGAAGTAACCTTTGACATTGAGTAAGCGCGCCTCGCCTGCCCGTTTTACAGGCTTCCCGGCCTCCGAGCGTTTTGTTAGCCTCGCGTGGAGGTTCAGACAGGGAGGTGCTGGATGGGCCTGTTGATGAAGTTCAATTTGGCTTCTAAGCTCAATATCGCGGCGATCTGCGCATCGCTCGCCTTCGTAGGCGCCATCGTGTTCGGCGTCTTCTGAGAAGGGTTACCCGGCAGGGTTGTGGGCGTTTGGGTTCGGTCGGTTTGTATTGAAGGGATTCGAGACCCCTTATTTTGAGCTCAAGCCGCCGGGCAGCCGGCGGCTTTTTGCATGGGGTGCCGGGCCGAGCGCGTCAGGATTCCGGGCAGGGGCGGTCGGTTGGTGTCCAGGACATCACGTTGGTTTCCATCCGGCATTCGGCGAGCTGGCCGCGGCCGGCGACGCGCATGCAAATGGTCTCGCCCGGTGCGAAGATCCGGCCCTGCGCCCGGCAATAGCAGTCGAGGGGGTTGTGACCCGGCGCCTGCGTCTGATGCACCATGGGCCGCTCATGGGCCCCGGCGGGGGCCGAGAGGATCCCGAAGGCGAGCAGCGCGAGCGCGGCCCTGAGCGGCTTCAGTCTCGGAGCTGGCGTCAGGTGCATGCAGGCCTCCCGCTTGGAGGCCCATGGTCCGCCGGGGGCGGAGTCCCGTCAAGCGGACAACGCGCCGCTCGAGGCGGAACCCCATTGGGCATGGGCCCGCCGCTGGAGGGCGGAGTCCCGTCAAGCGGACGGTGTGCCGCTCCACCGCTCCGCCGCAGCGTCGTCCGTGTCCTTGGCCTCGACCCAGGTGCCGGTGCTGCCGTCCAGGAGGTGTTCCCGCTTCCAGAACGGGGCCCGCGTTTTGAGATAATCCATGAGGAACTCGGCCGCCTCGAAAGCGGCGCGGCGGTGGGCCGAGGCCGTGACCACGAGCACGATGTTCTCGCCCGGCCGAATCTTTCCGAAGCGGTGAATCACCGTTGCGCCCTGAAGCGGCCAGCGCGCCGCGGCTTCGCCGGCGACCCGCGCGAGCTCGGCTTCGGCCATGCCGGCGTAATGTTCGAGTTCGAGCGCGGCGAGCCGCCCGCCCTCGTCGCGGCAAAGCCCCGTGAAGGTCGTGACCGCGCCGATGTCGCGCCGGCCTCGGCTTAAAGCCGCGATCTCGGCCGCGACGTCGAAATCCTCCGCCTGGACGTGGATCGTCGGTGTCATCGAGGCTAACCGCCCGTCATCGGCGGGAAAAACGCGATCTCGCGCGCCGTGCCGATGGCGGCGTCCGGCTTCACATGGGTGTGGTTGATGGCGGCGCGCACCACGCCCTCGTTCTCGAAGGCGTACTCGTATTCCTCGCCTCGCGTCTTGAGCCAGCGCACGAGGTCCGCGACGGTCGCGATGCCGGAGGGGAGGTCTACCTCCTCCTCGGGCTTGCCGATGCGCTCGCGCACCCAGGCGAAATAGACAAGTTTGACGGTCATCGCGGTTCCGTGGCGGGCTTCAGTCCATCAGGTGACCGATGCCGCTCCTGAAGTAATCCCAGCCCGTATAGATGGTGAGGAGCGCGGCGATCCACAGGAGGCCGATGCCGATCGCCACGGTGCCGGGCAGGACGTCCTCGCCCGCGGGGCCGGCGATCAGGAAGCCCACGGCCACGAGCTGGAGCGTCGTCTTCCACTTGGCGACGCGGCTCACGGGCACGCTGACCTTCAACTCGGCCAGGAACTCCCGCAGCCCCGAGACCAGGATTTCGCGGCAGAGGATCACGATGGCGGCCCACAGGTGCCAGCTCGTGATCGTCTTGTCGGCCACCAGCATGAGGAGGCAGGCGGCCACCAGAAGCTTGTCGGCGATGGGATCGAGCATGCGCCCGAGCGCCGATTGCTGAGCATAGGCCCGAGCGAAATAGCCGTCGAGGTAGTCGGTGATCGCGGCCGCCACGAAGATCGCAAGCGCGAACCAGCGCGACCAGCGATCCTCCGGCCAATAAAGCAGCGCCACCACGACGGGAACGGCAACGAGCCGGCCGTAGGTGAGCAGGTTCGGAAGGCTGAGAGCCTTCGACCGAGGCGAGGGAACGGCTGAGCTCATCGTCGGGGCAGGAAACATGCCGAGGCTCGGTGCGTCAACCTCGCGAGCCCGCTTAAGCTTCCTCGCGGCGGGAGAGGGCTAACCGCGTTCGTGAAAGAAATCGTACACCGCCCGGGCCGTGGCGGCGTTGACGCCCGGCGCCTTCATCAAGTCTTCGAGAGCCGCGCGCTGGATCTGCTTCACGGTGCCGAAATGGTGCAGGAGCGCCCGCTTGCGGGTCGGGCCGATGCCGGGAATCTCGTCCAGCGGGTTCTTGACCATCTCGCGCTTGCGCTTCGCCCGGTGCGCCCCGATGGCGAAGCGGTGGGCCTCGTCCCGCAGGCGCTGGACGAAATACAGCGCCGGGTCCCGGGGCGGCAGCTTGAAGGGGGGCTCCCCCGGCTTGAAGAAGGTTTCGCGCCCCGCATCGCGGTCGCGTCCCTTGGCGATGCCGATGAGCGCCACGTCGCGCTCCGACACGCCCACCTCCGCGAGCGCCTGCCGGGCCGCCTCGAGCTGCCCCTTGCCGCCGTCGATGAGGACGAGGTCGGGCCAGGACGGGAAGGCGTCGTCCTCTTCCCTCTCCCCCGGAGGGAGAGGGTGGCCCTGCGAAGCAGGGTCGGGAGAGGGAGAAGTCGGGCCACCGCCCTCAGAGTCGTGCCGCTGCACCATTGCTGCGAGAGTGGCACTCACAGCCCCCTCTCCCGGCTCGCTGCGCTCGCCACCCTCTCCCTCCGCAAGTCGGGTGTTCCCGACTTGCGCATCCTGAGGCGGACCTCGGGTCAACCCGAGGTCCGAGGAAGAGGGTTTGGGCTCCTCCTTCACGAGCCTGGCGAAGCGACGCTTCAGCATCTCCTTCATCATGCCGTAATCGTCGCCGGGCTTGAGGTCCTCGGACTTCATGTTGAAGGTGCGGTAGTGCTGCTTCATGAAGCCGTTGGCGCCCGCGACCACCATGGCGCCGACCGCGTTGGTGCCCATGATGTGCGAGTTGTCGTAAACCTCCACCCGCCGGGGGGAGCGCTCCATGCCGAACGCCTGCCCGAGCGAGATCAGGAGCTTTTGCTGCGAGGCCGTGTCGGCCAGGCGACGGCCCAGCGCCTCCTTGGCGTTGCGCAGCGCGTAATCGATGAGCTGGCGCCGCTCGCCACGCTTCGGCGCATGGATTTCGACCCGGGCTTCGGTGCGCGTGGAGAGTGCCGCGGCGAGCAGTTCCGCGTCGTCGATGTCGTGCGACAGCAGGACGATTTTCGGCGCCGGCTTGTCGTCGTAGAACTGCGCCACGAAGGAGCCCAGCACCTCCTCCTTCGACATGGTCTTGTCGGCCTTCGGAAAGTAGGCGCGGTTGCCCCAGTTCTGCCAGTTGCGGAAGAAGAACACCTCGATGCAGAACTGGCCCGCCTGCTCGTCCAAGGCGAACACGTCCGCCTCTTCCACGGATTGCGTGTTGACGCCCTGCACGCCCTGGATCGCGGAGAGCGCGGCGAGGCGATCGCGGTAGCGCGCGGCGCGCTCGAATTCGAGTTCTTCCGCGGCCTGCTGCATTTCGGCGGTGATGCGCTCCTTCACGGCGTTCGACTTGCCGGCGAGGAACGCGCGCGCTTCCGAGGCGAGGTTCTGGTACTCGGCGATCGGAATCTCCTGCGTGCAGGGCCCGGAGCAGCGCTTGATTTGGTAGAGCAGGCACGGGCGCGTGCGGTTCTCGTAGAAGGAGTCGTTGCACGAGCGGAGCAGGAACGCGCGCTGGAGCGCGTTCACGGTGCGGTTCACGGCCCACACGCTCGCGAAGGGCCCGTAGTAATCGCCCTTGCGCTTTCGCGCGCCGCGATGCTTCACGATCTGCGGCGCCTCGTGGTCCGCGGTGAGCAGGATGTACGGGAGCGACTTGTCGTCCCGCATGAGCACGTTGTAGCGGGGCTTGAGCTGCTTGATGAGGTTGGCCTCGAGCAGCAGTGCCTCGGTCTCGGTGGCCGTGGTGACGAACTCCATGGAGGTCGTCTGGCCGATCATGCGGGCGATGCGGTTCGAATGCGCCTGGCCGCGGGCGTAGGAGCCCACGCGGTTCTTCAGGTTCTTGGCCTTGCCGACATAGAGTACGTCGCCCCTCGCATCCAGCATGCGGTAGACGCCGGGGCTGTTCGGCAGGGTGGTCCAGAAGCGGCGGATCACCTCCGTGCCGCGCTCGACGGAGTCTGGGTTCACCTCAAGGTCAAGCTCGACCTCGGACCCGCCCTCCGCGACGACCGAATCGTCCTCATCGTCGCCCATGATGTCCGGCGGCACGTCGTTGTAGGTGTTGCGATTCATCGGGGGAAGATAGGAATCGGGGAGTCGCGAGGGAAGGACCCCGTCCTCGCGGCGGATACGCCTTCGCCCTCGCCACCTGTGTAGGTGCGAGGCATGGCCTTGTGTGGTGGCCTTGTGCCCTGGTGGGGGCACGGGGCCATGCAGCCCCGGCCAAGCCGGCGGCGGGGGTAGTCAGGGAGGGAGGGCACCGGACGAGCGGTGCCGCACGCGCCCCGTGCACGATGATCTCACAGGCGCCAGCCCCGCGCTTCGGCAGGTCTGCTGGTCGTCTCAGACCCGCCTGCCTTAAGCACCTTCGTGCGGCCCAGCGCTTGAGCCA
>DASZAZ010000013.1:0-4043 GCA_035944635.1 Microvirga sp.
GGGCCTTGCCGGCCCCGATGGGCCACATTCCCATCGTCGCCATGACGGCCAATGTTCTGCCCCACCAGGTCGCCGCCGTCCGGGCCGCTGGCATGAACGACCACGTGGGCAAGCCTTTCAAGCGCGAGGAGCTGAAGGACGTGGTGGAGCGGTGGACGCGCAGGAGTGCAGAGTGTGGTGCGCGTGAACACGTGGCCTAGGTCATCGCTCGCAATCTGCCCGCACCTGCCCGGAGGTCAGCGGCATGAGCTATGACCGAGCGACACCGGTTCTGATCGTCGACGACGAGTACATGATGGTCGAGGTGATCACGGCCATGCTGAACAAGCTCGGGCTGCGGGACGTCGACTTTGCCTGCGACGGGCTGAGCGCCTTGGGTCAGCTGCGCGAGCGCGCTTATGGGCTGGTGATCTCCGATCTCAAGATGGCCGGCATCGATGGCCTGGAGTTCGTGCGCCGCATGCGCACCGACGCGGTGCTCAGACACATTCCCTTCATCATGACCACCGCCAGCCGGGATCTTGCCGTGGCACGTCAGGCCAAGGCGGCTGGTGTTGACCACTACCTGCTCAAGCCGTTCCGCTCGGATGCCCTGCACGCCAAACTTGAGGCAGTCATCGGGGAACACGCGCTCATGCTCAGCCGCATGCGCCAGATCGAGGCGCCGAGCACGGCCCACAAACAAGACGGGAGGGCCGTGACCTCAAGCTTCAGACGCGAGGGCTAGAGCAGGGTCAGATCACCGAAGGTAGGCCCAGCGCAGTGCTCCAGTGGCAGGCGCCAGCAGAGTAGCCTGGCTCGTGAGGCTTACGACGCAGCCCTGCGTCATACCCAGGACGAGGCGGTCCGGCGCTTTATCGCCAGGGCGGCCGGACGCCTCAAGGTTGATGCTCAGCTTGGGCGGGTGAGTTGACCGGCTCGTTGCGGGAGGCGCTGACCTCACCCTAGCTCGCCCGGTTGCGATGCATCCGGTATGTCTGCCGAACCCACACGAGAACGGGCTCGCCGCGCCATCTCTCGACGATTTGCCCGATTTCCTCGGGCAGCTGAACGCGTCGGTACAGCGGTGAGACGGGGCATTCGTCGGGAACGGCTAGAGGTGCCAGGAGGCTTGCTGCCGTCAGAGCCGACCGGTCGAAGCCGTGGTCTTCACGTGAGGAGAGGCGGCCCGCAAGCCACGCCAGCTCAATCTCGATCTGCTGGGTAAGGCGGGGCAACAGCTTGGGTCTCGCCTGCATGCCGGCGGCCATGAGCTGGCGTGTGAGCGGCCACAGCAGGCGCGCTGCCTGGGCCTGACCGGGCGAGACCCCCTCAACCAGAGCCGCCGCGACGCCTGATCCGGCTCGCCTCAGGGTCGCAGCATAGATGAACTGCCTTATGAGCGGCCCGATCCGCTCGACGCAGCGCTGCTCTAGGGCGGGATCCGAGGCTCCAAGGCCCGCATGGTCCAGGATCTCGCTGCTACCTTGAACGACGGTGCCGGAGGGCAGGAGCAGGATCGGCGTTGTTGTCCTTCTCAGCCCCATGCGACGGGCAAGCCAGACGTGGGGACCAGGTGCCCAGCGCACCTCCGTGTAGGTGATGCCGGCGTGATCAAGTCCCCACCGGGCCCGCTCGCAGAAGTGCGAGGGACCAAACACGACGAGTTGCGGCTTTGAGCTGAGTGCGGGCATGCTGTCCGAGTGGGTGTCCGGACGGACTTACGTCGCGGCTCAGCGGCTGGATCGCCCGGGACAAACCAGACGGGCAGGCACGCGCCGCCATTGCGGCTTCAGCCATAGCCTCTGCACGCTCCTTGCAATGAGGACGTTGCCGGTGGGCGTCTCACCCGAATCGAAATCTGTTAGCTAAGTGCGGTTTGGAATCAAACGGGCGAGAGCTGTCAGGCACTGCTGCTCCAGCACCTCCTCGGCTCGGTCAAAGCGCGCTTCGAGGCGCTCATAGGTGCTCTGGCGCATGCCTTTGGGCCGGGGCGGCAGATCCCACTCGTCCGGGTCCGCATCGCCCAGCAGGCGGGCTTTGACCTTCGCCTTCGTGCGCCAGGCCCGGTCGGTGGGCGTGAGGTACTGCGAGGTATACGCCACCTGCCGCCCCCAGGCATGACGGCTGGCAAAGGCCGTGGCACCCGCTGGCCTAAACAGCACCCTGACGCGCCGGCCGGTTGAGGGGCAGATCACGTACCATTGCCGTCCCCCATAGGGCCGCGCCTGAAAGACGAGGGTGAGGCTCTGGTGGTGCCCGCGATAGCGCAGATCCAGCACCCCGCCGTGCTCGAACAGCCTCACCTCGGCCCGGAGCGTCGTGCCGGATGAATAGGTGAGGGTGGAGCGGATCACCGCTCCAGGCTGGCCTGAGCCCTTCGGGATAAGGCGCGCCAGATCCAGCACCGGCCCGCTCTCCAAGGCCACACGCTGGCGATCACGCGGCATCGGTTCGCCCGCGTACGGGTCCCACGTGTCCCGCCTGTTCCAAACCAGCAGGCGGGTTGGCTTTTGCCACTGCCCAAGGGGGGCTGGTCCCTTTGGTTCCCACGGTCACCAAAGGCTCGGTGACGCGCTTACTCATCGTCCACCTCACCGTCCCTGGTAACCTGGTAACCGTGGGAACCGGGGGGTAGAAGGTCCCGCCGCATGGGATGAACGTAACCCTTACGGGGCCCCAGGCTCGTCACCTCGCCGGCCTTGGTCATCTCCCGCAGGAGCTTCTTCGCGTTCTCGCGCTTGAAGCCCGTCACCTCCGCAACATCACTGGGCGACATGGCATCCGTTGCCTCATGAAGCGCCTGAAGTATTGAAGTGCGCTCACCCGAACGGCGCACATCGGCGGCTTCGCCAAGGATCAGCCACTGACCTGTGATCTTGTCGAACGAGAGCGCCCGCTCGACCTCTTCGATGTCGCGCCCGCGGCCATACAGGGTCACGCCCTGGCTGTCTCGGGCCAGCACGAACGTGCTGTCGGCGGTACCGGGCAGACCTGTTGAGCCGGAGAGACAATCAAACGGGTCATCCGCGTCCGCTTTGCGGGTGTGGTGAACCACGACGATGGCCACACCGAACTCAGCTGCGAGTCCCTGCAGGCCCTCCAGCGAACGCACATCGTAGTCGTACACACCCTCGTTCGGCTTCTGCGCGGGCCTGATGCGGTTGAGCACGTCAATGATGATGAGCCGAGGGTTCGGCATCTCCGTCAGCCACTGGCGAAGATCATCGATCAGGCCCTGGTCCAGACGCCGGCAGGCGATGTCGATGAACAGCCTTTCTGGAGCACGGCCGGCCGGAAGAAGCTGCTTGAGCCGCTTTTGAAGCCGCCGCTCGTTGTCCTCCAGCGCAAGGTAGAGGACGTCGCCCTCGTCCACCTTGAGAGAGCCGAACGCAACGCCGCCGCTTGCCACCGCGATGGCCATGCAGAGGATGAACCAGCTCTTGCCAATCTTCGACTTGCCCGCAAGAAGCGTCAGGCCCTCTGCGATGAAGCCCGGCACAACGTAGCGGATGGGTGGCAGATCCTTGGCCATGAGCGCAGCAGAGCTGGTGCGCCCTAGAAGCCTTGTAGCCGACGTGTCAGGGCAGGCGGTGAGCATGGGCGGCCGGTACTCGACCGTGTAGGTGTTCGCGTTAGGGGTGAGCATGGCAAGCTCCCCGGAAGAGGTCGTTGAGATCGGCACGGGGCTCGCGCGGGGTGATGAGGTAGGCTTCTGCTCCCCCGGTCTGCCAGCGGTGGGCCGCCGCACGAGCGGCCCGCATGCCCGCCGGGTCGTGGTCGACTGCAAGCCACAGGCTCTCGAGGCCGGGCAGAACGGGCAGGCGCTCCACCCCTCCTGCTGAGAGGAGCGACCACACCGGGGAGGGGCCAAACTCCGGCACCTTGCGCAAGCTGAGTGCCGTCTCGACGCCCTCAGCCACCCCAAGGCAGGTCGTGACCGCCTCGTCCGCCGTGAGCTTGATCGCGCCGCGAGCGACCGGACCCAGGGCGAGCTTGTCCTTGCCGTTGATCGTGCTCTTGCGGCCATCGCTGCTCAAAGCCGTGCGGTGCACCGCTTTGGG
>DASZAZ010000014.1:0-36751 GCA_035944635.1 Microvirga sp.
TGCCGTGTGGGGCTTGCGCCCGACAGGCGTGGTGAATGCCGAGACAGCCAACTGGCTGCTCACCGCGCTCACCATCGGGGAGCTCACACCAACAGCCCTGCGCATTCTGGAGGAGATCCTCTCAGAAGCCGAGGAGATCGATCCCGCCCTCCTCCTCTACGCTTGGAGAACAACTATGCCGAGAACACGAGCGGCATAGGCGCCCGTCTTGGAAGCAGTCGCCTGCGCTCATCCCGGCTATCAACCTACCCATGGCTGGCCGTCTCAGCTGTGAACGGACCTTCAGTCCTCATTCGGGAGCGGCCTGACGTTTGGTAAGCTGATCCAATCAGGATTGTGGGACAGGAGAGTTCATGAGTGACCTCATCCGCCGGCTCCGGGCGCGTGCGCATCTGCCCGAGTTGGCGATGCGGCGAAGCAACCGCTGCCCTCGAAGCCGCCGAACGGGAACGAGACGAGGCGATCCGTCAGGCGCATCGGGCAAACCGGAAGAAGCACACGGTTCTGCTCAAAGAGCGGTGACGCAAGGTAACGAAGCTCTAACTACGCCAGCAGCAACATCCCGCAGTGTCGGGACTATGCCGGCCGTCGCGCGTTCCCCTGGTATCTCTGCGAAGGCGTACCCTCATGATGATCTTGGACCCAAGAACCGGTCTCTCCGTCGCCATCAAGACGAAGCCACACCTCAAGCGCATCTGAGGGCCTCGGGCATGTACGACATCAGGCCAGATCGGGTGGGTTGGACCGTCTACGATGCTGAGACCGGCAAGCCAGCTGTTCTGGGCGACGTTGTGCTCGTCGAGCTGGAGCAGGACACCGCTGAGCACGTGGTGGTTCTGCTCAACCGCATGATCTACCCACAGCGTCCCAAGCGCCTGAACAACTGGCCGCTCCTGCCCTCGGGTGCACGCCAGGACGCGGGGCGGCGCCTGTCTCCAAGATGAGCTGGCTCATAGCTAGCTCTGACACCATCCGCCACGGAACGAGCCATGCTGGCGCCAGCACACAAGTCCCCGACCCTGTTCAAGTTGCGTGCTGGTCAATGCCGCTTTCCCATCGGTGACCGGCTCGAGCCGGCTCGGTTCTTCTGTGGCCAGCCTGCTGTGGCCACTAAGCCTTATTGCCGCGAATGCTGCGAGCGGGCCTACGTGCCCACCCGAGTGCGTTGAGACCGGGTCTGTCCCGAAGGCGGCCCAGGATCTAGGCCTTCTGGGAGATTGCTGGGAGCTCATCGCTTCTGCATACGATCGGGAACGATCCACGACGGCTGAGAGCGTTCCTCCCGCAACGCGCTGATCTGGTTCGCACGAGCCCCTATGATGTACCCGCGGCGCCTCCTGGCAGTGATCTGTGCGGCAACCGTGCTGGTCCTGCCAATGCAGTCCCACGCCGACGATGACCTCGCGTCGAGGCGGTCCGCCTGCCAGGCCGAGGCGCGCCAGCGCATCAAGCCGCCTCGTGCAGGCTCTGTTGAGCTCTTCCAGATCACCCTCGAAGGCCGGCAAGCTTACATCCGCGAGTGCATGGCTCGTGCTCCAAACACCCCAGGCGCTACAGGCTCCCTGAAGAACCCCGCCAAGCAAGCTGATGCCTTGCCTCGGCGTGGTGCCCCCCTCAGCGATAGTGGCCGAGGAAGAGGTCACCGAGTGCCTTCTTCCGGAACAAGGTGAGCCAGTGCCGCGACGGTGATCCTCACGATCATGCTGCAGGTGGCACCTCTGGCAGAACGCCACCAGGTTGCGCGGGTTGTTGTTCGTGGGATCGTGGTCGCGGTGAGCGGTTGCGAGCACCACACGCGTGGTCCGGACCTGCGTGAGAAGGTCCTCACGTCGGCGCCTCGCTACGGTTTTTGCTTTCCCTTTGCTTTCTGAATCGAAATCTCTTGTCTAAGTGCCCTTTTTCAGGAGGCGAGTGACGGCCAGGCAGAGGCTGCGGTTGAGGGCTGCCTCAGCTCTGTCGTACTTGGCCTCCCATCGTGCATACGTCCGCCAGCGCATGCCCTTCGGCTTTGGCGGCAGGTCCCACTCGTCTGGATCAGCATCGCCCAGGAGGCGCTGCTTCACCTTGGCTTTGGTGCAACAAGCTAGTCCTTCAGCGGCGTAGGCGACCGACATGGGCGCATGGCCAACGGGCGGGATATGGCCGGAAGCGGCCCGGCAGCTTTCGGCGTCCACAAACCGAAAGCAGACGTTCAACTCGACAGGCGCCAGGTATCCACCTGGTCCAAAGCAGGCTTCCGGAACGTCTGAGGGCTGGTCGTGAACTGCTCGTGATCATCAGGGGCGTGGTTGGCACCGCGATAGCGGCATTAGCTCAGGTTGGTACGATGGCGGCGCTGCCGCGAACCGCTAGGGCCTGCTCTCATGCCAGAGCCAGTGCCCTGATCACTTTGGCGACTTTCTCACGGGCGTCGCCCGAGAGCGGCAGAATCGGACGCGGCGGCTCAGCGTGGGCAAGGCCGAGCAGGTTGGCGCTCGTGTACATCACCCGTAAGCTCGAGAACTCACGAAACAGGCTCCACAGCGGTTCCAACTCCGCGTTCAGGCGCCGTGCCCGAGCGACGTCTCCGCCCCGGACCGCCTGCACCATAGCCATGCTGACTTGCGGGAACAGGCCCGCCACCACGCTATACCAGGCGCTGCCTCCAGCAATCAGTGCCTCGATTGAGTGCCAGTCCACGCTGTAGCCGAGAGAGAACCCCTGCGGCACGACACGATGGAGGTCAGCCAGGTGCGCCGCGACCGCTTGCGGTTCAGGCGCGGGGCTCTTGACGGCCATGATACCGGGCACATGACTCAGACGTCCGATCAGGGTTGGGCTGAAGCGGAAGTGCGTCGTGCCCGGGTTGTCGTAGATGCAGAGCGGCAAGCCGCTCTCCCGCGCAACGATCGAGAAGTGCTCGAACACCTCATCCTCGGTGAGCGGCGTGTAGGAGACTGGGGCCAGCAGCCCGGCTGCGGCTCCGGCCGCCTTGGCGTCCCATGCGAGCCGCACGGCCTCATCAGTGCGAAGAGCGCCAACTCCCACGAGGATGGGCGTCTGCCCTCCGACTTCATCGAGCGCGGCGTCTAGAGCACTCCGCCGCTCAGACCGTGTGAGATAGGCGTAGATGCCTGTGCTGCCGAGCAGGCCAATGGAGTCGACCTTGGCGTCACGAAGGCGGGCCACGAGCCGGCGAAGTGCGGCGACGTCGACCTGTCCCGTGGCATCTGAGGGGGTGATAGGAAAGGCCGATAGGCCATCGAGCATGCTCATAGTATGGTCCTTTGAAAGGCACTCCAGACGAGCCCGGCTGCGAGGGACAGCATCATCGCTCCGACAAGGAGGTCGAGCACGCGCCACGCGATCGGCTTGGTGAACAGCGGCGCCAGCACCCGCGCCCCATAGCCGAGAGCCGTGAACCAGGATGCGCTCGCGAGTGCGGCCCCCGCAACGAATATCGGCTGCTGGGTCGGCGGGTGCGAGGCGCCAACAGCCCCAACAAGAAGCACCGTGTCGAGATAGACGTGCGGGTTGAGCAGCGTGAAGCCTGCGGCGCTCGCTAGGGCAGCGGGTAGGCTCATTGTACCGCTCCCCTCAACGGCGAGGGTGCTGGGTTGCGCGGAGCGGGCCAGGGCAGTTACGCCATACCAAACGAGGAATGCGGCTCCCCCTAACGACAGCGCAGACATGAGCACCGGAGCGGCCCCGATCAAAGCCCCGAGGCCCGCGACTCCGGCTCCGATCAAGAGCGCATCGGCGGATGCGCACAACGCGACGATCGGGCCGACGTGCTCGCGGCGCAGCCCCTGCCGCAGGACGAAGGCGTTCTGGGCGCCAATAGCGATAATCAGGGCCGCGGAGACCGCAAAGCCGTTCAGAAAGGTCGAGAGGTATGCCATGGCCGGTTTCCATACGGGCTTGCTCTCGTGTAGAAAACCTAAACTGTCTAATGCTGATGAAGGAGCGCTAATCCTTGCTCGACTATGCAGGCCTTGCAGCCGTCGCCGCAGTGGTGCGCCAGGGCAGCTTCGAGCGTGCCGCCGACACCCTCGGGGTGACCCCTTCAGCAGTGTCCCAGCGCGTTAGGGCTCTCGAGGAGCGTACCGGGACGGCGCTGATCATCAAGGGGGCAGCCCTGCCGGGCCACGGCAGCCGGAGCCCGGCTTTGCGCTCACGTAGAGCAAGTGTCTCTCCTCGAGGGGGAGCTAGCTGCTGACCTTCCGGAACTTGGACGCCTCGGGCGGGCCGCGCCGTCCGCGTCCACGATCCGCGTGGCTGTCAATGCTGACAGCCTTGGGAGCTGGTTCATGCCGGCAGCCGCCGTATTTGCTGGCAGCTCGGGAGCGCTCCTAGACATCGTCCTCGAGGACGAGGAGCACACGGCCGGCCGCCTGCGGTCGGGGGAGGTCCTCGCGGCCGTTACGACTTACGGCGATCCAGTCCAGGGCTGCCGCACGCTCCGCCTTGGCACCATGACCTACGTTGCCACAGCAAGTCCGGCCTTTATCGAGCGTTGGCTTGCGGACGGGGTCACGCCCGAGGCGCTCGCGCGGGCGCCTTACCTCCGCTTCGACCGTCGCGACGAACTCCAGGCACGTTGGGCTCGCGACGTATTCGCAGTGGACCTGGAAGGGCTGGTGCACTGGATCCCTGCCACGCAAGGGTTCGTGGACGGCACCGTGGCGGGCTTAGGGTGGGCTATGAACCCCGTGCTTCTCGTCCAGGACCATCTTCAGGCCGGACGTCTCACAGATCTGGTGCCCGGAGCGAGGCTCGGCGTCACGCTCCACTGGCAGTGCGCCCGTCTCGGGGGACGCCTCCTCGACGGGCTCACGCGTGCCGTGACCGACGTCGCGCGGCTGCAGCTTAGTGGGTGAGACTCGGGCGAGGTCAGCCGTGACAAGAGCATCGCTCTCCATAGGCTCTGTCTCCCGGCGAGTTCCCGATCTCTTCTCCTAGCGCAACCGCGAGCCACCTCGTAGAGGCTGAATGCTACCCTGCTCCCGTGGGCTGCGAGAGGCGTCCTAACCGGCTCAGCAGAGCCGCCCCAGTGCGAATGCCGTTGACGAAGCACTCCAGCTTCAAATTCTCGTTGGGCGCGTGGTTGGCCTCGTCGGCATTCGCGTAAGGCACGACGAACGCGTGAGTGCCGAGAATTTTCGTGAAGACGTAATCCGGTAGACTTCCACCAGCCGACGGGTAGAGCAGCGGCTCTACCCCCTGGGCATCGACAATCGCCTGCCGGATCGGCTCGGCAAAGGGTGAGTCCATTGGGGTCTTCGACGGCAGCATGCCGTTGAACGGAACGAACTCCACCTCGGGTGCATGTTTGCTCACGTGAGCCGCTACCTTCGCGAATACCTCCGCGGGTGTCATCGCCTCGACCAGGCGGATGTCGCACTTGGCAAAGGCAATGTGCGGCAGAACTGTCTTCGAGCCCGGGCCGGCGTAACCGCCATGCAGGCCGTTGATCGTGAGAGTTGGATGAAACATGAGCCGGTCAGCGACCGGGCGCTCCGCAGGCTGGTCCAAGCGAGAGAGGGCTAGCTCGTCGCGCACGTGTTGCGGATCAAGTGGCAACCGGGCAGCAGCTGCCCGCTCGAGCTCAGTCGGCGCTACCACGTTGTCGTGGAAACCCTCGATCGTGATCTCGCCGCTGGCATTCTTCATGGTGCCGAGGAGATGGACGAGGGTCCAGATCGGGTTCGGTGCGACGCCTCCGAAGTTGCCGGAGTGCAGGTCCCGTTTGGCACCGGTCGACCGCAGCTCGAAGGAGGCCACCCCGCGGACGCCAAACGTGACGGTCGGTTGCCCGGACTCATGAAGGGGTCCGTCGGCCGTAACGACGAGGTCAGCCTTCAGGCGCTCGCGATGTGCTTCGACGAACTCGGCGATGTGAGGGCTGCCGATCTCCTCCTCGCCTTCCAGGAGGACGATGACATTGCAGGGAAGCTCACCATGAACCGCCAGGTGGGATTCGATGGCCAGGATTTGTGCGAAATGCTGGCCCTTGTTGTCTCCGATGCCCCGCGCCCAGATGCGCCCGTCGCGAATGGTCGGCTCGAACGGTGGGCTCACCCATTCTTCCAGCGGGTCAGAGGGCTGAACATCGTAGTGGCCATAGAGCAGAATGGTGGGCGCTCCCGGCTTCTTGTCCCAACGAGCCAACACCATAGGGTGCTTGGCGGTGGGCACTGCCTCGGCTTGAAGCCCGAGCTCGGCCAGCATCTCCACCAGGAGCTGCGCCACCTCGCGAATGCCGATGTCGTGCGCGCTGATACTCGGGTGACGCACGTAGTCCATGACCCGCTGGACGAAATCCTCTCGGTGGGCTGTGATATGTGCGAAGACCTGCTCCAGGCCCTCGGCTGTGGCACCTTTGGTGGGGTTCATGCGGCTCCCCGGGGTGTGGTTGCAACCTGGGTCAAAAGGAGTGCTCCGGAGGGGTGAACCTCACCCTGCCAACCCGGCGCAACGAAGGTTGTGGCATCAAGCTGCATCACGATGGCGGGGCCAATGAAACGGTCGCCTGCCGCAAGTTCTGCCCGGTCGTATACGGGCACCTCTTGCTCTCCATCGGCAAAGTTGACAGTTCGATGTCCGCTGGGCCGCGCGCCAGAGCCACGTGGGAGCAAGATCCGTTCCGGTCGAGGCATCCGGCCGGCGGCCTCGATCCGCAAGGTGACCACCTCTATGGGAGCTGAAAGGGTAAACCCGTACAGAGCCCCGTGCGCAGCATTAAAGGCCTCCTCGGCACCTTCCTGCGATCCGGCCCAAGCCACGGCGATCTCACCGCCTTGCCCTTTGTATCGCATCATCGTGACAAGGGCTTTGGAGCGGGATTGCAGGGGCACCTGCTCCTTCTCGAACCATTTGTCCGCCTGATGGTGCAACTCCACGAAGACAGCTTCAACGGCTGTGGCGTCAACCGGACCCGCTTTGGGCAAGGTCCGGCTGAACTCGGCCTTGAGGTCCGCGGCCAGAAGCCCATCAGCACAGAGCACCCCTGGTGCCGGCGGAATCATAACGCGCGGAATGGAAAGCAGCTCCGCGAGCGAACACCCGTGCAGGGGACCCGCACCGCCAAAGGGCACAAGTGTGAAGTCACGCGGATCGTGCCCCCGCTCGACGGAAACAACGCGAAGCGCTCCAACCATATGATTGTCGACGATCGCAAGAATGCCCCGCGCCGCATCCTCAACGGAAAGCCCAAGGGGCCCGGCAACACGGTTCTGAATGACTTCGCAGGCTTTCGAACGGTCCAATGCCATCGAGCCGCCTAGAAGACGGTCGGGCAGATTGCCGAGCACCACATGTGCATCGGTGACTGTCGGTTCGGCTCCGCCGTGGCCGTAGCACGCAGGTCCCGGTCTGGCGCCGGCGCTCATCGGGCCAACCATCAAGGCTCCCTCGACAATCCGAGCGATCGATCCGCCGCCTGCTCCGATTGTCACCATATCGACCATCGGCAGTGGCAGGGGCCATTCGCCAACCTGGCCCCGTTCCGTAAGGCCAACCTGCCCTCCCTTGATGAGGCAGATGTCGGCACTTGTTCCGCCGATATCGACCGTAATGAGATCCGAAACGCCGCATGCGGCTCCGATCTCGTGAGCGCCTACCACCCCGGCTGCAGGGCCAGAGAGGGCCGTCAGCGCAGGCGCGTGTTGGATCGTTGCGGCGCCGGCAACGCCGCCGTTGGATTGCATCAGCAGGAGCGGCGCCAGCACGCCTGCTTTGGTCAGCCGCTCCTGGAGCCGTGTAACGTAGGTTGAGACCCCCGGCATAACCGATGCATTCAGCACAGCTGCAAGGGAACGCTCGTACTCGCGCACCACCGGCAGAATATCTGCGGAGCACGTCACGGCGACGTTCGGGAGAGCGTCTCGCAGCAGCTGCGTGACGCGCAGCTCGTGGGCTGGATTGGCGAAGGAGTGCAGGAGACAGACAGCGACCGCTGAAACCCTGAGGCGACGGAGATCGGCGATGACGGCCGTGACGCTCTCTTCGTCAAGCGGTTCAAGAACAACGCCACCAGCTCCGATGCGCTCCGTTACTTCGAGCACATGTGACGCAGGAACCGGACGCTCGGGCTTGATCCAGCTGTAGAGATTGGCCTTGCGTGGGATGTCCTGCCGGCCAATCGTCAACACATGCCGAAAGCCGCGGGTGGTCACGAGAGCCGTCAGCGCACCCTTGTGCTCAAGGATCATGTTCGTCGCAACGGTTGTGCCGTGGAGCACACGTCCGATGTCTTCGGATTTGGCGTCCGTCTGCTTCAGCGCAAGTTCGACACCTGTCATGAACGCCTGTGAGGGATCCTCCGGAACACTTGGCGTCTTGGCTCGCCAGACCCGACCACTCGCTGTCTCCAACAGCGCGATATCCGTGAACGTCCCGCCGATGTCGACGGCGACAACATAGCCAGTACTGTCAGACGAGCGCATCGACATACTCATTGCGATGAAAGGCACGGACCGGCGTGCGGGAGGATCGAAGCTGGGCCGTACGCGCCTCGTCGATCGCGAAGTCTTTAACCGCCACGCCATAGTAGCGCTCCGCGGCCTCGTGGCTCACAAAGCCACCGAGCACGTCCTTCAGGACAGCGTCCGTCGGTCGGTCATGGGGATGTCCGTACCCGCCACCTCCCCCAGTTTCGATACGCAGGATGTCGCCGCGTCTTAGAACGTTTCCATCCGACAGAGGCGCCAGCAAGCGCTCATGCGGCGTGCCGGGATTGACGACAGCCCGACCGGCGCCTCCGGACATGCCACCCGCAATGCCCCACGGCGGGTTCTTCACGCAGTCTATGCGGATGGCCATAACAGCCTCCTCCGCGAGAATTTCATACTCGCGCAGCACGCCGCAACCGCCCCGGTAGCGACCTGCGCCCCCGCTATCTTCCACCACGCCATAGGCACGCAGCCGCACGGGGTACCCGGTCTCCAGGAACTCTACCGGGTAGTTTTCCTGGGCCACGAAATACACCGTGTCGATGCCATCGGCATAGGGCCGTGCACCGTACCCAACGCCAAGACCGTCGGCGAGTAGGAAGCGCTCGCGCTCGCCGTTCTCGCTCAGATAGGTACCGCGCATGATCGAGATGACGTAGGCCGAGTGCGAAGCCGGTGCCCCACCCCCCGCCGCGTTTACCAGACCGTTCAGGGTTGCAAGCACGCGCATCATCGTGAGCCCGCGCATGCCAAGAGCCGCAGGGAAGCGCGGCCAAAGCAGTGATCCCTCGCGTAGGCGGATCTCGTCGATCGCCTGCGGGCCTCCGGCATTGCAGACCTGAGCGGGGTCGCCGCCCAGAAAGTAGAGACCCAGCGCCATGCCGGGCACGCCTGGGTTCATCAAGAAGTTGACAGGGCCAAGGGACTGGTCGTCAGTCGCCGTTCCATCGATGATAAAGCGATCCTCCCCCGGGGAAGGTTGCTCACGCGTCAACGAGAGTCGCAGACGGAGAGGTCCGCTGCCGTGCCCATCCGTGTCGATGGCGTCGGTGAAGCTGTGAGTACCGACGGGGAAGGTTTCGGCGAGCTTCGCGCGCACGAGCCGACGGGTGCGGTCGAGAAGGATAGCCAGTGCTTGCGCCATGACATCGGCGCCGAAGCGGGCTGCGATCTCCCCAACCCGCTTCACGCCGAGTTCCACGCTGCTCATCAGGGCCTGGAGGTCACCACGACTCTGCTCGGGGAAGCGCGAATTGCGATGGAAGATCGCGAGCGCAGCTTCGTTGATCGATCCCGCGTCGACCAGCTTCGTTGGCGGGACGATGATCCCTTCCTGGAAGATGTCGGTGGCGTCCGGGCTGATCGAGCCAGGTCGAAGGCCTCCAATGTCAGCGAAATGAGCCCACCCCATCACGAACGCGCAAAGCAGCCCATCGTGAAACACCGGTGCGATAAGCACCTGATCGTTCGAATGGGAAACCGCCCCGCGCGATCCATAGCAATCGTTGTACCAGTAGAGATCGCCAGGCTTCATTCTCTCCTTTGGAAAGTGGGCGAACACCGGGCTCGTCATGTCGCCGAAAACAGGCACGTTCGAGCCAACGGCCATGACGCCGTCTGCGTCGAAGAGAGCCGTATAGAAGTCCTTCTTCTCACGGATGAAGGCGCTGATGGCCGTCCGTTCGATCAGGGCCTCCATCTCGGCCTGAGCGGCACGGATCGCGCCGCGCACAATCTCGACTGTCACCGGGTCGCACGAGCGTGCCGCTGGCTGGCTGTGGACCGCTTCGTCTGGGGTGCGGGTAAGGGGCCGAGACATGAAGGCGTCCTCGTGCTGTTGCGAAGTCTGGCGGCGATGCAGCCCAAAGGGGCTGCTCGCCTTCTGCATGCGTCAGGCCGCTCGAACGAGGCGCTCGGCCTCCCGCAGAGCGGCGATGAACCTGTTGGCTCCGCGTGTGAGCTGAACGCGGGCAAAGCCCTGGACTGACAGGTCCATGGCGGCAATGTCGTTTGCCACGGCGAGTGTCGGCAAGGGCTGTACAGGCGTCGCCGGATCATGCCGGAAGCGCGGCGCCACGGTAAAATTGATCGGAACCAGAATGCGAGCCAACCCCATGATGACCGCGTTCGCCTTCGACGCCTCAATTCCGCCGGAGCTTGCCTTGGCGTAGAAGTCTTCAAGCGTCTGCTTGAACGCGTTGAGGGCGGATTGGGCTTCGGAGAAGTCGAAAGCCCCGCCTGCCTGCGTGGCATAATTCGCGAGTGTGCTCGTGAACTCTTCAACTGTTGCCCGCCAGTCAAACGGCAGGATCTCGGCGTTGGCGACCCCGAGAATGGATGCGAGATAAACCTTGATGTCTCGCAGCAGGATTTCCTTATCCGCGATCTCAAGCGTGTCGTTTTCGGTGTGCCAAGCGATATTGCCGCCGCAGCCGCCGACAGCATAGTAACCTTTGGCCGCGCGCAAGTCGTCCGGCATCGTGGAGCTGAGCATGAAGAAGCTCGAAATACCGATGTTGTTGAACGAATAGTCACCGGCGCGATGCGGGCGCTCGCCATGGCTTTCGAGGCCGCAGACGTTCTTGATGATGTCCTGAACATAACGTTCCGTCTCGGACATCCAGGATACATCCTGGAACTCCGTCGCCCAGCGACAGCCGGGGCTGTCGCAATTGACCTGGGCGACACAATTCTCGTCGAGATCGATGGCGAAGTGATCAGCGTACCACGTTGAGCCAGCATAACGGCCCGTCGAGTGTCCGGGCCACCATGCGATACGCACCGTCCGACGGAGCGAGTCCCGGTGCTTCCAGAGCACGCGGGCGATCTCAAGCATCGTGGCGTCACCCGTGGCATTGTCACCAACGCCGACATCCCAGCTGTCATAATGCCCGTGCAGCAGCACAAACTTGTCAGGCTCGACGGTACCTTTGATCTCGACTACGGGCAGCTTCTGCTTAAACCAACCCTCCTGCATCTCAGTCTCAATGGTGACCGATGCCCCACGTGATGCGAGGTCGATCAGAGCTTTCCCATCTGGGTTGTTGACAGCCACGACCGGGATGCCCGGTTTGCGGGGCAGGTCGTCAAGGTCTGGGGTCCCCCAGATGGATGTGCAGATGCCCCAGTGGATATCGACACCGGGATTCATGGCAATGACGCCGACGGCGCCTTTCTCCTCGAACTCCCGGATTTTCTGCGGGAAAGCAAACCCCTCGGAAATGACGATCTTGCCGCGGATGCGATCTTCCGAGGACAGTTCCGGGTCCTGATTCTTCGCAAACAGCGTTCCGATCGAGCGGGAATAGGAGGCTGGAACGTGAATGAGCGGCGCTGTCACGCCGTCGCGACAATCGACGGCGTAGGCGGGCGGCTTGGCGCGGATTGTACGCCCCTCTGCCTTCACACGTGCATCGAAGGGAACAGAGAGATAGATTTCAGCTTCATGAACAGTGACGGGCACGCCACTCTTTTCGAGAGCGGCGACAATGAGGTCGGCGCTGGCGTTGACGTCCTCCGGCTTCCACCGCGGCAAGGTGGCGAACGTTTCGACCAAAGCCCACGGCACGTCGAGCGACACGTCGTTGATCAGTTCGGAATGGGTCATCTGGCGATCGCTCCCGTTTCGCTGGCTGAAATCGAGTTTTGCACTGTGACGATAGCAGCCGTGATGACGCTGGCAAGCGCAAGCGCGTCATGCCGCGCACGAAAACAGGGCGACAAGGCGTCGGCTAGACGGCGGCCAAGGAGTTCTCGCGCCAGCCGACCGCCTCGGAAATCCGTCGCGCTGCCTCGCGAACGTGGGCACGGATTTGCTCCTCGTCCCCGGGCTTGAGGGCATCGATCATCCCTGCGACGGACACGGCGGCGATGACCTCGCCGTCCCGTCCATACACGGCCGACGCGAAGGAGAAGGCATTGGGGTCCAGATCGCCGTAGCTCTCATTCGTGCCCGTCTCACGAATAGCCTTGAGCCGCTTTTCAAGCACCCGGCGGTTCGTGACCGTTTCGGGTGTGAAGGCCTTGAGGGGAAGGGACAGGGCTTCGTTCCGGACCTCTTCGGGCGCGAAGGCGAGCAGTATCTTGGTGCCGCCTCCAGCATGCAGCGGCCCGCGGCGTCCGACCTGTGCGTAGAGCTGACCTGACGATTGCGCAGCCCGGATCGCGATACAGAGAGACTGCGTTCCATCGCGCACGAGCAGGTTCACCTGTCGGCGGGTCGCGCGGGCGAGGTCATCGAGGAAGGGGCCTGCTGCCTTGATCAGCGCAACATTGTCCTGCGCGCTCGAGGCCAGAACGAGCGGTCGATAGCCTAGCGTATACGTCCGCGTTGCGGGGTCCCGGATCACGTATCCGCGCTGCTCCAAGGTGTAGATCAGGCGAAAGACAAGGCTTTTCGTGTTGCCGGATACCTTGGCGAGTTCAGTGACGCTCAGCCCTGGATGGTCAGCCAGAGCCTCCAGCAATGAAAGGGCGCGGTCGACCGCTGAGATTGTATAGGGCATGGGATGTATCGGGTGATGCCAATATCGGTTGCTTCACAAGGCTCTATGCTGAGTTCACCATTGCGCAAAACGAAAACCCATTTCACATAGTCGGAACAGCATTCGTTACGTGATAGGCTATGGAATACGCGGATACCCCGACTCAAGCCGAAACTTCGCGATATGCCGCCTATTCAGAGGTAGGCCCGGCAAGGACAGTGATCCGCCTCGGCCGACGCCCTATTCCGCGGCCAGGCCCCGGACAGGTGCTGGTCCAGATCCACCGGTCGGGGATCAATCCATCGGACACGAAGCGCCGTGCCGGGTGGGCCAGCTATAAGCCTCACACCCTACCGATGATCCTCCACACCGATGGGGCCGGGATCATCGTTGAGGTCGGCGACGGTGTATCTGGCTCCCGTATCGGCGAGCGCGTTTGGCTCTGGAACGCTGAAACCGATGGGCAGGGAACAGCATCGGATCATTGTGTGGTCGGGGCCGATCACGCTGTGCCCCTGCCCCAGCCAGCCAGCTTCGATATCGGAGCATGCCTGGGCGTCCCAGCCTGTACGGCGCACCGGGCGGTCTTTGCAGACGGGCCCGTCGAGGGTCAGTCGGTTCTGGTCCACGGCGGTGCTGGCGCTGTCAGCGCTTACGCAATCCAATTCGCTCTCCGAGGCGGTGCCACGGTGATCGCAACCGGCTCCAGCGATGAAAAGCGGCAGGTGGCCCTGGATCTTGGTGCTCACCGGGCCGTCGACTATCGCGATCCTGATGCCGCGCGCCTTATCCTTGATGCCAATGGCGGACGGGGGGTCGACCGCATCATCGAGGTTGATCTTGGACAGAACCTGCACCTCGACTTGGCTGTGGCGAGCACGAATGCCACGATCGCCTCCTACTCCTCGACACGCGTCCGTGAGTTCAGTTTCCCCTACTACCAGATCGCCCCAAAAGGGCTGAACTTCCGCATCGTGCAGGGCTACTGCCTCCCAGACCGAGCCCGTCGGGAGGGAGTCGCAGACATCAACGCGGCCCTGAGCCAGGGATGGCTCAAGCACCGCATCGGTGCTGTATTTCCTTTCGAGCGGATCATTGATGCTCATGAGGCTGCCGAGCGCGGCGGAGCGATCGGCAAGGTGCTGGTCGCGCTGCAATAGCCCCTCTCCGGCCACGCGGCGCCGGTGAAGCATCAGCTCGCCTTACGGTTCGAGCCAATCTCGGCAAGCTGCGCCTCGAAGGAATCGAGAGCGTCGGTCGCCATCTGAACCTGCCGCAGCACATGATTAAGGCGCCGCCGCAGCCCAGCGACTGCGAAGCGAAAAGCGTCCTGAGTCGGATCCATGCGGCCGAGTGCCAATGCGGACTTGAGGCTTGGAAGAGCTCTCGATCCAAGTGCTGGATCGTGGAGGTGTCCGGGGGCATCCTGATAAAGGACCGGATTGAGCATGCGCGTGAGACGCAGGAACAACCGGTTAGCCTCAGCGGTGACCGCCTCGTTGGTCACACCTTGCAAATGCCGCTCAAGCCGCTCCGCCTTGCTCTGATAAGCCTGCACAACTCGTTCGAGGCCAGCAAAGTCAAAGTTTGCCCCCGCGGCCTCGCGGTATTCCCTCAGAGCATCACGATAGTCCTGCGCGATTGCGCTCGGCTGGAACGGCAGCACGTCTGCCGTCGCCATTCGCAGCAGAATGGATGCGTAGAGCTTCGTATCCTGCGCAAGGATTGCCGGATCGATCTTGTCGAGCGTCTCGTGCTCGGAATGCCACCACCAGGCGCCACCCGACCCACCGACGTTGGGGTCACGATCCGGGTGATCGGGCGTCAACATCGAGTAGACCGACATTGAGCTGAGCCCAATTCCCCAAAAGGACTGATCGGCCGCACGGGATGGTCGGGTCGAGCTGACGTATTTGTCACCGCGCTTGCCAATGGCGAGCTGCGCATTGCTGCTCGTCATGGTCGACCAGCCGGTAATCTCTTGTGTCATCGCCTCGTTGAAATCCGCCACCTCCGCCATCTGGTGCCGGGGTACATAGACGGTAGCCCCTCTGACGCCCGGAGAGTCGATGTTGAAGTAGATGATGCCGTGCCTGTGCAGATCCTCGAAGAACGTGTCAGCGAACCAGGTCGACCCAGAGTACCGCCCATGCGAGTGGCCGGGCCACCACGCGAGCCGTAGCCCGTACCGAAGTTTGCCTTCGAATGCCTTGAGGACGCGAGCGAGTTCCAGCACACACGCATCGCCGGTCACGTTGTCGGTGGAGCCGTCAAACCAGGAGCAGTAATGGGCACCGACGAGAAGGAACTCGGGCTCGCGGCCGCGGATCTCTGCCACGGGCAGACGCACCTCACGCCACCCTGTTGATACCTCGGTCTCCAATTTTGCAGTAAGAGGTCCTTCAGCCATGAGGGAGCGCATACGCTTCCCATCATCACCGCTGATCGAAACGACAGCGAGCTGCGGGATAGTCGCGGACTGGTCGAACTCGGGGGTGCCCCAGACCGGAGTGATGATCATCTTGTGACGCTGCTTGCCCGCAGACATGCAGATCATCCCGAGAGCGCCATGCCTCCCCGCCAGCAGCGCGTTGTGAGGAGATGGGAGCTTGCCAACGAGAGCAATCTTGCCGCTCACGTCCTTGCCAACATAGTCCCCCTCACCACCGTCGCCGACATCGACGACCGTCGCCACCAGCCCTCCGCCGGGTGTCGAAAGGCCAAACGCGACACCCACGGCTTCGAGCGCGACCCGACCCTGGGAGGTCTCGATCTCCAAGGCTGCCGAAACCGGGTGGGAGACGTACGACTGGAACCGGTGGACGGTGTAGTCGATTCCATACTGCTCGAGGGCGGCGGTGATGATTCCGCACGCAAGCTCCTCTTCTGGAGATCCCGCGACCTTTTCGCCCAGCGCGCAGAGCTGCGAGCAGGTGGCCATAAGGGCGTCCTCGGAAACGAGCTGGCGAGCTTCGGCATCGAGATGGGGCATGGTGAGTGGTTACTCCGTGATCTTAGGAAACCGAGCGGACGGCGGAAGGCTGTATGCCGCCTGCGCCATCGGCAGAGACGAGATGGCAGGCGGCTCGCCGGCCCGGGGCCACCGTGACGAGCGGGGGGGCCTGCTCCAGGCAAATCGGCATCGCGAGTGGGCAACGGTTGGCAAAGGCGCAGCCCGCGCCAACCTTGCGCGCGTCAGGCGTACCTGGCTTGAGCGGAAGCGGATCACGCGACTGCGAGACCCGCGGCAGCGGCACCGCGGCGATGAGGGCCCGCGTGTAGGGGTGAAGAGGCGTATGGATGACGTCTTCGGTCGGCCCATCCTCCACAAGGGAGCCGAGATACATAACCATGGTCCGTCGCGCGACATAGCGAACAAGCGCGAGGTCGTGGGAGATATAGATTGCGGTGAGGCCCATGGTGTCCTGGAGCTCACGCATGAGGTTCAAGATGCCCGCGCGGACACTCACATCCAGCATCGAGACGGGTTCGTCTGCGACAATGAAGCGAGGCTCGAGTATGAGAGCGCGGGCGAGAACGATGCGCTGCAGCTGTCCGCCGGACATCTCATGGGGGTAGCGCTCAAGCAGGTCGGTCCCGCGAACTCTCACGCGCTCCAGAACCACCTTGATGCGATCGGCATGCTCTGCCCTCGGGACGGCCGCGTTGATGAGCGGCTCCGCAAGCGACCGGCCAATCTGGATCCGCGGATTCAGGGCGTCGAACGGATTCTGGAAGACGAGTTGTGCCTCCCTGCGGAAATCCCGCATTGGTGATCCGGAGAGGCCTGAAAGGCGCTTCGTGCCAATACGAATCGCACCTGCGCTGGGCTCCACAAGCTTCAAGAGCAATCGCCCGGTGGTGGTCTTGCCACAGCCCGACTCGCCGAGCAGACCGACGGTCTCGCCGGCTACTATGTCGAAGTCGACAGCCCGAACGGCGTGGACAACCGGATGCTCGCCGCGCAGGACCTGGCCCAGGTTGCGGCGGACCGGAAAGGCCTTGCTCAGGCCGCGGACGTGAACGTACGCGTCCATGTTTGGGGATCCTTGGCGATTTCAGCGAGAACGGGAGCTTCATCGGCACGCCAGCAGGCACTCCCGTGCCCGGCGTCGTCGAAGGTCAGTGGAGGCGGTGTTGTGGTGCAGCGATGTTGCGCAAAAGGACACCTTGGCGCGAACCGGCAACCGACTGGGGGAGAGCGCAGGTCCGGCGGCGCCCCCGAGATCGGAGCAAGGGTACCTCCGGCCCGCGCGAGATCCGGGAATGCATTGGTCAGGCCCATCGTATAGGGATGGCGCGGCTTCTCCAGCACCTCGCCAACGGACCCCGATTCGACGACCTCTCCGGCGTACATCACGACAACTTTATCACAGACATAGGCGACCACACTGATGTCGTGGGTCACGAGGAGCACGGACACGCTGAAGCGGGCTTGCAGATCGCGTAAGGTGTCGAGGACCTGCCGTTGGACGATGACATCAAGCGCCGTGACCGGCTCGTCTGCGATCACGAGGGCCGGCTCGAGAGCAAGCGCCATCGCGATGGCGGCCCGCTGCCGCATTCCACCGGAAAACTGGTGAGGGTACTCGGCCCTCCGGCTTGGATCGAGGCCGACCATGCCAAACAGCTCGTCGGAGCGCGTCATGGCGGCCTTGCGCGTCAGCCCACCGCGAAGCCGCAGCACCTCAAGCATCTGGTCCCCGACCCGGTAGACGGGGTCGAGCGCATTCATCGAACTCTGCGGCACGAAGCTGATCTTGCGCCAGAGCATCTCCCGCCACTCTGACGTCGGACGATCCAGCAGGCTTCGCCCCTCGAAGACGATCTCACCGCCACTGAAGCGAGCGTTACGAGGGACAATGCCCGTGAGGGCACGTGCAAGCGTGGTCTTGCCGCAGCCTGACTCACCGACGAGGCCCACCACCTCACCTCGATCGATGTCGAGCGTGCCACGGCTGACCGCGTGGAGGGTCCCTCCACGGGTGGCATAGTCGATGGCAAGGTCGCGAACGGAGAGGAGTGACACAGCCTAGTCTTTCAGCTTGGGGAAGAGAACTTCCTCGTAGCCGCGGCTGATGAAGAAGCCTGCGACGACCACCAAAACGATGCAAACGCCTGGCGGCACGAACCAGTTGTAACTGCCCCGTGAGAGAGCCTGTGAGGCATAGGCATCCTGAAGCATGGCACCCCACGAGACAGACCCTGACGGCCCAAAGCCGAGGAAGCTCACACTGGCCTCGGTGAGAATGGCCCACCCGATAGCGATCGAACCGTAGAGGAGGGAGAGCGGCAGGATATTCGGTGCAACGTGGACCCGGATGATGCGCCAGTCGCTGGCGCCGGACACCCGCGCTGCCTCAACAAAACCCCTCTCGCGCAGCGTCAGAACCTGAGAGCGGATGACCCGGGCCGTATTCGGCCAGAGCAGAACCGCAATGGCGAGCACGACGTTTTCTGTTCTCGCTCCCAGGAACGCCGCTAGAACGATCACGAAGGGCAGGAATGGTATGCCCAGCGCAATGTCCGCAAGCCGCATGAGGATCTGGTCCGCAAGCCCTCCGAAATACCCTGACAGCAAGCCCGCGAGCGTACCAAGTGCCACCACAGCGATAGCGGCGGTGAGGCCAACAACAAGAGCACTGCGGGTGCCAATGACCAGCTGGGAGTAGATGTCACGCCCGAGATTGGTGGTGCCAAGGGGATACGCAGCGCTCGGCCCAAGATTGGCGGCAAGATTGCCGTCATCCAGGAACAGGATCTCGAGAGGATCCTTGGCAAGCAGATCGGCGAACAGGGCAACAGCGAAAAAGACGACATAGATCGTCACACCGATGATCGCGAGCGGATCGCCGCTTGGAAGCCGCAGTGCCCGCATGAGGCTGGGGAACCTCCGCTTCGATACCTTTGGCGAGGTGAGTGCGATCTCAGCCATGCGAAACCCGTGGATCCAGAACTGAGTAGAGCAGGTCGGCGACGAAATTCATCACGATGAGAATGAAGGCGATGAACATGAAGGCGCCCTGCGCCAGCGGATAGTCAGATGATGCAACAGCATCGACGAGCACGCGGCCGAGCCCCGGCCAACTGAATACTGTCTCGACGACGACGTTACCTCCAACGGAGGCACCGAGACCCAACGCGAAGGCCGTAACCACCGGCAGCAGTGCGTTGCGCGCCGCGTGCAGCAGCAGGATGCGCCACTCCGGCAGTCCTTTCATGCGCGCCATCATGACGTAGTCCTCGTGAAGGACGTCAAGCATGTTGGAGCGCATCAGGAGGAGAGGTAGCCCCTGAAGGTACAGTGCGAGTGTCGCTGCGGGCAGAACGAGATGATGAAGGAAATCCGGAGAGGTGAGCCGGTCGAATGTCGAGTTGAACGTCATGCCGGCCGAGTTGGCACCACCAGAAGGGAACCAGCCGAGACCGAAGGCAAAGATGGCCAGCAGCACCATGCCAAGCCAAAATTCGGGGGCAGCCCTCAGGGTCAGAACAATGGGAATGCCGACGGCTTCGGCGACAGAGCCGCGTTTCCAGGCCAGCCAGGCCCCGGCCAGGATGCCAAACAGATAAGCGATGGTGATCGATACGACGGTTAGAGCGAGGGTGTTCGGCAGAACATCGAAGATCACCTCGAACACGGGCCTCTTGACGCGAAAGGACGTTCCGAACTCACCCCGCAGGATATTGCCAAAGTAGATGAGGTACTGCTCAAGGATCGATCGATCGAGTCCAAACTGCCGCTTGAGAGCCTCCTGCTGCTCGGCGGTAAAGGTTGTATCGATGTAAGCCAGCGTTGGATCGCCCGGCATCAGCCGGAACATAAAGAACAGCAGGGTCGCTACGGCCCAGAGAACGAGCAGCATCTGGCCAAAGCGAATCGCGACCGATCGCATGGATCACTCCAGGGGTGCGTCAGGCCAAACCGTTACGACGGAATGGCGTCACATGAATTCGGCGGGCGAACAGACAGTTCGCCCGCCGATCAGGCCTACTCCGGCTGAAGCGTCTCTTTTTTGCCGGCTGGGTAGTGAAGCTTGTTACCGACAAGCTCATACCCCGCCTTTTTGAGAATGGCCTTGGCCTCGTCGAGGTTAGCTCTCGGCGGCGTCCCCTGATGCCAGAACGGCAACGCCGGTGAGATCATCGAGGATGCCGGCACCGCAAAGCCGTTCCAAGCCGCAGCAGCGATCAGGTTGCGGTTGACGACGGTCGACAGGGCTTGGCGAAAAGCCTGATCGTCAAACGGAGCACGCCGAAGGTTATGTCCAACATACCGCAGGCCCAGGTCGACTGTTGAGGCGACCTGAATGTCTTTCTGCTGGTTCGAAAGGTCGGTCAGCAACTTCGGATCGCCACGATAGTCGGACAGGAAGTTGAGCTCGCCACGCCGCAGCATGCCAAGACCAGCCTCATTGTTGGGAATAACGCGCAGGATGAACCGGTCCATCTTGGGCGCCTGCCAGTGGTCCGCGTTGCGCTCCAGCACGATCTCTTCGTTGAGCTTGAAACGGGCGACCTTGAACGGGCCTGAGCCGATCGGCTGTGATTCCTGATAGGACTCAGCGTTCTCTGGCTTGCTGGCCAGGCCTTGGATTACCGGCTCCCAAACGTGCTTCGGGATCAGATTGATCTTCGCAATCGTCGAGATCAGGAAGGAGGCGTTGGGCTCCTTCAGCTTGAAACGGATCGTATCGGCGCCGGTCTTCTCCATGGACGCGATGTTGCTGGAGAACGGCTTGTACATGGGCGACTCGTCGCCCATCGTCGACTGGAACGAGAAGATCACGTCAACGGCCGTCACAGGCTTGCCGTCGTGCCACTTCATGCCCTCGCGCAACGTCACATCAAGAGTCGTTGGATCGACCCAGTTGATGGACTTGGCCGCATAAGGCTTGGGAAGGCCATCGGGCCCGATACGCATCAGCCGGTCCCACACCAGCTCCGTGATCCAATTGTCAGGGGAGCCCGAGATGTAGAGCGGATTGATGGAGTTCAGCGCTTCCGTCGAGTTTGCGATGATGTCCTTGACGGTCCCAGCCGGCTCAGCCCCGACGAAGGTCCAGAAGTTTCGGATGCCGATGCCACCTTGGTCCACGACCGAAGCCGGCTTGATGACAGAGGCCAGATACCCGACGGTGTTCTTCGGGTGCACCAGGAACAGGTAGGGCGCGTCCTGCGCGACCATGGTCTGGGCCTTGGCGACGATGACCTTGCGCTTCTCGGGGTCTGTTTCGCGGCGCTGCTGTTCCGCGATGGCGTCATAGTCCTTGTTGACATAGCCAACGAAGTTGAAGCCCTTCTCCGCTGTCGACGAATGGAAAAGGTTGTAGACCAGCTCGTCAGGATCACTGCGCTCCGGCCGTCCGACCATGCGCCACATCGTGGTGTCCCACTTCTGGCGGTTGTACCAGACGAGATCCGACAGCTGCGGACGGGGAAAGCCCCGCACTTCCACCTCAAGCCCGAGCTTGCGCCATTCCTGGGCAATGAGCTGTGCGGCTTGAAATTCTTGCGGGTCGGCCGCCTGCGCGGCGGTGGCCAACACGATCTTCCGGATGGGGTCACCAGCGGTCTGAGCTGCTCCGGCTGTGAGGAGCGACGCAGATGTCATCAGGGCGGTAACGGATAGCAGGACAGCGCGACGGTGGAGTTTCATTGCTCGCTCCCCTTCAAGGGCATTGGATCGCCTCTCAGTGCCCATCGATACGGCGAAGCCATCATCGCGGGCGAAGAGCAGTCTGTCTCAGTCGTTGCGCCCCGTAAACTCCTTTTTCGGTGAGTGAAACAATGGGCTTGTGCGCCGCCGCGCCTGTTTAAATTGCATCAGGCGAGCCTCAACGTGTCCGCACACCAGCCCTCGCGGGTCGGCCCGGCCCGGTTCCACCCGGCGTAGGGTACCCACGGATAGGGGCGATGAACAGAACCTGAGGGCTGACCTGATCGAAATTGCCCCCTGGTACGGCCGCGATGCCCCCGAGAAGATCAGCGCGCTGCTGCGGGAGGCAGGCGGGCCTGAACGGCAAGCGGGCGGAGCGCAGCCGGAGTCAAGGGGCAGCACCTGGGCTGATGCTGCAGCCCTGCGGCTCAGGGGGGCTTAGCTTCGGCCATTCCGCGGTCACAGCCTGCGGCCGGCCAAGCGGCCCTGGCTGCCTTCAGCCGCACTTTGTCGGCCCGCGGAACCTGTCGCATCGCAAACTCATGTCTGCTTCTGGCGCAGCCCCGGCCTATCGCCCTCAATCTTCCTGGTCCCCCGCAGGAATTGGGCGATGCGATCGTTTCCGGTTTGCTTGTAGATGATGAATGCCCTGGTTCCCCGGGGCGAACGCGTCCCGTAATCCCCCCGACGCAGGCAAAGGCCGGCTGACCGCTCGCTTGCAAGCCTGACGTCATGCGATGACGGGATTGACCTCCCTCGCAAACTCCTCCGAGTTTGGTGTCAGCGGTCGCCGCTCCGAGTCATCTGGTTATCGCACGCCGCTCTACACACCACAGGAGAACCCGTGCACCGTTTCGAGACGATCAACCTCATGCCCGCCAGCTTCGGAACCGAGCGGCATCTTCACGTCCACCGCTTCGGGACGCCTGGCGCGGCACCGAAGACGTACATCCAGGCCTCGCTTCACGCCGACGAGACGCCTGCGATGCTCGTCGCCCATCAGCTGCTGGAGCGCCTGCTGGAGGCCGACCGGCGCGGTGAGATCCTCGGCGAGGTTGTGGTGGTGCCCTTTGCGAATCCCATCGGCCTGTCACAGCGCATGCTGGCGCTTCATGTCGGCCGCGGCGATCTTGGGGGCGGGGGCAACTTCAACCGCGGCTTCCCGAACCTGTCCGAGGCGGCGATCGGGCGTGTAAAGGAGGCGCTCGGCCGCGAGGGGACCGCCGACGACGGCCTCGTGCGCAACGCACTGCGCGAGGCCGCCGAGGCGCTTCGGCCCAACACCGAGCTCGACATGCTGAAGGCGGCGCTCCTGCGCTTGGCGGTTGACGCCCACATCGTCCTCGACCTCCACTGCCATATGGAAGGCCTGACGTACCTTTATTGCAACGAGGCGGGCTGGCCGGAGGCTCACGACCTCTCGGCGCAGATCGGCAGCCGCGCCACGCTGGTCGGCGGAGGGGGCGGCAGCATGACCTTCGACGAGGCCTGCGACGAGCCCTGGATTCGGATGGGCGAGGCGTTCGGCGGTGCCGTAGCTCATGGCTGCCTGGCTGCGACCATCGAGTATCGGGGGCAGGCCGACGTATCGGACGAACTCGCTTCCGCCGACGCCGACAATCTCGTCCGATTCCTGCAGCGCCGCGCCGTGATCGCCGGCGAGCCGGGCCCCCTGCCGGAGCCCCTCTGTGCGGCATCGCCTGTGGACGCGGTCGACCACGTGCGGGCCCCCCATGCGGGACTCATCATCCACAAGGTCGGCCTCGGCGACGAGGTTCAAGAGGGGCAGGTCGTGGCCGAGATCGTGCGGCCGGAGGAGGCGATCGGCGCGCCACGGACACAGTTGAGGGCTCGCACGAGCGGGGTGGTCTTCGGACGCCTCTTCTCGCGCCTTGCCCGCCCTGGCACGGTCTACCTCTCGATCGCCGGCCAAGATCCCAGCAAGGTGCGCGACGGCATGGGAGACCCTTACCCCTGAGGGTGCGCGATGGCATGAGGGGCCCCTAGCCGTGAGGGCTCGCGCCGACACGAGGGACCCTTCACCCGTGAGGGCTGGCACTGGCGTCAGGTGGATGCCGCCCGGTCTCGGCACCACTGGGCAACCTCGGCATGGGTGGCAAACCAGCAGCCGCCCCGCGCCTTCATGTGAGCGATCAGGCGCTGCAGAATGCCGATCCGGCTGCGGTGGCCGATGATGTCCGGGTGCATGGTCAGGATGAACAAACCACCTTCTTCGAATGCGCCATCGAACTCCGCTGTGAAGATCTCCTCCACGGCGGAGGACGGCGTATAGGGGCGCAGCCCCTCGAAGCGCGCCATGTTGAAGTAGACCGCATCATCCCGGATCCATTCCGGCGGCAGCTCGACGACGCCGGTGGGCTCCCCATCCTCCAGCAACTCGTAAGGATCGTCATCCGCCATGAGGGACGAGTCATAGAGGAGCCCCATCTCGCGGATGATCGTGAGCGTCGAGGGGCTGAAATCCCACGAGGCCGTGCGCATGCCGACGGGCCTTCGGCCGGCGATCCGCTCCAGAACATCGGCGGCACGGAAGCTGAGGTCGCGTTCGACGTCGTAGGGGAGGAGGTTGTTGCGCTCGTGAATCCAGGAGTGGATCCCGATTTCATGCCCCTCGGCAGCGAGCGAGCGCACCTCGTCGGGATAGAGCATCGCGGACACGGCAGGATAGAAAAACGTGGCCGGCACCCCCTCACGTTCGAGGATCGCCCGGATCCGCGGCACGCCGCGGCGGGAGCCGTAATGCCCCTGGCTGATCATCATGGGGCTTTCCTGCGCGTCGCGCAGGGGAATAGTGTCGTGATCGGCATCGAAGGAAAGAGCGACGGCGCAACGGGCGCCCCCGGGCCAGGCATCCGGTTTGAGGCTCCGGCCGGCCCGGGCGCGTCCAACGATGCGCCGCCACGTGGCCTCCGGCCATTGCCAGGGCTCCCCCTCAGGATGCCGTTGACCGCTCATCGCAGGAAAACTCCTCCGGCTCCAGATAGGCAAGGTCCCTTGCCAACAGCGCGTCCAAGCGTCGGTCTAGCCATTTCCCGTCTCGCATCGCATGATTCTCGCGCCGCCCTGCCCTGGCTTCCTCGTAGAGGCAGCCCGCCCGGCAAGCGGCTCCAATGACCCCGAGTGGAACGGACGAGATCAAGAATGACAAGACAATCGATGCGGCTTGGCGTGATCGCGGCGGTCGTGGCGGCCTTCATGGGCCAGGCCGCCGCAGCCAAGGAATGGACCGAGATCAATATCGGGGTCGAGGGAGCCTTCCCACCCTATAACACCATGTCGTCGGACGGGAAGCTGTCGGGCTACGACATCGACATCGCCAACGAGGTCTGCAAGCGCGCCAAGCTCAAGTGCAATCTCATTGCGCAGGACTGGGACAACCAGATCCCGGGGCTGCTTGCGGGCAAGTTCGACGCGGTGCTCACCATGGGCCCGAACCCGAAGCGCCGTGAGGTGATCGACTTCACGGTTCCCTACGCGCAGACCTCCAACACCTTCGGGGTCCTGAAGTCTGGGCCCCTCGCCAACCTGCCAAACAACGGCCAGCAGCTTTCGGTGAACGATCCAGACGGCAAGACGGCGCTCGAGGCGCTCAAGGCAGCGCTGAAGGGCAAGACGGTGGGTGTGGCGCTCTCGACGAGCCAGCAGCAATTCGTCGAGGAGGCCTTCAAGGGCATCGTCGAGGTCCGCACCTACAAGACCTCGGAGCAGCACACGCTCGACCTTACCGCCGGCCGCATTGACGCGGTGTTCGACAACATCGTGTACCTGCGCGATGCGGTGGAGCGCCCCGGCAATCAGGACGTCACGATGGCGGGCCCGCTCATGAAGGGCAGCGTCATGGCGACGGACACCTGCATCGGCGTGCGCAAGGGGGATCCTGAACTCCGCGCGAAGCTCGACGAGGCCATCCGCTCGGCCATCGCCGACGGTACCGTGAAGACCCTCGCGATGAAGTGGTTCAAGGCGGACGTGAGCCCGAAGCTCTAGTCGCTGGAATCTCTTCGGACAGGAAGGCTAGCTCCAGCGCCGGTCTTCCTGTCGCCTGTCACGGGCTCACAGCACTCATTGTCGCCCACTTCGCGATCCGCTCCGTTGGTACCACGACGAGGTTGGCGTTCGATGCCGCTCACACGCTGCCAGCAATGTCGGGGATGCGGATGGTCTTCCTGTCTGGAAGAATGTCGTCACACGCCTCTGAACATCATGGGGCGGCGAAGGACGCCTGAGCGGCCGACATGGGCGCGAAGCAGATCTCGCCGAGGCGCCTGCCCAACTTCTGCTCCTGGCAAAATGCGACATCGCGCTTCTGTCAGCTCTCTAGGGATCAGCGGCTCTTCGAGCGCGGACTGCATCTCCAGCACTCTCAAAGCGGCCAGGCAGCGGTTGGCCAAAGAGCCAGCACGAACGTGTAGTACCCGCGTGTATCACTCCCCAGTGAGCCCACACTTCACCAAGTGAGGCTCTAAGGAAATCAGCACGTTAGGTCAGGTTGGGTGCCTGGGAGAGGACTGGGCATTTCGTAGCAGAAACCAAGCGCAGTCGGGCACTTAGCGTAGCGTCGCCAACGTCGTGTGTAGCACTTTTGTGTAGCACCGTCGAGTGCGACGCTGATGGCTACGGAACTTCTAACCGAGGCCTAACTGCTGGGGCGCAGCGGCCCCTCCGACAGTGCCGGGATCATTGATGATCATTCCTTGTGAACCCTGAAAACTCCCGCTTTTGGGCAGGTCGGCCCCTGACGCTTTGCATGACCGAGGATGGCCGAAAGCTGCCGTTCCGCTTTCGGCGTCGACGCGACCAAAAGAGACATTTGCTACGACTGCTGTAAGGCCCCAACCTGACCGTTAGTCAACCGGCAAGATGCGAGTTCCTGCATTCACGGTACGCGCCCTCTGCACCTGCTGCGCTCACGAGATTGCCCCGGCGTATCAAATGATCGCAGCGAGAGACGCTCCGCGGTCCCGCGCTCTCAAGCGGCTGGCACGAGAAACGCACGGCTCGAAGCCATACGGCCCGTGCCGGGAGCAGGGGCGGGACGCCCGCTTGGTACATGCATCACGGCGGGCAGCTCTTGTGGATTGCCAAACAGCGCCTGCGCCTTTCGGACGAGATCGGCGAGGGAGCGCGAGTTCATTTTTCGCATGACGTTGCCGCGGTGCACCTTCACCGTGATCTCGCTGAGGCCCATCAGGCCGGCCACCTGCTTGTTCATCAGCCCGGACGTCACGTGCAGCATCACCTCGCGTTCGCGGGAGGTCAGCGCCTCGTAGAGCCGCTCCAGCTGAACCTGAGCGTAGATTTCCTCACGGCGCTGGCTGTCCTGCTCCAGGGCCTTGAAGACCGCGTCGAGCAGATCCTGCTCGTGGATGGGCTTGGGCAGGAAGTCCACAGCCCCGGCCTTCATAGCGCGAACCGCCATCGGAATGTCGCCATGCCCGCTCACGAAGATCACCGGCATCTCCACGTCCTGCTGGCGCAATCGCGCCTGAACCTCGAGGCCGCTGGCAAAGGGCAGCCGGAACTCGATCACGAGGCAGCAGGGCCCGTTGGGCGCGCCAAAACGAAAGAACTCCGCGGCCGATGCGAACAGCTCAACCCTCACACCAACCGTCGAGAACAGGCGGCTCAAGGCATCCCGAATTGCAGGGTCGTGATCCACCACTAGGACAACAGGCACGTTCGTGTAGCTCGGCTTGGTTGTTGGTGCCATCGCAAGTCTCCCCGGTGTGGCAGTCGCGGCACTGGTCTCAAGCTTGAGAAGTTGTCGTGACGTGATGCTGACCCGAGTCGAGTTTCAGTTGAAGTTAATAGTTGCTAATCACTGACCTCGGGGTGAAAAGCTGCCGTAAAGGATGGAAGCTGAACCTGCTGAATTGCTGACGGCAAGTGAGACGGAACGCCTTTGAGCGCGAAGGTAGGATCACGTTCTTGCTCAAAAATCTGCTTCATTGCGCAGGATGATCTGGAGAACGATCTTCTCGGCTTCGGCCGAGAGAAGGTGGACACGAGCGGATCAGGCAGGTCCCGCAGGTCGAAAGAGCCGATCCTCGATGCGCAAACTGTCGATCTCCTCCCTCACGGGAGCGAGCACACCCTCCAGCTCCGCTAGCGTGAAGCGCGGCGTGATGTGCTGCGGACAATTCCAATCGAATGCCTCGACGCGGATCAGCGCAGCGCGCTCGACCCGTTCGCCGTAATCCGGCACGGCAAGGGACGAAGCGAGTTCCGGATCGTCGCCCGCATCCACCATGCGCAGGTGCCCGAAGATCTTCAGACGGCGCTGGTGGGCGTAGTCCATCAAGAGCAGCGACACCCGGTCGTCGGCAGCGACGTTGCCGGCGGTGACGTACTGGCGGTTGCCGGCGAAATCCGCAAAGCCCAGCGTGCGCTCGTCCATCACGCGCAGGAAGCCCGCCGGGCCGCCGCGATACTGCACGTACGGCCAGCCCGTTTCCGATACGGAGGCGAGGTAGAACCCGTCACGGGCGGAGATGAAGGCCGCCTCCTTCTCGCGCAGCCGGTCGTTGCGAACCGGCTCGTCCGCAGGGTTCGTTCCGTCGAGCTTGGCGTAAGACGCCGCGCTGCCGTAGCGCTCGCGCGCCGCCCGGACGGAGGGCGTAGACGCGATCTCAAGCCATCTGTGAATCATCGCAGCCTCCCTAGTGCGGCCGGTTCGGGCGATCGTCCGCGCGAAGGCCCGCAGCTGCCATCCCGATCACGGATCGTAGCAGCACGCCACGATCATGATCGAACAGCGGATGGCGTTGCGGCATGCGGTGGTCACACCCGAACGGCGGATGGCGTCGCGGCGCGCGGGATCGGTCCCGATGCACTCTGCAGCAAGCGCCCTTCGGCCGCGAGCCTCACGGTGGCGATCACCAGAGCGGCGACGGCGAGGTTGGCCGCCACGAACAGGATCGGCGCAAGCGCCGCGGAGAGCGCGCCTGTGTTGACCTTCGCGAGGTGGATGCCGAGCGAGCCGAGCGCGGTGGCGCCGAACGAAAAGCTCCAATAGCCCGGCACGAAGGGCTGCGCGCGAAACCAGCCGAGGAGGCGCAGGGCCAACAGGACCTGGAAGAGCGCATAGCCTACCATGGTGAGCACGAAAGGCGCCGCAGCCTCGCCGAACAGGCTCAGCGCCGCGACACCGCCCACCGCCGGAGGCGCCAGTTGAATGCCAAGGGTCGGGCGCATCGCAACCGGCAGACCCGGCCTGGCCAGGAGCACGCGGAGCACAAGGGACTCGATGGCAAGCCACGAGAACAGGCCGAAGCCGAAGGCCAGGTAACCGAGCTCACGGAAGTCGAATGCCGCCGCAGCCGTCGCGGTCACGAACCCGCCCCCGACCGTCGGCAGATAGAGCACGGGCGTGACGGGCACCTCGTCGTCACGGCGCCAGATGTCGCCCATGCGCCAGACCGCGAAGGCAACCGTGGTTAGGGCACCGGCCGTGAACAGCAGCAGGGCCGCAGGGCGGCCGTAGGGAAGAACCGCAAGGCTCACGAGGCTCGTGGTGACGCCCACGAGCGCCACGAAGCCGCCCTGGACGGGATGGTTGACCTCGGCGAGCGCCGCCTGGCGCGCCTGCATCCATTTGGCCAGGGTCAGCAGCACCAGAGCGGCCCAGACAAAGACGCCGACGACCGTGATCGCTTCGCCGATAAAAGCCGGCAAACCCCAGGCCGCCATCGCGGCGCGCCAGGCGCCGCCAAGGCCGACGAGACCCAGCACCATTCCGAAGAACGATGCCGGGACGATCGGGAGCCTCCGTTTCCAGATCATGGCGATTCCCCTGGCTACCCGTCCCGGGCCGAGGCACCGGGGGCAACTTTGCCGTCGGCGGCCGCATGGTACGATGATTTGCCGGACGCTATCCAGAACCAGGCGAGGCGGTCGACACGGCCTCACCCACGAGGCTGCGACTTCGCAGGCGCGGATCAGCTCTGGAAGGCCCAATCGGCCGCAAGCCAGCGCAGTTTCCGGTCCTCGCGGACGATTCGGCCGAGGCCTGGGAACGGCATATGGGTCGCGGCGATGAGCACCTTCTCCTTGGCCGCCTGCGGGAAGAAGCGGGCCCGCATCGCCTCCGCGGCCGGCCGGTCCTGCTCGAACAGGAAGGCGACGTTGGTGGCTTCGGGGTGAACGACGGGAAAGAGCATATCGGACACCATGATGAGGCTCTGGCCCGCGTCCTCGATCCGGACGCCGATGTGCCCCGGAGTGTGGCCCGCGAGGTCAACGAGGGAGAGGCCCCGCATGATCTGGTGATCGCCTTCGGTGGCCTGAAGCCCAGGGTAAAGGCGCACGAGATCCGCGGCCATGCGGAAGCTGCCCTGCAGGAAATCCGGCGCCCGCGCCTGCCTGGCTGCATCGGTCCAGTATCGCACGTCCCGGCGGTCCACATAGATCTCCGCTTTCGGGAAGACGCGGCGGTCGCCGGCGACGAGGCCGCCCATATGATCCTGGTGCATGTGGGTGACGATCACGGCGTCGACCTGATCCGCCCGAAGGCCAAGCGCTGCGAGCGCCTTGGGAAGGTGCCCGGTCTGACCCATCGATCCAGCCGGCCCCGCATCGATCAGGATGCGGCGCTCGCCGTCCTCCACGAGGTACTGGTTGAAGACGAAGCGGACGCCCGTAGACCGCGCCACGAACTGCGCCCTGGCGGCCGCCTCGACTAGCTCGGCGGATTGGCCCGGGAAGTAGCCGTAAGGCATGTCCGCAAAACCGTCCGACAGCGCCGTCACGGTGAAGCGGCCGATCCGGATCTGCGCCAGGGGCGAAACGGGGCCCGACGCCGGGGTCTGCGCGGCGGTGGCCTGAACCCCGGAGGTCAGGGCCGCCGCAGCCGCCGCGCCGGCCGCGGGGAGCGAGAACGCAAAGGCACGCCGGGAGAGATTGATCATCGCTTGCTCCTTGTGGTGGACTTTGGCCGAGGGAAACCCGGCCCGTTTCCGGCTTCGTGCCAGGCCGGCGCGGGAGGCCGGCCCAGCTCCCTCTTCGCGTCACACCGAGGCGAGTTCCCAGACCGCATCCGCGAAGGCCTGGGGGGCTTCCTCGGGGAGGTTGTGGCCGGCGCCTTCGACGATCCGATGCGAGCGCGGACCAGTGAACTTGGCGGCGCTCGCCCTTTCGTCGGTCGCTGGCACGACCCCGTCGGCCTTGCCGTCGAGGGTGATGGTCGGCACCGCGATGACGGGGAGCACCGCCAGGCGCCTCTCGATCTCCTCGTAGGGAGCGTACCCGGCCGCGAGGCCCAAGCGGTGACGGTAGGAGTGGATCACCACATCCACGTAGTCGGGGTTGTCGAAGGCCCGCGCATGCCGCTCGAGCACGGCCTCGTCGAAGCGCCAGTTCGGCGAGTTGCGCAGCCAGAGGGTTCTCGCGATTTCGCGCCGGTTCGCCGTCAGGCCCGCACGCCCGCGCTCCGTCTGGAAATAGTACTGATACCAGAGCCCCGACTCGACCGCCGGTGCGATGGGCCGATCGGCGCGGGCGATGTCCTGGATGAGGTAGCTGTTGACCGAGACGAGGCCCGCGCACCGCTCGGGCCAGAGGGCCGCGACGACGCAGGCCGCGCGCCCGCCCCAGTCGTAGCCCGCGAGCACGGCGCGGCTCAGCCCCAGGGCATCCATGAAGGCGATCACGTCGGCCCCGAGCGCGGCCTGCTGGCCCGAGCGCGGCATGCCGGCGGCGAGGAACCGCGTCGGGCCGTGCCCGCGCAAAAAGGGAACGATCACGCGGCATCCGAGGGATGCGAGCCGTGGCGCCACCTCGCTGTAGCTGTCGACGGAATAGGGAAACCCGTGGAGCAGCAACACCGGCGGGCCCTCAGCCGACCCCAGCTCGTGGTAACCGACCTCCAGCACGCCCGCCTCGATTTTCCGCACGGCGGAGAAGCCCGCCTCTGGCGGTGCGCTCGCCTCGCTGGCGTCGGCGCGGGCGGGGAGCCCCGCATCCACGGCCATCAAGCCGAGGGCTGCTGCACCCAGGAAGCCGCGTCGGCTTTGCGTGATCTCTTTGAACATCGTCAGCCCTGCTCGCTCGTCGAAGGCTCGAAAAATTGAGGCTCAATGCCATCCCGGGGAGGTGAGCTCCGAGCTCACCTCCCCGGGGCGCGATCAGACAGCGGCTTTGATGAAGTCGAGGAGATCGCGGTTGAGGCGGTCCTTGTGGGTCGTGGGGAGGCCGTGGGGCGCGCCCTCATAGACCTTCAGGGTGGACTGGCGGATGATATTCGCGGCAAGAACCGCAGACCCCTTCACGGGCACGATCTGGTCGTCGTCGCCGTGGACGACGAGCACTGGGATGTCGATCTTCCGCAGATCCTCCGTGAGGTCCGTTTCCGACCAGTTGAACGTCCCGAGATACGACGCTGGAAAGCCGGTCATCAGGCATTGCTGGACGAACTGATCGCGCACGCCCTCCGACACCTTGGCGCCGGGCCGGTTGTAGCCGAAGAAGGGCAGGCTCAGATCGCGGTAGAATTGGGCCCGGTCGGCGATCACGCCCGCCCGGATTCCGTCGAAGACCTCGACCGGTGTGCCCTCGGGATTGGTTGCCGATCGCGGCATGAACGGCGGGGTCGCGCTCACAAGGGCCGCCTTGGCGGCCCGAGACGTGCCGTGGCGCCCGAGGTAGCGGGCCACCTCCCCGCCTCCGGTGGAGTGACCCACGAAAACTGCATCGCGCAGATCGAGCGCCTGCACGAGCGCCGCGAGGTCGTCCGCGTAGGTGTCGAGATCGTTGCCATGCCAGGGCTGGCTCGAGCGGCCGTGACCGCGCCGATCAACGCCGATGACGCGGTAGCCGTTGCGGGCCAGGAAGAACATCTGATCCTCCCAGGCGTCGGAGGAGAGCGGCCAGCCATGGCTGAATACCACCGGCTGACCCGAGCCCCAATCCTTGAAATAGATTTGCGTGCCGTCCTTCGTGGTGATCATGTTGCTGGTCAGCGCTCCGGAGGACGCCCGGTTGGCCTGTTGCGACGCCGAGGGCGACGAGGCGGCCGACGCCTCGCCCGCCGGAAGAGCGGCCGCGGCGGCCAAGCCCGCGGCTCCCGTCAGAACGGCGCGGCGGGACGTCGTCGCGGCGGCATCCATGCCTGGGTCGATTGTGCCTTCGGCCTGGGTCGCGAAGGGGCCGTGGTGATCTGCGTTCGTCATGATGAATCTCCAATTCTGCGAGAGGTGCCTTCATCCGACAGGGTCACCATCCAGGCTTCGCGCCTCTGACACGCCATGCGCGATGGCGTTCGGATCGGCACGGAGCGGAGTTGGAACCGGCGAAGATCACCCGACCGAGCAGAGTCTGGGCGAAACGCAGCGCAAGCTGAATTATACAGGCGTCTTCAGGTCGAGCTCAGTAGGTATGGCGCGTATACGGAAGTATGCGTTCCCGGCGCGCGCCAGCGCTGTCGTGCAGCAGGACCGCGATGCTTCCGCAGCGGATCAGAAGGCGGATGAATGGACGTGCGGGGCGCCCTGCGCGGTCGTCGCGTCGAAGGGAACATGAGGCGCCTCATCGATCGAAGGACAAAGTGCTTGCTCATTCCAAAAAATGGCCCGCCCACCGGAGGGTTCTCCGATAGGCGGGCGAATGGGGACGTGGGCTGGATCTGCGACCGACAGGATCAGTTGGCCAGCTTGGCCGCCTGCTGCGCCTTCTGGTAGCTCTCGACGACGGCGGCGTAGTTGGGGGCGACGAGCGCATAGAGCTTCGCGAGCTCGGCGGCCTCGGGACGGTTCCAGGTACGGTGCGTCTCGGAAAGCACCGCATTGGTGGAGGTGGGAATGACGCCGCCCTGCACGAACCGCGCCAGCGTGGTGCGGGAGGCCAGCTCGCCCGGATCGCCGGAGGCATCCAGCACGGCGTAGACCTTGAACCCCGCCGCCTTGGCATCGAGCGCCGGGAACATCACGCAGACGCTGGTCCAGACCCCCGCGATGATCAGCGTCTTGCGGCCCGTGGCCCGCACGGCCGCGACGAAGTCGGCGTTGTCCCAGGCGTTCACCTCGCCCTTACGGGGCACGTAAACGGCATGGGGCGCGTATTCATGGATTTCCGGCATCAGCGGTCCGTTCGGGCCGTTGGGCTCCGAGGCGCTCGTGATCACGGGGATCTTCAAGAGCGTCGCGAGCCTGGCGAGCATAACGGTGTTGGAGCGCAGCTCCGCGATGCTAATGTCCTTCACGGTTTGAAGCAGGCCTGCCTGATGATCGAGCAGCAGGATGACGCTGTCGTTCGTGTCGAGCAGCATCTGCCCCCCGCCCGTCGGCAGCACGCTCGAAGACGGTGTGGCCGCAGTCTGCGCGACGGCACCGAGATGGGACGAGAACACCCCGATCGCCAGCGCGACAAGGCCTTGTGCGATCTTTCTCGGCAGGGTCGAAGGCGAAGCCTGTTTCATGATAATCTCCCTTTCGTGGCTGGGCTGCGCGTGAACCACTCGACCGCCCTTCGAGTCACTCACCGGACGTAAGGCTGCCGCAACGCCGAAGCGTGCCGAGCGCCGTCCGGAGCGCGCATCGTTCAGAGCGGCCTCCCGACGGCAAGTCCGAGCATTCGAGAGACGTGGTGACGCAGTGGAAGCGCTACGCCGCTCATTGTGTCGAAAGGCGCCGTGACAGCCATCGAACGTGGGTATGGCGATGTGGGTCGTGCGTAGTCTCGGCCTATACACACGTATACCGGGGCTTTCGCCCGCCACCCGCTCATGTCGGCGGCCCGCCTTACGAACGCGGGCGGACCCGGGTCAGCGACGCCGCTATACCAACGTATCGTCGGCACGCCCGCATGGGTGCCGCTCCTTCCCCTCGTATAATTCCGCTCCCCTCGCTTGCTGCGAATACTCGCCGGCAGAGATCGGTCGTTGTGCAACGCTGCCGATCCGAGGTCGCTCCCGGTCCCAGGGCTCGGTAGCGGGCCCGCCGAAGAGCATCGCCGGTGCACGGCATCGGCTCGCAGAATAGGTCGCGGAGAACACCATGCGCACATCCCAGCATTCGCTCCCGTCGCGCCGAGGCTTCTGCCTGTGCTGCCTTGGTGCGGCGACGTTTGCCGCCACGGGAACTTGGCCCACCCCGCGCCAGGCATTTGCGCAGGCCCGCAACGTTGTCGATGCGATGCGAGCCGATGCGGCAGGCGCCGCGATCACCGTTCAAAAGCTGGGGGGTAATGTCAGCGCACTCGTGGGCTCCGGCGGCAACATCGCGGTGGTGACGGGCCCGGACGGTCACATCCTGATCGACGCCGGCATCACCGCGTCGCGACCGCGCATCGAGGAGGCGCTGAACGGCCTTGGCAGGGTACGGATCAGCCACCTGATCAACACGCATTGGCACTTCGACCATGCGGACGGCAACGAATGGCTTCGAGGCCAGGGCGCCGCGATCATCGCGCACGAGAATGCGCGCAAGCGGCTGTCGGAGGCCACGAGGGTCGCGGACTGGGATTTCAACTTCCCCGCCGCTCCGGCAGCCGCGCTCCCCGATCAGGTCTTCAGCACCGAACGCAGCCTCACCCTGAACGGAAGCGCCGTCGAGCTCAGGCATTTCGGACCCGCTCACACGGACGGCGATGCCGTCGTGCTCGTGGGCGACGCCAACATCCTCCATGCCGGCGACATCTACTGGAACGGCGTCTACCCGTTCATCGATTATTCGACCGGCGGCAGCATCGACGGCACCATCCGCGCCGTAGAGGCGATCCTGCGGGTCACGACGGACGGCACCGTCATCGTGCCGGGCCATGGCGAGCCCGCCAGCAACAAGGCGGAGCTCAGGCGCTACCGCGACATGCTCGTCGCCGTCCGCGAGGAGGTCGCGACCCTGAAGCGGCAGGGCCGCACCGCTGACGACGTGGTGGCGGCGAGACCCACCGCCGAGTTCGACGAGCAATGGAGCCGGTTCGTGGTGAGCCCGGCCACCTTCACGAGGCTCGTCTACGCCGGCGTCTGACCGGCTCTGCAATGACGCCTCTTGGGACACCTCCACCGACCCCGCGGGAGGGCCCCTCGACGCCGTTGCGGACGGCGAACCCTGCGCTCCGACACATCGACCACCCCGAAAAGGAACACTCCACCATGACCCATGGACCTGCCGCGAAAACCGGCCTCGACGCCCTGCTGACGCCTGAGAACAGCGTGCTGCTGCTCATGGACCATCAGCCCTTCCAGTTCGCCGGCCTGAACAGCCACGAGCCGACGATGATCGTCAACAACGTGGTCGGCCTCGCCAAGACCGCCAAAGCCTACGGTGTGCCGACGATTCTCACCACGGTGCTGGAGGATCGAGGCGGCTACATCATCAAGGGGCTTCAAGACGTCTTCCCCGAGCAGAAGCCCATCAACCGCACCCTGATCAACACCTGGCAGGACGAGCGCGTGGTAGCCGAGGTGAAGAAGACTGGGCGCAGAAAGATCGTTATGGCAGGCCTCTGGACGGAAATCTGCGTCGCTATGCCGGCGCTCCACGCCATCGGCGAAGGCTACGAGGTCTACGTGGTCACCGACGCCTGCGGCGGCGTATCGGCCGAGGCCCACGACATGGCAGTCCGGCGCATGGCGGCCGCTGGCGTGGTGCCGATCACCTGGCAGGTCACCATGGGCGAATGGCAGCGCGACTGGGCCCTGGAGGAGACAGTGGGCGGTCTCGCCCGCGTGATGGTCGAGCACGGCGGAGCAACCGGCGTCGCGTTCACCTGGGAAATGCAGCTCCTTGCCAGCGAAGGGCCTGCCCCCGTCGAGGACCGGAGCGAACCGATGCTGCGCCGCGCCAAAGAATTCGAACGGGCTCTGCAGTAGCCACATAGCCGGCAATCAGCAGGCGTTACGTTGCGGAGGTTGGTCGCGGCAGCCGCAACGCCGGCTGCCTGCGAGCGGACCTTGGCCTCGTTCAGGAGGCGCCGCCCGCGTCGCAGCCCGAATGTCGCCCGCTGCTTGTCGAGGGCTGGCACCCCGCTCAGGAGTTCATCTCGCTCGCCAGCGTTGGGTTTACCGCTGAGGCCGACTGGCACACTAGGGCCTGTTATCGCTTGAACGGATTGGGATGGCTTGCGTTTTGCTCCTTCTGGTGAGGAGGAGCGATGCTCAGCGACGCACAATGGGCTCTGCTGGAGCCCCTGATCGAGATCTGCCGCCCGAGGGGCAAGACGCC